>JBQTIG010000019.1:0-10798 GCA_052388375.1 Planctomycetaceae bacterium | reverse complement strand
GGGGGGGGGGGGGGGGGGGGGGGGGGGGGGGGGGGGGGGGGGGGGGGGGGGGGGGGGGGGGGGGGGGGGGGGGGGGGGGGGGGGGGGGGGGGGGGGGGGGGGGGGGGGGGGGGGGGGGGCGGCGGGGGGGGGGGGGGGGCGGGCGGGGGCCGGGGCCCGGCCGACTCCGGAGGCCAGGGTGCGCCGCACCTCGGACAGCTGGTCCTTCATCTCATCCACCCGCTGGGCCGTCACGATGACCTTGGCCTGGGTCTCGTTGTGGGCGATGAAGGTGAAGACGAGGAGGACCGCGATCGTCACCAGCAGGACGATCTTGAAGACGGCGACGATGAGGTTCTCCTTCATGGGGTGCTCCGAGGGCTTGGGGGGGTTCGCGCCGGAGACTAGTCGAGCCTGGGCGGCGCCGTCAACCATCAGGCGCAAGGGGAGCTTTTCGAGGCGGGCGCGCGCATGGCACACTGGGCCGCGGATGCGCGCCCTTCTCCTCGTACTCCTCATCCTGGCCGCCTGCAGCGCCGACACGACCCTTGTGGTGGTCCAGCGCCTCTCGCCCGGGGGCGGGGGCGCGTCCGTCTCGGCGCGTCCCGACCTGGATGTGGTCGTCCGTTTGGCAGCGGACGCGACGGATTTTTTCCCCGTCGACCTGATGCGGCTGCTGTTCGACGGCGTGGACCGCACCGCGGACGTGGTCATGGGCGGGGAGTACGCCGTACTGCGGCTCTCCCCGGCGCCCGCGGGGGCGCATGCCATCGAGCTCTACCGCCGCCGCGGTCCGCTCCTCGACACGTTCACCTGGAACGTGGCGCCGTTCGTCGGGCCGCGCCTCGACTCCGTGGCGCCGGAGAGCGCGATGGTCGGGAGCGCCGTGACGCTCGGCGGCAGCGGGTTCGGGGCGGGTGCGATCCGCGTCTTCTTCGGCGGCGTGGAGGGAACGGTCACCGGCTCGAGCGACACGACCGTCACCGCAACCGTGCCCGCGGCGGCGGTGCCCGGGCTCGTCTACCTGCTCATTGGAGGGGAGGCGGCGGAGGGGGTGGTCGGCTTCTCGCCCCTCGACGGGGCTGGAGCCGCCATTCCGCGGCCGACGACCCGGTTGCTCTTCGCCGTCTTTCCGGCGCACGGGAGCCGAGAGGCGCCCACCCGGGTCTACGGCATCAATTTCGACGACGAGGACCTGCCGCGATTCAGCGGTGAAAACGGCTCGCGCCTCTTCGATCTGCGAACGGAGAGCCTAGGGATGGCGGGCGACGTGCTTCACGCGTTCGCCGTGGTGGACCCCGAGGCGCCCCTCGGTCCCGGCACCCTGGCGCTCAGCGACGGTAGCAACCACTCTCCAACCCTCCCCTTCACGGTGGATTGATGGACGACATCTGGACGCACCTCGACCCGGTCCTGGACCACCTCGCGACGCTCGATCTGCGGGATGCGCCGGCGTCGAAGCGTTCCCTCGACGCGAAGTTCCCGACGCGCGCCGCGCTCGAGCGATTCTGCCGCGAGAACCTCGCGGCGCTCTGTCCCAAGGAGGCGGGGGCCGCCCGATTCGGGCGGCTCGCCAAGGAGCGCAAGGGGTTCAGCGTGGATGCGGTTTTCTCCAAGGGGAAAGGCATGGAGCACACCCATCCGGCGGGGGAGGTGGATCTCTGCTTCGCGTTCGAGGGCGCGCCGACTTTCGACGGCCACCCGCCCGGCTGGGTGGTCTACCCGCCCGGCACCCGCCACCCCGCCGACGTGGCCGGAGGCTCGATGTTCATGCTCTATTTCCTCCCCGGTGGTCAGATCGTCTGGCACCGGTAATCCTTTCCTGCCCATGCGGCAGCGCTGCCGCACCCCACGCCTACTAACCCATTGTCCGACAACGTCTTACACACATCCTGGGAAGTGACCCTCAGGTCCCTGTTGGGGGAGGCGCGAGGGAGGGGGGCGGGGGCTTTGCATCTGGGCGCGGGCGCGATTCCGCATCTGAGGATCGAGGGTGAGGTGGTGCGCCTCGACCGGCCGGCGCTCACGGAGGAGGAGGTCCGAGGCTGCGCGGAGGCACTGCTTCGGCGGGCGGGGGCGGCGGCGGGGCTCGACGTCGATTTCTGTTTCACCGATCCCGAGCACGGCCGGTTCCGCGCCAACCTGTTCCACCACCGCCGGGGCACCGGCATCAGCTTGAAGTGCATCCCCGCCGAGCTGCGCGATCTCGCCGCGCTGGGTTTGCCGACTTCGCTCTACGATTTTACCGACCTCAACACCGGGATGGTGCTCGTGGCGGGCCCGGGGGGCTGCGGCAAGTCCTCGACGCTCGCCGCCCTCATCCAGCGCATCAACGAGACGCGCCACGAGCACATCATCACCATCGAGGACCCCATCGAATTCGTCTTCCCGCCGGCGCGCTGCAACGTCACGCAGCGCCAGATCGGTGAGCACACGCGCACGTTCGAGGGCGCCCTGCGCGCGGCGCTGCGGGAGGACCCCGACGTCATCCTCGTCGCGGAGCTGCGCGATCTGGAGACGATCCGCACAGCCGTCGTGGCCGCCGAAACGGGGCATCTCGTGTTCGGGACGCTCCACACCCGGGACGCCGCCTCGACGGTGAGCCGCCTCCTCGACGTCTTCCCCGCCAAGGAACAGGAGCAGGTGAGGACGATGCTCGCCGCTTCGCTCCGCGCGGTCGTCTGCCAGCGGCTCGTGCCGCGTGCCGGGGGCGGGGCCCGAGTCCCCGCCTACGAGGTGCTTCCCATCACCCCCGCCGTCGCCGCTCTCATCCGCGACGGGCGCACCCACCAGATCCCCTCCATGCTCCAGATCGGGCGCAAGCAGGGCATGATCGACCTGGATAGCCGGTTGGCGGAGATGGTGGAGCAGAGTCTCGTCACGGCGGAGACGGCGCGGCGGCACGCCAAGAATCCCGCGCGTTTCCCGGGGAGGGCCGATGGGACTTGACGATCTGCTGAGGGAACTCGACGCGCGAGGAGGCTCCGACCTCCATCTCCTCGACGGGATCTCGCCGCGCATCCGCGTCCATGGCGAGTTGGAGGAGGCCGGAGGAATCGTGCCCGCCGCGCCGCTCCTGGAGCCGCTCCTGGACGCCCGCCGCCGCGAGATGTTCCTGCGCGACGGGGAGGTGGATCTGGCCTACGCCGTCGAGGGCGCCGGGCGGTTCCGCGTGAACGTGTTCCGCCACCAGGGCGGCACCGGCGCGGTCTTCCGGCGCATCCCGCTACGGATCCCGACGCTCGAGGAGCTGCGCATCCCGGTCGCGGCCGCGCGCTTCGCCGATGCTCGCAGCGGGCTGGTCCTCGTCACCGGCCCCACCGGCAGCGGGAAGTCCTCGACGCTCGCGGCGCTCCTCGATCTCATCAACCACCGCGATGCCCGGCACATCGTGACGATCGAGGACCCCGTCGAGTACCTCCACCCCAACGACCGCTGCACCTTCTCGCAGCGCGAGGTCGGAGCCGACACCGGCTCCATCGCCGACGCCCTCCGGTCCGCGGCGCGCCAGGACCCCGACCTGGTTCTGGTGGGAGAGATGCGCGACTACGAGACGATCCGCCTCGCGCTCACCCTCGCCGAGATGGGAATGCTCGTCTTTTCCACGCTCCACACCACGAGCGCGGCGCGCACGGTGGATCGCATCGTCGAGGTCTTCCCCGAGGACCAGCAGGCCGCCGCGCGCGCCATGCTGGCGGAGTCGCTCCAGGGCGTGCTGAGCCAGATCCTCTGCCGCGCAGCGGACGGCCGGGGGCGCCTCGCCGCCACCGAGCTCCTCTTCACCTCCACGGCCCTCCGCAGCGTCATTCGCGAGGGGGCCGCCCACAAGATCGAGTCGATGCTGCAGGCCGGGAGGGCCGAGGGCATGCACCGCATGGACGATGCGCTCTTCCGACTGGCGGAGGAGCGGGCCGTGACGGGGGAGGAGGCCTACAGGCTTGCCGCCGACAAGGCGCGCTTCTCGCGCTTCCTCGCGCCCTGAGGCCTACCGAATCAGGCGCGCCGCACGAATGCCAGCAGCCGGTCCAGGAGCGCGGCGGGCAGGGTCGCCCTCTCCGACGACGGGGGCTCCCCCATTGGCCTCCAGGGCGCCCGATAGGCCACCGCCCACGGATCGCTGGCCCCCACTCCCCAGCTCCGGTCGAACCATGCAAAGCCGGCGCGGTCCCCAGCATAGAGCTCGAAGTGCGCGGCCCCCCGCTCATCCGCACCGAGGGGCTCAATGCTCTTCTCTTGGAGCAGCTGCGCGAGGCGCGGGGCCCGCGCGGGGCGCCGTACGCGGGTCGTGGCCTCGCACGACGCCTCGAGGAGACGCCGTTCGCCCGCCTTCAAGAGGTAGGTGGCCCGGATGTCGAACCAGGCCCCGGGTACGCTTCGTTCCTCGATCTTTCTGTCGGTGGAAGGACCCTCCGCGCGCGTGGCCTCATCGCCCTCCAGGTGAGGATCGGGGACCGTGAAAAAGGTGACGTGGAGCGTGAAGCAAGGGCCTGCCGGAAGCTCTTGTGGATAGTGCTTGATAAGCACCCGCAGCGGCGGGGCGGTCGGCTCCCCTTCCGCCGCCTTGGCAAGCAGCTTCCAGGTAGCCTCGAGGGCGGCGGCCACCTCGCCTGCGAGCCCCTCCGCGGGGATCGCCCCAAATCCGGGCAGTCCAAGGGCGGCGAGGTAGGGACGCAGGGAGTCCGCGTAGCCTCTCTTCCCGCAAACGACCACGAGGCGTTCCGGGCAGGCCTCGGGGACTATCTCCGTGGGGAGTGGCGAGACGATCGTGGGGGTCATGTCATCCACCTCGATTCCCGACGGGCGGATCCGCCGCAGGTAGTAGGACGGCTCCTCTCCTTCGGCCACGCCCAGGAGCGCGAGGCCGAGAAGCGCCGTGAGCGCCCCCGCCCCCCTGGAAACACTCCTGGAACCGGGGGGTGCGGGGGGGGACATGCCCCTGCATCGTCGCACGCAAGCGACCACCTCGGGCCGTGCGGACGCTGATCTTCGAGCCAACCTCCGAGTGCGAAACCGCACGCCAAGCCCCTGCGCGCAAGACCGGACTCTGCCTAACCTATTGTGTCACAATAAGTTAACAAACAGTCGCTGGAGTTGCCGAGCTTGGTACTCCCTTTGCACCCGGTAGGGCGCGGGTAAGTCCGTAATCCCAGAGGGCTACTGGCTGGGCCGCGTGCAGAGAAGCCAAGGCAGAAGAGTGTTGAACAGCCAACCGACCATCCTCCAGGCATCGCCCTCGTGCGGCCCCATTGGGGCAGAATCGCAGAGGGGGAGTGGCTTGCCGGACGGTCGATCTTGTATGATGGTGCAACTCCGAGCCGGACCCGCTGCGGGAGGCAGTGCTACCGCGCGGGCGTGGCATGGTTCGTTCTCTGGAATTCGAGTGGATCGGTCGAGACCTACGTTTGTTGGCCCCCGAAAGAGCGGTGGGCCGGAGGCATGGTGATGACTGTGCGGAAGATTACAGCGCTTCTTGCGGTTCTCGCGCTCGTCGGGGCGTGCAGCTCGGGAGGCGGCGTGGATGCCGGCGGAGTGTTCCAGCTCATCGAGTTCCTGGAATCAGGGAAGGACAACATCGCGCGGAACAGGGTGTTGACGTTCCGCTTCTCCCAGGATGTCGCACCCGGCCAGGACCTCTTCGAACGGATCAAGATCCAGAACGTCCAGGGCGCTCCGTCGTCGAGCTTCTCGCGCGCCATCGGGTTCTACGACGTCTCGGGCGATCGCGTGAATTTCATCCCGCAGTACCCCGAACTCCCCGACCGCAGCGACGCGGGCATGCGGGCCAACGGAAGCTATCACGTCTTCCTCAAGTCGGGCGCAGACTCGCTCGTCTCGGGCAACTCGCACCAACTCGCCTACCAGCAGGAGTTCCTGTTCAACACCAGCCAGTTCTTCGAGGACATCCTCCCGACGCAGCCGCCGCGAGCCCTCGCGCTCATCGCGACGGATAGGTCCACTGGCCCTGGCGCCGGCAGTTCGTTTGTCTTGTCGCGGCTCGATCCCCGGCCCGCGTTCCTCGCGCTCATCGACAACGCCACGCTTATGGCCGCCCCGATCGGTGCCCCGATTCCCCGCCTGATCGAGCCGGGGGCGGGCGGCGCCCCCAGCTATGCGACTCCCTGGGAGATCGATCTGGTTTGCAGCGAGCCCCTCGATCCCAACACGATCCACACCGGCAACGTCCAGATGTTCGAGATCCGGAATGACGCATTCAACGGGGTGGGCGACATGGCGACCCCGGGCCACTTCGGGACGCTGGTCAGTTTCCGCGTGCCGATCGCCGTCGCGCTCGTCCAGCGGTTTACCGCTGCGGGCCTCTACGTCGCCATCCGTGTGACGCCCCAGCAGACCCTCGTGGACGATGCGCGCTACCGCATCGTCTTCTCTGGCGCGATTCTCGGCCTCGACTTCCGCAAGACCTTCATCGGCGACAACGGGCTCACGGGCGACGGCACCGCCCTCGTCGGCGGCGTGCCCCTCCCCGAGGTCGGCGGACTCGGCTACACGAGCGAATTCCTCGTCGCGGATCGAGCGCCGATCGCTTCCCTGCGTGCCCTCGAGTACGACCCGCTCGTGGACGGCATCATGCCGGAGACCGGTCCGACGACCCTCGACCCGGCCAAGAAGAACTCGTCCCTCTACAATCCCGCGACAAACCCGAGCAGGGCGGTCGGGTTCCTCTCCGCGTTCGGCGACGGCAACATGGGCCCGCTCAGCGTAGGCGGTGGCCTCACGGTCACCATCGACACGGGCGATGTGCTCAACGCCGCGCTCGGGAATCCCTTCTCCGTCACGGATGCGGATCCCACCGACAGCTACAACAACAGCAGCCTGCCTACGCCCGGTCTGCGGACGTTCGACAGCATGAAACCGACCGAGTGGCAGTTCGCAAGCCTCACGGTGTCGGCCTCCTCTGTCCTTCGCATCATCGGGAGGAATCCCGCGCGGATCCGCGTCGCGGGGATCGTGCAGGTCGCCGGCACCCTCACCGGTGCCGGTTCGAACGGCGCGAAGGGCGGCGGCGGGACTCCGCTGGGCGGCGCCGGAGGGCCGGGCGGGTTCGCCGGAGGCAACGCGAAGATCGGCAGCAAAGCCTGCCCGTTCACGAGCGGCTCCTGCGGATCGTTCGACAGCTACCTGAATAACTGCGCGGGGGCCAAGGCGGCGTTCCCCTTCGCGCTCCACGGCAACGGCCCCGGACGCGGGCTCGGCGGCGGCGACATGTATGGCTACTACGCCACGGACCACAAGAGCGGTTCGCAACGGGTGACCGGCACGGGCGGGGGTGGAGGGAGCTACGCCACGGCCGGGACGGCGGGGGAGGACGTGCTCAACATCGGCGGCAGCGTGGGCACGCCCGGTCCCGCCTGCGGCGTCAACTGGAACGTTCCCAACGGGTCGGTGATCGGGGTGCGCGGGCGTCCCGGCCCCGTCTACGGGGACCGTCTTCTCGTGACCGTGCTCATGGGAGGCTCGAGCGGCGCGGCAGGCGGGTCGATCAGTGCCTACCAGTTCGTCGGCACCGCCAGCTCGGGCGGGGCGGGCGGCGGCGGCGGCGGCATCGTCGAGATCATCGCCTCGGGGAACATCGTCGTGAGCGGCGTGATCACGGTCGCGGGCGGCTCCGGCGGCCAGGGCGTCATCGTCAATCAGGGCTCGACTGGCTGGGATCAGGTGAGTGGCTCCGGCGGCGCAGCGGCTGGCGGAGGTCTCGCGCTCATCTCGGGATCCGATCTCGTCCTGACCGGCGCCCTCCTCGACGCGCGGGGTGGAGTCGGCGGGCTCAGCCCCGAAATCGGCACCTCCTTCACGTGCACCAACTGCAACGCGGGCGGCGACGGCGGCAAGGGGTTCATCTTCCTCATGGATGCCGACGGAGCCGTGACCGGGTTCCTCCCCGGCATGCCGGGGAACTATGACGGCTACGTCAACGGCGTCCTCACGATCCGCTCGTTCGACGCTTCGCGGTTCAGCTCCATCTCCGCGATCACGGAACTCTTCGGAGTGCGCGCCGCCAATCCCGACTACGCCGACCTGGTAGCGACCGAGGTGGTCGGCATCGTGGCCGTTGGCCAGCGGGTGCTCATCTCGATGTCCACGGCCAGGGCGCGCCTCGATGACCCGCTCAGGCCCGATCTCGCGACGGAGCCGATGGCGGCCATCCCGGTCGCCACGATCGAGCGGATAGGCCCTTCCGTCGTGACCACGCTCATCCCCGGGGCCATGGCGGGCCTCAATCCCGCCGGGGCTCCGGCACGCGATGCCTTCCTGAGGGTGGTCGCCGCCTTCGAATATACCGTCGGTGTCGAGGCGGCCATCGGGCCCTTCGCCATGATGGAACGGGTCACGGTGCGCTTCACCTTCAACTAGGCATCCGAATCGACTCTTCGGGGAGCCCCCTGCCGCGAGGCCGGGGGCTCCTCTTTTTTATTCACCCCGGGGCGCCGCACCCCGCGAGGCACGCAGCCCCCGGGGGGGACTTAGGGCGCGCGTCGAACCAAACGCCGCTCGGCGACGTCAAGTAGTCGGGGGTCCGCCTAGGCGGATTCCCCTTGGCGGCAGCCGTGGCGGTCCGTTAGGCTTGGTGTCGGCAAGTGCGCGCGGCGCCCTTGTGAGAGGGAGTGCCGCCAGCCAGAGTGAGAGCATTTGGGCGCGGCGCCCTTGTGAGAGGGGGCGCCAAGAGCGTCGGAGGTACGATCGATGCGTAAGGCGATTCTTGCGGCCTGCGTCGGCATCGCGGGCCTCTTGAGCGGATGTACGGGTGGATCCCCTGGAACGGGGAGCGAGTTTCAACTGGTTGAGTTCCGGGAGGGGGGGAAAGACAACCTTGCTCGGAACACTGTCCTGAATCTGCGCTTCACCCAGGCGGTGGCTTCCGGACAAGATCTATTCGAACGCATCAAGATCCAGAATGTGCAGGCAGGGGACTTCAGTCGCGCCATCGGCACGTACCAGATCTCGGGCGACCGGGTCATCTTTGTTCCGAAGTACCCCGAACTCACCGACCGCAGCGACGCCGGCCTCCGGGCAAACGCCAGCTACCACCTCTTCCTCAAGGCGGGAGCCGACTCTCTCGTCGCGGCGCAGGGGGCCAGCCTGATCTACCAGCAGGAGTTCCTGTTCAGCACGAGCCAGTTCTTCGAAGACATCTTTCCCACCCAGCCTCCGCGCGCCGTCGGCTTGGTCGCGACGGACCTCACCACGGGAGGCACGATCGACCTCTCCCGCAAGGATCCGCGCCCGGCGTTCCTCGCGCTGCTCGACAACGCCACGCTCATCGCCGCCCCGGTCGGCGCGCCGGTCCCCCGCCTGATCGACCCGGGCGCGGGCGGTCTCGCGACGGGCTTCTCCACCAATTGGCAGTTCGACCTCTTCGTGAGCGAGCCGCTCGATCCCCTCACCGTCACGACCGCGAACGTGAAAATGTTCGAGGTCCGGAACGGTGCATTCACCGCGCCGCCCGATACCGTCACGCCGGGTCACTTCGGGACTCCGGTCTCCTTCGGCGTGCCGATCACGGTCTCGGTGGTCCAGCGATTCACGGCGACCGGACTGGTCGTCTCCATCCGGGTAGTTCCGCAGCAGACGCTGGTCGATGACGCCCGCTATCGGATCGTCTTCGGCGGCTCGATCCTGGGGATCGACTTCCGGAAGACCTTCATCGGCGAGAACGGCCTCACCGGCGACGGAGCGACGCTGGTCGACGGCGTGGCGTTCACCGAGGTGGGGGGTCTCGGCTACACGAGCGAGTTCCTGGTCCGCAATCAACCGGCGGTCTTTCGCACGCGCACGCTCGAGTACGCCCCCCTGGTCGATCTCATCAAGCCGGAGACCGGGGGGACCACCACCAATCCCGCGCTCCTGAATTCCGCGCTCTACGATCCGGCCGCCAACCCGAGCAAGGCGGTGGGATTCCTCAGCGCCTTCGGCGACGGTCGGGACGGAGACCGTTCCGTCACCGGCGGCGCAACGCTGACCCTCGACACCGGCGACATCCTCAACGCCTCGGTCGGCAACCCCTTCATGGTCGCCGACCCCGACCCGCTCGACACCTACTCCAACAGCGGCCTTCCCGCCGCAGGCACGAGAACCTTCGATAGCCCGAAGGCGACCGAGTGGCTTTTCAAGAACCTCACCGTCAGCGCCTCCTCCATCTTGCGCTTCATCGGACGCAATCCGGCGCGCATCCGCGTTTCCAACGTCGCCCAGATCGCGGGCACCGTGAATGCGGCGGGAGGCAACGGGCTCCTCGCCGGGGGCGGGATCCTGGCCGGCGGCGCGGGAGGGCCCGGCGGCTTCGCCGGCGGCACCGCCAAGTCCGGACTCAAAGTCTGCACCTTCTCGGCCGGCAGCTGCGGCAGCTTCGACAGCTATCTGAACGCCTGCGCCCAGGCCAGGGCGGGCTTCCCGTTCTCCCAGAAGGGGTTCGGGCCGGGCCGCGGGGGCAACGGTGGGGAAGTCTACGCCTGCGTCGGACTCTCGAACGCTGGGGGCGGTACCGGCGCCGTCACCGGAACCGGCGGCGGGGGGGGTGGACATGCAACCCCCGGGACGAGGGGTGAGGACCTGCTCAATGTCTCCGGGGCGGTAGGCACCCCTGGCCCGGCCTGCGATACCGGAACGCCCTGCAACTGGAACATGCCCACGTCCGGCGTCATCGGCGTTCGCAGCGTGGGGGGCGCCGCCTACGGGGACCGCGAGATGATCCTCATCATCTTCGGCGGGAGCGGCGGCGGCGCGGGGGGGGGCATCCATCAATACCAGTTCTCCAACGGGAACAACGCCCGCTCGGGCGCCTCCGGCGGCGGGGGCGGCGGCC
>JBQTIG010000018.1:0-42046 GCA_052388375.1 Planctomycetaceae bacterium | reverse complement strand
CGTAGTTCGCCAATACGGCCTCGTCGTCGCGGCTCGCGCTCGGCCCGCTCGCTCGGCCTCGGTGTTGACGCCGGGTTCTCGGATAGGCTCTGAGCCGCGCGGGCGGCGTGGGGCAGGCCCCCCCCGTTCCCCCGACCCTGCGCGCGCGCTACCCTGTGGGGATTCAGGACCTCCCACCGGAAGGAAGGAACCATGCGCGCACGACCGCTCCTCACCCTTTTCCTGATCCTGGCAGCGACGCTCCTCGGAGCCCTGCGACTGAACGCCGGGGGCGAAGGCGGGGAAGCGCGGCAACCCTCGCCGGAGGAAATGGCCGCGATGATGAAACGCTGGCAGGAATCCTGCACCCCGGGCGAGCCGCACCAGTGGCTCGCGCAGTTCGTCGGCACGTGGGACACCACGATGAAGGTGACCATGGGCGGCCCCGGCACGGCGGCCATGGAGTCGAAGGGGACGGCCCAAACCCGCTGGCTCGTCGAGGGCAAGTGGCTCTCCATGGAGAGCTCCAGCGTCATGATGAAAATGCCCAGCAAGCACTTCGGGACGCTCGGCTACGACAACTTCAAGAGGAAGTTCGTGCAGAGCTACGTGGACAGCATGGGCACGGCGCTCTACACCTCGGAGGGCCTGCGCGACCGCACCGGAACGGTGCTCACCCTCTACGGCGCGATGGATGAGCCGATGACCGGCGAGCACGACAAGCCGGTCAAGTACGTCATGCGCGTCCTCGACAACGACCGGCTCGTCTACGAGATCCACGACCTGGCCATCGGGGAGCCCAACACGATGGTGGTCGAGATCACCTACACGCGGAAGAAGTGACGCCTCCGGAATGACGCGGGGCCCCCCCCGGAAGGGAGGGGGCCCCGTTGGAGCGGGCGATGAGGCTCGAACTCACGACCCCAACCTTGGCAAGGTTGTGCTCTACCACTGAGCTACGCCCGCAGAGCGACCGGGCATTGTAGCGCTCGGGAGCGGCCGCGCAACCTCGCCCTGGGCCGGCGCGGGCCGGGTCAGGGCGCCCGGGCGGCCTCGATCTCGGCCCGGAACGGGGCGCCGTCTTCCAGCACCAGCGCGTTGCTGAAGTAGGTTTCCGCCAGGTCGCTCCCCACCAAGGTGCAGTAGAACCCCAGCCAGAGGTTTTCCCGGGGGCTCTGCTCGTTGCGCAAGGCGTCCAGGAAGCGGATCACCGTGCGCGGGGCCAGGGAGGCCCACGGGCGCGCCGTCGGCTGCGCCTGCTCCTCGGACGTGTCGGCCACGCGCACGCCCGCCGCGTCGGCGCCGACGACCGCGAGATCCCCCGACGCTTGGATGTCGTAGCGCGACCAGCGCTCCTTGCCCGCGCTCAGGGTGTGGCCGCGCGTGCTCGCCATCTCGAGGAGCCCCTCGATGTAGCCGACGAGCCGCAGCGCCGCCTCCACGTCGAGCCGCTCGGGCGACTCGGCCCGCGTCCGCTGCACGAACGCCTCCATCTCGGCCCGTACCGTGGCGCTCTCCATGAGCGCGAGCCGCCGGTTCCACTCGGGCCGTCTGCCGGCGAACTCCTCCCCCGCGCGGGCGCTGTCGCCCACGCTGATGTAGACCTTCTTCTCGCGCGGCCCCGCCCCGGCGTCGATCAGCTCCTTCAGCGCCACGGCCGCGGCCTTCGCGCGCCGGGCCCAGGCCGAGCCCTCCGGCGCCTTGAGGAGCACCTGGTTGTAGAGGTACTGCGCCTCCCGGTTGTTCCCGGTCTTCTCTTCCTGCTCCGCCTGCGCGAAGAGTTCCTGGAGCTGCTCGTCGAGCGTCCCCGCCTTGGCGGCAGGACCCTTGGGGTCCGCCCGGGCCGGCTTGGGATCGGGGGGGGGCGCGGGGGCCTGGGCGGCCTCGGTGCCCGCGGGCTCCGGCGCGGGGGACTTGCCGCTCGACATGAGAAGCACGATGACCAGGAGGACCAGGATGCCGCCTCCGGCGATGAGCCCCACGGGAGGGGCCCCCGACTGGCGGGCACCACGGCCGTGACGCCCGCCGCGCCGCACTGCGTCGGCCTTCCCGCCCTTCCCCGCCTCGATCTTGTCGATGAGGTCGAAGACTTCCGCCGCCAGGGGGCGCAGCGCGGCGTCGGCCCTCGTCATGCGGCGCACGAGATCCGCCACCGGGCGCGGGAGATCGGGGCGGAGCTTCTCGGGCTCGAGCTTCCTGGCCTTCAGGTGCTCCGCGATGATCGCCTCCTTGGTCTGCAGGCCGGAGTACGGCGGATGCCCGACGAGCATGTGGAAGAGCGTGATTCCCAAGGAGTAGATGTCGGAGGCGTTGGAAGCGTGCTCCCCTCGGCACTGCTCGGTGGACATGTAGTGCGGCGTGCCGAGCCGCCCGCCGGAGAACGCGCCCTCCGATTCGGCCGCGAGTCCGAAGTCGACGATCTTGAGCGTGCCGCCCGGTTCGATGACCAGGTTCTGCGGCTTGATGTCGCGGTGGACGAGGTTTTTCCTGTGCGCCGCGCCGAGCCCCTTCGCGGCCTGCTTGGTGTAGTGGAGCGCCTCCTCGACCGGGAGCCTGCCCCCTTCCGCGGCCTCGATGATCTCGAGCAGGTTCTTCCCGCGCAACAGCTCGAGAACCATGTAGTGAAAGCCGCGATCCTCGCCGACGTCGTAGATCTTCAGGACGTTCCCGTGGTCGATGGCGGCGACGGCGCGCCCCTCCTGCTGGAAAACGCGGAGCACCGCCGGGATCTCGGTCATGGCGGACTGCAGCACCTTCACCGCGACCGTCCGCTTGAGCGGCTGGTACTGGGCGCGGTAGACGATCGCCGTCTTTCCCTCGCCGATGTACTTCTCGATGTTGCACTTGCCGAGGGTGGTGCCGATGAGCGGATCCTTGAAGAAGGCGGGATCGGTCTCCAAGGCGTTCACGAGGCGCGCATCGGGGGAGGTATCCGAACCGGGGTCCTCGTGCCCTGCGGGCGCGGCTCGCCCGCGCTCCGCGTCCTTCTTGTTCGGGTCGGGCTTTCGGGCCATCGGAGGCAGTGTAGCAACGGAGCCGGGACGGCGGCGCGGGTCAGCCGAGCTCGAGCTGGCGGCGCGCATCCACCACGTCCCGGTCCATGAGGGCCGCTGCGTCGAGGAGCTTGGCGCGGAGCGGATCGTCGCGCTCGAGCACGCGGCGGAGCTGGCGCATGAGCTGCAGCGCCATGCGGAACGTCCGGACCAGATCGCCTTGGGAGGCGGAGGTGAGGCGGCCCAGATCGTCGAACCCCGCCCCCTTCGCCCAGGCCAGCACCACCGAAGTGAGGCCGAAATCCGGCGCCTTGGTCAGCTCCTTGAGATCCAGCTGCCGCTCGCGGCGGCGCCACTCGCGCACCTTTCCGATCGCCTCCTTCTCCAGCCGGGGCTGGGAGGAGGGCTCGGAATCGTCCCCCTTCCGAGCCTCGTAGACGATGGCCACGAAGAGCGGCGCCAGCTCGAGCACGCTCGCCCGCTCCAGCAGGCCGGCGTGGAAGAACTCCGTGATTTGGATCTCGTAGCCGTTGATGCGGCGCGCCATCTCCCCGCGCGGCGTGAGCCCCTTCTCGTCGATGTAGCCCGCCTCCTTGAGCACCCGGATGCGCCGCGAGAGGATCCGGTTGCGCGGCGAGGCTTCGGCGCGCTCCCGCTTCCCCTGCTGGTAGTGCGCAAAGCTCCGGTCATAGGCGCTGGCCACGTCCGCCCCGAGGCGGGTGTAGAGGCTGAGAAGCGTGGAGTAGGAGAGGTTGAACCGGCTCGTGACCGGCTCCGCCTCCCCCTGCAGGATGCGCTGGAGCGGCATCCAGTGCGCCTCGCGCAAGTCCAGCCGGCTCAGCACGAGCCCCTCGTCGTCGATGCCCTGACGCCCGGCGCGCCCCGCCATCTGCATGTAGTCGCGCGTCTTGAGCCAGGAGAAGTCGACGCCGTCGAACTTCTTGAGGCTGTCGAAGATGACGCAGCGGGCCGGCATGTTCACCCCCAGCGCGAAGGTCTCGGTGGTGAAGAGGAGCTTGACGGCGCCGGTGGTGAAGAGGCGCTCCACGATCTCCTTGTGGATGGGAAGGAGACCGGCGTGGTGGTAGAGCGTGCCCTGCGCCGCGAGCGCGCGCAGCCGCTCCGTGCCCGGCTGCCCGTCCACCTCGTAGCGCAGCGCCAAATCGTCGAAGTGCGCGAGCATGCTGCGCCGCTCCCCCGCCGTGAGGAGGTTGCGCCTCGCCTCCCGCTCGCAGAGCCGTTCGCAGTCGATGCGCGAAAAGGCGAAATAGAGGGCGGGGAGCCAGTTCTCCCGACAGGCGTAGCCGAGGGGGTGGCTGGGGTAGCCCCCCTCGCGGAAGCGGCGGCGCGAGGGCGGCTTGTGGAGCAACCCCTTGAGCTGGCGCAGCTCCTTCGGGCCCGCCTCGTCGAGATAGAGGAAGTGGTGCAGGGGGACCGGGCGCTGCTGCTCGATCACCACGTCGATCTCCACGTCGCGCGTCTTGCGGATCCAGCCCGCCAACTGCTCCACGTTCGGAATCGTGGCGGAGAGCGCGATGATGCGGATGTGGGCGGGCGCGTAGAGGATCGACTCTTCCCAGACGGTGCCGCGTTCCTCGTCGTCGATGTAGTGCACCTCGTCGAAGATCGCGAAGGAGACCTCGGTGAGGCGCCGCGGATCCTCGAAGATCGTGTTCCGAAACACCTCGGTGGTCATGATGAGGAGCGGGGCATCCGGATTGATCGTGACGTCCCCGGTCATGATCCCGACCGCGTCGCCGTGCTCCTCGCGGAAATCGCGGAACTTCTGGTTGGAGAGCGCCTTGACCGGGGCCGTGTAGACGATGCGCCGCCCCTCGAGGAAGGCGTGCTCGATGGCGTAGTCCGCCACCAACGTCTTGCCCGCCCCGGTGGGGGCCGCCACGATGACGGACCTCCCCTCGTCGATGGCTTCGATCGCGCGCTTCTGGAAGGGATAGAGCTGCTTGCCCTTGAAGGACGTTGCTGCGGGCACGGCGGAGAGGCTATCCTGGGCCGGGTGCAGCGCAGCATAACCGCAGCCACCCTGCTCCTGATTCTGGCCGCCTGCTCGGCCTGGAAGGGGCAGGTCGATCCCCTCGGGCGGGGCAGGCGGCCGGTCCTGCCCTACGCCTGCTACCAGAGCCTTCAGACCGGCATGAACGCCCGGGAGATCCTCGGGAAGTTCGGCCCGCCGGAGGACCTCGCCGAGAAGGATGGAGCGATTCGTTTCCTCCTCTACCCCTGCGAGGACGCCAACGGCGAGTCTGCCACCCTGCGCATGGCGTTTTCCCATAATGAGGCGCTGGAGACCAGCCGGCTCCTTCGGCGAGGATCCAAGGAAGCCTCCTAAGGTCTGTTTGATTACTCCATCTGGCTTCGCCCGGCTGCGCGGGCTCGGGCCGACGATGGAGTATTCAGACAGGCCCTAGGGCCCGCCCCGGAGGCTGGGCGCCCCCCCGCCCCCCCCCATTTTTCGCTCGGAATTCTACCCAGCCCGATTATTCGCGAATCTTCGGTACGGCGTGTGCGTATTCAGGGGTGAAAGCAGCGAGATTCACAAGTGAACAGAGCCCAACGGCACCGGCAAAACAGCATGACCGACCTCGTGTAGCCGATGCCGACATCAACACGACGCCGAGTTCCCTCTTCCGTACCGTACCCAATCCCCACACACCCACCCGCTTAGGCGTCGTGAAAACCCCGGGGGTCGAGCGCAATGCTCGGCCCCCGGTTCTTTTCTAACGGGCCCTGTAAAGAAGAACTGCGGGTGGCCGCCCGGAAGTGTCCTCCACGGAGGACGTGCGCGTCACGATAGGCGGCTGGAGATCCGGCCCAGAAGCTCCTCCAGATGCCGGCGATCGGTTTCGTCGAATGCCGCGGGCAGGGCCGAATCGACGTCCAGAACTGCTGCCAAGCCGCCTTCGAACCTGAAGGGCAGCGCGATTTCGCTCCTGCTGCGGCAGTCGCAGGCGATGTGGCCAGGGAAGGCGTGCACGTCGGGGACGATGAGCGTCTTGCCTTCGCGGAGCGCGGCGCCGCAGACCCCCTTGCCCGCGGGGAGCAGGGGGGTCGCAGGGGGACCCTGGTAGGGTCCCACGCGCAGGCTTCCGTCCTCGTCCGCCAGATAGAACCCGACCCAGAAGATGTGGCTAAGCTGCTCCTTGAGGAATGCGGCGAGGGTGGCCATCGCACCCACGCGTTCGGTGCACTCTTCGAGGTAGGCGTCGATTCCATCCTCCACGCGCCGGTAGCCCTCCTCCTTCTCGGCCGGCGTCATGGGCCTCACCAGCTGGGGCGAAGCGAGAGGAAGGCCGTCTCGGCGCCCCTCCGCACGAAGAGGACCACCTTGGCTCGGCCCGCGAGGCGCGCGGCGGCGGTCGCCGCCTTGAGGCTGACGAGATCGGCGATGGGAGCGCCGTCCGCCTGCAGCACCAGATCGTCCGGCAGCACGCCCGCCAGCTCGGCGGGCGACCCCTCCCGCACCCGCGTGACGACGACCCCGCGCGTCTCCGCCGGGAGGGCGCGCGCGGCCAACCAGTCCTGCGTCGCGGACCTGCACTTGAGCCCCAGCTCGGGCACCTCGCCCTCGGGAGCATCGGCGAAGTCGACCGGGCGCGCCTCCAGGGTCATCTCGAGTTCCAGAACCGCGCGGGTGTAGGAGCCGGAGGGCCCTTCCGTAAAGCGGAGCACGCGGCAGGGGAGCGGCTTTCCCAGGGGGAGGCGCTGCACGCGCGCGAGGAACGCCTCGCGGTCGGCGGCCTTCTCCAGGTAGACCTCCAGGTCCCCGATCCGCTGCAGCACGTCCCAGAGTCGCACACCCGCCCTCGCCGCGGGGGATCCCTCGGCCACCCCCGTGACGAGCGCCCCCGCCAGGTCCTCCTCGACGCCGAAGAACCGCTCGCGCTCCTCGTCGAGAGGCGAGAGGTTGATGCCGAGCCACGCCTTCAGTTCAGGCGGGCCCGGATGGAGCGCCATCTCGGCGAACCCCTCGGCCGCGACGACGATCGTCGTCGCCTCCCCTACCCCCACCACGTACCCCCCCTCCTCCTCCAGGGAGTCCATGGTGGTCACGAAGCCGATGAGCCGGCCGTCCGCCGTCAGCGCGACGCAGCCCAGCCAGGTCTCGTCCAGCCCCTCCATCGCGTAGACCGGCACCTGGTGCAGGACCGCCGCCTCGACCCGCGTGCGCTTGCGGCGCAGGGCGTAGCCGAGGTTGACGCCGTGGCGGCCCAGGATGAGGACGCGGGCGCCCTCCGCCGCCGCGACGCCCTTCAGCTCCACGGGCGCCCAGCTCTTGGCCGCCTCCCCCTTCACGCGGAAGAAGGTGCAGGGCTCTTCGTGGTGTCCGCCGATGAACTGCGCCTCGTGCTCGGCGCCGTCGGGCGCGATGGCGACAGCCTCCAGAGAGGCGTTCTCCCGCGGCGCGTCGAGGGAGAATCCGGCGCAGAGGAGCAGGCCGTCGGGCCCGGCGGGAAGCGCGGGAGCGAGAAAGACCTCCACCGCGCCGGCCCCCCGCTGCTCCTCGCGAGAGACACGCACCATCCAGAGGCGCTCGCCCAAACCCTCGGCGCGGGCGGGAGCGGCGAGGAGCGGCAGGAGGAGCGCGGCAAGGATCCTCACGATCACTCCCCCTCGTCGATGGGAAGCGGCTCCTCGTCGTCGGGCAGCGCCTCGTAGGTGGGACGCAGCACGGTGACGTCGAGCAGGGTGCCGCGGCGCAGCGCGATCCGGATCGGGTTGGCGCGCGCGGCCACGAGCCGAGCCGCGAGCGCCTCGAACGCCTCGAGGTCCTTCACCACCTCCCCCTGCATCGCCACGATCACGTCGTCGCTCAGGAGCCTGCCGCCGCCGGCGGGTCCCGCGCCGCGCGCCCCCGTCACGACGACGCCCGCCGCATCGGGGAGGGCAAGGGCCTGCGCCATCCGCTTCGTGATGGCCCGCACGGTGAGCCCCCACTCCTTCACCTCGGCGTCGCGGCCGAGGTGGCGGCCCAACTCCTCCGGCACCACCTCGCGCTCCTCCACCTCGCGCGGGGCCGTTCCGGTGACGACGCCGAGCCGCGCGGGACTGCCGACGGGAAGCGCGGCGATGCGCCGGTAGAGCCCCGGCAGCTCCTCCTCGAATCGCGCTTCGAAGGGCGCGCCCTCGAGCGAGGCGAGGATGTCCCCGGGCCGGAACCCCGCGCGCGCGGCCGGCGAGTTCTCCGCCACCGCGGCAACCAGCACCCCGGGCGCCCCGGCAGCCAGCGCGGAATCCTCGAACTCGTCCATCTGCTGGAGCGTGAAACCCAGGTAGCCGCGCACCACCTTTCCCCGCGCCAAGAGCTCCTGCACCACCTCGCGCACGACGCTGCTCGGGATGGCGAAGCCGATGTTGTCGTACCCGAAGCCCGCGCGGGTGTTCACGCCGATGACGTCGCCATGGAGATCGACCAGCGGCCCGCCGCTGTTCCCCGGGTTGATCGCCGCGTCGGTCTGGATCCATGTGTTGAAGATCCCGGTCTCATGCCCGCCGAGGCGCAGCGTGCCCAGCGCGCGGTCGCGGCAGGAGATGATGCCGAAGGAGATCGTCCGCGCGAGCGAGAGGGGCGAGCCCATCGCCATCACGAAATCCCCCTCCGCGATCCTCGCGGAATCCCCCAGCGTGGCGAAGAGCGGCTTGCCGTCGGGAAACGCCAGCTTCGGATCGACCCGCAGTACGGCGAGGTCGGTGTAGACATCCCCCGCGACCAGCGTCGCGGGGATCTTGGTGCGCGAGGCGAGGGTGACGAAGAGCCGCTCCGCCCGCCCGGCCACGTGGAAGTTGGTGACGATGTGGCCGTGCGCGTCGTAGAAAAAACCGCTCCCGGTGCTGACCTGCCGGCGCCGCTGCCCTCCGGCGAAGACCTCCTCGACGTTCAGGATGTGGACGAGGGAGGGGTAGACGCGGTCGCGCGCCTGCTGCATGCGGGCACGCATCGCCGGAAAGCCCTCCTCCCCCGCGGCTCGGCCCGCGGCGAGAAGGAGAAGGGCCGCGACCGCCGCGGCGCTCCCGGCCCGGCGCCTCATGGGGAGCGGATCAAGCCACGACCTTCTGGATGCGGGAGCGCAAGTCGTTCTCCGACTTGAACCCCACGGCGGTGTCCACCACCCGCCCCTTGTGGAAGAAGAGGAGCGTCGGCACCGCGCGCACCGAGAACTGGCTCGGCGCCTGGGGCGAATCGTCGATGTTGAGCTTGCCCACCTTGAGCTTGCCCTGGAACTCCCCCGCCAGCTTCTCGACGATGGGGCTCAGCGCCTTGCAGGGCCCACACCACGTGGCGTAGAAGTCCACCAGGACGGGCACACTGGAGTGGATCACCTCGCTGTCGAAATTCGCGTCGGTGAGGGTGGTCACGCTCATGGAATCCTCCGGAGACAATCGGGAAGCCTAAGGGCAGTATAACCACCCAGGCCATGGACCAAACCGGCGCGGATACGATCGGGGCGCGGCTCTTCCCGGCGTTCGTGGATCACGCGGATCGCACGATGCAGATCCTGCGCGGCGAGCGCTGGACGTTCCGCGAAGCGGCTCGGGCGATCCTGGGCGTAGCGCAGGCGCTGCGCCGGCTGGGCGTGGCGCCCGGCGACCGCGTGGGCCTCATCGCGGAGAACAGCCCGCGCTGGTTCCACGCCTTCGCCGGCATCCTCGCGGCGGGCGGCGTCGCAGTCACGCGAGGGGAGGAGACGTCGCAGCCCGACCTCGAGTACATCCTGCGGCACGCCGAAGCGCGCATCGTGTTCGCGGGCAGCGCGAAGGTCGCCGCCCGTCTGCCGGCGGGCCTCACGGTCATCCCCATGGAAGGGGAGGGCTTCCCGGCGCCGGCCGGGGAGGATGGCGCGGAGCTGGTCGCCGCGGCCTGCGCACGCCGGCCCGACGACATCGCGGTCCTTCTCTACACGTCGGGCACAACCGGCCGGCCGAAGGGCGTCGTCCTCGAGCAGAGAAACATCGCGCACAACATGCGCGTGCTCCCGCCCCTGGTGGACATCCGTCCCGGGGACCTCTGGGTCTCCCTCCTGCCGCCCTGGCACACCTTCGAGCAGACCGTGGAGCTCTGCGCCTTCGGCATCGGCTGCACCACCGTCTACACCGACAAGCGGCGCCTGCGCGACGACCTGAGAGAACACCGCCCGCACTTTTTCGCCTCGGTGCCGCGCATCTGGGAATCGGTGCGCGAGGGGGCGCTCGCCGCCGTGGAGAAGCGCGGCCCCCTGGTGCGCGCCCTCTTCCGCGCCTGCTACGCCTCCTCCCGCATGAGGCGCCGCGGCAACCCCTTGGGCTGGCCCCTGGATCTCCTCGGGCGCCGGCTCTTCTATCGCAAGATCGCGGCCGCCACGGGCGGCCGCCTTAAGGCCGCGATCAGCGGCGGCGGCTATCTCCCCCCGCATGTGGACGAATTCTTCGCGATCGTCGGCGTCTGTCTGCTCATCGGCTACGGCCTCACCGAAACGGCGCCGGTCGTGTCGATCCGCCGTCCCGCGAACAACGTGCTGGGCACCATCGGACGCCCGGTGGACGAGACCGAGGTGAAGGTCGGCCCTTCCGGGACCTTCCTCGTGCGCGGCCCCCAGGTGATGCGCGGCTACTATCGCGACGAGGAGCTCACCCGCGCCGTCCTCTCCCCCGACGGCTGGTTCGACACCGGCGACCTCGGCTCGCTCACCCCGGAGGGCGATCTCGTCTTCATCGGCCGCAGCAAGGAGACGATCGTGCTCTCCGGCGGCGAGAACGTCGAGCCCGAGCCCATCGAGAACGCGCTCCTCGAGAGCCGGCTGCTCCGCCAGGTGATGATCGTGGGCCAGGACCGCAAGGGCCTCGGGGCGCTGCTCGTCCCGCGGGAGGATCAGGCGGACGACCCCGAGCTCGCCGGCAAGCTGCGCGCGTGGCTGCGCGCGCGCACCGGCACCGCGGCGGGACGCCCCGCCCATGAGGGAGTGACCCGGTTCGCCCTGGTGCAGGAGCCCTTCTCTCCCGAGAACGGCCTCCAGACGCAGACGCTCAAACTGCGCCGCAACCAGATCGCCGAGCGGTACGCGCGCGAGATCGATTTGATGTACGGGTAGGGGGGCGGGGAGTACGGAGCGTACGCCCGTCAGGATTCTTCCGCGAGCCTCCGCAGCGCGCGCTCCGCGTCGTCGCCGAGCGCCCCTTTCCCCTTCGCCAGCGGGAGCGTGGCCCAAAGGAGCGCCCGATAGAGAGCGCGCTCCTCCCCCGCCAGGGCCTGGAGGTGGTCCGCCACGAGTGCGGCGTCGCCGCGGGCCGCGGGACCGGTGAGCGCTTGCGGCAGGCCGAGCGCCTGCGCGTTGTCCAGGGCGCCGCGCATCAGCGCCAGGAGCGCCTCCTCCCCGCGCTCCCGCGCCACCCCGGCGCGCGTCAGGAGGCGCGCGCCCCAGTCGAGGAGCGTGACGAGGTAGTTGGAGGCCACGGTGGCGCCGGCGTGGTAGAGCAGCTTGCGTCCGGTCTCGATGCGCACCGGCACGCCCCCGGCGTCGCGCGCCAACCGCTCCGCCACCTCCACCGCCGCGCCCTCCACGAAACAAAACGTGCCGGGCAGGCCGCGCAGCGAGGCCTCGAGCTCCGCGAACGCGCGGAGCGGATGGAGCCCCGCGGTGCGCGCGCCGGTCGAAGCGAGCAGCGTGGAGGGGTGCGCCCCGCTCAGATGGATCGCCACCTGATCGGGGCGGAGCCGATGCGCTCGTGCGGCCGCGTCGAGCGCGTCGTCCGGGGTCGCGAAGACGACGACGTCCGCCTCACGGAGATCCCCCCCCGCCCCCCCCCCACCCATTGCGCGCACGGCTTCCCCCGCGGAACGGCGGCAGATCACCGCGCCCAAGGCATGGCCTGCCCGCCGCCAGGCGATTCCCAGGGGGCGGCCGGCCGCCCCGCACCCGACGAACGCGATTCTCATGCGAGGTGGTTCAAGGGGTTGCGCCCCTTCCCGAGGACGACGGCGTGCTGCAATCCGCGCCGTACGAACTCCCGCGCCGCCGCCACCGCGTCGACGAGGGAGGCTCCCCGCGCGAGGTGCGCGACGATCGCGGCCGAAAGCGCGCAGCCGGTGCCGTGGGTGTGGTGCGTTCGGATGCGCGGGGCGCGAAACTCGTGGAACTCACGCCCGTCCCAGAGGAGGTCGACCACCTCGGGGCCTTCGAGGTGGCCCCCTTTGAGAAGCGCGGCCCCCGGCCCGAGGGCGCGGGCGGCGCGGCGCATCGCGTCGACGCCCTCCACGGCGAACCCGCAGAGCCGCTCCGCCTCCGGGAGGTTGGGGGTGAGCAACGTCGCCAGGGGGAAGAGCCGCTCGCGGAGGGCCGCCACCGCATCCTCCCGCAGGAGCGCGTCGCCCGAGGTGGCGACCATGACCGGATCGACGACGAGAAACGGGAGGCGGCGGCGCGCCAGCACCTCGGCGATCGCCTCGATGGTCGGAGCCACCGAGACCATTCCGGTCTTCGCCGCGTGCACCGGCATGTCGTCGAGGACCGCGTCCAGTTGCGCGCGCACGAACGCGGGGGGGACGTCGTGGACCCCCGCCACGCCGCGGGTGTCTTGCGCGGTGAGCGCGGTGAGCACCGCCATGCCGTAGACGCCCTGCGCATGGAAGGTCTTCAGGTCGCCCTGGATCCCCGCGCCGCCGGACGGATCGGAGCCCGCGATCGTGAGCGCGGTGCGCATGCGCGCCATGATACTGCGCCGGCGGCCACTTCCTGATTGCGCGCCTGTGCAGGGTCGGCCAACCTAGGCCGGGTGTGCGGACTGGCGGGGATCTTCGAACGGGGCGGGCGACGCGGGTCGGTCGATCCGCTGGAACCGATGCTCGACGCGATCCGCCACCGCGGACCGGACGACCGCGGCCTCTGGGCGCAGGGTCCGGTCGCCCTCGGGCAGGTGCGCCTCGCCATCCTCGATCTGGGCGCCACCGCGCACCAGCCCATGGTCACAGCCGACGGAGCGAACGCGCTTGTCTACAACGGCGAGGTCTACAACTACGCCGCCCTGCGGAGCGAACTGGAGCGGGAAGGGGAGCGGTTCTCGAGCAGCGGGGACACCGAGGTGGTGCTGCGCGCGCTGGCGCGCTGGCGGCCGGAGCGCGCGGTGCCCCGCTTCGACGGAATGTTCGCCTTCGCTTTCTGGCAGGGGCGCGAGGGCGCGCTCTGGTTCGGGCGCGACCGCCTCGGCATCAAGCCGCTCTACGTCGCGGAACGGGACGGCGCCCTGCTCTTCGCCTCGGAGATCAAGGCCTTGCTCGCGCACCCCGCGGTGGCGCGACGGCCCTCGCCGCGCGCGCTCACCGAGCTGCTTGTGCAGGGCAGGCTCGCCGGGCGCCGCACCCCCATCGAGGGGGTCGAGGCGGTGGAGCCGGGGGCGCTCTGGCGCGTGACGGCGGCGCGGACGGAGCGTCGCCTCTACTTCCACGCCCTGGAGCGGATCGATCCCGCCCGCATCGTCGCGGCGACGCGCGAGGATCCGGAGCGCGCGGTCGACCGCGTCGCCGCGGCGCTGGCCGAAAGCGTCACGCTCCACCTCGCCAGCGACGTGCCCCTCGCGACGATGTGCAGCGGCGGGATCGACTCGAGCCTCGTCACCGCCTACGCGCGCGACACGCGGCCCGATCTCCGAGCCTACGTCGCCGACGTCGGCGGCGCGGACTCCGAGTGGGCCCAGGCCGAGCGCGTAGGACGCCATCTCGGCATCCCCGTCACCCGCGTGCCCGTCGATGCCGCCTCCTACCTGCGGCTCTGGCCGGTCGTCTCCTGGCATCTCGACGCGCCCATGTTCCATGCCTCGGACGCGGCGCTCCTCACCGTCGCCCGGCGGGTGCGGGAGGAGGGCGTGCGGGTGCTCCTCACCGGCGAAGGCGCCGACGAGCTCTTCGGAGGCTACATCTGGCAGGCAGGCACCTACCGTCTCTGGCGCGCCTTCCTCTCGCCCCTGCGGCGCTGGCGCCTCTCCCGCGTTCGACGGCGACGCGAAGCGGCGCAATTCGCGCTGGGACCGCTCGAAACCGACTTCGGCCGGCGGGAAGGGACGCTGCGATTCCGACTCCTCACCCTCCTCGATCCAGACACGGAACTCCTCGGCGCGCGATTCCTGCGCCTTCTCGCCCCCGTGGAGCCGCCCGCGGATCGCGCGTTCCTCGCCCACTGCCTCGAAGACCTCTACCGTCACCTGCAAAGCATCCTCCAGCGCCACGACCGGCTCGGCATGGCCGCCTCCATCGAGTTGCGCGTGCCCTTCCTCGGAAGCGGCATGATCGACCTTGGACTCCACGCCCCGCGCCGCTGGAAGCTGCACCGCGGCACGAGCAAGTGGGTCCTGCGCCGGGCGGCGGAGCGGCGTCTGCCGCGGCAGGTCGTGCGGGCCCCGAAGAAGGGGTTCCCGATGCCCCCCGCTTTTGGGCGCGGCGCCGAATCGCTGTTGCGCGGCGGCCTGCTCGCCGAACTGATGGGCTGGAGCCCCGCGACCCTCGAGGAGCTGCTGCGCCTCGCGCCCCACGACGGCGCCGGACTGCGCCGCCTCGCGAGCATCGAGATCTGGGGGCGCGTGACGCTGCGCCGCGACTCCCCGGAGGAGCTGGGCGCGCGCCTCGCGGCGACTTCGGGCGGCTGAGGCGCCGCGAAGCTCGCGCGTCGCCATGCGCGAGGGCGCGCGGTCCCGAGCCCCCGGGCCGGTCCCCCGCCCCCCTGCACGGTCCGCGCCCCGACGGATAGACTGGCGCCGTGCGGCTCTTCACCCCCGCCCGCGACCGCGCGCTCTGCCGCGACGCGCTCCTCATCGACACGCTGCGCCTGGCGCGGCCCCTCCTTCTGGAGCCGCTCACGCCGCTGGAGCCGGTGATCGAGACCCTCCTGGATCGGGTCGCGCTCATGGGCCGCAGCCTGCTTCCGGTGCGCAGCCACGCCTTCGCGCTCTTCCTGGGCGCCCGGGAGGGCCGCACCGTCTTCGCCATCACCGAGCCGTTCCACGTCGGGCTCGTCGCGGTCCTGGTGGACAGCCTCGCTGCGTTCGGCGCGGCGCGGGCGGGGGAGGCGGAGCCGCTCGCCGCGCAGGGGCTCACGCCGCTCTTCGGCTTCGAGGGCGGCCGGGTCCTGTTCTTCGACTCCCTCGCCACCCGCCCCTTCCATGTGATTGCGCGCCGCCGCGCCCTGCGCATCCTCGGCGCCACCCTGAGCCACGCCCCCGACCCCGACGTGGAGGTGGAGGGCGTGCCCGCGCCGGAGTACGTCGCGCGATGCGCCTGATCGCCCTCCCGCTCCTCTGCGCCTGCTTCGCCGGCGCGGCGGCAGCCCAGGAGGTCCTCGTTTTCGCGCCCGATGCCTGGCGCCCGGCGCTGAAGGAGTGGATCGCGAACCGCGAGGCGTCGGGACTCGAGGTCGCCGTGCGGGCGCCCCAGGGCGATCTGCGCGCCGCCGTGAAACGGATCCATCGGGAGGGGGGCGGGGCCCTGAAGTTCATCCTGCTCGTGGGCGACGCGGAGACGGTCCCCTGCGGGCGGCGGCGCGGGGAGGTGCTCGCCGCCCACGAGCGGGACCCGGAGATCGCGTCGGACAACCATCTGGCCGACCTCGACGGGGACGAGCTGCCGGACCTCGCGGTGGGGCGACTGCCCGCAGACTCCCGCGAGGAGGCGGCGGCAATGCTCCGGCGCAGCCTCGCCCATGAAGCGAGCCGCGATTTCGGGGCCTGGCGCAGCCGCTTCAACGTCATCGCCGGCGTGGGGGGCTTTGGAGCGCTCCAGGACAGGGCGCTGGAGACGGTGACGCGCAAGTTCCTCACCGAGAACGTCCCGCCCGGCGTGCGCCTCTCGGTCACCTGGGCCAGCGTGTCCTCGCCCTTCTGCCCGCCGCCGGAGGAGTTCGCGGCGGAGACCCTCGAGCGGTTCAACGAAGGGGCGCTCCTGGTCGCCTACCTGGGCCACGGCCACAGCCTGGCGCTGGATCGCGTGCGCGCCGGCGACCGCACCTATCCCATTTTCGGGGCCGACCGCGTCGGGGGGCTCGACGCGCGCCGTGGCGCTCCCCTGGCCGTGCTCATCGCCTGCTCCACCGGCCAATTCGACGCGGCGCGCGACTGCCTGGCGGAGGAGATGCTTCGCCGGCCCGCGGGGCCCATCGCGATCGTGGCATCCTCGCGAGTCTCCATGCCCTACGCGAACGGCGTCTTCGCCAAGGAGCTTCTCGATGCGCTCTACTCGGGGAGCCACAGGACCGCGGGCGAGTGGTTCCTCGCCGCCAAGCGCCGGCTCGTCGAGGGTGCCCCGGGGGATGCGGGTCGCGAGCAGATCGAGATGCTCGCGAAGACGCTCTATCAGCCCGACGACTCGCTCCGTCGCAAGGAGCGCGTCGAGCACCTGTTCCTCTACAACCTGCTCGGGGACCCGACGCTCGCCCTCGCGCTCCCGGGGGAGGCGAGCCTGACCTGCGCGGCGGAGATCGCCCGCGGCGCGCGGCTCGAGATCACGGGCTCTTCCCCGGTGCGCGAGGGCGAGGCGCTCCTGGAGCTGGTGGCGCCGCGCGGTCGCGTCCCCGCCCCGCGCCGCGGCGACGCGCGAGAGGAGTGGCGGCGAGCCTATCGCGAGGCGAATCGTTGGGAGATCGCCTCGGTCCGCGTGGTCGTCGCCGAGGGGCGGTTCGCGGCCGTCCTGACGGTCCCCGAGAACATCGAGCCGGGGGCCTACGCCGTGCGATGCCTTGTCGAAGGACGTGACGGCACGGCCCTGGCGGGGCGCGAGATCCGGGCGCGGTGAGGCGCGCGGAGGGGGGCGGGGGCGCTGCCCACGGGGGGGCGCGTGGGGGAGGAAAACCGGGCCCGCGCACGTTTTTCTTGCCGGATCGCCCGGCTCGCGTAGAGTACGAGGGCGTTTGTGCGCTGAATCCGCGGATATTCCTTGCGGAACCTGAAGCCCGGTCGCGCGGTTCATCCCGCCCGCCGGCGCCCCGGCTCCTGACTCTCGGTTCCATCGCCCAAGCCTCTTCCGCCCGTCGGCGGTGAACCCAAGTCAACTCTTCTCTCCGCCCGCGACGCGCACACAGGGAAACGCTTCAGGGCCTTCGACCAGGAAACCTCTGAATGTCGTTTCTCCGATTCACCCTCTCGGCGGCGCTCCAACGCGCCGTCTCCTCCCAGGGCTACGTCGACCCGACGCCGGTCCAGGAGCAAGCCATCCCCCTCGTGCTCGCGGGCCGCGACCTCGTCGCGCGCGCGCAGACCGGGACCGGGAAGACGGCGGCCTTCGCGCTGCCCATTCTCGAAAAGATCTTCCCCGGCGGCGCCGGCCGGCCGCCCGAGTCGCGCCGGCCGCGCGTCCTCGTCCTTGCCCCCACGCGGGAGCTGGCGGCGCAGGTCCAGGAGGCGTTCCGCGCCTACGGCGCGCACACCCCGCTGCGCAGCGCCGCGATTTTCGGCGGCGTAGGCATGGGCAACCAGATCGATTCCCTGCGCCGCGGCGTCCACCTCTTGGTCGCCACGCCGGGCCGCCTGCTCGACCATCTCGATCGGCGGAACCTGGACCTGTCGCGCATCGACACCCTCGTCCTCGACGAGGCGGACCGCATGCTCGACATGGGCTTCATGCCGGCCATCCGGCGCATCCTGGAGGCGCTGCCCCGGGAGCGGCAGACCCTCCTCTTCTCCGCCACCATCCCGGCGCCGATCCAGGCCATCGCCGCGCGGTTCCTGCGCAATCCCGCGGAGGTGCAGGTCGCCGGGCGCAACAGCGCGGCGCCGACGGTCACCCATCGCGTCCACGCCGTGGCGCGCGAGAGCAAGCGCGACCTCCTCGTGCGGATCCTCGCCGAGGCGCCGGACCGGCAGACCCTCGTCTTCTGCCGCACCAAGCACGGTTCGGACCGTCTCTGCCGCCAGCTCCGGCAGTCGGGGGTCCATGCCGAGGCGATCCACGGCAACAAGTCCCAGGGAGCGCGAACCCGGGCGCTCAAGGACTTCAAGGCGGGGCGGGTGACGGTCCTCGTCGCCACCGACATCGCGGCCCGTGGGCTCGACATCGAGCAGCTGCCCCTGGTCGTCAACTTCGACATGCCGCTCGTGGCCGAGGACTACGTCCATCGCATCGGCCGGACCGGGCGCGCGGGAGCGGAGGGGACGGCGATCTCGCTCGTCTGCCACGCGGAGCTCAACCTCCTGCGGGAGATCGAGCGCCTTCTCGGGCGCCGCCTCGAACAGACGCCGGCGCAGGGATCCGATGCGCCGCGCGTCCCGGCAGCGAGCCCGCATGCCGCTCCCCGCGTCGCGCCCCCCGCGCATGTCGCGCGGCCGCGACGGGAAAACGCGCCCTTCCGCGGGGCGCGCCACGGCAGGCCGCAGGGCCGGCGGGCACGTTTCTAACCCACCCCCTCGAACTCCCCCGGCATCTCACTCGCGCCACGCCCGACCGCAGTCGCTGCAACGCCACTGCGGTTTGGCGCGGCCGACGGGGAAGCCGATCGTCGCGAGCGTCACCCAGGCCAGGCGCACGAACAGCCGGCGCGCGGCGATCCGCGGCGAGCCGCAGTCCGGGCAGGCGCGCGCCTCCTCTTGGCGCTCCTCCTTGACCTCCGCGAGCAGGGCGCGTGCCTCGGGAGCGTCTTCGGAGGCGACCAGCACGCGCACTCCCCCGAAGACCAGGCCCTGCAGCGGATTGAGCAGGACCGTGCGCGCATCGGCGACCCTCGCCACGATCCCTTCCGCCTCCAGCCGCGCCCGCGCCAGATCGGCTTCGAAGGGGTGGAGAAACGAGGCCACATCCACGGGGGAGCGGTCGCCCACAGCCTGGAGTATAGCGCGGGGGCGGGGGCGGTCAGCACGGAGCGGCGAGACGGACGCGGTTGGGGCGGCCCCCGTCGATGTCGATGAGCGCGGCGGCCTGGAGGATCCCGAGGATGTAGGAGGCGGCGCGCACGCGGTCGTTCTCCATGTTGAGGAGCGACTGGAACTCCTCGTCCTTCACCTCCAGCCAGTGGTCGCCACGGCACCCCTTGTCGGAGAGGTACTTCACCGCGGTGTCGAAGGTGAAGAGGGAGATCTTCACCGAGCCGCCTCGGGCGGTGCGCACGACGACCGCCTCGGCGTCGAGGCTCTTCACAGAGAAGGGCTTGCCGGCGGCGGCGTCCGGGGTGCGCATGGTGTCGCCGGGCTTGACCCGCTTGAGGATGAGGTCGTAGGCAGTTTCCATGGGGTGGGTCCGCCGGTGCGGTGTGGATCCATTGTGGAGGAGGGGTGGAGGAACCGTGGATGGCTGCGGCAGCACTGCCGCACCTCGGGGCCCGCAACTCGCGTCCTGCCAGTCGCTTGCGACGCCCCGAACACCAGAGGGTCAGGATTCGGAGGCTTTGTAGCGGGACTCGTACTCTTCGAGGGTGAGGAGGACTTCGGCGGCCTGGGCATTCTTGAACTCGCCGATGATGCCCTGGCTGCGCATCAGGTCGACGAGGCGGCTGGCGCGGGTGTAGCCGATGCCGAGGGCGCGCTGGAGCAGGGAGGCTGAACCGCGGCGGCTCTCGATGACGATGCGGCAGGCGCTGTCGAAGAGGTCGTCCACCTCGCGCGGATCGCGGTCGTCCAGCGTCTCGGGGCGCACGAAGAGCTCCCGGAGCTCCGGCGGCGCCACGGTCTGCTTGAGGTAGTCCACCACCTTCTTCACCTCGGCGTCGGCGACGTAGGTGCCCTGGCAGCGCATGAGGTTGAAGCTGCGCGGAGGGAGGAAGAGCATGTCCCCGCGGCCGAGCAGCTTTTCGGCGCCGTTCTGGTCCAGGACGACCCGGGAGTCGACCTTGCTCGTCACCTTGAAGGCGGTGCGGCAGGGCATGTTCGCCTTGATGAGCCCGGTGATGACGTCGGTGGAGGGGCGCTGGGTGGCGAGCACGGTGTGGATGCCCACGGCGCGCGACTTCTGCGCGAGCCGGGTCACCGCCTGCTCGACCTCCTTGCGTCCGGTCATGATCAGGTCGGCCAACTCGTCCACCACCACGACGAGATAGGGCATCCGCTCCGGCGCCTTCTCCTCGCCGATGTCGTGCTCCTTGGCGAGTTGGCGCACCTTCCGCGCGCCGAGCCGGTTGTAGGCCGTGATGTTGCGCACGCCGAAGCGCGCGAAGATCCAGTAGCGGTCCTCCATCTCGCTCACGACCCAGTCGAGCGCCTGGGCCGCCCTCCGTACGTCGGTCACCACCGCGGTGAGCAGGTGCGGGACCTCGCGGAAGAAGGCGAGCTCCACCTGCTTGGGGTCGATGAGGATGAGCTTCACCTCCTCGGGGCGGCGGGTGAGGAGCACCGAGAGGATGATGGAGTTGATGCAGACGCTTTTCCCGCTCCCGGTCGCGCCCGCGATGAGCAGGTGCGGCATCCCGGCGAGGTCGTCGATCATGGCGACGCCGGAGGCGTTGCGACCCAGGAAGAGCGGCACCGCCATCTTCTCCACGGCCGTGGACCGCTCCGCCAGCAGCCCGTGGAGCCGCACGTCGTCGCGCAGCGCGTTGGGCACCTCGACGCCGACGGTGGACTTGCCAGGAATCGGCGCCACCACCCGCACCGATTCCGCCTTGAGCGCGATGGCCAGGTCGTCGGAGAGGTTGACGATCTGGCTCAGCTTGGTGCCCTCCTTGAGGGCGAGCTCGTACATGGTGATGACCGGGCCGCGGGTGTACCCCACCACCACCGCCTCGACCTTGAAGGAGGCGAGCGCCTTCTCGAGAATCGCGCCGTTCTCCTTGATCGTGCGCTCGAGCCGGCCCAGGTCGATGGTTTCCCCCGGCTCCAGAAGCTCCATGCCGGGGAGCGGCGGAAGATTCGACTTCCCGCGGGGCTTCGCGTCCGCATCCTCCGTCTCGCAGAAGGTGAGCTGGGTGGTGGATTCGGGAGGGGGCGCGAGGGAGGAGATCTCCTCCTCCTCCTCGAGCTCCTCTTCCTCCACTTCGGCCAGCGGCGGGGGGGCCTCCGTGGGCTGCGGCGTCGGCAGGGGCGCGGGCGCGGGCGAGCGGCGGAGCGCCGGACGCCGGGCGGGCGCGGCCACCGCGGCGGAAGGGCGCAGGAGCGCGTAGAAGAGCCAGTCGGTGCTGAGGATGAGAGCGAAGAGCACCATCCCCAGGAGGAGAGGCACCGCGAAGAGGCGCGGGAAAAGCAGCAGCACCGCGTCGCCGGCAAGCAGGCCGAGGACTCCGCCGCCGCCCCGCTCGCCGCCACCCGCCACCGAGAAGAGGCAGGGTAGGAGGATCAGGAGCGCGGCGGCTGCGGCGATGCGCTGGGGCGGGAAGGAGATGCCCCGCCCGAGGAGGTGGAGGAGCGCGTGGAGCCCCGCAAGGATGAGGAGGAGCGCCGCCGCCGGGCCGAAGGCGATGGCAAGGGCGCGCGCGAGGTGGCGCGGCAGCGTCCCCTCCCAGGGCGTCTCGCCCAGCCCGGGGGTGGAGAGGAGGATCCCCGCCAGCCCGAAGGAGAGGGCCGCGGCGAAGAACGCTAGTAGGAGGGAGCGGTGGGGCCGAAGCGCATCGGCGGCCCGCCGCCACGCTGCGGCGACATCGATCATGGGTGGGGTCCTATAGAAAGATCGGCAGCAGGGGGCGGGGTTCCCAGCCGCGGCGCGCGATCGTCGTCAACGCTCGCGGGTGAGCCGGATTTCGAGCTGGTTGCGGGATCCGGCCTCGAGCTGGAGGACCCGGCTCTCGGGCTGGAATCCCTCCGCCTGGATGGTCACCGTCACCTCGCCGGGCGGAAGGCTCGGTTTGTCGAGCGTCCCGTCGGGGCCGGTCGTGTGCGCACCGAAGCCGGGCGGCTCGTAGCCGCGGAACATCCTGCTGCTGATGCCCATCACCGCCTTGAAGGTGTAGCTGAAGTCTGCCCCTTCCACCGGGCGGCCCCCCTCGTCGAGCACCGTCACCCGGAGCGGCGCGGCCGGAGCGAACTGCACGTCCGCTCGCGCGGTCGCACCCTCCTCGACCGTGACTCCCGCCACCATCCCGATCGGGTGGCGCGGAGAGACGGCGAAGAGGGTGTAGACCCCGGGAGCGATGCCCGCCGCCGTGAAGCGGCCGTCGATGTCGGTGAACGGCGCCTCCCAGTTGGTCTCGAACTTCGGGCTCAGCACATGGATGCGGGCGAAGGGCACCGGGGCGCCGGCGGCGTCGAGAACGCGCCCTGCGATGCGTCCCGCGTCGCCCAGCCGGATCTCGCCGAGATCGCGCGTCTCCCCCTCGCGCAGCTTGAAACTCTCGGTCCGCAGCGAGGCGTAGCCCCTCGCGGTAATCTCCACCGCCCAACCGCCCGGCTCCTCGATCGCGTACCGGAACGATCCATCCGCGTTCTCGAATTCCTCCCAGTCCTCCGCCTCCGGGAAGAGGAACGCGGTGCGGAGGAACGTTGCGGTGAACGCGCGCACGGGGCGTCCGTCCAGCCGCGCCAGCACCTTGCCTTGGACCACGGCCCCCTTCGCGGGCAATACCAGTTCGATCTCGGGGCCGCCCGCGCGCACCCGCACAGGGGCGGGCAGTTCCGCGAAAGCCGGCCACTGTCCGGCGAGGCCCACCGCGTACTCGCCCTCCGCGAGGCCTCGGATCTCGAACGTCCCGTCCTCGCGACTCCCGGCGGAGGCGCACTCATCCAGGTTGTAGGGCGGCTGCGCCGAGGCAGGCACGCAGCAGACATGGGCATAGGCGCGCGGTTCTCCCTTCGAGCTGATGACCCGGCCGCGAATCGCGAGGGAGGGCAGCGCGCGGAGCACCACGCCCTCCAGGGTGGCGCCGGGCTCGAGCGTGACCCTCACCTCGAAGCGCACCTTGGCTTCGGCCCCCTCGGCGCTTCCCGCTATGCCCGCCGTGAGGATCACCTCGCCCGGTTTCACCCCCTGCAGATCGAACGAGCCCTTGGCTCCGATCAGCCCCCGCGCCCCCCCGCCGAATACCCAGCCGCCGCCCGCGGGGGAGCCGTCGAGGAGGAGCACCTGGCCACGGACCCGCCCGAGGGCGACCGCGCGCAGATCCCCCAGGTCGCGCCGTTCCCCGGGGGCGAGACTCTCGCCCTCGACTTCGGGCAGCGTGTGGCCGGGGGCGCCGAACCTGAGATGGAAGCTGGCCGGCTTCTTGAGCGCCGCGGGCGCTGAAACGAATCGACCGCCCGCATCGGTGACGGACGGCCCCCCGACGACGAGGCCTCCGTAACAGACGAAGGAGACCGTCACGCCCGCCAGCGGATAGTCCGTTGCATCCAAGAGGCGCCCCGTGACAAGGGAGGGGAGCGTCAATCGGATGTCGATGCCCCGCACGGTCTGGCCGGACTTCACCTGCACCGGCACCGCCTCGCCCCAGCCCAACTCCTCCCCGAAAAAGCCCGGCCCATACCCCTCCGCCTCGGCGGCGAGGAGCGTCCCCTCCTCGCCGACCGCGGTGAGGAGATAGCTGCCGTCCGCCTCCGAGACCGTCGCGTGCCGTGCATCCCCCATGATCTGCACCCGCGCGCCCGCCACCGGATCCCCGGAAGGCGCGAGCACGCGCCCGGCCACCCTGCCGCCCTCCTCTAGGACGACCACTCGCTCGAGGGGCGTGAGCCCATCCACCGCGAGGGTCAGCAGCTGCGGCGCGTAGCGCGGGTGCGCCACCCTCACCTCGAACTCTCCCTCCGGCTGCCCGCCCAGGAGCGCGCGCCCCTCCGCGTCGGTCACGGTCTCCACCGAGCTTTCTGTGTAGCGCCACGTGGCACTCCGGCGGACGGTCGCGCCCGACACCTTCGCCCCGGGCAGCGGGGACTGGTCGGGCGCCCGCACCAGCAACGTGACGCGCGCCCCGCGCCGGAGCACGACCACGTTCTCGATCGTCGGCTCGAGCCAGCCGCCGCCGCGCTCGTAGTCGGGGTGATGCACCTCCGCGACGAGGACTCCTCCCCCCTTGGCCCGCAGCGCGAAGCGCCCATTCTCGCCGCTTTGCGCCCTGCCACGCTCCTCGCCAGCCAGCCAGTCCTGCCCCGCCATCGCGTCGCGAGCGATGACCGTCGCCCCGGCGACGGCATCTCCCTCGGCATCGGTCACGCGTCCGAGCCAGAGCGGCAGTTCGCTCTCGGTTGAAGTGGGAGGGGGGGCGGGGGCCGGGTCGCGCGCCGGGGCGTCGCCTGTGGAACTCGCGCGGCGCGAACCGTCGTCGCGCGCCGAAAGCAGGATCACGACGGCCGCCACCACGGCGGCGGCGAGGAGAAGGAGCGTCCTCATGCCCGGGGCCGAGTCTATCTCAGCCCGGCGGGTGCGAACGGAAGAGGTCGAGGGCGCGGCGCACCAGCTGGCGCAGGTGGGGGCGCCGCGCGATGAGGCGCGCGAACGGCGGGCTCATCCGGTAGTAGGCCCGCACGAACATCGCTCCGAGATGGTTGGTGAGGAGGTGGCGGTCGCGGAAGCGGCGCAGCCCCTCCACTTCGGGCGCATCGGGGTCGCCGTAGGCGGCGGTGGCGATGAAGCAGGCGCGGCTCTTGAGCAGGCTGCGCTTGCCGCGGCGCACCTCCTCGGCGTTCTCGTCGAGGGAGGTGACCGCTTCGGCAGCCGTCACCGGCTTGGGACGAATCTCCTCGAAGGAGCGCCGGTCGCCGCTGAACCGCGCGACGAAGCGGCCGCCGCTCTCCTCCTCGTCGCCGGTGGAACTGGCCTCCGCGCCGTGGGGTCCTGGGCGGAGCGGTCCACTGGGCGCTCTGCGCTCGGCGGAATCCTGCGGCGGGGCGCTCTCCCCCTTCGGGGTTCTTTTCGCCGCACGACGCCGCCAGCCGAATCTCATCGACTTGCCTTCTCGAACGAGGATCTCGTCTTCTTCCTATTCTAGCCGGAACGCGGATGCCATCCCTACATACGCATCCGCATGCCCCGATTCCTGCGGGCGCGTTGTCCCCCGAATCAGACGACCACTTCCGGTGTGGCGCCCAGGAGCGACTTGCGCGCGGCGAGGAGCGGCTCGATCTCCTCGCGCAGGAACTCCTGCACCTGCTCCGGCGCCCGCCCGACGTAGGCCCGCCCGTCGCCGCTCGACTCGAGGAGCGGGCGCACCGCCCGAAAGCCGGGGTCTTTGGCGAGCCGGGCGAGCAGATCGTTCTCCGCGGCTCCCTCCTTGAGCCGGTCGGCGGCGGCGCGGCTGTGCACCCGCAGCCGCTCGTGCAGATCCTGGCGGTCCCCGCCCCCCTTCACGGCCTCCATGAGGAGGGTCTCCGTCATGAGGAACGGCAGTTCCCGCCGCAGGTTGCGCGCGATCACCGGGGGGTGCACCACCAGGCCGCGGGAGAGGTCGAGGGCCAGCTGCAGCACCGCATCCACGCAGAGGAAGAGCTCCGGGATGGAGAGCCGCCGGTTGGCGCTGTCGTCCAGCGTCCGCTCGAACCACTGCGTCGCCGCGGTGTACCCGGGGTTTTCCGCGCAGGTCATGGCGAACCGCGCCAGGGAGCACATGCGCTCGGAACGCATCGGGTTGCGCTTGTAGGCCATGGCGCTCGAGCCGATCTGGGAGGCGCCGAACGGCTCCTCGATCTCGCCCAGATGCTGGAGCAGGCGCAGGTCGTTGCCCAGCTTGTGCGCGGAGTGCGCGACGCCCGCCACCGCCGCCGCGACTCGCGCATCGATCTTGCGCGTGATCGTCTGGCCGGAGAGCGGTATGGAGCGCGGGAATCCGGCCTTCTCCGCGACCCGGGCGTCGAGCCGCCGCACCTTGGCGTGGTCGCCCCCGAAGAGCGTGAGGAAGGAGGCCTGGGTGCCGGTGGTCCCCTTCGCTCCGCGGAAGGGGAGCGTCTCGAGCACGCGCTCCACTTCGAGCAGATCGAGCAGGAAATCCTGGAGCCAGAGGGCGGCGCGTTTCCCCACGGTGGTGGGCTGCGCCGGTTGGAAGTGGGTGAAGCCGAGGGTCGGCAGATCCTTGTGGCGGCGGGCGAAGCCGGCCAGCGCGTCGACGACGTTCACCAGGCCGCGGCGCACCAGCTCGAGCGCCTCCTTCGTGCAGAGCAGGTCGGCGTTGTCCTGCACGTAGGCGCTCGTCGCGCCCAGGTGCAGAATCGGCTTCGCCTCCGGGCAGAGCGCGCCGAAGGCGTGCAGGTGCGCCATGACGTCGTGGCGCAACTCCCCCTCCCGGCGTCGGATGTCGGTCAGATCGACGTCGTCGAGATGCGCGCGCATCGCGGCGAGCTGCTTCTCGCCGATGGGGAGCCCCAACTCGCACTCCGCCTCGGCGAGCCAGAGCCAGAGGCGGCGCCAGAGGCGCGCCTTGCGCAAGTCGGACCAGACCGCCTTCATGGCGCGGCTGGCGTAGCGTCCCTCCAGAGGGCTCTGGTAGGTTTCGTCCGCGTGCGCCATCGGGGAGCCGGATTATCGCTAAAATCCGCGCCGATTCGATGAACCTCGCCTACCGCCTCGCCCGGCCCCTTCTCTTCCGCATGGAGGCGGAGCGGGCCCATCGCGTGGCGCTGCGGGCCGCGCGGGTCGGGGGCGGGGTGCTAGCGCGGATGCTGGGCGGCGGGCGCGTCAAGGGACTCGAGCGCGCGGTGGCGGGGCTGCGGTTCCGCAACCCCCTCGGGCTGGCGGCGGGGTTCGACAAGGAGGGGGTCGCGATCCCCTTCTGGCGCGGGCTCGGCTTCGGGTTCATTGAGATCGGCACCGTCACGCCGCTGCCGCAGCCGGGGAACGATCCGCCCCGCGTCTGGCGCTTTCGCGAGCAGGAGGCGATCGTCAACCGGCTCGGTTTCCCGAGCGAAGGGGCCGCCGCCGTCGCGGCCCGGGTGGCCCGCAAGCGGCGCCCTGGCGACGTGATCGGCGTCAATCTGGGAAAGAACCGCGACACCCCGCTGGAGCGCGCGGCGGAGGACTACGTGGCGGCGCTGGAGGCGACGCGGGGCGTGGCGGACTACTGGGTCGTGAATGTCTCCAGCCCCAACACCCCCGGGCTGCGCCAGCTGCAGTCGCGGGACCAATTGGCCGCGCTCCTCTCACGGGTGCGCGAAGCGGCGGAGGGCGTGCCGCTCTTCGTGAAACTGAGCCCCGACATGAACGACCTGGAGTTGGCGGACGCCGCCGCCGCCGTCGTCGACGCGCGCGCGACCGGCGTCATCGCCACCAACACCACGCTGGAGCGTCCCGCGGGCATCCAGGGCGAGGGCGGCCTTTCGGGCAGGCCGCTGGCCGCGCGCGCCCTGGGGACGCTTCGGACGCTGCGGGGGCTCCTCCCAGCGGAGGTGCCCATCATCTCGGTGGGCGGCATCGACTCCGCTGCGGAGGCGCGCGCCCGGCTCGATGCCGGTGCGGATCTCCTGCAGGTCTACACCGCCCTGGTGTTCCGCGGCCCCGGCCTCGTGCGGGAGATCTTGAGGGGGCTCGGGGGCCGCTGAGCGCGGGAAAAGAGAGGGGCCGCGCCCGATCGGAGGGCGCGGCCCGGGTTCGGAAGGATCCCGCTGATTCAGCGGGGATGACGGTGTCCAGGGGTGTCGCAGTCGTAGACCCAGCGGCCGGGGACGTAGACCTGCTCGCAGACCACCTCGACGCGCTCGGGGCGGACGAGGACTTCGCGGGTGCAGGCCGGGCGCACCAGGACGCGGTAGGCGTTGCCGCAACGGTCGTACCTCCACTCGTAGACGGCCGGCACATGCACGATCCGGTACTCGGCCGGGATGACCACCTCGCGCCGCACCGTCTCGTAGTGGCCGCACTCGTAGCGACGCTCGCAGCGATACTGCCGGCACTCGTCCTGGTGCCGGTGCTGCCGGTGCTGCCGGTGCTGCCGGCGGCCGTTGCCGAAGATGTCTTCGATGCGGAAGCGGAAGTTCCAGTCGCCCGCTTGGGCCGCGGGGGCCATGGCGGCGAGGATGCTGCAGAGGAGGATGGCTCTCATGGTTATTGGCTCCTTCATCCCTCCCACCACAAAGGGAGTGCCAGATCCTCTTCCGGACGTAAGCCACGCGGAAACAAAGGGTTGCGAGCTAGCTGCTCCTGGGTATCCTTGTCCTCTCGGGAGGACCGCATGGCGCTCGAACTGACCTATCTAGGCCACTCCGGCTTTCTCTTGAGCGACGGCAAGCATGCGCTGGCCATCGACCCCTTCCTCACGGGGAATCCGCTCGCCAAGCACAGGCCCGGCGAGATCCGATGCCAGGCCATCGCGCTCACCCACGGCCACGAGGACCATGTGGGGGACAGCGTCGAGATCGCCAAGGCCAACAAGGCGACGGTCTACGCCAACCACGAGATCACGCTCTACTTCGAGGAGAAGGGTTGCACGACGAGCGGCGGCAACCCCGGCGGAAAGATCGCGACCCCTTTCGGCTGGATCGCCTTTACCCACGCGTTTCACTCTTCGTCTCACGGCGGCCGCTCCATGGGCAACCCCTGCGGCCTCATGGTGCGCATGGGCGGCGTCACCCTCTACCATGCCGGCGACACCGGCCTCTTCGGCGACATGAAGATGTACGGCGAACTCTACAAGCCCGACATCGCCTGCCTCCCCGTGGGCGACCGCTACACCATGGGCGGCGAGCTCGCCTCGAAAGCCGCCGAATGGATCGCCCCCAAGGTCGCCATCCCGATCCACTACGCCACCTTCCCCGTGCTCGCCCAGGACGCCTCCGCCTTCCAACCCAAGGGCGTGGAGGTGAAGGTGATGACTCCGGGGGAACGGTGGACCTGCTCCATCAGTCCCCGCGATTGACCCGCAGGGTGCCGAGGTCGTAGCTGGCCCAGAACCCCTCGGCGTCGCCCTCGGCGGGCGGTTGGCGCCACCCCTTCGGGTCGAGGTCCAAGAGCACGGGTGGCTCGCCCTGAAGTTCGACTCGAAGGACGGAGCAGTTCTTCGGGGAAGGGTCGCTCCAAGACACCTTCAGGCCGATCAAGGAATGCGCCTCGGAGCTGCCAAGGCCCACGACGATGCTGAATGTGCCGTCCGAAGCCAGGTGCGCTCCACCCACGGTGGAGGAAGCGAATCGATGCCGCGAGCGGGGGTCCTGGTTCTCGGCCGCGAAGAGGGCGCGCTCCTCAATCAACCTGCGATAGCGATCGACTCGCTCGGGATCCCCCGCCCAGGCCCGGTCCGGAAAGCACACGACGAACGCGTTCGTAAGGGGCAACCCCGTGTCGGCATCCACCAGCCGCCCCGAGACGCGCACCGTCGCGAAACCGCAAGCGATGCTCATCGGCATGAACAGGATCGCGAGGAGCGGGCCGCCGATCGCCGTGCAGGCTACGATCTTGAGCAGGCGGCCGAGGGTGCGCCCCACCGAGGAAGTGCACCGCGCCGCGCCCGAGCCCCCGCCCCCCTCCCCTCACTCGAACCGGAAGAGCGCGTCGAAGAACTCGTCGTCCACGTCGCGGTAGACGCGCTCCAGCGCGAGGAGCTTGGGGTCGGCCTTCGCGTTGCCCAGGAGGCGGCGGTCGCGGCGGAGGCACTCCCTGAGCGCGTCCTCGGCCCTCGAAGTCTCGCCCAGCCCGAGCCACGCCTTGGCGCACTGGAGGAAGTGCTGGCCGGACCAGAGGGGCTTGCGGATCGGCACGAGTCGGTCCACGTCCAGGAGGACGAGCGCCTCGGCGTGACGCCCCTGAACCACGCGTACGGCGGCGAGCGCGTCGCGCGCCCCTTCGCTCAGCCCGGCCGTGAGCCGCACCGCTTCCGCCGCCGCCGCTTCGGCCAGGTCGACCGAGAGACCCGTGAAGAGCAGGTAGAAGGCGGCGTCGACGAGCGCGGCGGGATCGTTCCGCCCCGCCTCCACGGCGATCTTGAACCGCTCCAGGTCGCGCTCCCCGACCGCTTCGTAGAGGAGCGCGCGCACGATGGAGGTCGACGCCGGCCGCGCGCCTTCGTCGGGGAAGAAGCCGAGCGAGGCCCGCCGCGCCGCATAGGCGCGCGCGGCGCGCGCCGCCTCCACGTGCTCGTTGCGCGCAAAGCGCACCCGCGCCAGCTCGACGCCGTGCTCCGCCTCCCAGGGCAGGCGCCCCAGCAGTTCCAGGAGCGGGAGCGCGATTTCGTCCAGCCCGCGCCCGCGGGCGCGGCTGCCGAGGCAGGCGCGCACCAGCTCGAGCACGTTGTCGGGGTGGAGCGAAGCGAGCCTGCCGGAGTACTCCGCGGCGTCGAGCGTGGCCTGGAACGCGGGGCCGACGCGCGACGACGGGAAGTGGCGGAGCGCCTCGAGCGCCCAGTGGGGAAGCCCCGAGGAGTCGCTCCAGTCCTGGTAGGCGGCGCGCTGCAGCGACGGGTCGAGCACGAAGGAGCAGAGATCCTCCACGCAGGCGTCGGTGCGCGCCCAGGCGAGCGCGTTGAGCCCGGCCAGGAGCATCCGCTCGCGGTGCAGGTCGGGCGGCGGCGAGACGCGGTCGGGGAGCGCGCGCTCCGCCCGCGCCGCCTCGCGCAGCGCCGGGAGGATCGTGGCGAGGCGCGGGGAGGAGACCAGCCGAGCCGCGGCCTTGAGCGTGCCCGCCACGATGGTGGGATCGCGCTCCGCGCCCTCCGCCAGGCGCACCAGGAGCGCCTCCGCGCTCGACGTGTCGGTGGAGCGGGCGAGCCCGTCCAGCAGCCGCGCGCGCTCCTGGTCGCGCCCCGACTCCGCCTCGTCGTCCGGCCCTCGTCGCTCCGCCTCCCACGCCTTGAGCAGCGCGGCGAAAAAACCCGGCTCGACCTGCGGCATGGCGGCGGCCAGCGCGCCGAGCTGGCTGCGCCGCCGCGCGTCCGCCCCCTCCACGAAGGGCAGGAGCGGCACCGAGAGCGGAAGGCGGCCCCCGCTCGCGCGCGGCGAAAGCGCCTCCAGCCCCGCCTCGCCCGCCTCCACGAGGCGCCTGCACGCCGCCTCGGTGGCGAGCGGCACGAGCGCGCCGAGCGCGGCCTTGCGTTCCGCCCCTTCGGCCGAGTCGTGCAGCGCGAGGAGGCGCGGCTCGTGGCGCGGGTCGACTCGCTCCACGCGACCCAATTCGCGCAACGCCGCGACGCGCAGCGCCGGGTCGGCGCCCTCCGCGACGCCGAGGAGCGCCTCCACCGCGCCGGCCGCGCGCAGCGCCGCGAGGAGCTTGCCCCGCTCCCGCTCGAACCGCTCCAAGGCACGGAGCGCGACGGCCTCCGCGTCCGCTCCGAAGAGCGCCAAGAGCCGCTCGATGCCCGCTGCTGCGAGGGCAGGGTTGGGCTCCTCTTCCACGAACCGCTCGAGCCGCGCCCGCTCGCGCACCATGTCGAGACCGAGGACGCGCAGCCCCTCCGAGGGCGACGCGAGGAACGCCGCGCCCGCTTCCTCCCCCCCCGCCCCCCTCCATTCGCGCAGCGCACGCACCGCCTCGTCCTTGAGCCGCCGCAGCCGCTCCGAGGCGCGGGTGCCATCGGCGGGAGCGCCCAACTGCGCCAGGCCGAGGAGGAGCGGCAGGTCCTCGCTCTCGCCCGCCCGCGCCAGGAGCTCCGCCGCCCGGCGGAAATCGCCCGCGGTGAGTTCGGCGCGCTCCGGATCGAGGAGCGCCCGTGCCGCGGCGCGCCCGGCGGGCGCGGGAAGGCGGAGCAGCACATCGAGGGCGACCTGCCGCACGTACTCGTCGGGAGAGGCGAGGAGGCCCTCGGCGAGCGCGCAGGTTTCCGGCGGCGAGAGCGCCTCCCGCGCCAGCGCGAGGAGTGCCCGCTGCGCGACCGGCGGGAGGGCGTCCAGGCGCTCGAAGAGCGCACGACCGCGATCGGCCCGCACCGCGCAGAGGATGCGCGCAATCACGCCGGGATCGTGGCTGCCCTCACGGCGCAGGAAGCTCTCCAGCGCGGGCGCTACCGCCTCGCCGAGACCCACGACCGCCACCACCGCCAGATCGCGCGCGCCCCCCTCCTCGCGCAGGAGGGCCAGGAAGGCGACGAAGCTCGCGTCGTCGAGCCGCGGCTGGAGCGCGCCGGACTGCAGCGCCCGCGCCCCCGCCGTCGCGAACTCCTCCGCGGCGCGTCGCCTCTCCGCCTGGACGCGCCGCGCGAACGCCTGGTCGCGCATGAGGGAGAGGTGGCGGGCGGCCCCCGGTCCCGGAGGCGCGGCCGGGTCGAGGCCGCGCAACTCGTCGTCCACCTCGCGGCGACGCGGCTGCTCGGCGAGGCCCAGGATGTCGAGGTAGCGCGCCGCGAGGGCCTGCAGGGGGGGGGCGGGGGGGCGCGGAGGCGGCGTGGCCCAGGCGCGCACCGCGGGGTCGGGGTCGTTGCGCGCCTGCTCGAGGAGCGGGGCGGCTCGCGGCATCCGGCTCACGGCGGCCAGCAGGAGGAGCCGCTCGCCGGCGGGCGCTTCGTTGAGCCGGCGCACCGTGGCGGGCAGGGCGCGCTCGCCCAAGAGCGCGATCTCGCGGGCGGCTCGGTCGGCCTCCTCCCCCTCCAGCGCGGCGAGGGATTGCAGCGCGCGCGCGAGGCGCGCCGTTGCCGCCGGATCCGGCGTGGGGAAGGCCGGCCCGTCGGGCAGCGTGTAGAGAGCGGCGAGCAGGGCGGCGAGGAGCAAGGACCTGATTAGAGCCTATCCGAAAACCCCGCTACATTCGGCCGGCTGCGCGGGCCGATCGCTTCGCCTCTCCTCCATCGCCGTATTTCGCCAAAACGGCTTCGTCGTCGCGGCTCGCGCTCGGCCCGCTCGCTCGGCCTCGGTGTTGACGCCGGGTTTTCGGATAGGCTCTTATCGCCCGTGACGGCGGCGGGGGCGGCGGCTTGCGGTCGTCTTGGGCGGCCGCGCGGGCGCCGGCGCCAGCGCCTCGAGGACCGCGTTGGGGAGCGCGGCGATGAGATCGGTGGCGATCATGGCGTTCTGCCCCACTGCCGCCGCGGCCAGATCGCCCGCGCGGCCGTGCAGCGCGACCGCCTGCACGGCCGCCGTGAAGGGAGCGGCGCCCGCCGCCAGGCGTGCCGCAATGAGACCGGTCAAGACGTCCCCGGTCCCGCCGGTGGCCATGCCGGGGTTGCCGCTCGCGTTGACATAGAGGCACTCGCCGTCACAGACGACGGTGCCCGGGCCCTTGAGCACCGCCGTGCAGTGGAACTGCTCCGCCAGCCGCGCGGCGACCTCGGCGCGCCCCTCGGGGTCCCCCGGGATGGCCCGTCCCAGGAGCCGCGCCGCCTCCCCAGGATGCGGCGTGAGGATGCGCGGGGCCTCCATACCGTCGAGGAGCGAGGGGTCGCCGGCGAGCGCGTTGAGCGCGTCGGCGTCGAGGACGAGGGGGCGATGGAATCCTCGGAGGAACCGCCGCAGGAAGGGGAGCGCCTCCGGAGTGAGGCCGGGGCCGACGGCGACGGCGTCCACGCTCTCCGCGGCCGTCCGCGCCTCGGCGGCGGCGAAGGGGGAGAGGACGCCCTTGCGCGAAGCCAGCGAGAGCGTGAGCGCGCAGGGCAGATCCGCGGCGACGATGAACTGGACCGCGTCGGGACAGGCCACGGTGACGAGCCCCGCGCCTCCCCGCAGGGCGCCCCAGGCGGCGAGCCGCGCCGCGCCCGACATCCCGAGCGACCCCGCCACGAGGAGCACCCGCCCCCGGTCCCCCTTGTGCGCCGCGCGGTCGAGGCGCGCCAGCGGCGGAATCTGCTGGATGCGCCTCACAGCGCCACCTGCACGTCCCCCACCGGCGTCCCTTCGCGGGTCAGGACGCGGCGATCGAGGTGATCGGCCAGGTCGGCGCGCTCGCAGAGCCCGAGGTCCACCAGCAGTGCCGCCGCCACGGCGTTCACGGCACGCTCGCCTCCGTCGGCGATCTTGATGGCGATTCCCATGCGCTCCCCCGCCACGCCGATGAGCAGCACGCCCTCCGCGCCCATCTTCGAGAGGAGCTTGCCCTTCCCGGCCCGGATCACCCGCGTATCGAACCGTTTCGGCCCCGCGATCATGTCGGGATGGCGGATCACGGCGTCGCGTATGCGCCGCGAAGCCGCCGCCTTCGCTTCGGGGAGATCGTAGGGGTCGGCCGCCCTGGCCGCGAGGAGCGCCATGGCGCGCAGGGGCACGGCGAAGGTCGGTGCGGCGCAGCCGTCCGTGCCCACGCGGACGGCGGCAGCCGCGACGCCCGCGTAGAGCGCGATGTTGTCCAGGTTGCGGCGCTGGACCGGGTGGCCAGCGTCGGCGTACGCGGTCGGATCGGCCCCGAGCGCCCGGGCCGCCGCGATCATGCCGGCGTGCTTGCCGGAGCAGTTGTCGTGGATCCGCCCCGGCTTGATCCCCCGGCGCAGGTAGTCCTCCGCCGTCTCCTTCCCGAGCGGCGGGTGGCCGCCGCAGCGCAGCAGCTCCGGCCCTGCTCCCGCCTTGCGCAGGATCGACGCCGCCGTCTCGGCGTGGTGCGGCGAGCCGTCGTGGCTCCCGACGGTGAGCGCCAGCTCCTCCTCGGTGAGGCCGAACCGATCGGCGGCGCCCGATTCCACGACGGCCAGGGCTTGGACCGGCTTGCAAGAGGAGCGGAAGTAGGTGGCGGCGTCGAGATCGCCGCGCGAGCGCTCCACGCGGCCCCCCCGCAGCACGCAGTAGGCGCCGCGGTGCTCCGATTCGGCGAGGCCGCTGCGGGTCAGCGTGACGAGAACGTAGGGTTGCACGAACGCGGCATTCTAGCGAATCCGCTACGGCGGAGGCTTCTCCGCCAGGAGCCGCTCGAACTCCGGGTCGGCGGTCGCGCCATGGTGCCGCTGCACCGCGCCGCCCGTCGCGCGTTCGAGCGCCGCGCCGATGGCGGCGGCGATCCGCAGGCTCGTGCGCCGGTCGAAGCTCCAGGCCTCGGGCAGATCCGCGCTGATGAGGTCGCCCGCGACCCGGAACCGGATCGCCTCCGAGGCAGACGCCTCGAGCCCCACGATCTCGAGGAGCCATCGCATGTGCGCGGGCGTGAAGGTGGCATCCACGTTCATCCCGCGGTAGTGGCTGGGGTTCACGACGCGGGCGACGACCCGACGGGGACCGGAATGCACCTGCGCAGGAGGCTCGGGGGAGCTCCCGCCCCGCGTTCCCCGGAGCAGGAGGGAACCTGCGAACCCGAGGACGAGGATGGTCAGGATCAGCTTTCCCCAGATGCGGCGCTCGCGGCGCCGGGGACGCACCTCCGAGGTAACCACCGATTGCAACGGGATCTGCGACGGGGTGGGGGGGCGCGCGGGGGGAGGCTGCGGCGCGGCCGGCGCGAAGGGTTCTTCCATCATGCGGTAGGTGTGGCGCGCCGCCTCCGCCTCGTTCAGTCCGCGGCCGCGCGCGTCGTAATAGGTGCGGCCGCGGTGCCCGAAGAGCACCCAGAGCGCATAGGCAGCGAAGGGCAGCAGGATGACCGTCAGCCCCGCCACAACGGCGATGAGCGCCTGGGAGGTGCGCGCGGAGGACGCGTAGCTGCGGAGCCCCTTCGCGGTCTCCTGCAGGTACCAGCCGAGGATGAAGAAAAGGAAGAAGGGAAGCCCCCAGGCGATCCGTCCGCCGAAGATCGAGACGCCGAAGAGCATGCAGAAGCCGAAGACGTAGGAGAGCATGCCGAGCACGGAGTCGACCGTGGCCACGTTGTCCAGGTGGACTTCGAACCGCACCGGGCGGAAGCTGCCCGCGAGGCCGGTCGCACGGTCGGTGATGCCGCGCCCCCCCGCCCCCCCCTTCGACTTCGCGGCCGGCTTCTCGAGAACCGCCGAGACGGCGTCCGCCATCTCCCCCGCCCGCTGATACCGTCGCTCCGGGTCCTTCTCGAGGCTCCGTTCGACGATCCCGTCGATGCGGCGGTCGCATTCGCCCGGGCGGCGCTGGGAGGGCAGATCGAACCGCCCGATGGGCAGCTCGCCGGTGAGCATTTCGTAGAGGACGACGCCGGTGGCGTAGAGGTCGGAGCGGGAATCGGCGTCCCGCGCGCGCTCGCGCTGCTCCGGCGCCATGTACTCGAAGGTGCCCAGGAGCAGGTGCGTGCGCGTGAGCCGCGTCTGCTCCTGGGGCCCCACGAGGCGCGAGAGACCGAAGTCGGCCACCTTCACCAGCGTGCCGTGGGACAAGAGGACGTTTTCCGGCTTCACGTCGCGGTGGATGATGCCGTGCCGGTGCGCGTGGTCGAGCGCCGCCAGCACCGAGCTGACGATGCGCAGCGCGTCGCCCGCGGGCAGCGGCCCCTTGCGAAGCACCTCGCGAAGGGTCGTGCCCTCCACGTACTCCATGACGAGGTAGGGCCGGCCGTCCACCGTGCCGCGGTCGAAGACCGTCACGATGTTGGGGTGGCTCAGCTTGCTCAGGATCTCCGCCTCGCGCTCGAAGCGGTCGAGGAACTGCGCGCTTGCCGCCAGGTCCTCGGGCAGGATCTTGAGAGCGACCGCGCGGCCCAGGGAGATCTGCAGCGCGCGATAGACGGTGCCCATCCCGCCGCGCCCGAGCAGGCTCTCCACGCGGTAGCCGGCCACGACCCTTCCCACGAAGGGATCGGGCACCGACTCGCTCACCCTAGTCCTCGCCGCCGGATCCACGCCCATCAGCCTACCCTCAACGCCGCCGCACCGACCGGCGTCCTCCCGAGATACAGGAAACCCTTCCAATCTCCCGGATGCCTCCGCAGCCGGTCGAGGCGCTCGCCCTCCAGCGCCACCGTCACCTCCCGCTCCCGCGCCCGCGCGGGAGGACGACTCTTCATGTGCTTGCCATGCACCGCCGAGGACCAGACCACGGTGAGGGGATGGCGGGCGAGGAACCTCCCCACCGGTTCGTTGAACGAGAGCGGAAGCTCCACGCGCCGGGCGCCCGGCTCCACCCGCACGAAGGGCTCGCCGCGGAGCCGGATGCGCGCCAGCTGCCCCGCCGCGCGCGCCGCACGCACCGCGCCGAGGAGTCCCAGTCCTGCCAAGGCGACCGACCCGGCCACGAGCACGCGCAGCCAGGCCGTCCGCTCGATGCGCGCCCGCGTCGCCTCGAGGTTGCGCGCGATGACCGGGTCGTCGGGGCGGAAGTCGCGCGCCCGCTCGAAGAAGGCGAGCGCGTCGGCGGAGCGGCCGGCGCGGCTCGCCGCGACCCCCTTGTTGTTGAGGGAGGCGGCGCTCAGCTCGTCCTGCTCGGCGGCGAGAGGGGAGGGGGGCGGGGAGGCGCGGGGCGCCACCGCCACGGCGAAGTGGATCCAGAGCGCCGCCAGCGCGCTGAGCAGGATCGCCAAGAGTGCCTTCATCGTCCGCCTCCTTCGGGGAGGAGGGGCGCGGCTCCCCGCGCCCCTCCCTCCTCCCGTTCAGTCCTGGGCCTTCAAGACCACCTGGATGGCCTGGACGCCACTCTCCTCGGTCACCTCCACGTCGGCCGGGATCAGCCCCTTGGCTTCCCGGGGTCCGCGCGTGTAGAAGTCGAGGCGCTTGTTCTGCTCGGCGATGGAGGCGCGCAGCTCCGCCACCTTCTCGCGCGCCTCGTCGAAGACCGAACGGTCGAAGACGTAGGCCGCCTCCTCGCGGGTCTGGGCCACGGCGCGGCGCGCCTTGAGCCCTTCCAACTCCGCGCGGAGCGAGGTCACTTCGAGGTCGAGGCGCGCCTGCTCGGAGGTCGCCTCCTCGATGTCGAGGGCGGTCTGCGCACGCTGCGCGCGCAGCTCCTCGATGCTTCGCTCCACATGCGCGACGATCTCCGTGTCGGTCGCGTAGGCTTTGGCGCGCAAGAGCGCGTCGCGGTTGAGCGTCCTGTAGGAGACCTCCTCGTTGTGGATGAGATACGCGGGCTGGTTGCGCTTGAGCAGCTCGCTGCGCGCCTCCAGCACCTGGCGATCGCGCCCGAGGCAGGCCTGGCGCCGCGCCAGCTCCCGCTCCCGCTCGCGGATCATGCTGTCGAGCCGCGCCAGGGAGACTCTCCCGGTCACGACCGACTCGCCGCACTTCTCGGAGAGCGAGTGCGCCTCCGAGAGCTTGGCCTGGAGATCCATCTCGGGCGTCATGAGGCTCGACCTCACCGACGAACGCGTCTGGTCGACGAACGCATGGACGGCATCGAAGCCGATGAAGGCCGCCGCCCCGGCCAGTCCCAGGCCGATCAAGAACAGCTTTCTCATTTCAGTCCTCCGTTGTGGGGTTGGGTGTGGTGTCCGCGTCGCGCGCGAGAAGGCGCGCGCGGCGCCGCACCCCCGGCGCCCAGACGAGGACGCCGAGGATGCTCCAGACCGCCGCGTTGGCCTGCTCCCCGCGGCCGGCGGCGATCGCGCGGGCGAGGTGGCCGAAGAGCGCCGCACCAAGGCCGCCCGCGACCGCGACGCAGAGGAAGGTCAGGCCCTCCCCGCGCAGCGCCTGGCGGGAATCGTCGAGGAGCACGAGGAGCCAGCCGATCAGCGCCGCGCCTCCCAGGGCGGCAAGCATCCCGGCGGCGTGCCGGTCGTCGCGCACGCAGTGGCGCCGCCTCGTGTCGAGGCGCGGGCGCGGGCGGGGCGGGAGCGGCATCCCTTGCGCCAGCGCGGCCGCCTCGTCCGCCTCGAGCCCGCGGTGGCGCGCATCGCAATAGGCGCGCATGGAGGGGAGGAGGAGCAGCACCCAGGTCAGGAGCGTGAGCGGCAGGGCGAAGAGCGTCGACGCCGCCAGCGCGGTGAGCACGAGAAGCGTGGTGCGCGCCCCCGGCCAGAACCGGCGCGCCCGCTCCGCGGCATTCCACAAGAGGAGCCCGTAGAGCAGGACCCAGACGCCGGCCGCGTCGCCGGCGCTCACCGCGAAGAGGCCGACGCGGAGCGGGCACGCCGTCCAGAGCAGGAAGGCGCCGAAGAGCGAGAGCAGGATCCCCGCCACCGCCAGCACCGTGAGGAGAAGGTCGAGGCGCAGATCGAAGGCGGTGGGCGGGCGCGGCCCGTCCGGCGCGCGCCTGAAGCGCGATTCCACGCCGCTCGATGCGGCCGCGAAGAGGCGTGCCGCGTCGAGGGGCGCGCCCGGTTCGCTGATGAGCGCCGATAGCTCCCTCCGCATCGCGGCGGCGCCGGCCGGGCGGTCCGCGGGGTCCTTGGCGAGACCGCGCTCCAGGATCGCGTCGAGCCGCGCGTCGCATCCCGCCACGCGCCGGCTCGGCATCGCAAACCGGCCGATGGGCAGCTCGCCGGTCACCAGTTCGTAGAGGAGCACGGCGGCCGCGTAGAGGTCGGACGCGGGGCCCGCCTCCTGCGATCCCTCCCGCAGCTCCGGCGCCATGTACTCGTAGGTGCCCAGGACGAGGTGCGTGCGCGTGAGGCGGGATTCCCTCTCGTCCTCGCCCAGGACGCGCGACAGACCGAAATCCGCGACCTTCACCGCCCCTTCCGGGGTGAGGAGCACGTTTTCGGGCTTGACGTCCCGGTGGATGATGCCGCGCGCGTGGGCGTAGTCGAGCGCATCGAGCACCGCGACGAGGATCCGGCAGGCGTCGCGCCAGCCGACGCGCCCGCGTCGCAGAAGCGTGCGGAGGCTCTCCCCGGCGACCAGCTCCATCACGAAATAGAAGCGCCCCTGCGCCTCTCCGCGGTCGAACACCTGCACGATCGAGGGGTGCGCGAGGGAGGCGAGCACCTCCGCCTCGCGGTGGAACCGCGCGAGGAACTGCGGATCGTCGGCGACGTCGGCGGGCAGCACCTTGAGCGCGACGGCGCGCCCGAGGCTCAGCTGCGTGGCGCGGTAGACCGTGCCCATGCCCCCGGCGCCGAGCAGCTCCTCGATCCGATAGCCGCCCAGGGTATGGCCGAGGAACGGATCGGCCACGGTGGGCTTCCGGCTCGGGTCGAACCGCCGGCCGCAGGGGCAGGCCACCTCACGCGAGCCCTCCGCAGCCGGGCTGCGCCGGCCGCAGGCGGGGCAGGTCACGATCATGCTCGTCTCCGTACCGTTCAAGTCGCCGGGCGTTACGCAACGGCGGTACCGGCCAGTACGAATCCCGCAACGTGCGCATTCGCAAGAGGTTGGGGCAGGGACGGGTTCTGAGGCTCCGCGAGAGGTGAAAGCGCCTTGCGTGCGCGGATGAAAGGATCTTTCGACCTGGGGGCGTGGAGCCGAGCGGCGACCGCCCTGGATTCGCGGGAGGGGGGCGGGGGCGCGGGGCGGGCGGGGAGGCTCTGCTCAGCGACGGGACGTCGGAATCAGAAGTCCAGGCGCAACCCAAGAGGAGCGACGCGGCGATCGCGACCCTGGGCACGAGGAGCCATCGACGCGACGTGTCGCGCCCGAGCGAAGATCTTCGCCCTGCCATGCGTCCGCGCGGTGCCGATCCCTTCGCTGCGCCAGCCGTGGCGCGCCTCGGCGATGTAACTTTCTATGCAGCAGAATCTTGCGACCGCAGCGGCGTTGCATTGCAAGAGTCGGATCCTAGAGCCCGAACTCGTCGATCCGCTTCTTGAGCGTCGGGTAGGTGATGCCCAGGAGCTTCGCCGCCTGCGTCCGGTTGCCGCCCGTCTTGGCCAGCGCGCGCACCACCATCGCGCGCTCCATCTCGCGCAGCGTCCTCACCTCTCCCTCCCCGCCCCCCTCCCTTCCGATCCGTACCTCGAGGGGCAGCTCCTCCGGCGGGATGCGGGTCCCGCGGGCAAGCACCGCGCACCGCTCGCAGACATTGCGCAGCTCCCGCACGTTGCCCGGCCACGAGTAGGCGCGAAGCAACCCCAGCGCCTGCTCGTCGAACGTGAGTCCCTCGCCCAGGAATCGCCGCGCCAGAAGCGCGACGTCTTCCCCGCGCTCGCGCAGGGGCGGGCAGGGAAGCGTCACCACCGCGAGGCGGAAATAGAGATCCGCGCGAAACCCGCCCCCGCGCAGGTCGCGGTTGGTGGCGGCGAGGATGCGCACATCGACCCGCGTGGGCCGCGCCGCGCCGACGCGATGGAACTCCCGGGTCTCGAGCACGCGCAGCAGCTTGGCCTGCGTGCCGGGGGTCAGCTCCCCCACCTCGTCCAGGAACAGCGTGCCTCCGTGCGCCTGCTCGAACCGGCCCGCGCGCATGCGATCGGCGCCGGTGAACGCGCCCTTCTCGTGGCCGAAGATCTCCGCTTCGAGCAGCGTCTCCACGAAGGCCGCGCAGTTGACGGCGACGAAGGGGCCGCGCGCGCGCCGGCCGCCGGCGTGGAGCGCCCGCGCCACCAGCTCCTTGCCCGTGCCGGTCTCGCCGGTGATGAGCACCGTCGCGTCGGTGGGCGCAACCCGGGCGATCTCTTTGCGAAGCGTGTCCATCGCGGGAGAAGCGCCCAGGAGCTCCGCGCCGCCGGGGGAGGGGGGCGGGGGAACCGAATCGGGCCGCAGCACCGGCGCGGCGGAGAGCGCCATGGCGGCGAGCAATTCGAGGTCTCCCTCGCGGAAGGGGGCGCCCCCGGAACGGTCCACCGCCAGCGCGCCGAACGCGCCGAGGGGTGCCGCCATCGCGCTCGTGATCTTCTCCGCCACGATGGAGGAGGAGCCCGGGTGCTCGCCTCCGGGATCGCGCACCAGGAGCGCCTCGCGTGCGCGGCAGGCCCGGTCGACGACGGCGCGGCTGAAGCGGCCCCACTCGCCGTCGGGCAGGACGAGCGCGGCGCGGCAAGGGGCGAACGCCTCCTCCAGCGCGCGCAGCAGATCGGCGCGCAGCCGGGCGGGGGCGCCGCCTAGAACACCGGCGACGCGATAGAGCGCCGCGAGCCGCCGCGGGAGGTCGTCGTCGGATTCCTGGAGGCGCGCCGCCGCGGGGTCGCGGCGCGCCTCCACCTGGAGCGCGCTCTCGCGCAGCACCGTGGGGCGCTCGGCGGACCCGTCGGCGAGGAAGACGAGCGTGAGCCCGCGGACCGAGAGTTCGTCGCCGGTGCGCAGCACGTGGCGCGGCACCCGGCGGCCGTTCACGAAGAGGCCGTTCACCGATTCGAGATCCTCGGCGACGAAGTCCGCGCCGTGGCGGACGATGCGGGCGTGGCGGCGGCTGGCCGCCTCGTCGAAAACGCGCACGCCGCACTCCTCCGCGCGCCCGATGATGATTTCATCGCGAAACGCGAACTCCTCGGCGCTGGATCGCCCCCGGGCCACGCGCAGGACCGGCATCGCCGACCATTCTAGCCCGCAGTATTCATGAGGATCGCGCGAATCGGCCACGAGTCGGCCGAACCAGCGTAGTGCTGCTCGGCAAGAGCCACGTTCGACCGTTCCGGCCACTCGTTCTGGGCCAGGACGCGACGTCGAGATCCAGGAGCGAGGAGGAAGCTGTGGCCAAGGGCCACTGCGACGACGAGCGACGCAGAGATCGAC
>JBQTIG010000017.1:0-1848 GCA_052388375.1 Planctomycetaceae bacterium | reverse complement strand
GAGGTGGCGGACCCGGGTCTCCAGCTCGTCGATTCGCCGGAGGAGCCTCGCGACGAGAGCGTCGTCGACCGCCACAGTACAATAGCTCGGCTCGGTCCGCGGGGCTCTCGACCCCCTGAACGGTTACCGCTGCGGCGAGAGGTTCAGGAGCACCGCGCGTCCGCGGCCCACGCGCCGTTCCGTCCCGGGCCTCCCCCGCTCGGCGACCGCATAGCCGTCGCGCAGCTCGCACGCCACGGTCTCGAAGAGTCGGCGGTAGGAGGAGGCCTCATACCCCGCCTCCTGATCGGTCTCCACCCAGAGCGTTCCGCCAAAGACTCCGGCCTTCGTGAGGGGCTCCCGGCGGTCGACGCCCAAGAGGCCGTCCAGCGCTCCGCGTGCGCGCCCCTTGCCGTGCCGGTCGAAGAGGCCGGGCAGGAAGTCGGCCACGAGCGTCCCGCCCCGTTCGCAGAACTCTCGCATGCGCCGCGCCTCGAGATCCGAGAGCGCGAAGCAGGCCGGCAGGATGAGCACGCGGTAGGTTTCGGGAACGCCGGAGCGCGCCACCTCGTCGTAGGCGACGAAGTCGTACTGGAGCCCGGAGTCGGCCAGCAGGTACTCCCACGCCTTCCGCACGCAATGCGCCGTGCCGAGCCGGTCGTCCTTGCCGCGATTGACCCAAGTCGCGCCGTGCGGTTCCGCGTCCAGGCACCAGGAGACCTGGATCGAGGGGTGCGAGTAGTAGAGCGCGATCCCGTCGTGCAGGAATCGCGCGCCGGAGGTCTTGGGCCCCTGCACCCCCCCCAGCTCCCGCAGCGTCGCCGCGAACTCCGCCAGCCAGGGCCGTGGCGTCTTGCCGTCGAACCAGCCCTCTACCCAGCTGATGACGCCGCGGTTGCCGTGGGCGAAGTGGTACCAGGCCCAATGCGTGTCGCGGGCCGCGTCCTCCGCTTTCCCGTGGAAGTGCGTGGTCACGATGGGCATCGTCTGGTCGGGGTTGAACGACCGGGCGATCTCCTGGGCCGAGCCCAGGTCGTAGGCCTCGAGGAACTGCACGTTGCGGCAGAGCTTGGCGTAGTCGTAGCCGCCCCAGAGCGAGGGCTGCTGCGCGCCGACGATGCCGCAAGGGGTGTCGGGGTCGACGGCATTCGCCGCCTCGACCAGATCGCCGAGGAGGCAGGTCCAGACGGAGTCGTTGTAGGCCATCCGGTCGAGCAGGGGGGAGAGATCGATGCGCGGAAGCGGCGCGTCGAGCTGCGCGCGGGTGAACTCCGGCGTGACGTAGCGGGCCGCGGGCGCTGCGCCGCCGTACGTGAGGGCGAGCCACGCCTCGTAGGCCGCATCGTCCCCGTTCACCCGCCAGGGCAGGGGGTGCACGAAGGCCCCCCACGACACCTCGTCGTCCAGCGCGTAGGCGATGCGGAGGGGGCTCTTCGCCACGGCCTTGACGCGTGCGCGCACGAGGGCGACCAGTTTCGCGCGCAAGGCGTCGTCGAGGGGCTGGGGACCGTCGGTGCCCGCGCGCACCGAGCGGGGGTCGGTCTGGGCCGATCGGAAGGTCGCGCGATCGGTTGCGCCCCGAAGGTGCAGGAGCCCCTTGGCCGCGGTGTGATCGTTGTAGAAACGCAGCCCCCATCGTTCCAGCCAGGCGAACGGTCCCTCGCCGTGGTCGGTGAACCCGCCGTTGATGCCGTGGTCGCGGCAGAAGCGGCCGCCGTCGTCGCCCTCCCCCACCGTCCACTGTAAGCGTCCGGTCCTCCCCGTCTGGCGCGACGACCGCGCCCGGGTAGAAGGGGGGCGTGCTCGCGCTACGCCTGCGGACCCGCGGTCCGGGACGCGTCGCGCGCGGCCTTCCAGGCGCGCGGCGTG
>JBQTIG010000016.1:0-2674 GCA_052388375.1 Planctomycetaceae bacterium | reverse complement strand
GTCGAACAGCTCGAGCTGCCGGCTCTTCTCCCCGAGGAAGTGCCGTGCCAGCGCCGACGCCTTCGCCCTTCCCCGCGCGTCCAGCTCGCCCAGCTGCGCGACCGTCTCCTGCACCACCCGCGACCCGCGCCGCACCGACCGCACGAGGCGCCAGTACGTGTACGCCTTGCCGTTCTTCCGCACCCGCGTGTGCCGCAGATACATCCGCCCCCGTTATCCGCGCACCTCGCGCCTCCCGCAACGGGGTAGGTTGGCACTACATCGCCTCCGGAAACGCGGAACGCCGAGATTCGCCGGATCGCCGCGTTCCACGAACGGACGCCCCGCGAAAAAACGCCGCTTTTCACCTCAACTGTTCAAGTTGGGCTAGGGCGTGGGCGGTAACGCCGTGTGAAGTCTCTAGGTCTTCAAGTAGGGATCGTACAAGCATGGGATCAACGGCACCGAGCGACTTGAGGGCACGGGCATGGCTTGCGACCGTCCAGGGGTTACGAAGTCCTCCTTCGAGTGCCTGATACACGGTGGGGTCTAGCGTGCCGATCGATGCGAGAGCGCTGGCTGCCTGATTGCGAAGTTGCGTGTCCGAGTCGCTGCAAACGACACGCAATAGTGCAGGGACGGCAGGGTGCGCGCGTGTCCCGAAGCGTGCGAGCAAGTTCACTGCGCCGTGGCGGTGAGCGGGATGCCAGTGCTCAAGCGCGAGAACTACTGCTGGTACGACCAGCTCGGCATCGATCGGGTGGACGATGTTTCCAAGGGCATCGAAAAGACAGGCACTCTCACTGCCGGTCGCGATCAGCTCCAGCAGCTGTGGCACGAGTGAGCGTGCGGCCGCCCCCGCTTGGGCGATCGCGGACGCGGCCTGTGTTCTGGCCTTTCGCGGGTTCTCATGCGGCGGAAGTGGCCCGGCTGAAGAGGGTTCCGAGAACCTTTGCATTTCGGCGTGAGCCCTGCGTGCGAGGGCCCGAGGCGAAAACCATCTCCGTGACGAACTCCTCCCGCAGAGCGGCGAGTTGCGCCGCGGTAACCGTTCAGGCGGTTAGCAACCGAGGAGGGCGCGTGCCGCGGAGGGAGGCGCGGATCGAGGCTTCGAGGAAGTCGAGGAGGTTGCGCCCTTGACGGCGGAGCGTGCGGACGATGGTGAGCATGCGATCGACGAAGCGCTCGCCGCGCTCGCTCTGGCAGCCGAAGCATCCCTTCCGCCAAAGGACGGCGGGCCGCAGCTCCCGCTCGGCGAGGTTGTTCGTGGGCGGGACGCCCGCTCGTCGCGTGAAGGTGAAGAGCGAGGGGAAGTGACGGAGGAGGTCGCGGCAGAGCGCGCGCGCCGCCTTGTCGGGGCTGTTGCGGAACCGATGGAGCGAGGCAAGGAGCGTGCGGCGCGTCGGGGCGAGACGAGACGCGAGGCTCTTGTGCGCGAGCCTGCCGGCGCGGCGGTCCTCGAAGGCGTCGAACACGTCCGCGCAGGCGCGCAGCCCTGCATGCCCGACGGGAGCCGCAGCCCCGGCCCGGTCGACGAGCTCCTGGAAGTTCCGCTGGAGGTGCGCCCAGCAGAGTTGCCGCTCGTTCGGCGGGTGGTCGTGGTAGGACGCCCAGCGGTCGGTGGCGAGGACTCCGCGGAAGTCGGGGAGGAGTCGAAGGAACGCCTCCTTGCTGCGGAAGGCGTCGAGACGAAAGAAGGAAGCCCGATCCGTGGCCGCCGTCCAGAGCCAGGTCTTCTTCCGGCCCCGCCGGAAGGACGTCTCGTCCGCGTGCACGACCGTCGAGCCGCGCACCGCGCGCTCCGCCTCGCGGTAGGCGGGCTCGAGCGCCTCGGCGGCGCGCCTTTCGAGGGCGCTCAGCGTCCCGAGCCCCACGCGCGCCTTCTCCCCGAAGAGCTCGATCGCGAGCGACCGCGCCTCCCGGCGCGACAAGCGAAAGCGGCCGATGAGCGCCACGAGCACGGCGTGCAGCCTCGGGCCGACGACGGAGGCGGGCACGCCCTCGGGCAACGGGGCGCACGCCGCCACGCCGCAGCACGGGCAGACCGCGCGCTCCAAGACGTATTCCGTCACGAAGGCGGGGGCGACCGGGATCTCGACGACCTGGTGGCGAGCGGGGGACAGGGTCTCCCGGCCCTCGCGCGGAATCGCCACATCGCAGAAGTGGCACCGCGTCACCGGCACTTCGACCCGGCGGTCGACCTCCTCGGGGGCGAAGCGCTCGCGCGTCTTCCCCTCGTGCCCCGGCTGGCCCCCGGCCTTGCGCCCGGAGGGCGGGCGGGACGACGGCGGGACGCCGGGCGGATCGGACGACGGAGGCTTGGAGGAGTTGCGGGAGCTGAGATTCACCCGGGCGCGCAAATCGCGAAGTTCCTCCCGGAACTCGCGGACGACGCCGGCGTGGAGCGCCTCGCGCATCGCCGCCTCACGCCGCAGCTCCGCGACCTCGCGCTCGAGCGTCGCACACCGCGCGCATCCGCTGTCCACACCCACACCTCAAGAGATCGGCTGGCGCCGCGCGCTGTCACGTTCACTCCGAAGTCCGGTTGCGAAGGGGCTGAACGGTTACGCGCCGCGAACGACATTTTCCGCAGCGTCCTCCGGAAGAGTTGCACCCACACGCCGACCCACGTCGCGAGCGCGATGCAGAGCGCGGCGTGACGGCGCACGGAGGTCTCCGTGCGCACCTCCGCGGA
>JBQTIG010000015.1:0-27655 GCA_052388375.1 Planctomycetaceae bacterium | reverse complement strand
GCAGCCCCGCCGCCTCCCCCCTTGAACTCTCCTGCCCCCCCGAAACCCCGTCTATCCGTCAATGGCGGGACATTCCCCATTGTTGCCGCGGCGTGGCGAGCGCCCCTGGCCTGCTCGAAACTCCAGGCCGTTCAGTCCCCGAAAGAGATGCCGAGTCCGCGAGCCACGGAGAGGATCTGGCTCTCGGGTCGCACCTTGCGAGTCTTGCCCGCCGCATCGGAGAGCGGCGCCAGCTGCACCTTCCCGCTGCGCAGCGCCGTGAAGACGCCGCCGTGGCCGTTGGCGATGGCGCGCACCGCTTCGACCCCCATCCGGGAGCCCAGGATGCGGTCGAAGGGGGTCGGCAGCCCACCCCGCTGGAGGTGGCCGAGCGCGATGGACCGCACTTCGTGGCGTACCAGGCCGCGCAGCTCCTCGGCGAGGCGCGCTCCGATGCCCCCCAGATGCTCGCGCCCCGTCAACTGCGTCCGGTAGGCGTCCACGACCAACTCCCCGCCCACGCTCGAGGCTCCCTCCGCCGCCACGATGAGCGTGTAGGTGCGGCCCTTCACCGCCCGCTCCTCCACGACACGCACGATGTTCTCCGGCCGGTAGGGGAGCTCCGGGAGGAGCGCCACATCTGCCGACCCCGCGATCGCCCCGTGCAGCGCGATGAACCCGCTGTGGCGCCCCATCACCTCCACGACCATGATGCGATGATGGCTCTCCGCGGTTGCGATCAGGCTGTTGCAGGACTCCGCGACCACGGCCAGCGCGCTGTCGAAGCCGAAGGTGACGTCGGTTCCCGCGACGTCGTTGTCGATCGTCTTGGGCACGCCCACGACGTTCGCGCCCAATTCCTGCATGAGCGCCGCCACGGTGAGCGACCCGTTGCCCCCGGCGATGATGAGCCCGTCGAGCCCGAGTTCCTGCGTCCGCTCCACGAGGAACTTCGGGTCGGGCCGGAAGATGTTGTTGCAGCCGAGGATGGAACCGGCGCGCCAGAGAAGGCCGCGCACCGCCTGTTCATCCAGCGGCAGCGTCCCTTCCGCCTCCATGAAGCCGCCGAACCCGTCCCGGATGCCGATCACCTCCACGCCCATTTCGCGCCGTCCCGCGAGCACGATGGCGCGGATGACGGCGTTGAGCCCCGGCGCGTCGCCGCCCCCGGTCAGCACTCCGATCTTCGGCACGCGGATACCCTAGCAGAACATGGATCCGCGCAAGCAGGCCGCCGCCCTCCTGGCCGATCTCGATGCCCGGGGCGGCACCGCGAAGGAGCGCTGGGACTCGAGCCGCACCGGCGCGGAGACCGCCCTGGTGCTCGGCACGCTGCGCCGCCGCGGCACGTTGGACGCCATCCTCCAGGTGCACGCGAGCCGCCGGCTCGCCCTCCTCCGGCCGCCGACGCGGGCGGTTCTGCGCGCCGCGCTGTTCGAACTCCTCTTCCTGGACGACGCACCCGCTTACGCGATCGTGCATGCCGCCGTCGAAAACGTGAAGGCGCTTGGGCGCCCGGGGGATGCCTCCTTCGTGAACGGTCTCCTGCGCGGCATCCAACGGGGGTTTCGCACCGTGCCGCGGGCCGAGGCGACCGACCCCCGCCGCACGCTGCCGCGCAACGGCGAGGCGCTCAGCTTCAAGCAGAGCGTCTTCCCCGACCGCAACCACGACCCGGCGGGATTCCTCGCGGCGCGCGGCTCCACCGCACCCTGGATCGCCGCGCGCCGCCTCGCCGAACTCGGACTGGCCCGCGCGCTTGTCTGCCTGGATCTGCAGGCCCGCACGCCCGATACGGTCGTGCGGATCCGTGCGGGCCGCGAGGCCGAGGCTCGCGCGGCGCTCTCCTCCGCGGGCCTCACGTTCCGGGACGGGCCGCGCCCGGGCCTCCTCGTCCTGCCTCCCGCGGTGCGCGCCAGCGCGCTCTTCGAGGCGTGCGGCGCGCTCGTGACCGCGCAGGACGCCGTCGCCTCCCTCGTGGCCCCCTTCCTGGCCCCACCCCCCTCTTCGCGCGTCCTCGATGCCTGCGCCGCCCCGGGCGGCAAGACGACCCACCTCGCCGAACTGGTAGGCCCCGCCGGCCGCGTCGTCGCCTGCGACGTCACCGAGGAGCGTCTGGAGCTGGTGCGCGAGAACGCCGCCCGCCTCTCCCTCGACAACATCGAGTGCGTCCTCGTCCCGGCCGCCCCCGGCTCGGAGTTCGACGCCGTGCTCGTCGACGCGCCCTGCAGCAACACCGGCGTCCTGGCGCGCCGGCCCGAGGCACGCTGGCGCGCTCGCGAAAAGGACCTGCGCGGCCTCGCGGATCGGCAACTGCGCATCCTGCGGGAGGCGGCCGAGCGCGCGCGCCCGGGCGCCGCGGTCGTCTACTCCACATGCAGCCTGGAGGCGGAGGAGAATCTCGGCGTCGTGGAGTCCTTCCTGAAGCGGGGCGGATTCCTGCTCGAGGAGGCGCGAACCATCCAGGTCGATGAGGGGGGCGGGGACGGGGGCTTCATGGCGCGCCTGCGGCGGGTATGATTTCCGCGCCATGAAGCGCACTCCCCTCGCCCTTCTCGCCGCCGCTCTTCTCCTGCCGCTCTCCGGTTGCGATGACGGCAAGAAGAATGCGCCGCCTCTGACGAGCAAGCCCACGCAGCCCTCGACAACCACCCAACCGACCCACAACCCGCCCTCCGCCCCCGCGGAGGTGCCGGCCGAGTTCAAGGGGAAGATCGAGCGGGAGTGGCCCAAGATCAAGGAGAAGGGGGACGCGCTGAAGCGCCACTTCGAGGCCGCGAAGGCGGCGCGCGCCGCCGGGAACCGGACGCAGATGGCCACCGAGGTCGAGGCGGGCAAGAAGCTCTTTTCCGATCTCAACGACGCCTGGGCGGCGCTCTACTACTCGGCGGACGACATGCCGCCCAAGCAGGGGGACGCCTGCCGCACCTGGCTCGGCAGCTATGACAAGCAGGTGAAGACCTGGGCCGGCATGGCGGCGTCCCTCAAGCAGCTCTCCACCTCGTGAGCGTTCGGCTCGGCTACAACACCAACGGCTTTGCCCACCACAGGCTTCCCGACGCCCTCGACCTCCTGGCCGGGATCGGCTACCGCGCCGTCGCGCTCACCCTCGATGTGCACCACGCGCCGCCCGGCGGCACCGACTTCGCGCGCCTGGGCGGTGAGCTCGCCGCCCGCGGCCTGCTGCCCGTCGTGGAGACAGGCGCGCGGTTCCTTCTCGATCCCACCCGCAAGCACTACCCCTCGCTCCTGAGCGATTGCGGCCGGGAGCGGCGCCTCGATTTCCTCCTGCGCTGCGTGGAGGCGGCGGCCGCGCTGGGCGCCCCCTGCGTCTCCCTCTGGTCGGGCCGCGCGGAGGGCGGCGACCCCTGGGCACGGCTCGTCAAGGGGCTCGCCCCGGTATGCGACGCCGCGGCGCGGGCGGGCCTCGATGTGGGGTTCGAGCCGGAGCCGGGCATGTTCGTGGAGACCGTGGCGCAGGCGGAGGAGTTGCTGCGGCTGCTTCCCCATCCGCGGCTGCGCCTCACCCTGGACGTGGGCCACCTCCGCTGCCTGGAGCGCGACGCGCCGGAGGCGTTTCTCGCGCGCCACGCGGGGCGCCTGGCCAACGTGCACCTCGACGACCACCGGCGGGGGCGCCACGAACACCTCATGTTCGGCGAGGGGGAGGTCGACTTCCCGCCGCTCTGCGCGGCGCTTCGGGCCGCCGCAGCCGGGCGCGACCTGCCCGCCACGGTGGAGCTCTCGCGCCATTCCCACGACGCGGTGGAGACGGCGCGCCGCGCCTTCGCCTACTTGTCGCCGCTGCTCGGCTGAGCGCTCATCTTCCCGCGCCCACCGAACATCTTGATGGCCATCAGGGCCTGCTGGGCCATCCGCTCCTCGTAGGCCCCATAGCGCGCCATCTGTTCCTGCGTGAGAATCTGTCGCATGCGCTCGCGCCGCGGCGCGAACTGACGCTCCATCTCGGCGCGAATGCCCTCCTCGGTGAAGAGTTCGCGCATCTTGCCGGGCACGCGCATCATCTCGGCGAAGCGCACGGTGTCTTGATGCATGCTGTCGGTGTCGCGGAAGAGCGCGCGCACCCGCGTGCCCTGGTCCGGCGAGAGATCGGGGATGTCGAGCAGCGCCACCTGCATCTCGACCATCTGCTCCTGCTGCCTGGCGTGCTGGCGCTTGACGTGCTCGCGCACGGCGACGATCTCTCCCGGGCTCAGGAACCGAGCGAGCTCCCCTTCCAACTCCTGGCTGACCTCCGCCGGGACGCCCTGCATCGAGGCGAGCACGTCGGGGTCGAGCTCCCCCTCGCCGAACATCATGAGGAACGCCGCTTCGATCTGACGCGCGGCGTCATTCGCGAGCGCCTGGGCCAGGCGATCCGCGCGCTCCGGGTCGAGGTTCAGCGCGGTCAGGAGCTCCCCCGCCCGCTCCCGCGACTGCGCCGACGCGAAGGACTTCATCATGGGAATCTGCGCGCGCATCATCTCGGCGAGCGGCTCCTCGCCGGCGGGCTCCTCGGCGGGAGCGGCAGGGGGCTCGACGGCCGGGGGTTCCGGCGCGGCGGGCGCCTCGCGGGCGGGAACCGGCGCGACCTGGGGAGAGGGAATGAGGGGGGCGGGGGAGGGCTCGGCGTCGCGAGCCGAGCGCTCTCGTACGGGGTCGATTCCGAGACCGCGGACGAAGTAGCCCGAGAGGAACCCCAGCGCGAGGAGGAGCAGAGGGATCGCGGTGCGCATGGCGCGGGTATCTATGAAAATGGCGTGCCGGACGGGGTCGCCGCGCGAGCCCCGGGGCGCGCCCCCGGTGTGCGAAAACGGCGCACCTGTCACGAAACGCGCTTGGCGACGATCGCTTCGATCTCCTCGTCGGTGAGGAGGCGGCGCGATCCCTTCGCGGCCAGGAACACCTCGTCCACGATCGCCTCCTCCGCGTCGTAGCCGTGCGCCTCGAGCCAGAAGATCACGTTGCTCTTCCCCGACATGGGCCCCACGCCGATCTTCTGGCGCAGGCCGAATTCGTCGGCGGGCACTCCGGAGTAGACGCGATTGGCGAGCCAGGGATCGTTGCGGCGCAGCGCCTTGATGACGGCGGCGGCGTGCACGCCGGTGCCGGTTTCGAAGGCGTCCTTGCCGAAGACGGGGTAGCTGGGCGGGATCGTGAACCCGGTGATCTTGGCGCCGTGCGCGACGTAGCGGCCGAGCGCGCGCAAATCGTTGTCGATCCAGCCCATGAGCTTCAGGTTGACCATGGTGAGATCGAGCGGCGCGTTGCCGGAGCGCTCGCCGATGCCAAGCGCGGTCCCGTGCAGCCGGTGCGCGCCCGCCTGGAGCGCCGCCAGGTTGTTGCTGACGCCGAGCCCGCGGTCCATGTGGCCGTGCCAGTCCACCTGAACCTTCCCCCGCGCCCCCTTCTCATCGATGAGTCCGAAGATGAACCCCAAGAGATTCGCCACCCCCCACGGGGCGATGTGGCCGGTGGTGTCGCAGACCACGATCCGCTCGGCGCCCAGATCGAGGGCCGCCCCGTAGAGCGCCCGGATGATGGTGGGCGACGCGCGCACCGTGTCTTCGGTGACGAACATGGCGGGCAGCCCTTCGCCGCGGGCGAAGGAGACGGCCTCCCGGACGCAGCGGAGCAGGAACTCCAAGGTCCACCCCTCCACCTCCATGCGGATCTGGCTCGAGCCGATGAAGGTGGCCGCCTCGATGGGGATGCCGAGCTTTTGCGAGATCCGCGCGATGGGCTCGATGTCGCCGCGGACCGTCCGGGCGGCGCAGTTGGGCAGGAGCGGAAGATCGGCGTCGCGGATCTCCTTGGCCAGCGCCTCCACCTGCCGGACGACGTGCGGACCCGCGCCCGGCAAACCGATGTTGAGGGCATGGATGCCGACCGCGGCGCAGTTATGGAGGTGGGTGACCATCTCCTCCAGGGGCGGCGTTGCCGCCGAGGGGGACTGCAGGCCGTCCCGGAGCGTTTCGTCGTTGAGGAGGATCGGGTGGGGGGGGCGGGGGGGGTGCTCCCCGTGCAGATTCCAATCGTAGATCAGGTCGCCTCGCTCCAAGGTGATCCAAGCATACCCCACCTATAATCCTTTCCCTCCATGCTGGTCCTGAAGTTCGGCGGCACGTCGGTCGGGAGCGCGAAGAACCTCGCAACGGTGCGCGACATCGTCGCGAAGGCGACGGGCGCGCGCGTTGCCGTCGTGGTCTCGGCGCACGCGGGCGTAACCGACCGGCTTCTCGCGCTGGGGCGAGCCGCCGCGGGCGGAAGCTACGACCTCGCGCCGGTGCGCGCGCGCCACGAAACGCTCCTGCGCGAGCTCGGGATCGAGCCGGCCCTGCTCGACGCGCTCTTCCAGGAGCTCAACGATCTCCTCCACGGGTTGACGCTCGTCCGCGAGCTGACGCCCCGCACCCTCGATCTCGTCGCCTCCTACGGCGAGCGGCTCTCGGTGCGCGGCATCGCCGAGTGGTTCCGTCGCGGCGGGATTCCCGCGGTGGCGCTGGACGCCTACGACCTGGGGCTCCGGACCGATTCGCGCTTCGGCGCGGCCAATCCCGACTACGCCTGCTTCCCGCAGGTGCGCAAGAGCCTGCTCGCGGTCAAGGGCGTCCCCGTCGTGACCGGTTTCATCGCCAAGGACGCCAAGGGCGACGTGACCACCCTGGGCCGCTCGGGGAGCGACCTCACCGCGACGCTCCTGGGCGCGGCGCTGAACTCCCCCGAAGTGCAGATCTGGACCGACGTGGACGGGGTCATGACCGCCGACCCGCGCATCGTCGAAGGCGCGAAGTCGATCCCGGTGCTCTCCATCGCGGAGGCCTCCGAGCTGGCCTACTACGGCGCCAAGGTGATCCATCCCGCGACGATGCTCCCTGCGGTTGAGAACCGGATTCCCGTGCGGGTTCTCAACACGATGAGGCCCGAGGCGAAAGGGACGACGATTCTGGCCTCGGTGCCGGAGTCCGGCGATCCCGTGAAGTCGATCGCCTACAAGCGCGGGATCATCCTCATCACCGTCGCCTCGACCCGGATGCTCCTGCAGTCCGGCTTCATGGCGCGGATTTTCGAGGTGTTCGCCCGCCACGATCTCTCCGTGGACCTGGTCGCGACGAGCGAGGTGACGGTGTCGGTGACGGTGGACACCGACCGCAACCTCGAGGCGGTGGCGGCGGATCTGCGGGAGTTCTCGACGGTGACCGTGGAGCGCGACATGGCCCAGGTCTGCGTGGTCGGGGACGGCATCGGCTCCAAGGCGGGCGTGGCCGCGGACGCGTTTGCCGCGCTCAAGGAGGCCGCGATCCCCGTCCGCCTCATCTCCCACGGCGGCACCCGCATCAACCTCTCCCTCCTGGTGGAGTCCGCCCAAGCGGAGTCCGCCGTGCGATGCCTCCACAGCGCCTTCACTCCCTGACAGTCACCGCTCGGGGGCGGGGCAAGTCCCTGGGGCAAAAGGGGTTGCAGCAGCGGCCTGCGGCATCGCTGCCGCAGGATGGAGCGCATCGGAGCGGCTCCGGCGCAGGCAAAGAAGAGGGCCCCGGCTCGTCGCCGGGGCCCTTGGTTCGATCATTCTTCGGGCCGACCGGCCCGGGTGCCTAATCCCCTCAGGTGGGGGCGGCGCCGCCGCCTCAACTCGACCCGCCGGCCGCGGGTGCCGTCGCCGGGGCAGCGGGGGCCTCCTCGATCTCGCATTCGCCGCAACCTTCGTTGCAGCTGCCGCCGCACGCCTCGAGCACGCTCGCGGCGGCCGCGATGCACGCCTCGCGGGCCGCGCCGAGCTCATCCTGCGTGCCCTCCGGGGCCGTCTGCCCCTGGCCGCGGATCGACATGACCGCCATGGCGATCACGCCCATGGAATTGGTCATCGCCTGGAAGCAGGGGCACTCGGCGGCGACTTCGTAGGCCGCCATCACCTTGGCCCGGGTCTCCTCGGGCACCGCCTCGAAGGCGGCGTCGATCCCAGCCATGGCCGCGAGCGCCTCGTCCGCAGCCTTCCGCGCAGCCGCGGCAGCCTTGACTAGGGCCTTGGGGTCCTTGGCCGCGGCGGAGCACTTGCTGCAGGCGCCTTCGCACTTGGCGCATTCCGCGCACCCCTCGCCGCCCTTCGAGCACTGCTCGCCGTCGCCCTTCTTGGCGTCGCCCGCGCAGCTCATGGCGGCGCACATCTCGTGCAGCGACATGCGCAACTTGGCGGTGAGCTTCGCGCGCGGCGTCTCCGCGACGCCCTGCGCCTTGTCGATGGCGCTGGCCACGCTCAGCAGGCGCAGGGTGGCGCGCATCGACGCCATCCCGGCCTTCGCGGCGGGGCACTCCGTCATGATGACGGCGCGCGCCTCCTCAAGGGCCTTGCGCTGCGTCTCCGGCAGAGCCTTGTACGCTTCGACGGCGTCGGCGCGCGCCTTCAGCGAGGCGTCCAAGGCCGCGTCGATCTGCTCGGGGGAGCAATCCTCGTCGCACTCCACGATGCAGATCTCGCCCTCTTCTTCGGCGATACATCCATCATCGCCGGCCTGTACGGGGCCAATCGCCAAGGCGATGGCGCCGAGCATCCAGATCAGTTTTTGCATGGGTTCTCCGTTACTCTCGGTTTCCTGTTGGGACCCTAAAGCCTAGCGCAGGTTTCCAGGTTTCCTATCCTGATACGCTTCAAGCGGCGAAATGTCCGGCCGATTCTCCCGCACGGCCTCGAGCAGGGCCCGCAGCCGGGGCAGGTCCACCCGGCCCACGAACGACTTACGGCCGTTTACCTCGACCACGGGAATCTCGAGGCGGTAGGCCCTCAGCAAGGCGCGGTCCGTTCGAATGTCGATCTCTGTAAAATCCACGCGGGCGGCCTGGAGCGCCGCCCGCGCCTCGTCGCAGAGCGGGCAGAGCCCGGGAATCGTATAGAGCGTGACCCGATCAGGGGAGGCCATGCAGGAACTCCCGCAGGGCGGCGCGCCCAGGCAAGGCGCAGCGGCCGCCCTCCAGCAGCGATGCGAGTGTCGCGCGCCGATCCTCGTCCACGGCGTCCCGAAGCGAGGACAGGGTGGCCATCGCAGGGACGCACCAGAGGGGCTGGCGCAGGTCTTCGCACACGGTCGCGAAGGCGGTCTCGAGATCGCAGATCGACGCGGCAACCCAGGAGCGGAGCCGGCGATGGAATTCCGCCGCGGACGCGCCGCAGACCCGCCGCAGTCCGATGAGGGGATTGGGAAACAGGGGGGCGGGGGCGCCCGGGTCACAAAGCCGTCCGCGCTCCTCCAGGGCGCTTCTCAGCGCGGGGCCGGCCGCGGCGTGCATGCGCGCCCAGATGGGGGGTGGCAGAGTTCCCGGGAGCGCCGCGACGAAGTGACCTTCATACCCCTCCGCGAGTTCGCGCGCCAAGACCAGGGCGCCGGGGCCGTGGCGGATCAGGAGCGCGGTCGTCTCCCTCACGTGCCCCGCCCGCCAGCGCGCGCGGAGGAGGTCGAGGAACCGCGCGGATCCCGTCGCGTCGAGGTAGGCGGCCGCTCCGTCGTGGTTGCGACCGCGGATCACCGCGGCGGCGAGGGCGGACTCCAGCGCTTCGCGCGCGTCCTGGCGTTCCGTCTCCTCGGTCCGCGCGCAGCGTCGGATGAGCGCGAAGACCACGACCCCATCCCGCGTTCCGCCCAAGCCCACCACCTCGGGGAAGGGGGTCTCGGGGAGCACATGCAGCCCTTCCGCGCCGCGCAGCCTCAGGAGGATCACCGCGACCGCCTCCTCCTCCTGCGACGCCGCATCCGCCAAGGCCGCCGCCTGCCCTCGGGGCACCGTGCCGCCGTGCCGCCCGAGCGTTCCCTCTTCGCCGGCGCGGAGGAAGAGCTCCGCCGCTCCTATCTCGCCCCCGCGCCGCGCCACCGCCACGAGGGTCACGCGCGCGCAGTCGGCGCGTTCGAGCTCGTCCAGGAGTTCGCGCGATCGGGGTCCCGTTCCCTTGCCGCGGAGGAGAGGGGCCGCTTCCGGCGCCCACTGCGAGATGAGTTCGGCGCAAACGCGCGACACCTCGGGGGAGGGCGAATCGAGGCCGGCCACGAGAGCGGCCAGGGCCTTAGGGCCGAGCGCGCGAAGCGCTGCGCGCGCCGCGTCGCGTCGGGCCGCCTCGCGCGATCCGAGGGCGCGTACGAGCGCTGCGGCATCCTCCCCTGCGGCGGCCGCGCAGCAAGAGACGAGGAGCCAGGAGACGAGGAGACGCACGCCCTCGCCATTGTCCGGGTTCAGCGCGCCCGGATCCAGCCCATCGCCTCCGCCTCGGCCTGCACCAAGGCGGCGTAGAGGGCGAGACGCCGCGCGGGCCACGCCTCCGGGCTCTCGTCGGGACGCTCGCCTTGGTCGATGCGTTTGCGCTCCTCCTCCGAGGCGAAGCGCGTCGCTGCCTCCCGCGTCCTCCTGAAGGCGCTCGCCGCCTGCTCCCCCAGCCACTGCTTCTGCTCCTCGCTCAGGTGTTCCGGGAGCAGGTCGGGCATCTGATGGGCGTAAAGGATCAGCGAGGAGGCCGCGACCACGGCCAGCCAATCGGCGACGGGGTCGTTCCCCTCGATCGCCTCCAGGCGATGCAGAAGAGCCGCCGCGTCGTCGTACAGCTGCTCGGCCAGCGTCCGACGCAGCTGCCGCCGCGCCGCGACCGAGCGCTGCAGTCCTCGGGGATCGCCCTCGACCTCGGGGAACCAGGCGGCGCGGAGCCGCTCCACCTCGCTCGCCAGCAGCTCGTCGCGGAGGGGGGCGCCGGGGAGAGGCAGACTGAGACCCAGATGGCGCCCATGGGTCTCCAGGAAGGCGCGCGGATCCCCGCGACCGGCGAGAAGGGCCTCGAAGTCGGCGCGGGCATGAGCGGCTTCGGCGACCCCCAGCGCGTGGCGCGCCGCATCGAGGAGCGCGCCGCCGCGGCCCGGCAGCGGATCGACGCCGGGGGGAAAGGCCGCGATGAGGTCGCGCGCGGCGGCGTTCTCCCCGCGGATGAGCCGTGCGCAGGCGAGGAGCGCGCGGACCAGCAGCTCTTCGGACTCGCTCTCGCACTCGGATTCGAGAAAGCGCAGCGCCCGTGCGGCCGTTCGCTCCATCACGTCGGGCGCGTTCCCGGCGCGCGTGGGGGAGCTGGCGGCGGTGGAGGGAAGCGCGACGAGCGCGGCTTCACGCTCCGCGACGAAGTTCCTCTCGATCTCGCGCAGCGGTCCGCTCGAGGAGCAGGCGGCGGCGAGCAGGAGACCCAGGAGAGCGCGCACGGACGGAGCGTAGCATCACCCCTCGACCGTGAGCCTGCGCGCGTCGTAGTCGAGGGTCCAGGAAAGAGGCCCGAACTCGGAGAGACCGAGCAGGCCGGCGGGGCCGTCGGGGCCCTCTCCCTGATGGACGCGCACCACCCGCGCGCGCACGTCGCGGAACTCGCGCCCGGCGACGGCGATGCGGTCGAGGATGACCGCGGGGAAGCGCACGTCGGCCCGGCTCCCCGCCCCCTCCTTGCGGCGTTCGGCCTCGGTCGCGTCGATGAGCCCCAGCTCGAGGGCCGCCCAGGGTTCGAGGAAGACGCCCTTCGCGCCGGTGTCCACCATGAGGCGGAAGGGGCGCCCGTCGATGATCGCCTTCGCGAAGAGGGGATCGCACGAGCCGGGGCCGCCGTGGGGCACGAGCCGCACCTCCCGCCCCGCGTAATCGAACGTCGCCCGGAAGTGGCTCAGGATCGAGCATCCCACCAGAGCGTACTCGGGCTCCGCGCGCAGCAGCGTCTCGTTCACCTCGAGCAGGGCCGGCGCGGGGCCGAAGCGGAGCGGGCCCAGTTCCACGCTCTCCACGGCCCCCGCGCGCGCGAGCGCCTCGTACCCCGCGGCATGCAGCGAAAGCGGCTTCCCCGCCGGCAGATGGAGCGGGACGCGTCGCGCCGCAGGGCCGGAGAGATGGAGGCAGCTCGTGCCGGTGTCGAGGAGGAGATCCATGGGGCGGCCCTCGACGGAACCGCGAACCGCGGCGAACCAGCCGTCGAGCATCGGAAGCGTCGCGCCAGAGATCGGGCTCGCCCAGCGAACCGGTTCGCGCCAGCGCGCGGAGACCCGCGCCAGCTCGGGCCGGGGGTCCGCTTCCGCGCGCTCCTCGAGCTCGGCGATCAGCCGGTCGTTGCGGTGAGCCGCGGCGCAGGCGGCGAGGAGAAGGAGCGGAAGCGCGCGGCGGCGCTTCATTTCGCTTCGAAGTCGAGGAGCTGCACCGCGAGGGTGTAGGTGGTCACCCCCTCCCGGGTCATCTTGAGATCGAACCGCACCGTCTGCTGCGGGACGCTCCGGCTCACAAGCGCCGTGCCCTCGCCGTCACCCCGGGCGTCCTTGCTCCGGGTGGCGTAGGCGAGGCAGCGGAGCTGACGCCCCTCGACGGTGTGGGTCTCCGCGAGCGACGTGAGCAGCCAGCTCTCCATGCCGGCGATCGCCCCCTTGGCGTCGAAGGTCTCCACGACGCGCTTCACCACGACCCTCGGCTCGCGCGCCGTCCAGAGCGTGACGACGCGCTTGCCATCCTTGCCGGTGACCGTGACCCGGGAGCGGCCGCAGGCCATGGACTTGCCGCAGGCGAAGACCGCCTCGTCCCCAAGGGTCTCGAGCCGCTCCTCCTTCTCGCCGGGGCCGGCTTCGCCGCGCGCCGGCAGGACGAGCCGGCTCTTCTCCTCGCCGGTGAGCGCCTCCACCGAGCTCATCTCGATGGTGAGCGCGTCGGCGGTCACCTCGACGAGGCGCGAGGTCGTGACCGAGACGGACGGGGCGCGCCCCGCGATCCAGAGCGAGGTCTTGACCTTGATCCAACTCCCCTTCAGGAATCCGGCCCACCCCGACCCCTCCCGCATCGTGTAGTCCTCGGGAGGAGCCGCGAGCGCCGCGCCGGCGAGCAGGAGAAGCATGCGGACCGCCCTCATGCTCCGCATCTTACAATCGCGGCGTGCGCCAGGAGCAGTTCCTCTCGGTCGTTTCGCGGGACGAGGCGGCGCGGCGATGGCGGGAGGCGTTTCCTCCGCGGCCGCTTCCCGCGGAAGAGGTCCCGCTCGACCGCGCGCTTTCTCGCGTCGCCGCAGAGGCGGTCGCGGCGCCCAGGGACGTGCCGGGATTCCTGCGCTCGGGGTTCGACGGGTTCGCGCTGCGCGCGGCCGACACCTTCGGCGCCGCCGAGGAGGCGCCCTGCAGGCTGAAGCTCAACGGGGAGGAGGCCGTCCCGGGGCGGGCGCCGCGACAGTGGATCGGCGCGGGGACAGCCACCGCCGTGGCCACCGGGGCGGTCGTGCCGCGCGGCGCCGACGCGGTGGTCATGGTCGAGGAGACCGATGTCGAAGGGGAGACGCTTCTCGTGCGGCGCAGCGTGGTCCCGGGGGCGGGGCTGGCGCATCCCGGGAGCGATCTCGCCCGCGGAGAGGCGGTGCTGCAGGCCGGGGCGCTCCTCACCTCCCGCGACACCGGCGTGCTCGCCGCCTTGGGCATCGCCACGGTGCGCGTCGTCCGCCGTCCGATCGTGGCCGTCTTGAGCACCGGGGACGAGCTTGCGCCTCCGGGGTCGGAGTTGCGCGAGGGGCAGGTCCACGACGCGAACGCGCGCATCCTCTGCGACGCGGTGCGCGAGGCCGGAGGGCTGCCGCTGGAGAGGGGGATCGTGCGCGACCACGCGGGAACGCTCGCGGACGCCCTCCGCGCGGCCCTCGCGGAAGCCGACTGCCTCCTCGTCTCGGGCGGCACGAGCAAGGGGCCCGGGGACCTCGCCCCCAAGGTGCTGGCGTCGCTGGGGCGCATCCTGGTCCACGGTGTCGCCCTCAAGCCGGGCAAGCCGATCGTGCTGGCGGAGGTCGCCGGAAAACCGGTGGCGGTGCTGCCGGGCTTCCCGACCTCCGCGGTCTTCACGTTCCACGAGTTCTTCGCGCCGTTGCTGCGCGCGATGGGAGGGCTGCCGCCCGAGGCGCGCGAATCGGTGCGGGCGCGGCTCCCGTGGGCGCTTGTTTCCGAGCGCGGGCGCACGGAGTACGAGCTGGTGCATCTCGTGCGCGCGGACGGCGGCTTCGTCGCCTATCCCCTCGGAAAGGGGTCCGGCTCCATCACCACCTTCGCGCGCGCGGACGGGTTCCTGGCGCTCCCCGCGGAGGCGGAGCGCCGGGAGGAGGGCGAGGAGGTGGAGGTCACGCTCCTCGGCCCCCTGCACCCCCCCGATCTGGTCGTGATCGGAAGCCACTGCACCGGTCTGGAGTTCCTGCTGGAGCGGCTGCGCGCGCGCGGTTTCACGAGCAAGGTGATCGCCGCGGGCTCGTCCGCGGGGCTCGAAGCGGCGCGCCGCGGCGAGTGCGACGCGGCGGGCGTCCATCTCCATGACGAGGCGACGGGAACCTACAACGTCCCCTTCCTGGATCCCTCGCTCCTTCTCGTTCCCGGGTACGGGCGGCGGCAGGGGATCGTCACCCGCGACGGGCGCGAGGGGGGGCGCATGATCAACCGCAACCGGGGAAGCGGCACGCGCGCGCTCCTCGACCGGCTGCTCGCCGGCCGCAGGCCCGAAGGCTACGAACTGGAGGCACGCTCGCACCAGGCGGTGGCGGCGGCGGTGGCGTCCGGACGCGCCGACTGGGGGGTCGCCATCGAGAACGTCGCGCAGGGGCTCACCTTCCGCTTCCTCGCCGAAGAGCGGTTCGATTTCCTCGTGCCCGTGTCGCGGGCGGAGCGGGATCCGGTGCGCGCGTTCCGGGCGCTCCTCGAGGACCCGGAGGTGCGCGCGCGCCTTCGCGAGCGGGGTTTCCTGGCGTGAGCGACGGCGCGATCGTCCTCTGCGGCGGCTTCTCGCGGCGCATGGGGCGCGACAAGGCCTCGCTCCCCTTCGGGGCGGAGACGCTCCTCGAGCGCACCGTGCGCGTCGTGTCGGAGGCGGTGGACGAGGTGGTGCTGGTCGCCCGGGAGGGCCAGGAGGTGCCCGCGGGCCTCGCGCCGGTGGCGCGCGATCCGGCGCGCGGGCTCGGGCCGCTGGCCGGGATCGCCGCGGGACTGCGCGCGCTCAAAGCCGAACGCGCCTTCGTGACGGCCTGCGACGCGCCGTTCCTTCGCGCCGCGTTCGTGCGCCGCCTCCTCGAACTCGCGCGGGGCTGGGAGGCCGCGGTCCCGGTCGTGGACGGGTTTACCATGACCGCCGCCGCGGCCTACGCTTCGTCGGTCGCGCCGCTGGCCGAGCGGCTCGTGCGCGAGGGAAGGCTGCGGCCGCTCTTCCTCGTGCAGTCCATCAACGCACGCCTGGTGAAGCCCGAGGAGCTGCACGCCGTCGATCCGGGCCTCCGGAGCCTCCGCGGCTGCAACACCCCGGAGGAGTACCGGGCCGCGCTGGAGGAGGCGGGGTTCGCGTGATCACCGTCGAACTCTTCGGCATCGCGCGGGCGCGCGCGGGAAGCGCGCGGGTCGAGGTCGAGGCGCGCACCCTGGGGGAAGCGCTCGCGGCGCTGGTGCGCGCCTGCCCCGGCCTCGAGCCGGAGGTGGTCTTGGGCGGGGCGCTTACCGAGCACTACGTCGTCTCGCGCAACGGCGAGGAGTTCGTCACGCAGGGAGGGACGCGGCTTGCCGAGGGGGAGACCCTGCTGATCCTCGGCGCGCAGGCCGGCGGCTGAGCAGAGCTTCCGCCCTACAATGGCGGCGTGCCTTTCGGGGATCACGGCTCCTACCTGCGCATCGACCTCGAGAAGGGCGGGGCGAGCGAGGTCCCGATCCCCCAGGAGGCGCGCGATGCCTACCTGGGGGGCGTCGGCCTCGGCGCCTGGATCTGCCTCCGCGAGGGCGGGGCCACGGAAGATCCGCTCTCCCCCCGCGCCCCCCTCGTCTTCGCGTTCTCGCCCCTGGTCGGCACGCCGCTCACCACCTCCGCGAAGTTCGCGGTGGTCTCGCGCTCCCCGCTCACCGGCCTCCTCAACGACGCCATCTCCTCGAGCCACTTCGCCATCGAGGGCAAGCGCACCGGCTACGACGCGCTCCTGCTCGTCGGCCGAGCGCCCGCGCTCTCGCGGGTGGTCGTCGAGGAGGGGCGCGTGGAGGTGCGCCCGGCCCCGGAACTGGCGGGCCGCGCCGCGTCGGAGTGCGGGATGCCGGGCTTCCGCACATCCGCGATCGGGCCCGCGGGGGAGCGGCTCGTGCGCTACGCGACGCTCAGCAACGACGGGCGCCACGCGGGGCGCGGCGGGGCGGGGGCGGTGATGGGGGCCAAGAACGTGAAGGCGCTCTCCGTGCGCGGCTCGCGGCGCGCCGCGCTGTTCGATCCGCGCGGGGTCGTGGCGGCGGCGCGCGATCTGTCGGCGCGCAGCTTCGGTCCCGCCACGGCGAAGTACCGCGAACTGGGCACGATCGCCAACGTCCTCGCCTTCAACCGGCTCAACGTGTTGCCCACGCGCAACTTCCGGGACGGCGCCTTCGAGGGGGCGCCCGAGATCTCCGCCGAGGCCCTGCACGCCATGGATCGGATCGGGCGCGAATCCTGCGCCGCCTGCACCGTCGGCTGCGAGCACATCTTCCGCGCGCCGGGCGGCGCGGCGGTGCGGCTCGAGTACGAGACGCTGTTCGCGCTGGGGCCGCTCCTGGGCATCGCCGATCGCGGCGAAGTGCTGGAGGCGGCGGCTCTGTGCGACCGGCTCGGCCTCGACACGATCAGCGCGGGGGGGACGCTCGCGTTCGCGATGGAAGCCGGCGTGGGGGGCCTGCGGTTCGGGGGCGGGGTGCTTGCCGCGCTCGAGGCGATTGCCGCGCGGAGCGGCCCGTTCGATCTGCTGGCGGAGGGGTCGCGCCGCGCCGCGGCAGCGCTGGGCCGCGAGGAGCTGGCGATGCAGGTGAAGGGGATGGAGATTCCCGGCTACGATCCGCGCACGCTGCACGCCATGGCGCTCGGGTTCGCCGTCGGCACCCGCGGCGCCGACCACAACCGTTCCGGCGCCTACGAGCTCGACTTCTCCGCGGAGGGCTTCGACGTGGAGCGTGTGGTCGCGATCGAGGACCGCACGGCGGCCATGGATGCGCTCATCCTCTGCAAGTTCTTGCGGGGCGTCTTCCCCGATTTCGCGACCGAGGGAGCGGAGCTGCTACGCCTCGTGACCGGCCGCGAAGTCGATTTGATGGCGGCGGGGAGGCGCATCTGCGACCTGCGCAAGCGGTTCAACGTGAAGGCGGGATGGCGGCGCGGGGACGACGGCCTGCCGGAACGGCTGCTTCAGGGCGCCTTGTCGCGCTCTCGCCTCGATGCCATGATCCTCGAGTACTACCGCGCCCGGAAGTGGAGCGACGACGGGCTGCCGGGGGAGGAGGATTCCTGCGGTAGGTGATCCGCGAGGAGACCATGGGCGCTCGCGCCTGCGTGGGCATCCTCCGCGAGGGGAGGGAGGAGGAGCGCGAGGAGGAGGCGCCTCATGAGATCACCTCGATGCCGAGGGGTTGAGGATCGGGCCAAGGGGCGGCGCTGCTCGGCGATGCGTCCAGATCGACGGCGCGTCGGGCGCCGCCCACCGCCGCGACGGGCACTCGCGGGAGGACGAAGCGCATCCAGAGGAGGCCGAGAGGGCCGAGGAGGAGCACCGCGGCGGTCCAGAGGCGCGCCCTGCGCGTCGTGCTGCAGCGCTCCCGCGCCGTCCGCCGCGCCCGCCAGGCGCAGGCCGCCGCGAGAGCGAGCGAGGCGAGGAGCCATCCCGTGAACCTCCCGCCCGAAAGCCACGGGTCGCGCCACCAAAGGAGCTCGCTCGCGTTCTCGGGCAGCGGCGAGAGTGACGACGCGAGGGCGAGCGGCGCCGGCCGCAGCAGCGCAAGCGAGGCGGCGAGGTTTGCAAGCATCTGTTCGCCAGCTCGCGCCGGTTCGAGAAGAACCTCGTGAGTGACCGCCGGCTCGCCCGGGCGGAGGAGCCGAAGGCGCATCCGCTCGCCGGCCGGATGGGTGGGTTCGAGGAGAGTGTGAAGGACGATGGGGGCGGGCGTCGCCGGCGCCGCGCGCGGGGTCGCGTAGGGCGCGTCCCTGAGTCCCTCGCGCCCGACAGACGACGCGCCATGGATCGCGAGGATGCGTTCCCCCGGCGACAGCTCGACCCTCGCGGGCACGGCGCCATCGGCCCGGAAAAAGAGCAACCCATCGTTTCTCAACGCGGCATAGGTCACCTCCCCGCTCACGGGCGCGCCGGGCTCGATGGCACGGAGCGGTCGCGACTCGATCTCGAGGAGGAGCGGTTCGGGGGAATCGGCGGGCGTTCCGCCATCGGCCCTCTGCTCCTCGGCGATCGACAGATGGATGACGCGCTCTTCTTCCCTTCCGAGGAGAAGGATGCCCAGGGCGTTCCGGGAGTCCGGCGCGAGCAGGATCGGGTCCGTGGCGAGCGGGCCGAACCCCGCCCCCTCCCCGCCCCCCTCCCCGCGCGTATACCCGCCGGGACCGAATCCGGCGACGACGTGGCCCGTGGCCGTTTCGCGGCAGACGAGGCGGTCGTTCTCCACGGCCCAGCGAATGGGCAAGAGGGGAGGCCGGTCATCGAGGAGGACGATCCGGCTGCGGTTGGCGTGGGACCGGATCCCGCGGCGGACCTCCTCGTAGTAGTTGAGGGTATCGGCGGCCAGGATCTCCAGCGGGGAGGGCGTCGCCGGGCCCTGGGGATGAGGAGTTCGCGCGCGCGGCAGGAACAGCGGATTCTCGAACCATCGATTGGGCCGCTGGTGGAAGCGCGCGGCGTGAGTGGCGACTCTCGTCGCGAGCGTGCGCTCGGGGTCGAGGTCGAACGACTCGAGGAGGCGTCGCCGCGAATCGAGGATGCGCACGACGCGAACCCGGCGGTCGCGCCGCTCGATCTCGAAGAAGAGGATCTTCCCGTCGTGGTCGAGTCCGACTTGGGGGTAGGCGCGCTGGAGGAGTTCGACCATCGGCATCCGGAGCCAGACGACGGCTTCGAGAAGGAGCGCCCCGAGGAGCAGGAGGAGCAGGGTTGCGCGAAGGCGTGATCTCATCGGCGGTCTCCCGCGAGCGTGAGCCCGCTTCCCAGGGAACAGAGGAGGGCCAAGAAGAGCGCCGCGGCGCTTGCGGCCGCCACGCTTTCGAGGCGGGAGAGGAGGGACCAGCCCGCCAGAGGCAGCGCGACCAGCGCGGGCAGCATCCAGCGGAGACCCGTTCCGCCGGCGGCGAATCGGATCAGGGCCCACGCGGCGCAAGAGAGCGATGCCAGGAGCCCGACTTCGCTTCCTGCGAGATGCTCGTGCATCTCGCGCGACGCCCAGACATTCTGGAATCGCTCCCAGGTCGAGATCTCGTGGCTGGTGGCGAGCCGGTGGGCAACGATCTGGGCCAGCATCCCCGCGATCCCGGCAGTAGCCCCGGCCAGGCTGCGCGCCGCTTCCATCCGCGCCGCGGCGACGGGACGGTGCAGCGTGAAGAGGTCGCCCCTCCGATGCCGGTCGAGGGCGCCCTGGAAGAATCCGAGGACGAGCCCGGAACAGATCGCCACGCCGAGCAGATCGTCCATCTGTGCGCTCAGCGGCCCCGTGAGGGATGCGGCCGCGATCCCTCCCGTTGCGCAAAGGAGCGCGATGACGGGGGAGAGCTCCTTCAGTTCACGGACGAAGACGGGTTTCACTGCGCGCCCTCCCCTCGCTCGGCGGTGTAGTCCACGAAGAGGTCCTCGAGCCCCAGGGGCTCGGCCTCCACCGCGCGCGCGCCGAGTTTCCTGCACGCGGGTTCCACGGACGCCGCCCCATCCACCACCGTGAGCACGAGCTCGCTGCGCCGCCGGTGCGCGCGCAGGAGGCCCGGGAGCGGCGGCGGCGGCGGCGCTTCCCCGTCGAAGTGGGCGTGGAAGCGGCGCACGCGCCGTTTCAATTCGTCCAGCGTCGCGTCGACGCGGAGGACGCCGCGGTCCAGGATGGCCACGCGGTCCGCGACCCGCTCCACGTCGGTGAGGATGTGGCTCGAGAAGAGCACCGTGCTCCCCTCTTCCGCGATGAGGTCGATCATCACGTCGAGGAATTCGCGGCGCACCACCGCGTCGAGCCCCATCGCGGGGTCGTCGAGGACGACCAGCTCGGGCCTCTGGGCAAGAGCGAGGGCGAGGGCGAGCTGCGCGCGCATGCCGCGCGAAAGCTGGAAGACGCGCCGCTTCAGCGGGAGCCCGAGGCGGCGCAGGTGCGCGTCGCAGAGCTCGGCGTCGAACCGCGGGAAGGAGGCGCGCTGGTAGGCGGCGAGCTCCCTCACGCGCATCCAGGGCACGAGCCGCTGCCCCTCCGCGACGTAGCCGATGCGCCCCCGCGCCTCGGGCGGGAGCGCCGCCGCGGCGTGGCCGAGGATGCGCGCCCTGCCTCGCGTGGGCGGCAGGAAGCCCAGCAGGCACTTGATCGCCGTCGTCTTCCCGGCGCCGTTCCGGCCGAGCAGCGCGAAGACGCATCCGGCGGGCACCTCGAGGGTGAGCGCATCGAGCGCCTTCGTCGTCCCGTAGTAGTGTGTGAGCCGCTCGAAACCGATGGGATTCATCGCTCCTCCTGGAACCGGAAGCGCGTGAGCGCCGCGTCGAACGCCCGACGCGCTTCCTCTTCGGAGACGCCGGTGTGGAAGGCGTCCGCCAGAGCCGCCTCGATCGCCTCGCGGAATCGCCTCCGCCGCTCCTCCCCGCCCACGACCCGCCTGTGCGCGGCGACGAAGGTCCCGGCGCCGCGCCGCGAATAGGTGATGCCCTCCGCGTCGAGGACCTGATAGGCGCGGGCGATCGTGTTGGGGTTGATGACCAGCTCCTTGGCGAGTTCGCGCACCGAGGGCAGCCGGTCCTCCGTCCGGAGCTGGCCCGTCGCGATCGCCCGCTTCACGTGGTCGACGATCTGCTGAAAGACCGGGCCGGCGCCCGAGGGATCGATGCGGAGAAACGCCATGTCCTAGATGTACTAGTTATGCTAGTACAACAGGCGCGGGTGTCAAGGGGCCCTTGGAGGGAGGCGCCGGTTCGGTGCGACGGAGCTCCGGCTGCGCCGCCGATGGCGCGGAGCGGCGTCGCAAGTCCAGGTGTCACCTTGGCTTACGGCTGCTTTGAGCTTGCAATGCAAATTCCGGGGGGCGGGCGAGTTGGACGATGCGGCCGCCGTAGCCGGAGCAGAGGAGTTCGTGGGTGCCGTTGCGGCCGTCGAGTTCCGCGGCGGAGAGCCAGTGGCCCTTGTCGCGGTCGGTGAAGATCGTCTCGACGCGCCAGCCGGTGGCGCCACGGGTGAGAAGCTCCACATCGGCGCTGTACCCGAAGATGGCCACGGTCTCCTCGTCGGGGTCGGCGCCGAAACGGCCTGCGGCGAGGCCGCGCGGGCCCTGGCGCCCCGCATGGATCAAATCCGTGGAAAAGCTGCCATCCGCGCCGCGCTCGTGGCGCAGGATGCATCCGTCGTCGCAGGTGGTGTAGAGCACGAGCGGCTTGCCGGCGACGACCGGGCGCATGGCGAGGCGCCCCATCCCCATCGCGCGCTCGTGGACCGTCGTCCACTCCGGACCGCCGGGTCCGATGCGCAGCAGCTCGAGCTTTCCCGCGCGGGAGACCGTGGCGACCGTGGGCGGGTCTCCCGGGAGGAGGATGGCGTCGTGCACCCGCCCCTCGAGGTCCTGCAGGTGGGCGAGTTCGAGCCCCGCCTCGCTTGCGCGCAGGATGTAGAGCCCCCCGGGACGCGTGAAGACGAGCAGCTCCTCGTCCGCCCGGCCGGGCTCGAAGTCCGCCGCGACCAGCGTGTGGATCTCGCGACCGGGGATGTTCGTCACCCGGCGGCAGTCCAGCGTCTCGTCGTCGTAGGCCACGATCTCGAACAGGTTGCCCCTCTGGCCGCCCGTGTAGAGCTCTTTGCCGGGGACGCGAGGGTCCACGTCGGCGAGGGCCAGGCCGCCGAGCCACTTCAGGTCGTGCACGATGACATGAGGCGTCCACTTGCCGCTGTAGGAACTCAGCACGTGGCACCGGCCCAAGTCGTCCAGCCCCACCACGTCGGGGCAGCCGAACATCGGGAAGACCGGCAGGGCCTTGACCGTCCAGATGCCGGTTCGGCCGTTGTCGAGCACCAGCGAGGCGTTCCAGCCGGGGGCCGCGGAGAGCGCGACATAGCCCAGCGCGGGATCCGGAGGGGGCTCGGGGGCAGCCGGGAGCGTCGCGCACGCTCCCAGAAGGAGGGTCGGAATCCACCGGCGCATCGCATCCTCCTCCTTCACCAGGTGATGCTGAAACCGGCGGAGGCGTAGGCCTGGCGCGGCGCGCCGGCCACTTTGCCTCCCCCGAAAAACCCGCCGCGGGAGTGGACATGCCACTCCTCGTCGAAGAGGTTGGTCACGCCCACCGCCAGATCCAGCACGCCCTTCTCCCCCACGGCGATCCGTTTCGAGGCCTGCGCGTCCCACAGGACCACGGCGGGGTTGCGGCCCAGGTTGCCGTCGGCGTTTTCCGCCACGGTGTTGGCCGCGTCGGCGAACGAGCCGCCGATGTAGGTGCCTCCCAGCGCGAAGGCGAGATGGCACGTGGTCTCGTAGGAGAAGCTCCAGGCCAGTTTGTTCTCCCATGCGTAGGGGGTTGTCTTGCCGGCGTTGGGTCCGGAACGGAGTTCCGAATCCTGGTGCGTCTAGGAGAGGTAGACCCGCAATCTCTCCAGCGCCTGCACCTGCCGACCCGCCTCCCACTCCAGGACCAGATCGAACCCCTGGGCGACGATCCGTCCGAGGTTTTCGTAGACGCCGGTGTCGAAGTTCCCGACGTTGTCGAAGTCGACGCGCCAGCCCGTCAGCGAGCCGGAGAATCCCTTCCAACCCTTCACGCGCGATCCCGCCTCGATCGACGTGCCGAGCTCGAAGTCCACCTGCTGGGGGGCTCCGGTGAAGAGGAAGCCCCAGATCTGGGGGGCCCGGAAGCTCCGGTGGGCGTTGGCGAAGAGCGCCAGGTGGTCCGTGAGGGCGTAGGAGGCGCCGGCGCCGGGCAGCAGGGCGAAGAACGTCTCGTCGAACCGCGCGGGCCCGAGAAGCGGATCCTCGCCGCGCGCCTCGGGGATCCACTCGAGGCGCACGCCCACCGTGACGGTGAGCCGGACCGTGGGGCGCATGGTGTCGTCTGCGTGCAGCGAAACGGCCGAGAGGCGGTACCTGCTGTCCTGGATGGTCACCGGCGGACCGGAGCCGAAGGGCATCGGGGTCGAGACGATCGTGTAGTGGGGAAGCCACTCCCCATGCAGCCTCACCCCCCAGTGGATCTCGTGCTCGAGGCCCAGCGCCTCCGCGACGCTCAACGCGCGCATGCCCACGTGCGCCCAGGTGCTCTCGTCTTTCCAGTCGCGGAAGCTGGTGGGCGTGCCGAAGTGGGGCCGTTGAGCGTGGAGCCGCCGCCCGGTTTCCGAGAACGCGAAGTAGCTCTCGATCCAGCCGTCTTCGCCGAGCGGGCGATGGTCGACGGCGTCCAGCACGAAGCGGTAGCCGTCGAAGCGGTTGCTGGGGCGTGCGTTCCCGAAGCGGTCCGCGTCGAACTGATCCGTCGTGAGCCCCCCCGGCGCTTTGTGCTCGCCCTTCATATGCAGCAGGCTCACGGCGGTCCAGCGGCCCGGACCCGCATCGTGGCGGAGCTTGAGCGCCAGCTCGTGCTGAATGAATTCGCCCTCCTCGCGGATGCCGTCCCCGCTCCTCGCGACGGTGGAGAAGAGCGCGCTCCACGCGCCCGAAGCGCCGCCGCCCGAGACCAGGGTTCCCAGGAAGTTGGAGGATCCCACGGTCGTGCGGAGATCGAGGGTCGCTTCGCGGGGGACCGGCGGCGTCACCAGATTGAGGACTCCCGCGACGGTGTTGGGGCTGTAGCGCACCGCGTGCGCCCCGCGCCACAGATCGATGGCGTGGATGCGGTCGATCGTGAGGGGGAGGAAGGAGAGTGCGGTCCAGCCGTAGGGAACCGGGTTGGCGGGAACGCCGTCGACGAGCACCAGGAGATACTCCGTCAGCCCGTCGTCGGGCAGCCCGCGGATGGAGATCCTCGGGGCGGCGGCCTCGCCGCCGTTGTAGGGGCGCGTGGAGACCGCGGGCAGCTTCCGCACAAGATCGTTGATCTCGCGCGCACCGGAGCGACGGATCGCAACGGGCGAGAAGACGTCGCGGGAGCCGACCATGGTAAGCGGCACCTCGGGCACGCCGCCCGCGCCCCAGATCCTGCCCGTCACGAACACCGGCGGCAGCTCCGACTCCTTGCCCGCGGGCGCATCCGGGACCGCGGCGAGGTAGCTCTCGACGGCGCGCTCCAGGGCGTCGTCCGCGAGAACGGGAATCGTGGCGGTAAGAAGGGCAAGTGTTGCAAGGCGCATCGCAGCTCCTCCTCGAAGTCGCATGGATGTCGTGGAGGAGCGCGAGTCGCGTGCCGGCCGAACTGTCTCCCGCGGGATACGCAATCCGATGCGCGCGCCATCGCGTGGAACGATGCGGGAACGGCTCGCCCCGCGCTCCGTTCCCCGGCCGTGACGTCGCGCGCGCAACTCTTCCGTTGCGCAACTTCTCGACGCGCCTCCGTCCGGCTATCATGGCCGGCGCCGGAAGCCATGCCGACGCTCACCATCGACGGGAAACTGGTCACCGTGCCGGACGGCACGACGGTGTGGGATGCCGCCCGCGAGGCGGGCATCGAGGTGCCGGTCCTCTGCCACGATCCCAAGCTCCACCCCGTGGGGGTCTGTCGGATGTGCGTCGTCGAGATCGAGGGGGCGCGGGTGATGGCCGCCTCCTGCGTGCGCGCCTGTGAAGAGGGGATGAAGGTCAAGACCGCCAGCGAGAAGGTGGAGCGCTGCCGCAGCATGCTCACCGAGCTGCTCTTGTCGGAGCAGCCGGAGACCAGCCCCAAGGAGGCGACCACCGGCGACGACCGGCTCTTCGAGCTGCAGCGCCGCTACGGCGTCGAAGTGCGCCTCCCGCGCGGCAACTCGCGCCCCAGGGACCTCTCCTCCCCGGTGATCGCGGTGGACCACCAGGCCTGCATTCTCTGCGACCGATGCATCCGAGCCTGCGACGACATCCAGGCCAACCACGTGATCGGCCGTACGGGCAAGGGCTACGGCGCGCGCATCTCCTTCGATCTCGATCTCCCCATGGGGGACTCCACCTGCGTCTCCTGCGGCGAGTGCGTGGCCGCCTGCCCCACCGGCGCCCTGGTGAACAAGCCCATCTCGGCGCCGCTCAGACCGCGCGCCGAGCTGAAAGCCGTCGCATCGCTCTGCCCCTACTGCGGCGTGGGCTGCGGGATCACCTACCAGGTGGACGAGTCCCTCAATCGGGTGGCCTTTGCCGAGGGGCGCGAGGGCCCCGGCAGCGAGGGCCGGCTCTGCGTGAAGGGGCGGTACGGGTTCGACTACGTCTCCCATCCGCACCGGCTGACCAAGCCGCTCATCCGGCGCAAGGAGGCTTATCCCAAAGGCCCGCTCAGCACCGCGGTGAAGTTCAACCAGGAGGGCGGCCGCCGGCCGGGAGGGATCGTCGACTACGCCGAGGTGATGCCGGCTTTCCGCGAGGCGAGCTGGGAGGAGGCGCTCGATCTCGTCGCCCGCCGCCTCGGCGCCATCAAGGCGGAACATGGGGGCGGGGCGCTGGCGGGGTTCGGCTCGGCGAAGTGCTCCAACGAGGAGGCCTACCTCTTCCAGAAGCTCGTGCGCGCGGTGTTCGGCAGCAACAACGTCGACCATTGCACGCGGCTCTGCCACGCCTCGTCGGTGGCCGCGCTCCTGGAGATGATCGGTTCGGGGGCCGTCACCACCACCTACGGCGACATCAAGAACGCCGAGGTGGCGCTCATCACCGGCACGAACACCACGGACAACCATCCGGTGGCGGCGACCTTCTTCAAGCAGGCGGCCCGCGCCGGGACCAAGCTGATCGTGGTCGACGCGCGCCGCACCGGCATCGCCGACCACGCCTGGCGCTTCTGCCAGATCCAGTCGGGCAGCGACGTCGCCTTCTACAACGGCATGATGAACGTGATCATCGCCGAGGGGCTCACCGACGACGCCTACATCGCACGGTTCACCACGGATTTCGAGAGGGTCAAGGAGACCGTGCGGAAGTACACCCCCGAGGTGGCGGGCGCGATCTGCGGCGTGGATCCCGATCTCATCCGTGAGGTGGCTCGCGCTTACGGGAAGGCGAAGGCGGCGGTGACCTATTGGGGCATGGGGATGAGCCAGCACGTGCACGGCACCGACAACTGCCGTTGCATCATCTCGCTCTGCCTCATGACCGGGAACATGGGCAAACCGGGGGCGGGGCTCCACCCGCTGCGCGGGCAGAACAACGTGCAGGGCGCCTCCGACTCGGGGCTCATCCCGATGGTCTACCCCGACTACCAGCGCGTGGACGACCCGAAAGTGCAGCGCAAGTTCGAGAAGGCGTGGGGAGCCAAGCTCGATCCGCGGCCCGGGCTCACCGTCGTCGAGATCATGAGGGCGGCCCTCGACGGAAAAGTGCGGGGCATGTACATGCTCGGGGAAAACCCCTTCCTCTCCGACCCCAACCTCAACAAGGTGCGGAAGGCGCTCTCGAGCCTGGAATTCCTCGTGGTGCAGGACATCTTCCTCACCGAGACGGCGGAGTTCGCCGACGTGGTCCTCCCGGCCACCTCCGCCCTCGAGAAGACCGGCACCTTCACCAACACCGACCGACGCGTGCAGGTAGGGCGTCAGGCGCTGCGCGCGCCGGGGGGGGCGCGGCTCGACTGGGAGGTGATCTGCGACATCGCGGCGCGCATGGGCCATCCGATGCCCTACGCCTCGAGCGAAGAGGTGTTCGCGGAGTTCGCGGGCCTCACCGCGGCCTACAAGGGGCTCACCTACGCCAACCTCGGCCTCACCGGCAAGCTCTACCCCAACCCCGACCCCGAGCACGACGACGGACCGATCGTCCTTTTCGAGGACGGGTTCCCCACCGCCGACGGCCGGGCGAAGTTCGTGGCCGCCGAACACACCGGCGCCGACGAGCTGCCCGATCCGGAGTACCCCTTCATCCTGGTGACGGGTCGCGTGCTGGAGCACTGGCACACCGGGGTCATGACGCGCCGCACGTTCGCGCTCGGTGCCATCGAGCCCGAGGCATTCGTGGAGGTCCACGCCGAGGATCTGGCCGCACTCGGCCTCGCCGACGGCGATTTCGTGCGCGTCCGTTCGCGCCGCGGGGCGATCTCGCTCAGGGCGCGCGCGTCCACCGCCACCCAGCGCGGATCGGTGTTCATCCCGTTCCACTTCCGCGAGGCGGCAGCCAACACGCTCACGACCGACAAGCTCGATCCGGACGGCAAGATCCCCGAGTTCAAGTTCTGCGCCGTGAAGGTGGAGCGCGCGGCGGAGTGATCCAGCGCCCATGCGGCGCGTCCCTCGCCCCGTCCTCGTCCTGGGCTTCGCCAGTCTGCTCACCGATTTCTCGGCGGAGATGATCTTCCCGCTCCTGCCCGCCTTCCTGGTGGTGCTGGGAGCGGGTCCTCAGGTCCTGGGCTTAGCCCGAATTATTCAAGAGGCTCGCGGTTCTGGTCCGTCCGCGACGTCGATCTCTGCGTCGCTTGTCGTCGCAGTGGCCCTTGGCCACAGCTTCCTCCTCGCTCTTGGATCTCGACGTCGCGTCCTGGCCCAGAACGAGTGGCCGGAACGGTCGAACGTGGCTCTTGCCGAGCAGCACTACGCTGGTTCGGCCGACTCGTGGCCGATTCGCGCGATCCTCATGAATAATGCGG
>JBQTIG010000014.1:0-16818 GCA_052388375.1 Planctomycetaceae bacterium | reverse complement strand
TGGGCCACACGAGCCCGTCGAGCACGACTGCAGACCTCAACGGTACTGCGATGAAGGGACCGGCCTTCTCATCCCATCTGTCTGAATACTCCATCTGGCTTCGCCCGGCTGCGCGGGCCGCTGGCTTCACCGCTCGTCCATCGCCTTATTTTGGGTCACTACGGCTCCGGACTCGCGGCTCGCCTGCAGCCCGCTCGCTCGGTCTCGGGCCGACGATGGAGTATTCAGACAGGCCCTAGGCCGGCCACCGGGTCGGTTCGGGGAGCCGCCCGACACGGGTGGCGCGGAGGGACTCGATCCCCCGCGCACCCTCTGCTTCCTGCCGCATCGGTGTCGGGGGGCGTCTGCTAGGATGGCTCCTTCGCACGCCGTGCGGCGGGATCGCCGCCCGCACACTGTGCGCAAGGAAGCTGCCTGCGTGAGGCGGTAGCCGTTCCGGCGACCGCCGCACCGGCGCAAGGAGAAAGAGGAGTGGCCGTGAGATCCGCGAACCTATTCGCCTTCCTGGCGCTGCTGGCTGCCGGCTGCAAGAGCGCACCCACCCAGGAGAGCTACGAACAGACCGTGCGCAACCAGGACGTGGTCGTGCAGTCCTTCGGGGCGCGCGTCGACGAGCTGACCGCACAGAACGCGGACCTGGCGATGCGCGTCAAGCTGCTCGAGGCGCAGGTCGACAAGGCGCGCAGCGCGGACTCCGTCGTCCGGGACGCGAAGGAGGAGTTCAGCGCCCATGTGCGCGAGTTGATGCAGCAGTTCCGGGGCGACCGGGACATCCAGGTCGAAGAGACCCCCGGGGGCTACAAGTTCGTCGTGCGCGAGTCCGTTCTCTTCGCGAGCGGCGCCGCCACCCTCACCGATGAGGGCAAGCAGGTGATGGCTCGGGTTGCGGCCTCCCTCAAGGCGGGAGCGTCGCGCATCAGCGTCGAAGGGCATACCGACGACGTGCCGGTGGCGAAGCCGGAGACCCTGAAGCTCTTCCCGCGCGGCAACATCGAACTCTCGGTGGCGCGCTCCCTCGCGGTCTGGGAGACCCTCACGCGGGACGGCGGAGTCGCCGAGGCGCGGATCTCCGTGGCCGGGTTCGGGCCCCACGCGCCCCTGGCCCCCAACGACAGCGACCGGAACCGCTGGAAGAACCGTCGCGTCGAGATCCGCGTGGCGGAGGATTGATCCCGCTCCCGGACGAGGTCAAGACCCGTCTGCGCCAGCACGCGTTGGCCGCCCTCGTCGCTGCGCTGCGGGGACGGACGCGCCCCGCGCCACCCCAGGGCGGGGAGGAAGAGCACTTGACCGCACGGCGCGCCCTCTTTGTGAGCGTCTACGTCGGGGATGAGTTGCGCGGCTGCGCGGGATCGCTCGAGGAGCGCGGGCCGCTCCTCGCGGAAGTGGGCCGATGGGCCGCCGAGGCTGCACGGGCGGATCCCCGATACCGGGGCATCCTGCCCGCCGACTTTGCGGCGTTGCGGGTGGAGATCTCCGTCCTCGGCGCCTGCACGAGCGTGGAGGGGCCCGGGGAGGTGGTCCCGGGGCGCCACGGCGTCGTGGTACGACTTGGAGCTCGAACCGGAGTCCTCCTGCCGCAGGTGGGGCTGCGACAGGGCTGGGATGCCGGGACTCTGGTGCGTCAGGCGGCGATTCGCGGGGCCATCGGGGTGGAGGAGCTCGAGGGCGCCTCGATCTCCATCTTCGAAGCCGAAGTGTTCTGAGCCGAGCGGCAAGCCTCCTCGGGGGCAGGGCTGAGGCGCCGCCACGAGCCTCCGGGACGCATCCCTCGCGGGGAGGGCGTGACACCCTACGGCGAACCTGGCGGAGGTCCCCTCGCCAAGCGCAGCGGTTTCCGCCCGGGCAGGCGGCTGCCGCAGGCGCGCGGCGGGCGCGCGCCGCGCGCAGGCGTTACGCTGGAGGGCGCCGCTTGCAGCGGAGCGGCAAGACGATGAGCCCTCCGCCCCCGCCCCCCTTCGTGCCGTTGCTGATCCTCCAGTTCCTCCTGCTCGGCGGCGCGACCGCGGCGGAGTGGGAGGAGGCCGTGGAGCGCAACGAGCAGGGGATCGAAGCACTCCTGGATGGACGCCCGGATCAAGCAATCGCCTCGTTCGAGGCGGCGCTGCGCGTCCGGCCGGGGGAAGAGACGCTTCTGCGCAACGCCGCGGCGGCGGGCGCCTCCCTCGCCGACGAACGCCGCCGCGAGGGTCGGCTCGACGAGGCGCTGGCGCTCCTCGACCAGGCGGTGGAGCGCCACCCTTCCCGGCTGCGCTACCGCGTCCCGCGCGGCCTCGTCCGCCTCCTCCTGGGGCGCGATGCCGATCTTCTCTTCGCCCGTGAGGAGTTCGAGTGCGTCCTCGCCGTCGACGGCGACCAGATCGACGCCCTGGTGAACCTGGGGCAGCTCTCCTACCTCGAGCGCCGCCTCGACGAGGCCGTGCGTTGCTGGGCGCACGCCCTCGATCTGGTGCCGCACGATCCGTCGGTGGCCGAGCGCCTCGCCCGCGCGCGGCGCGAGCTCGCGGTGGAAGCGGAGTACGAGGAGCTGCGGGATCCCTGGTTCCTCGTGCGGTTCGGCCGCCACATCCCGCGGGAAGACGCGGCGGCGGTGCTGCGCGCCTGCGGGGAGGCTTGGCAGGAGCTCTGCCGGCGCTTCGGCCATTACCCGGAGGCGGTCACGGTGGTCACGCTCTACACCTCGGGGGAGTTCCGCTCGGCCACCCGCCTGCACCGGTGGGTGTCGGGCTTGAGCGACGGCACGATTCGCCTCGCACTCGCGCCCGGCACCGGCGCGTCCCGGGGGATCCGCAACACGGTCTTTCACGAGTTCACCCACCATCTCCTCCGCCGTGCGGCTCCCGCGGCGCCCGGCTGGCTGCACGAAGGGCTGGCCCAACTCGCGGAGGAGCGGAACGTGGGAGAGGCGGAGACCCGGCTCCGCGAGGGGGGAGGGCCAGGACCGTCCGACCTCTCGGGGGAGGTGTTGCGCATGAGCGACGCTGCGCGCGTCCGGCGCTTCTACGACGCGTCCCTCTCCTTCACCGCGTTCCTGCGCGGCTTGGGCGGCGATGGGGGCCTTCATGCCCTCCTCAAAGGGCTCCCGGCCCGGGCGCGGGAGGAGGAGGCCCTCCGGGAGGCCTACGGAGCCGGGCGCGCCGAGCTCGTCGAGCGGTGGCAAGCGCAGCTACGAGCCCGCTGATCCCGACGAGCAGGATGCTCCCCGGTTCCGGCGTAGGCTGCTGCACCAGCAGGCCGCCGAGCGGAGAGATGGGTGCACGCACCTCGAGCAACGGTCCCTCCTGGGCCCCCTGGCGGGCCACGGCCTCGTCCCATGCCGACGACGCAGCGCCGTTCTGGATCCGCAGCGCGTCCTCGGTGATCCCCAAGCTGTCCAGCAGGAGCACGTCCACGCGATTGTTGAGCGCCCCGGGAGGGTTTCCGAGTAGGAGGAAGGTCCCGGGAAGGAACGCGGTGAGGGTGCTCCCACCGGAGAAGCGGAGGATGCCCGAATCGACTCCGAACACGAAGCGGCTGGGGGAGGTGTCCTGAAACTCGAGGACCCACCCGGTCAGGTCGACGACGAGCCGCGCGGCGTTGAAGAGCTCCACGAATTCGTCCGTGTCGCTCACCGTCCCGTTGCCGGGAATGGCATCGAACGGAATCCCGTTGCCTCCCGAACTCTCGGAGTGGTCCCCTTGCGGATCCGTCACGACCTCCGTGATCAAGATCCGGTCGGCTACGGCCCGCGCCGCGGGCAGGCCAAGGGTGGTACAGACCAGCAGATAGCGGACGATCGTAGGCATGGCGAGCGCACCTCCATCCCTTCCTCGGGGACGGTGTCACGGCCGCGCCCTGACACCGTCCCCGTCGTAAGGGTGGATGGACCCCACGATCGAACCCGACCTCGCGCCCCGGACGGCCCCGGAGGCGGCGCCCCCCTCACGGGACGAGGAGCTGCTGGCCCTCGTTCTGGGCCCCTGCGCCGGGCGCAGGGCGCCTTCCCTCTGCGCGCAGGAGTTGCTCGAACGCCAGGGCCCGCTCCGGCGCCTTTCCACGCGCAGCTCCAGGGAGCTCAGGAGCGTGAAGGGCGTCGGGGAACGTCAGGCCGCCAGGCTCCTCGCGCTCTTCGACCTCGCGCGGCGGCTCATGGGCACCCGGCTGCATCCCGGCGCCCAGTTCCTCAACCCGCGCCAGATCTTCGAGCACTACCACGCGTCCCTTCGGGACCGGAAGAAGGAGATGTTCCTGGTCGTGCTCCTCGACGCGCGCCATCGGATCCTGAGGGAGGAAGTGGTTTCCGAAGGGTCGTTGACCTCCTCCATCGTGCATCCGCGAGAGGTGTTCGGGCCGGCGGTTCGGGAGGCTGCGGGCGCCATGGTCCTCGTGCACAACCACCCCTCGGGGGATCCGCGGCCCTCCGAGGAGGACGTGGCGGTGACGCGGCGTCTCGTGCACGCGGCGGACGTGCTGGGCATCCGCGTCCTCGACCATGTGATCGTCGGCGACGGCGTCTACGCAAGCTTCAAGGAGGAGGGCCTGCTTTGAGGAGCGTCCCCCCTCGCCTCCCCGGGATGCGGCGCGCGGCCCGGCGCCGCTCAGTCGGGCTGCCGCGCGATCGCCTTGCGCACCAGCTTCCCCTCCACGATGCCCCAGACGGAGGAGACGCACATGTAGACCGCCAGGGCGGCTGCGTAGTTGTAGAGGAAGACGAAGAACATGTAGGGCATGAACCGCATCATGCGCATCTGCATGCGCACCTGGGGGTCGTCGCTCGCGGGGGTGGGGGTGACCTTCTGCTGCCAGACCCACAACACGAGCATGAGAAGCGGGAAGAGATTGAACCAGTGCGGCCAAAGCGGCAACGGGAGCAGCCGGTCCGGCATCGAGAGATCGGCCGCCCAGAGGAACGCCTGGTGGCGCAGGGAGAACTCGACCCGCAGCCCCTGGAAGAGGGCGAACCAGATCGGGATCTGCAGGAAGATCGTGAGGCAACCGGCCGGGAACCCGACCTTGTGCTCCCGCATGACGCGGAGCCGCTCGGTGTTGAGCTTCTGCTTGTTGTCGCCGTACTTCTTGGTCAAGTCGTCGAGGATCGGCTTGATCTTCTGGATGCGGCGGGAGTAGCGCTGCATGCCGAGCTGCGTCTTGTAGGAGATGGGCGCCAGGAGCCCGCGCACGATCATCGTCATGAGGATGATCCCCGCGCCGAGGCTTCCGAAGAGCCCCGCGAAGAACTTCATGAGCCACATCAGGCCGCGCCCGATGAGGCCGAACATCCCGAAATCCACGGTCTCCTGCAGCCCCAGCGGCCGCAGCTGGTCCACGGCGTTGGGGCCTGCGTAGAGCAGGAACGTCTCGGCGGACTTGCCCGCGGAGAGGTCGACGAAGCTGGTGATTCCGGCGCGCAGGGTGCGGCGCGTGCGCGTCCCGTCCGGGCGCGCGACCTCCCGGGTAAGCTCGACCTCCTCGATCGTGGCCTGGGTGACGCTGCCCAGATAGCGGCCCTCGCGGTCGCGCGCGAGCGGAGTGGCGAGGGCGCCCACGAAATAGGCGCCCCGCACCGCCAGGGCATGGAGCAGGCCGCGGCGGCTCTCCTCCCCGTAGGACTGGTCCATCGCCTTCCCGGAGATCTCCTCCATCGCGGACGTCTCATCGTCACCGCCCGGGCGCTCCAGGCGGATCCCGGTCTCCACGTCCCCGGCGGAGATGCCGCGATGAATGTCCTCGACGTAGCAGCCCGACGGCCCCGTGAGCGAGTACTGGAGCCGGTCGTCCGCGGAGCCGTCGGGACGGTGGACCTCGATCGCCACCGAGAGGTCGTAGCGCCCCTCCGCGGGGAGGGTGACCGACTTCACGAAACGCCACGCGGTCGGCGTCTCGAGCACGAAGCGGAGACCGCGGGCGCCCCGGGCGTCGGCAAAGGGCTCGACGGTCCAGGGGTCGCTCGCGGGATCGCCCCCGACACGCTCACGATTGCGCACCTCCAGGAGCAGGACGCGGTCCCGCGGCCGGACTTCCTCGCGGAGGATCGGGATCCAGCCGCTCTCGTCGAGGGGCTGCCCCACCTCGCGCGCGAACCCCTTGAGATAGGCCTTCACGACGCAGGCCCCGCGGTCGGTGAAGACGTAGCGCAGCGTGTCGTTCTCGAGCACGTGGAGGCTCGGCTCCTGTCGCGTGAGGGCCGAGACCTTCTCGAGGGCCGGCACCGCGGCGAACAGCTGAGGCACCGTCATCCAGTGGAGGGAGAAGCGTCCCGTCGCCGCGGCCTCGGTGACGGCGAGGGTCGCCCAGAGCTCGATGTCGCTCTCCTCCCGCCCCTCGCGCACGACGCGAAAGGCCTCCGCCTGGAGGGCGCGCACGCCGGCGAGATCGCGGAAGCCGACGAAGCCGTCCCGGCCCAGAATGCCGGCGAAGGGGAGGGGGGCGGGGCCCGGCGTCTCGAACCGGTAGTGGTAGTCGCCGCCAGACACCTCTTCGCCCGCCGCGAGGCGGTGGATCTGGTTTCTCCGCTCGCTCTCCTGGATCCGGACCAGCTCGTCGAAGGCGGTGAAGGCCGGTGTTCCCGCGGCCGCCAGGACGAGCCCGCACCGGTCGAGGGAGGCGCCCTCCCCGAAGGGCACGCCGGCGACCCCGGAGACCTCGAAGGCGGCGATGTCCGCCGGCAGGCCCTCCGCGCGGATCGTCACGAGGAGGCTCCCGCCCCCCGGGGCCACGGTGACGCTCTTGGTCACCTGGAACGCGCCGTCCGACCAGAGGAATTCGCGGCCCGCATCGATGACCCGGGACTCCCAGCGGTCGGCCTTGAGGCGCCCCAGCGCGCCGTTCTTGAGGCGTACGCCCAGGAGGAACGGGCGGCGAGAGGCGGGGATGCCCGCCAGGAGAGCGCCCTTTCCGGAATCCAGGCGGACCACGGACCCGTCGCGGTCGAGCAGCGCCCGGACGCCCTCCTGCTCGATCCTCAGGAGCTCCGCTTCCGCCGGCTCCGCGATCCGTTCGACCCGCTCGACCGCGGGGGGGAGTGCGGGGGGCTTGCTGCAGGAGCGCAGTCCTAGAAAGATCGCGAGCCCGACGAGGAGGAACAGAAGGAGTCTCGGCATCGGCCGCGCAATTATCGGCCAACGGCCAAGCGGTCGGCGAGATAGTGGGGGAGACGATCTTCTTTGTAGATCTTGTCCATCGTCGCCTTGAAGTCGTAGTCGAGGCGGTGGAACCGCACGCTCTTGCCGTCGAAGGTGACGTAGGAGGCGCGCGGATCCCCGTCCCGCGGCTGCCCCACGGCTCCGGTATTGAACAGGGTCTTGCGCCCCTCCTCGATCTTGTACTCCCCCCCGATCGTCTTCGGATCGATGTACCGCAGCTCCTGGGTATAGACCCCCGGGATGTGGCTGTGGCCGATGAAGCAGAGCTTCTCGAACTTCGTGAAGATCTCCTCCATCTTCTCGCGGTTCTTCTTCACGTCGTCGGGAACCACGTACTCCTTGGTCGGGTCGCGCGGCGAGGCGTGCACGAACATCGCCTCCTCCGTGACGACGATCTGCTCCATGATCCCCAGGAAGTTCCAGAGGTCGTAGTTCTCCTCCTTAGGGCAGTCCGAGCGGTTGAGCTGGTCGCGGGTCCAGTCGATCGCCTCGCGCGCCTTGGGATTGAAGTCCTCTCCGTAGTAGAGGACCGCCTCCTCGTGGTTGCCCATCAGCACCGCCTTGCAGCCCATCAGGCGCTGGAGGCATTCCCGGGGGTTGGGGCCGTACCCGATGATGTCCCCGAGGCAGATGATGTCCCGGATCGCCCGCCGCTTGATGTCGGCAAGCACGACCTCGAGCGCCTCGAGGTTGGCATGGATGTCGGAAACGATGGCGATGTGCACGCGCGCCTTCCGGCCCGGTCCCCCTCGGGCCGGGCGCGAACATCGTAGTATCGAGAGGCGGGGCGGGGCCGTCAAGCAGCGCGGCGTGAAGGGCCCATCCGCGCCCGGACGCGTTGACACACTACAGGTTGTGTGCTAGCGTCCCGGGCTGAGTGCATCCTGTGGTCCGACGCGGAAGATGCCGTGAAGTGCCCCTACTGCAAGGCCGATAACGACCGCGTCGTCGATTCCAGGGCGAGCGCCGACGGATTCGCTATCCGGCGCCGCCGGGAGTGCCTCTCCTGCGAGCGCCGTTACACCACCTACGAGCGCATCGAGGAGTCTCCCATCCGCGTCGTCAAGAAGGACGGGAGCCGGGAGCCGTTCGACCGCCGCAAGATCCTGGCGGGGCTCATGAAGGCGTGCGAGAAGAGGCCGGTCTCCATGGATACCCTGGAGGAGATCGTCAATCGCATCGAGCATCAGGTCACCGAACAGTTCGAGCGCGAGGCCCCGAGCAAGTTCGTGGGCCGGCTCGTGATGCGGGAGCTCCGCAAGGTGGACCAGGTGGCCTACGTCCGCTTCGCCTCGGTCTACCGCGACTTCAAGGACCTGGCCGAGTTCATGGACGAGATCCGGCCCATGCTCCGGGCGGGCGAGAAGAGCGCGAGGAAGAATCCCAACCCGTGACGGGACGGATCGCCAAGGTCCGGAAGCGGGACGGGCGTCTCGTCGATTTCGACGAGACCAAGATCGCCGACGCCATCTTCAAGGCCGCCGTGGCGGTGGGCGGGGGGGATCGATTCCTCGCCGAGGAGCTGGCAGGCGTCGTCACCCTGTTTCTGGAGAAGCGGTTCTCTGGCGCGGTGCCCGAGATCGAGGAGATCCAGGACACCGTGGAGCAGGTGCTCATCGAGACCGGGCATGCGCGCACCGCCAAGGCCTTCATCCTCTACCGGGACCGGCGCTCCCGGGCGCGGGCCCGCCTCGCGGTGACCGCCTCCCCGCCCTCCGGAGCGGGGCCTCGCGTCGGGAATCCGGGCAAAGGGCTCGTCTCCCCCTGGGCCAAGAGCCGCATCGCCGAATCCCTGGTGCGGGAGGCCGATCTGGATGCGCGGCTCGCCTCCGAGGTGGCGACCCGCGTGGAGGAGAGGGTCTTCGCCGCCAAGGCGGCCCGGGTGACCACCTCCCAGCTGCGCGCCTTGGTGGAAGGGGAGCTGTTCCATCTCGGGTACTCCGACCGCGTGGGCCGGCAGGCGCTCCTGGGTCTGCCGCGCCACGACGTCGATCGGCTCCTGCGCGGCGCGGAAGAGGGCCCGTGGCGCCCGGACGGGCCGCGGGACCTCAAGTCGGCGCTGGCAGACTCCCTGCTCGCCCAGTACGCCATGGCCGAGGTCTACGGCGACGAAGTGGGCAGCGCGCACATGGAGGGGCGCATCCACATCTTCGACGCCGGGAGTCCCGTGGAGTGGATCGCGGCCGCCGGCCAGGTGCCCGCCACCCGCGACTCCGACGAGTGGGTCGAAGCCACCGCCACCCGTGCGTCGCGGATCTCCTCGGTGGTGTCGCGGGAAGTCTGCCTCGAGGGGACCGCCGCCGCCGCCGCCCCGTGGGCCGCCGCGGCCAGGAACGGGGGCGCGCTCGGAGCGGTGCGGCGGCTGCTTGCCCATCCGCTCCTTCACGGACTGGACCGTCGCGCGGGGCGGTTCCGCCTCTGCCTCGCGCTTCCGGCGGCGCCCGAGCAGGAGGGCGCCCACCTCATCGCGGAAGGGCTCGTACGGGAGCACTGGGCCCGCTTCCGCGAGGGTGCCCTGGGCGGGCTCCCCGAGATCGCGCTCCACCTCCCGGCCGCCGCGGCCGCGGGTGCGGGGGCGCGCCGGGCGCTCCTGCCCGCCCTGGCCGCCGCCGCGGAGACGGGACGGATCCGCATCCTCTTCGACCGCGACCTGCCCGCGAGCCTCGGCTCCGCCTGGTTCCGCATCCCCGGCGTCGAAGCCGCCGAGGAGCGTGCCGCCTGCGGCGGGGCCGCCCTCGGCATCGCCGGGGCGGTAGCCGTCAATCTGCAGCGCGTCGCGCGGGAATGCGCCGGCGCAGGCGAGAAGGCGTTCCACGAGGCGCTGGAGGCTTCCCTCGCCCTGGGCATCAAGGCTCTGCGGCAGAAGCGCAGCTTCCTCGCGGGCCTCATGGCCGACCCGTCGGGCCCGCTCTATCGCTGCGCCGCCGGGGCAAAGCGGGTCCTGGCGGGCGACCGCGGCTTCGACCTCCTCCACCTCGCGGGCGCACGTGCGGCGGCCGAGACCATCTTGGGCGCGAAAGGGGAGGAGGCGGCGCGCTGGGCCGGGAGGGTGCGTTCCTACGCGGCGCTGCGGGCCGCCGAGGAGGGGCGGGCGGTGCGGCTCAAGGTCATCTGCGTGCCCGACCGCGACGGCGAGGCCGAAGCGCGTTTCGCCGGCCTCGAACGCGATGATCCGCCTGGGCGTACCGGCCTGGGCGAGCAGGAGACCTTCCTTCGCGCCCTCGAGCCCTTCCCCCTGCCGCCCGGCTGCGAGCTCCCGGGCACCGAACCGCTCCTGGACCCCTCGTCCGACACCCTCCACCTCCGGTTCCCGCGCGACGCGGCGCCCTCCCCGGAGGCGCTTCTGGCCGCCCTCCCGCCGCTCGCCTCCCACCCGCGCCTCGGCGCGCTGCATTGCCAGCCCTGGCCCGATCGACGCATTCGCGTTGCGGTCGCCGGCGTGTCCGATCTATGAAGAAGAAGAGGACGCGCCCCCCGCCCCCCCGGAGAGATCCCCCCGCATGAAACTCAAGAAGCTGGTCCTGCACGGGTTCAAGAGCTTCGCCGACAAGACGGAGTTCGACTTCCGGGACGGCATCACCGTGATCGTCGGACCCAACGGCTGCGGCAAGAGCAACGTCGTCGACGCGGTGAAGTGGGTCTTGGGAGAGCAGCGCCCCGCCAGCCTGCGCGGCAAGGAGATGCAGGATGTCATCTTCTCGGGCACCGATTCGCGGAAGGGGCTGGGCTACGCGGAGGTCAGCCTCGTTCTGGACAACGCCGATCGCTCGCTCCCGCTGGAGTACGAGGAGGTGGTCCTCACCCGCCGTCTCTACCGCTCCGGGGAGAGCGAATACCTGATCAACGCCAATCCGGTGCGCCTGCGCGACGTGCGGGAACTGATGATGGACAGCGGAGGGGGGCCGGGGGCCTTCGCGGTCATGGAGCAGGGCAACATCGACCGGTTACTGCGCGCCGATCCCATCGAGCGGCGGTCGGTCTTCGAGGAGGCGGCGGGCATCTCCAAGTACCGCTCCCGGCGCAAGGAGACCGAGCGCAAACTGGAGCGGACCGCCGAAAACCTCGCCCGCCTGCGGGACCTCCTGGGGGAGTGCGAGACGCGCGAGCGCAGCCTCAAGATCCAGGCGGGCAAGGCGCGCCGGTTCAAGGAGCTCTCCGACGAGCTGAAGCGCAAGCGGGTGGCGGGGGTCCTCGCGCGCTATGCCGACCTCGCCCGCCGGCAGCAGGCGGCCCAGGCGGAGCTGGAGCGCATCCTCGGCGCCGAGCGCCAGGCGCGCGACCTGCTCGCCGAGGCGATGGCCCAGACCGAAGGGCAGCGCGCGCGCCAGGAGGCGGCGCGGGAGCGCGTCGCGGCAGGCGAGGCCGAGATGGCCGCCGCCGTGGGAGAGGGTCGGGCGGCCGACGAGAAGCGCGCCGCGCGGGAGCGTGAGGCGGAAGATCTCGGCACGCGCGCCGAGGCGGCGGGCCGCGAGGCCGAGGAGGCGCGGCGGCGTCTGGGCGAGTTGGAGCGGGAGCGGGGGGCGGCGGGCGGCGCGCGCGCGGAGGCGGAGGCTTCCCTGCGGCAGGCAGACGATGCGCTTCGCGCCGCCGAGGCGCTCCAGCGCGAGGAGGAGGGCCGCCTGCAGCTCCTGCGAGCGGAGCGCGAGGTTCTCGACCTGCGGCGGAGCGAGGCCTTCGCCGCCGAGACCCAGGCGCGGAACGCGGAAGTGCGCCTGGATGCCGAGCGGAACGCCCTCCGCGCGCGCCAGGAGCGGCTGGAGGAGCGTGCCCGGTTGTCCGCCGCCGCGCTGGCGGAGCTGCGCGGCGCGGTCGCCCTCGCCCTGCGCCAGGGGAAGGCGGCCGAGGAGCGCCAGCGCGCCCTCGAGGATCGGCACGCCGCGGCCGAAGCGGGTGCGCGCGACGCGCGCCGCGAAACCGAGGCCGCGGCGCAGGACGCCGCGACGCGGGGCGGCGAGACCGCGGCGCTGCTCGCACGCCGCGATCTCCTCCAGAAGCTGGTGGAGGAGGGGGAGGGGCTCACCGCGGGCACGCGCGCGGTGCTGGAAGCGGCCGAAGCGGGAACCCTCGACGGCGTGCGCGGACTCCTGGCGGATCTCCTGCGCGCCTCCGGAAGGGAGGCGGCTCAGGCCCTCGACCAGGCTCTTGGCGAGGCCGCCGTGGCCATCGTCACCGAGACGACGGCCCAGGCGGTGGAGGCCATCGCGTGGCTCAAGAAGGGACGTCGCGGCCGCGCGCGGTTCGTCCCCCTGGACGCGGTGGAGCAGGGGCTGCCCGCGCTTCCCGCGCCGCTGGACGAGGAGCGCGTGGACCCCTCGGTGCGCCCCCTCGTGCGCTCGCTGCTGCGCGGCACCCGCGTGGCGCGCACCCTCGAGGAGGCGCTCGGACTGGCGGAGGGGGCGGCCCCCTCCCTTCGCGTCATCGCGTTGAGCGGCGAGGAGGTGGGCGCCTCCGGCTCGCTCACCGGCGGCACCGGCGACGCCGGGGCGGGGCTCGTCGTGCGCAACGCCGAGTTGGCGGAGATCGAGGAGACCCTCGCCACCGCGGCTCGGGCCCAGGAGGACGCCGTGGGCCGGGTGGACGCCGCCCGTGCGAAAGCCACCGATTGGGAGGCAACCCTCGAGACGCTGCGCCCGGCGCTGCGCGAGGCGCGCCAGAAGGCGCGCGAGGCGGGCGAGGCGCTCGCCGCGGCCCAAGAGGCGGAGGCGGCGCGCGCCGAGGAGATCGCCCTGGAGGATGCCGAGCACTCCGAGGTGGAGCGGCTCCTCGCACAGGGTTCCCGGGACGCGGAGGCGGCAGCGGCGCGGCGCGCATCGGCCCAGGAGGCCGCGGCGCTCCTCGAAGCGGAGTCCGCCGGGCTCCTCGATCGTCTCGCGCGCGCCTCGGGCGCCCGCGAGGAGGCGGGGCGCGCCCTCACCGAGGCGCGGATCGAGGCGGCGCGCTGGAGGGAGAAGGCCGAGGCGGCCGCGCAGCGGGTCGCGGCGCTCGGGGAGACGATCGCCGCCACGCGGCGAGCCGCCGACGCACGCGAGGAAGAAGGGAGGGGCTGCGCGAAGCGGCGCGCGCACTGCCTGGACGAAGTCGCCTCCCTGGAGCTATTGGCCCAGGAGCGCAACAAGGCGCTCGAACGGCAGGCGCGGGAGGTGGAGTCGCGCCGCGCCGCCGCGGCGGCGCTCCAGGTGCAGGCGGGCGAAGCGGAGGGAAGGGTGCGGGAGCTGCGCGAGATCTACGAGCGCGACCGCGTGGAGCTCGAGCGGCACCGGCTCAAGGAGACCGAAATCCGGATGCGGCTCGAGGCGCTCCTGGAGGAGGTGCGCCGCGAGCACGGCATCGACCTCGCCGACGCGGCGAAGGAGGAGGGGGCCGAGGCGTTCGATCCCGAAGCGCTGGAGCGCGAGATCGCGGAGCTGCGCGAACGGCTTGAACGGCTCGGAAACGTCAACCACGCCGCGCTGGAGGAGCTGGCGGAGGTGGAGCAGCGGCTCGCCTTCCTGCGCAAGGAGGAGGCGGACCTGGTCGCCGCGGACGCGCAGCTGCGCGACACCATCGTCAAGATCGACGAGGTCTGCGTGCAGCGGTTCCAGGAGACTTTCGAGAAGGTGCGGATCCACTTTCGCGAGGTCTTCCGCAAGCTCTTCGGCGGGGGCAAGGCGGAGATCTTCCTGGAGAACCCCGCCGACATCCTCGGCTCGGGCGTCGAGATCGTAGTGCGGCCTCCCGGCAAGGAGCTGCGCAACATGGCGCTGCTATCGGGCGGCGAGAAGACGCTCACCACCGTGGCGCTCCTCTTCGCCTTCTATCAGACCAAGCCGCCCCCCTTCTGTCTCATGGACGAGGTGGACGCGGCGCTGGACGAGTCCAACACCCTCCGCATGTGCGAGATGCTCAAGGAGTACGCCTCCCAGGGGCAGTTCCTCGTCATCACCCACGCGCGGCCGACCATGACCGTGGCCGATACCCTCTACGGCGTGACGATGCCCGAGGCCGGCATCTCCCGCCGCGTGGCCGTCCGCTTCTCCGACATCGAGGCGGGCCGCGTCGTCGGCCTCAACTGACCGCCGGGCAACCTCGCGGAGCTTCGCCCGAGCGCGGCGGCCGCTCTGATAGGGTAGCGCCGTGGGCCGCGCGCTCTGGACCCTCGGCGGCTTGGGGGGCATTCCCTTCGCTCCCGGCACGTGCGGCACCCTGGGCGCCCTCGCGCTCGTCCTCCTCGCGGTGGCCTTCGCCCCCGCCGCCGCGCTCCCCTACGCCATCGCCGGCGCGGCCCTCCTGGCGGCGGCGGGCTGCGTTCTCCTGGGACCCGCCGCGGAGAGGGCGCTGGCGCGCCACGATCCTTCCGAATTCGTCCTGGACGAGGCCGCGGGCTTCTGGCTCGCCCTGGTGGCGCTCCCGCTGCAAGAGTACCGAGGGGCGGTCCTGGCCGGCACCTTCCTGGCATTCCGCCTCTTCGACATCCTGAAGCCGTGGCCTCTGGGCCGGCTCCAGCGGCTTCCGGGCGGCTGGGGCATCCTCCTGGACGATCTTGGCGCGGGGCTCTACGCCCATCTCGCCGTGCGGCTCGGCCTCGCGCTCCTCTAGCCCAACTTCGGCAGTTCGCGGCCCGTTTCGGGTTTTTTCGAGCTGAGCGGCGTCGTCGTAGCGCACGGGAGGCGGGACACTTTTCGTCGCGGGCCCGCGGGCCGGTGTAGTGCCAACCTACCCCGTTGCGGGGCGCGTCGGTGGCGCGGATAACGGCGGTGGATGTACCTGCGCCATTCGCGCGTCCGCAAGAACGGCAAGACGCACACGTATTGGCGGCTCGTGCGGTCGGTGCGGCGCGGGGCGAAGGTCGTCCAGGAGACGGTAGCGCACTTGGGCGAGCTCGACGCGCGCGGCCGCGCGAAGGCGTCCGCGCTGGCGCGGCACTTCCTCGGGGAGAAGACGAGGCAGCTCGAGCTCTTCGACGACGGTGCGCCGCGGGAGGCGTTGCCGGTGCGGCTCGACCGCGTGCGGGTGGAGCGGACGCGGACCTTCGGCGACGTGTGGCTCGGCTGGCTCCTCTGGCAGGCGCTCGGGCTCGACGACTTCTGCCGGGAGGCGATGCCGGAGGGGCGCGAGGGCGTGCGGTGGGACGAGGTGGCCTCGATCCTCGTCTTGGCGCGGCTGTGCGAGCCGTCGAGCGAGCTGCACGTCGCGGAGGACTGGTACCGGAGGACGGCGATCGAGGACCTCCTGGGGGTGGCGGCGGAGCGGATCGAGCCGACGCGGCTCTACCGGGGGCTCGACCGGCTCCTGCCGCACAAGCGGGCGCTCGAGGCGCATTTGATGCGGCGCTTCGGGGAGCTCTTCGCGCTCGAGTACGACCTCTTGCTCTACGACGTGACGTCGACCTACTTCGAGGGGGAGGCGGCCCAAAACCCGCAGTCCAAGCGCGGCTACAGCCGGGACCAGCGTGCGGACTGCAAGCAGGTGTGCGTCGGGCTCGTGGTGACGCGGGACGGCTACCCCTTGGGCTACGAGGTCTTCGACGGCAATCGCGTGGACGTGACGACGGTGGAGGAGATCGTGGAGACGATCGAGGGGCGGTACGGGAAGGCGGGGCGGGTCTGGGTGATGGACCGGGGGATGGTGAGCGAGGACAACCTCTCTTGGCTTCGGGAGGGAGGGCGGCGGTATCTCGTGGGGACGCCGAAGAGCGAGCTTCGGAAGTGGGAGAGCGAACTCGTCGACCGGCGCGGCTGGCAGGAGGTGCGCGAGGGGCTCGAGGTAAAGGTTTGCGCGGGTCCCGACGGCGCGGAGTCCTTCCTTCTCTGCCGGTCCAGGGAGCGTGAGAGGAAGGAGGAGGCGATGCACGCGCGCTTCCGGGAGCGGATCGCGCGCGACCTCGCACGTCTCGGGCGGCGCCTCGCGCAGTCGCGCCGGGCGGTGGACCAAGGGCAGGTCGAGCGGCAGATCGGGCGGATGCTCGAGCGGAACCGCCGCGCTTCCGGGAGCTTCGCGATCCGGGTGCGGGAGGACGCCTCGCGTGCGTCGGGACTCCGGCTCGACTGGAAGGAGGATGAGCGCTTCTCGGCATGGGCGCGACTGACGGAAGGCACCTACATCCTGCGGTCCAACGTCGTGGACTGGACGCCGGAGGAGCTGTGGCGGACCTACATCCAGCTCACGGAGGCGGAGGCGGCCTTCCGGGTGCAAAAGAGCGAGCTCTCAATCCGCCCGATCTGGCACCAGCGCGAGGACCGGGTGCAGGCGCACATCCTCGTCTGCTTCCTCGCGTTTGCGCTCTGGAAGACGCTCGAGGGGTGGCAGAAGCGCGCGGGTCTGGGGTCGAGTCCGCGGTCCGTGCTCGAGGAGATGCGTCGGGTCCAGAGCGTGGACGTGGTGCTGCCGGTGCGCGGCGGCCCGGAGCTCCGGCTCCGCTGCGTCGTGCGGCCGGACGGCGAGCAGAAGGCGCTGCTCGACCGGCTCGGGCTGGAGCTACCCCACCGCCTCCGGGTGCCGGTCGCGGTCGTGGAAATGTAGTGCCAACCCGATCGCCCAACCGCGGCGATTCGCCCCAACGGCCACGTCGGCGCGTTTAGCTGCCGAAGTTGGGCTAGCCCGGATTTCCACGGAGAGGTATTGACCTGACACGGGCGCGGTGTCCGGTCAGGCGGTGAGGGTGAGGCGTGCGCCTTTCCACCAGGGGACCGGGACGGGCTGATCGAGGAGGCCGGAGGCG
>JBQTIG010000013.1:0-8959 GCA_052388375.1 Planctomycetaceae bacterium | reverse complement strand
ACAAACCCCCCCCCGTCTGCCGTCTGTTCCTTGGCCGTGGGCCTCGAACCCCCCTCCCCCCCCCCTCGCGCCGCCCCGCGGGGCCCCCCCCCCCCGCCCCCCGGCTCTTTTTCCGGGGGCGCTCCCGCGGTAACCCCCGGTCCCTTCCCGCCCCATCCCCCCGTCCTCCCTGGGCACGGTGCCGTCGCCGGATGGCGACAGGTGACTCGCGGGCATTACAGTCGCATTGCAATAGTCGTGAATACTGTTGCAAGCTGGGGACACTCCTCGATTGCGGCCCGCGCGGTGCGATGGGAACCGTACGCGCGCAGGGATGGTCTTGCGCGCCGCACAGGGAGTGGCCCCCATGAAACCGATCCTGATCGCAGTCGCCGCCCTCCTCCTGGGGTCCTACGCGCCCCGCGAGGCGGACGCCCATGGCGGGAATTTCCGCGGTCCCCCCGGCGGCGTCCCGCCGGGCCTACGGGAGCCCAGCGACCCCGAGCCCCCTCCGCCTCCGCCGTCCGATCCCGGTCCCCCCAAGGATCCCATCACGCCCACGGACGATCCGACCGAGAACCCGGTCACGCCCGAGGGGGAGACGCATCGCACGCCGGACGATTCCGCCCCGCCCGTCCCGACGCCGGAACAGGGTTCCTCCCGTCGCAGGTCCGGTACCAAGAGCCTCACGTTCGAGAGCTGGAAGTTCTGGTGGGGATACAACAACGACGAGATCCTGGGGCTTCGCAGCCACCTGACCCGCGGCCCGCGGTCGGGTGCGGGATTTCTGGCCGGCTTCGACCCGTTTGCGCGGTTGAGCCCGACGCGGCCCGCCCGCTACGCGGTGCAGCGCGAGGTGATCCCCGCGCTTCTGGCGCGCCTGGAGGATGCGGGCGACCACGAGGACGTCCACGGCGGCGCGCTCATCGCGCTGGGCAAAGTGGGCGAGGCCGGCGCGATCGCGCTCTTCCGCGACGCCCTGCTCAATCGGTTCACGACGTCGAAGGGCGAGCGGGTCCGGTTCGGAGGCCAGGCCACGGAATCCGCGGCCCTGGCGCTCGGGCTGCTGCCCGATCTGGACGCCAAGGAGAAGGCGATCGTTCGCCGGGTATGCCTCGAGGTGATCGCCGACGACAAGCAGCGCACCCGCGAGCGCGCCTGGGCCGCCGTGGCGCTCGGCCTGCTGCGTGACCGGGAGGCCGTCCGGCCCCTCCTGCGGCTGCTCGAGGTGAAGTACCCCGACGACAACGTCCCCGCCGGCATCCTCGTCGGACTGGGCCTTTGCGGCGACAACTCCATCCTGGACGAGCTCTGCCTCGCCTTCAAGGAGAGAAAGCTCGCGGGCCAGGAGATCTCGGAGCGCGTCCAGGCCTTCGTCGGCTACGCCCTCATGAAGCTCGAGGACCCCCGAGCCCTCGACACGATGGTCCTGGTGCTCAAGCGCCGCGTATTCGGCAACATCGCCAAGCGCTCCGCCGTGATCGCCGCCGGCGTGCTCGGCGCCAAGGCGGACGAAAGGGCCAAAGAGGAGCTCTTCCGGGTCGTGAAGCACTTCCTCGACGCAACCCCCGACCCCTCCTCCCGCAACTTCGCCACCATCGCCCTGAGCCAGATCGGCACCAGGGACTGCATCGAGGCGCTCCTGGCCTACGCCGACAACGGCAACTACGGCCAGCGGCCCTTCGCCGCGCTCGGGCTCGCCACCCGTGTCTACTACCGGGATCGCGACGCCGCCCGCGGCGGCGGAGGCATGGAGCCCGACCTCCGCGCGAAGATCGTGGCCAGGCTCGGAGAGTTGGGCGACCGGTCCAAGGACACCGACACCAAATCGGCCTTCCTGCTCGCCCGTGGCATCGTCCAGGACAAGACCGCTCTCGACACGCTGATCGCCTGCGCCGGCAACAAGAGCGGCGACCCCTCCCTCCGCGGCTACGCCTGCGTGGCCCTCGGCCTTCTGGGCGACGCCTCGCAAGACGTGAAGGACGCCCTCGCCACAGCGCTTGCCGACGGCAAGAAGTCCGCCGATCTGCGGCGCGACGCCGCGCTGGGTCTCGGCCTCCTCAAGGACGCCCGCATCGTGGAGACCCTCATCGAGGAGCTCAAAGCGGCCAAGACCTTCGCGGTGCAAGGCGGGCTCATCACCGCCATCGGCACCATCGGCGACCACCGGGCGCTCACGCCCCTGGTCGAGATCCTCAACGATCGGACGCAGCCCGCCCAGACGCGCGCGCTGGCGGCCGTCGGCCTGGGGATGATCGGCGACCTCCGGGAGATCCCGGCCCTGGCGCGGCTCTCGCAGAACTACAACTACCGCGCCTCGGTGAAAGACCTGGACGAACTGCTCTACATCTACTGATCCAGGCGCTTCGATTCGCGCAGCCGGCCGGGCCTCCCCGTGGGGGCCCGGCTTGGCGCGTTTGTTACAAGGGCCCGATGGCCGCGCCCCCCGTGGCGGGTTTCGCCCCCTACCTCCCCGCCCACCGTCCCCGCGCGGCGGCGCGCTGGTGGACGGCGCTCGCGCCGAAAGGCCTCGCGCCCCGGGCGCGCGTCCTGCGCATCGAGACGCTGGACGAAGCCGCCGAGCCGCCCCGGCCCTCGGGCATGGCGGGCCTCGCCGCCCCCTGCTCGCTCCCCGACGCCTTCCTGGAGTGGCTCCAGCTCGCAGGCCCGCGCGCCTCCCAGCTCGCGGCATTGGAAGCGATGACGCGCGCCCGCCTCCTGGAGAGCGTGCGCCTCTTCGCCTCGCGCCGAAAGCGCGGCGAACGCCACCCGCGCCGGACCCGCGGCGAATCACTCCCCGCCCTCGACCGGCTCCGCCTCCCCCTCTTTCACGCCGCGCTCCCGCTGCTGCGCACCACCCGCACCCGCCCCCTCGATCCCCCCGACCCCCCCTTCCTCGTCGAGATCGACCCGCCGGCGCTTCTGCAGGCGCTCGGCCTACCCGCCACGGGCCTCGGCGGCGACCGTCCCGAGGCCGTCCGCCGCCGCGCCGCCATCCTCGATGCGCTGGCCCGGGGGGCGCCCGGCTTCGGCGTCGAAATCGCGGAGCGCGATCTCGCCATCGCCTCCGCCCCCGCGCTCATCGCGGTGATCGCCGCCACGGGTGCGGCGATCCCGCCCCCCTCTTCCTAGAATGCGGCGATGCGCCGCGCCACCACCCTCCTCCTGCTCACAGCTCTCGCCCGCGCGGGAGCCGAGAGCCGCCCCATCCTCCCGCCGGTCGCCCCGTGGGACGGCGCGAGCCGCGCGCTCGTGCGCGACGCGGCCGACCCCTGGATCACGCCCACGGAGGCGAGCGGCTTTCTCGCGACGCCTCGCTACGACGAGACGGTGGCCTGGCTGGAGCGGCTCGCGGCGGCCACGCCGCTCTTGAAAGTGGTCTCGATCGGCCGCAGCCCCGAGGGGCGCGACCTCTGGCTCTGCGTGATGTCGAAGGAGGGGGCGGGGACCGCGATCGCGCTCAAGGCGAACGGGCGGCCCACGCTCTTCGCCCAGGGCGGCATCCACAGCGGCGAGATCGACGGGAAGGACGCGGGCATGATGCTCCTGCGCGATCTCGCCTTCCGGCCCGAGAAGCGCGCGCTCCTCGACAAGGCCAATCTCCTGTTTCTGCCGATCTTCAGCGTGGACGGGCACGAGCGGTTCGGGCCGGGGCGCATCAACCAGAACGGCCCGGCGCTCGCCGGATGGCGCACCACCTCGCGCAACCTCAACCTGAATCGCGACTACGCCAAGCTCGATTCCCCCGAGATGCGCGGCCTGGTGCGCGCGCTCGACGCTTGGGATCCCGACCTCTACTTCGACATCCACGTCACCAACGGCGCCGACTACCAGTACGACATCACCTGGGGCCACAACGGCAGGCACGCCTGGTCCCCCGCCATCGCGGCGTGGCTGGAGGAGTCGCTCACGCCTGAGCTCGCGGCCGACCTGCGCGCCATGGGCCACGTCCCGGGGCCGCTCGTGTTTCCCGTGGATGCGCGCGACCTCACGAAGGGGAACAACGGCGCCACGATGGGGCCGCGCTTCTCCAACGGGTATGGCGACGCCCGGCAGATCCCGACGCTGCTGGTGGAGAACCACTCGCTCAAGCCCTTCGAGCAGCGGGTGCTGGGCACCTACGTTCTCCTGGAGAGCGCGTTGCGGACTCTGGGAAGGGGGGGCGGGGGGCTGCGCGCCGCGATCGCGGCGGACCGGGCACGGCGCCCCGCGCGGTTGCCGCTCTCGTTCCGCGTGCCGCAGGGCGAGCCGAAAAGGGTTGCCTTCCTCGGGATCGCCAGCGAGCTCGTACCCTCCGCGATCAGCGGCGCCCTGCGCACCGTTTGGACCGGCCGGCCGATCGCGCTGGAGATTCCCAACCCCGTGGAGAGCGAGCCGCTCGCCATGGCGGAGAGACCGAAGGCGTACTGGATCCCCCCCGCGTGGGGCGAGGTGATCGAGAGGCTGGCGCTGCATGGCATCCGCATGGAGCGGTTCGACACGGCGCGGGAGGTCGAGGTGGAGGCGACGCGCATCGTGGAGCCGACGCTTGGAACGCAACCGTTCGAAGGGCATGTGCAGGTGCGGGCGACCTTCCGCACCGAACGCCGCCGCGAGCGGTTCGCGCCCGGCAGCGTCCGCGTCCCCACCGACCAGCCGCTGGGGAGCCTCGCGATGCTGCTGCTCGAGCCCGCCTCGCCCGACTCCTTCTTCGCCTGGGGCTTCTTCCTCGAGTGCCTCCAGCGCACCGAATACGCCGACGACTACGTCATGGAGGCGATGGCGGAGGCGATGCTCGCCGAGGACGAGGCGCTGCGGCGGGAGTTCGCCAAGAAGCTGGAGGTCCCCGCCTTCGCCCAGGATTCCGCCGCGCGCCTCGATTGGTTCTACGCCAAGACCCCCTTCGCCGACGCACGCTGGCTGCTCTATCCGGTCATGCGGGAGGAGTGACGCGCCTACTTCGGCGGGTGCGCTGCGAGCCACGCGGCGGTCCAGCGGTCGGGATCCTGGCCGAACTCGCTCCAGCTCGCGCGACCCATGGGATCGGCCACAAGGTGGCGCAGGACGCGGATGAGGTGCCAGCGGTGGTCCCCCTGGACTGCGCGCAGCCTCGCGCGCAACCGCTCCGAGGGGCCGGCGCCGGTCCACGGCGCGCGGAGGAAGCGCGAGACGGCGATGCCAGGAAGCGCCGGCCCGACCCCCGGAACCCCACGTCGGCAGGGTCGCACCACGGGCCAAAGATCGAGGAGGGGCTCGCCGTGCTGGCCGACGTGCGCGCCCGGTTCGGCGTGCCCGTGAACACCGGCGTGCGCGAGACCGCGCAGCTCGGGCGGGTCGCTGCCGCCGTTCGCGGCACTCGCACGCGAAGTTCCGGCGCCGTGACCGAGGGGGACTTGGGGGAGCGAAGCGCCGGCTCTGCGCCGCGCAGCCCCCCCGAACCACTGAGCGGGTATGCGACCGATCCCGCTCCCTCCACGTCCCGGTCTCGAAACGCACGACGGTGCCCGCAAGCCGGTTGCTCCCTCCACCTCGCTCCGATGGACGGTAGAGCGGATCAGAGGAGCGGGGGAAGCCCGGCGGCTCGGGCGGCGGCGGTGAGCCGGTCGTCGGCCGAACCGAACCGCAGGGGCTCCGGGGCACGTTCTGCCAAAAGGAGAGCGCTCGCGAGTTGGATGGCGTCGAGGGTTCGCAGGCCGTGGCGGCCGACGATCGTCGCACCCCGTTCCACCACCTCGCGGCTCACGGCCACGCGGTCGTAGTCGTCGAAGGAGGCCCGAATCCTCGCCTCAAGCTTGCGCGCCTGCGCCCGTGTCAGCTTTCGCTCCCGTTGACGCCTCCAGACCGCCGCGCAGAACTCCACCAGCGCGAGATCGGAAACGACGAGCCTCGTCTCCCCCCCGATCGCGCGGACGACGGCGCCGCTATCGGCCTCCCGGACATGCAGCTTCGCAAGAAGGCTCGTGTCGAGGTAGATCACCCGCGCTCCTCGCGATCGCGCAGCACCGCGCGCGAGAGCGCGAGGCGCCCCAAGCGGCGCGGCACGCGAACCACGGCCCCGCGGCCCCGGGCGAGCAGCCCCTCGGCCGCGAGCGCGTCCCGATGCGCGTCCCACGACCTGCCCGCCGCATCCGGGATCGCCCGGATCAGGGCGATCGGTCTGCCGCGATCGGTGACTACGACATTCTCGCCCGCCCGGACGCCCTCCAGATAGCGCGACAGGTTGTTCTTGAGCGAGCGAATGCCGACACGCATGTAGCTATTGTAGCCACTTGACGAGCGGACGCAAGCCGATCGCTGTCACGAGCCGCCGGCAGCCTTCCTCGCCTGCGCGCGCGTCCAGCTCCACTGGCACGAACGCCCCGTCGCGCAGAAAGAGCCCGTCTGTGGCGAGCGCGTGGAGGTGCGGATGAAACGGGAGCATTGCCCGAACTTCTGGATCGACGCGACGAAACCGTGCGCGCCGTCGCGGAGACCCGTGCGCCCGCTCGGGCTCCGGCGCGCCGCGGCGCAGGCGCGGCGGGCGAGGGGCCCGCGCGGCGCACTCGGGATCGTGAAGACCCAGCGCCGGTGCGCCACGCGCGCGAGGACCTCCTCGATGTGCTCCGACAGGAGCGCCGCCCGCTTCGCTTGGCAGCTCGCGCAGCAGCGCCGCGTCTCCCTGGGCCCGGGACGTAGAAAGAAACACGCCACCTCGCCCCGGTCGCCCCACTCCACCCCGCCCGCCTCGAGTGCGGCGCGCACGCGGGGCGCGATAGCTTCGCCCGCGCTCGCGGCGCAGATGAACACTCGCCGGGATCGCATGCGTACTTCCCTTGCGGAATCGTCCCGGGAGGCCCGCGTCCCGAAACCTGGAAGCCATCGCGGTGCTCGATCGCCTCCGGATCCCCTCCATGGTCATGGGCGGATTCGCGGTGCGCGCGTGGGCCGTTCCGCGCCCGACCTACGACGCCGACCTGGCGGTCTCGGCCGACGGCGACCTCCTCCCGCGGCTTCTGCGCGAATTCGCGGCCGCAGCTTTCGACGTGCCCCCGGAGCACGCGCAGGGCTTCGCCGACCGCATCGGCGGGATGGAGAAGCTGAAGGTGACCCGGGTCGCCGGGGGCTCCGTCTAGGAGATCGATCTCCTTCTCGCCAGGGGGCCGCTCCTCGAGTCCGCCATCGGGCGGCGAAAGAGGGTTGGCAACGAAGGACGCGAAGTTCGTGTCCTGTCGCCCGAGGAGCTGATCCGATTGAATCTCCTCGCCCACCGGCGCAAGGATCAACTCGAGGTGGAAGAGATCTGGAAGCTCCGGGCATCCATCGACCGCGCCCCTCTCCGCTCCTGGGCGGGGCGCCTGGACCTCACGGATCGACTCGAGCCGTTCCTGCCGTTCCGCCGTTCCTGCCGTTTCTGGCCGAGCTAAGTCAGAGTTCCGCGCGACGGCGTGGGCGGGCGTATCATGAAACGGCACATGCGCGCCGCACTCGCCTTCCTGCTCTTCAGCGCTGCCTGCGCCACCACGGTGCGCGATCTGCCCACCGGCGCGGCACCGCGGGAGGGCGAGGCGCTCGTCGCGGGCCGGCTCGCGTTCGACGGCTCGCCCATCGGCCGGTCGCTCTCGCTGGTCGCGGCAGACGGCCGCATCGTCGCCCTTCGTCCCGAACGGGAGGAGTTCCTGGCGGCGCTGCCCGCGGGCCCCTACACCGTGCGGCGATTCGGGGCGCACACACCGGCCCACGACAAGCTCACGCTGGAGGCGCGGCCCGGCGCGGCGGTCTACCTCGGCAGTTTCGTCGCGGCGCGCACCGGCGAGGGCGACCTGGTCGTGGTCGTGCGCGACGAGCGCGCTCGGGTCGAGCAGGCTCTGCGCGAACGCTACGGTGCGGCGACCCCGCGCCTGGAATCGGGCCTCGTCCGCTCCTCGCTCCCGCCCGCGCCGGGGGCGGGACCGGAACTGACGGTGGCGGTCGCGCCCCCGGAGCCCCCTAGCCTCGGATTCGGGTTCGGGTTCGGCTTCTCCTCGTTCTGGCGCCACCACCGCGGCTATTGCGCGCCGAGGCGTTGAGCGTCGACCGCCTCACGACGCCGCCAGGGCGCCCACCAGCCCCGCCTCGCCCAGCCTCTCAGCTGCCGGCGCAGCACCGTGGCCAGATCGCGCCGCCCGACGCGATCGAGCGGCGCCAGGAGCTCCTCGTAGAAGCGCACCGTATGGGGGTCGACGTGGCAGACCTCCAGGTCTTCCGGGGCGAGGTGGCCGCGCGGAAAGGTGGTCATCGCGTCGAGTCGCCCCACGGCGATGAGCCCGAGCATCGCGCGCACGCACTTCCGACAGCGGCCGCAGTTGAGAGGCCCGTCGTCCGGAAGCTCCTGCCAGCAGACGCGCAGCGCGGCGCGCGCCTCGGGCCAATCGGCGACCCGCGCGATCTTTTCGAGCCGCGACTGGTGGGTCCCCTCGTGATGCACCTGCAGCGCCGCGCTCGAGAAGTTCGGGTCCAAGAGGGGATGCGAGCCGGCGGGCGCGAGCCCCTCCACGTCGAGATTGGCGGCGAGCAGCACATCGGTGATGCGCCCGTCGAAGGCGTGGGCGAGCGACAGGGTGCCGGGACCGAACCAGGCGTCGGGCCAATTCTGCCCGTCGGGATCGAGGAGCCGCACGTTGGTCCGGGTCGCCACGAGCCGCACGCCGGCGCTCGCGGCCACCGGCTCGAGGGCTCTCCGCGCCCGGGCATAGAACTCGAGGCGCGGCGGCTGCCCGGGGGCGCCGATGTCGAGGCCGTGAACGAACCACGCCTCCCGCACGGCCAGGGGGTGATCGGCGGGGGTCTCTGTTTACCGGGGTGACCGCCGTAGTGGCCGTTCGGGGGGATCCGAGCCGATTCCTTGATGGATGGGCAGCGAGGTCCCCGGCCGGCCGTCGTACGAGGAGCTCTGGGAGAGGGTCCAGCGTCTCGAGCGCCGGGTGGGCGAGTTGGAAGGGGCGGTAGCGGGTCGGGACCGGCGCATCGACGCGTTGGAGGGGGA
>JBQTIG010000012.1:0-48063 GCA_052388375.1 Planctomycetaceae bacterium | reverse complement strand
CGGTCGTGGACCTTGTTGTAGCCGTAGTCCATGCGGACGATGGAGACCTGGGAAGAGGTCTCGTGCCGGATGGATTCTAGCTCTTCGCGGAAGCCGGTGAAGGAGTTCTTCCTAACCGAGCCGTTCTGGAACGTCGTGTCCTTTTTCCGGACCCCGATGTAGGTGAAGCTGGCCAGGGTGTTGGTGCCGTCGGTGATCGAGGCGAGGTGGTCGACGTCGTTCCAGGTGTAGGTGAGCGTGAGGCTGCAGCCGGAGGGGTAGACCTCCCCGGTCTTGTTTCCGTTGGCATCGAAGGTCTTGGTCACGCTCTTGGCATAGGCGGTCCCGCCCACGTAGCTCTGGGTCTCCTTGTAGAGGAAAGACTCCAGGCCGATCACGGCGTACTCGAACTCCACCTTGTAGTCGTTGTCCTCGGTCGTGAGGAGGCGGTCGAGGCCGTCGTAGGTGCGGGTCTCCGAGGTCGTGTCGATGAAGCCCGTGGCCAGGGTGATGGAGCGTGCGGTGTTGCGGTTGAGCGCGTCGAAGGTGTCGGCGATGACGTTGCCGGCCGCGTCGGTGGTCTGGGTGACGTTGTCGCTGGCGTCGTAGCGTCGTCCCCGGCAATGGCGAAGCGGGAGGGGGGGGCGGGGGGACTTGCGTAGCAGGATGCGTAGCAGCGTCGGCGCCAGGAGGAACGCGCTCCCGCCCCGCCGCCATCCCCCGCGCCCGCCCCAGGGGGGGCTGGCGACCCCGGCCGGATTCGAACCGACGACCTGCGGTTTAGGAAACCGCCGCTCTATCCATCTGAGCTACGGGGTCGCTTGGGGGCGAATCGTACCACTGCCCCGGCGCCGTCGCCCTCCCGCGGAAGGGCTGGGCCAGGGAAGGGGCGATGGGGGCCGAGCCCGCCGAGAGCCCACTTGTCGGGAGGGTCGTTTCCGGCAGACCTACGCAAACGTCGCCGTGATGTCCCACTTCCCGGTCTTGGGGTTTTTCTCGACCACCACCTTGACCGCGCCGTCGTCGAGGAACCCCTCCACCTTCTTGGGCACATCCTTCTTGGGCACGTTCGTGAGCTTCTCGTCGTAGGGCATCGTGGGCTCCCTTCACTCTGAGGAAATCCCGACTTCCGTGCAGAATCGGGCGTACTGCTCCTCGCGCCCCCTTTCGGCGGAGGTGCTCAGCCAGAGCGTCGGCGACATTTGGATGCCGTTCGCCGTCAGCCACTTCTTGAGCCTCTCGCGCCGCGTGTCCGGCTCCTGGCCCCGCGTCCCCTCGAGCCACTCCTCGATCGCCTGCGCCCGCGAGGAGGCGGGCGCGTAGGGCAGCGCCGTGGCGGTGCGCGACAGCAGCGCCTCGGTGGAGACCGGGGGGCCGAGGCGGCCGTCCGGGCCGATCGGCACGTCGAACCCGAGATAGCCGATGACGAGCGGCCGGGGGAACGTCTCGTTGAGCGAGATGGAGCGGCTCGATGCGGCCGCGATCTTGATCGACCCGCCCGGCACCGCCGCCGCGACGACGCCGTCCATCGCCTGGACCGCGGCGACGTAGCGCCCGGCCGCATCGCCGTCCCCCGGGCCGAGGATCTCCGCCGGCTTCGCTTCCCCCGCGGTGGCGCCCGCGGCGAACGCGCTGTCGCTCACGAGGGAGACGTTGACCCGGCCGGTGAGGAAGACGCGCGTCACGATGCGCAGATAGCGCGTCGCCTGCGCGGTCGAGCCGAGCCCGGCGAGGTAGGCGCGGTTCTCGTTCGCCCATTCCATCAGTTGCACCCGCAGGGATTGGTCGTCCACGCCGTAGGTGTAGGCCTCGGCGATGGTCACGCTTCCGCTCGCGCTCGCGGCGCCCAGAAGGCTCAGCGCGACCGGCACCCCCTGCGCCGGGATGGCCAGGTTGATCCCGCCTCCCCGCTCGATCCGGAACGTGTAGGAGGGGAACGCCGCGCGCGGGGCGGCCTGCCAACCGTGCGGAGCACCCTCCCCGCCCCCCTCCCTCCAATCCTTGGGGATGGCTCCCGCGCCGGGCCAGTACTTGTAGAACTCGCCGTAGCCCTCCGGGGGGATGCGTGCCAGGAGCTGGTCGAGAGGAAGGAACCCCTTTTTCTCGTACTCCGCCGCCTGCGTCTCGATGCTCGTGGAGACGAGGAAGAGATCGCCCGGCATCAGATCTTCCGTGAGCGGATAGACCGGCACGATCTGGCTCGCGCGGATCGTGAGCGCCCAGTCCTTCGCCACCCGCTCCATCGCGGCGGCCTTGGAACGGGTGAGGTTGCAGCCGGCCGTGATCGCGGCGAGCATAGCGCCCAGCAGGACGAATCGCGCTCGCATGGAATCCTCCCTTCCAGAGTTGCGCCCCAACGTTAGCGCCGGGGACGCGGCCGCGTCAAGGGTCAGCCGCGCGGGCGCGGGGCCGAGTCGGGGAGGGGGGCGGGGGGCTGCGCGGAGCCCGAGCGCGCGAGCGGCTTCCCGCTCTTCTCGATGTTGCGCGGGTGGTTCGCCTTGGCGAGGGCCGTCTCGTAGGCGATGAGGCCGCGCGCGACGAGATCGTTGAGGGCGTCCTCGAGGGTCTGCATCCCGTCCTTGGCGCCGGTCTGCATCATATTCGTGATCTGGGGCGACTTGCCCTCGCGGATGAGCGCGCGGATGCCGTGGTTGGCGATCAGGACCTCCTGGGCCACGACCACGCCGCCGCCGACCTTGGGGAGGAGGAGCTGGCAGACGATGCCCTGGAGGCAGTCGGCGAGCTGCATCCGCACCTGGCGCTGCTGTTCGGGGGGGAAGACGTCCACGATCCGGTCGACGCTCAAGGTGGCGGAGGTGGTGTGGAGCGTCGCGAAGACGAGGTGGCCGGTCTCCGCGGCGGTGACCGCGAGCGCGATCGTCTCGAGGTCGCGCATCTCGCCCACGAGGATGACGTTGGGATCCTGGCGCAGGGCGCGCTTGAGCGCCGAGGCGAAGTCGCGGGTGTCGCGGCCCACTTCGCGCTGGGTGATGTGCGCCTGGATCTCGGTGTGGAGGAACTCGATCGGGTCCTCCATGGTGAGGATGTGGCAGCGGCGCGTCTCGTTGACGTGGTGGACCATGGCCGCCAGCGTGGTCGACTTGCCCGAACCGGTGGGGCCGGTCACGAGGACGAGGCCGCGCGGCCGCTCCGCGAGGCTCGCGCAGGCGGGCGCGAGGCCCAGCTCCTTGGGGGTGGGGATCGTCTCGGGAATGCGGCGGATCGCCATGCCGACCGAGCCGCGGGAGCGCAGGACATTGATGCGGAACCGCGCCTGGCCTTCGAGGGAGAAGCCGATGTCGTGGTCCCCCCGCTCCTCGAAGCGCGCGAACTGCTCCGGCGTGAGGAGCGACTGGGCGAGGCCCCGCGCTTCGGCGTCCTCGAGGGGGCGCCCGCCGAAGTCGCGCAGTTCGCCGTCGATCCGGAAACGGAGCGGGCTGCCGCCCTTGAGATGGAGGTCGGTCGCCTTGCGGTCCACCGTCATCTTGAGCAGGTCGAGGATGGAGTAGCGGACGCCCTGCAGGGTGACGTGGCGGGGGCCGGCGGGCTCGGCGCCGGCGACGGGAGCCGCGATCCCCTGCACGACGACGACCTGCGCGGGGACGCCCGCGGCGGGGGCGTTCCCGGCGCCGCCGGTGGCTCCCGTCGTCGCCGCGGCCGGTCCTTGCACGGCCTCGTCCCTCCCCTGAAGCGGCAGTCGCAGGAAGGCGCACTCCTCCGGTGTGAGCTCCCGCAGGAACTGGCAGCCGAGGGAGAAGACCAATTCGCCCTCGTGGCGGCTCTCGTGCAGCCGCACCACCTCCGCCTCCACGACCGTGGGGTGCCCCGCGAACTTCAGGACAAGGCCGTCGCCGAAGTGCGACGCGATGCGGAGTCCCGCGAGGCCGCTCTCGTCGTCTTCGGGCGGGGCGTCGAACTCCGGATCGATGATCGAGAGGTAGACGCCGGTCCGCGAGACGTTGGTGACCATCGCGGAGAAGCTGCCGTGGCGACCCTCCACGCGGGCGCAGAGGATGCGTTGGATGCGGTCCTCGCCGCGGCGCTCCACCAGCGCGGGCAGGGCTCGCCGCCGGGGCTTGGGCGCGGGCGCGGCCCCCTCCGGCAGCATCGGGGGGAGCACCAGCGCCGGGACGCGCGGACCGTTCTCCGGTCCCGCGGGTTCGTCCACCACGGCCTCGGCGCCCGCCGCCTTCGGCGCGCGCACCAGTCTGGACTTCTCCCACTCCTGCCAATCGCTCATCCAGGGGAAGCAAACCACACCCCCGTTTCGGGACAAGCGGGACGTCCCGGATCGAGACGGCTTATCCCGCGCGCGCCGACCCTATACTGCGCCGGGTGTCCTTCTCCTTCTTTCTTCTGGGGTTCCTGGTTCTCCCCGACCTGCTCTGGTGGGCCTGGGCCGACCGCCGCGCCCGGGGGACCGCCTGGGCGCGCCTCCTCATAGCGCTCTTTGCCGCCCCGATGCTCGCTCAGGTCCTCTGGATCCTCCTCGCCCCCGAGACCGCCCGCCGCGCTCACCACTGGCTCCCCATGAGCTGGCTCGCGGCCGCCTACCTCTGGCACCTCCTCATCCTGCCCCTCACCCTCCTCGCGCTCCTCCTGGGTCGCGGCGCGCGGCTCTGCGGGGCGCCCGACCTCTCCCGCCGCCGCTTCCTCGCCCTCGGCACGGCGCTGGCGCCACCGGCGCTCGCGGGCTTCGGCGCCTTCGCCGGTCTCAGCAGACTCGACGACCTCCGCGTCCGCCGGATCGATCTGCCCATCCCCGGCCTGCCCGCCGCCCTCGACGGCCTCGTCCTCGCGCACGTGAGCGACCTGCACTACGGCAAGTTCACCCGCGCGCCAGCCCTCGCGCACCTGCGCGCGACGATCCACGGCTTCGGCGCCGACCTCGTGCTCTTCACCGGCGACCTCATCGACCTGACGCTCGCCGACCTTCCCCCGGCCATCGACTTCCTCGAGTCGATCGACCCCGGAGCGGGGCTCTTTCTCTGCGAAGGGAACCATGACCGCATCCACGATGGGGCGGAGTTCGCGAAACAGGTGAAGGGGGCGGGGATCGCGCTCCTGCTCGACGACGCGGCGCGGGTGGAGGTGCGCGGCGTGCCGGTGCAGCTCCTCGGCGTCCCGTGGCGGGGCCGGGAGGAGGAGCGGCGCGTCGCGACGCTGCGCGCGGCCGCGCGGCGCGATCCCGCAGCCTTCCCGATCCTCCTGGCGCACCATCCGCACTGCTTCGATCACGCCCCCGGCATCCCCCTCACGCTCTCCGGCCACACCCACGGCGGCCAGCTCATGCTCAACGAACGGCTCGGCGCCGGCTCGGCGCTCTACCGCTACTGGTCGGGCCCCTACCGCGACGGCGACCGCACCCTCGTGGTGAGCAACGGCGCGGGCAACTGGTTCCCGCTCCGCTGGCATGCTCCGGCGGAAGTGGCGCGTCTCACCCTTCGCGCCGCGCGCCCCGCCTGAAACGGACCCGCGGCAGGGTAAGAGCCTCTCCGAAAACCCGGCGTCAACACCGAGGCCGAGCGAGCGGGCCGAGCGCGAGCCGCGACGACGAAGCGGTATTGGCGAACTACGGCGATGGAGGAGAGGCGAAGCGATCGGCCCGCGCAGCCGGCCGAATGTAGCCGGGTTTTCGGATAGGGTCTAAGCTGGCCGTCGTGCCCCGCGCGCTGACCGCGCTCCTCTCGTTCGCGTCGCTCGCGCTGCCCGCGGCGGCCGGTTCCCTCGACGAATGGGAAAAGGCGACGCGCGAGGGAGTCGAGGCGGAGCTGCTGCGGCTCGCTGCGACGCTGGGTAGCGCGGGCGCCTTCGAGGAGGCCGCGGAGGAGATGCGGCGTTGTCTCTCCCTCGTTCCGACGTCGGAGAAGGCGCGCGAGGAGCTGGCCCGACTCGCGGGGAAAGAGGGAAGGGGGGCGGGGGGCGGCGCTCGGCGGACCTCCCATGCAACTTGCGCGGCCCTGCTGGCGCGGTTCGCGCAAGAGGCCGCGAAGGCGGGCGAGCTCGAGCGGGCCTGGCTCGCCTGGACGGATGCACGCTTGCTGGGGGATCGCGCGCCGGACCTGGTCTGGTACGCACCCTACGGCCTCGTCGTGCGCGAGCAGGACCGCCTCCGGCTCGATGCGGGGCGGGAGTTCCTCGACGGGAGGTGGCGGACGCGTGACGAGGTGGAGCGGCTGGATGCTCTCCACGACGCCTTCGCGCACCCCTGGATCCTGGAGCGGGACGGCACCGTGGTGGAGACCACGATGCCGCTCCGGACAGCGCGCCAAGTCCTGTTCCACGCCGTCTCGTTTCGCCGCCACCTGATCGCGCAGTTCGCGGGGGAGTGGGATCTGCGTGCGCCGGAGGGACGCCTGCCCATCCTCGTCGCGCGCACGCAAGAGGAGTTCCAGGAGTTGGCGACGCTTCACGGAGGTCCGGACGGGTCAGGGAATCCGCGGGTCGCGGCCTACTACCTCTGGTCGAGCAACCCCCTCAACCCCTGCCTCGTCACCTTCCAACCGATCGACAGCGGGACGGGGCGCCCGCTCTCGATCGGGTTCGAGCAGCTTGCGTTCACCCTGCGCCACGAGCTGGCGCACCAGGTCTTCTTCGAATACTCGCGCCACAAGGCGCCCCGCCCCCGGCCCGTGGCTCACCACTTCTGGGCCGTGGAGGGCCTCGCGGAGTTCTGCTCCAACTTCACCCTTTCGGAGCAGGGCTGGCGGCTCGCCTACCTCCGGCGCGTGCCCCTGGGCCGCGGGTTCTTCGAGGCGAATTTCGCCCACTGCAAGGCGCACTTCGCCTCGCTTCCCTCGCTGGAGGCGTTTTTCGCCATGCCGAAAGAGGAGTTCACGACCATGGCGCACTACCACCAGGGCGCGACGACCAGCGCCTTCCTCCTGCACTCCCCCCGCTGGCGCGGGCCCTTCCTGCGCCTCGCCGAAGCGGTCCATCAGGGAGGCGCCGCCCCGGGCGCCTGGTACCGCGCGGAGGAGCTGGCGAGCATGCAGAAGGAGTGGGCGGCGTACGTCGCCGCGCTGGCCCTCGAAGGGGACGCGCCGGGCAAGTAGCGGCTACGCCTTCGATCCTCGCCGGCGGCGGCGCGGGGCGGCGGGCGCGCCGGCCGGGCGCCAATCCGGCGGGGGAGCCTCGCCGCGCATCTCGAAGAGGAAGCGGGAGGGCATGCTCTCGGCACCGCGCCCGTAGCGCGCCCGGCGCCGGGCATGGGTGATGCGCAGGACCTGCTGCGCGCGGGTGATCCCAACGTACATGAGGCGACGCTCCTCCTCCACGCCGTCGCCCTCGATCGCGCGGGCGTGGGGCAGGAGGCCCTCCTCGACGCCGACGAGGTAGACCCGGGGGAATTCGAGCCCCTTGGCCGCGTGGAGGGTCATGAGCGTCAGCGCGTCGCCACGGTCCGCTTCGGCCGAGTCCAGGTCCTCCTCCGCGGTGAGCGAAAGCTCCTCCAGGAACCCGGCCAGCGTCCCGCGGGGGCGGCGCCTCTCGTAGTTCTGCGCGAAGTTGAGCACCTCTTCGACGGCGGCCCAGCGCGCCTCCCGCGCCTGCGCCTCCTCGTAGCAACGCTCCACTTCGGCGCGGTAGCCCACGGCATCGAGGAGCGCGCGCATCGTCGCGACGGCGCCTGGGCGCGCGGCGCCGGCGACGGCTTGGCGGAACCGTTCCAGCGCGTCCGCGGCGGCGGGGGGGAAGCCCGCGATCTCCCGCGCCGTCGCCGCCGCCTCGGCGGCGCCCACGCCCCGCTCGGCGGCGCTCTCGAGGATGCGCTCCACCGCCGCCTTGCCGATGCCGCGGGGAGGGACGTTCACCACCCGCAGGAACGAAACCTCGTCGTGCGGGTTGACCACGAGCTTCGCCAGCGCGACCAGGTCGCGCACCTCCTTGCGGTCGAAAAAGCTCATCCCGCCCACGAGCCGGTAGCGCACGCCGCGCGCCCGCAGCGCCGCCTCGAAGGGGCGCGGCTGCGTCTGCGTGCGGAAGAGGATCGCGAACTCGCCCAGCCGCGCCTCCTTGCGCGCCACCAGGGAGAGGATGTCGCGCACCACGGCGTCCGCCTCCTTCTCCTCGTCCTCGAGGAGATGCACGCCCACCGGCACCCCCTCGCCGCGGAAGGGGCGGAGGGTCTTCTCGTGGCGCGAGGGGTTGTGGCGGATGACGGCGTTGGCGGCCTCGAGGATGCGGTGGGTCGAGCGGTAGTTGGTCTCGAGGCGCAGGACCGCCGCCTTGGGGAAGTCGCGCGTGAAATTCAGGATCTTGGAGACGTCCGCGCCGCGCCAGCCGTAGATGGACTGGTCGTCGTCGCCCACCACACAGAGGTTCTTGTGGCGCGCCGCGAGGCTGCGGACGATGCCGTACTGCACCGCGTTGGTGTCCTGGTACTCGTCCACCATCACGTAGCGAAAGCGCTCCTGGAGCGCCGCGCGCGCGGCGGCGTGCTTTTCGAGGAGACGGAGCGTCGCGAGGAGCAGATCGTCGAAGTCCAGGGTGCCGGAGCGGCGGAGCTGGCCGTCGTAGAGCCGGTAGGCACGAGCGGCGAACGCGTCGAACTCGTCGACGGCCGCGCTTTCCGCTTCGTCGTGGCTGAGCAGGCGGTTCTTGTAGAGGGAGATGCGCGCCTGGAGAGCCCCCGGCTGCGGCGGGCTGTCGCTGCGGAGCTCGCGCAGCACGCCCCGCACGGCGGCGAGCTGGTCGGCCGCATCGCAGATGGTGAAGGTGGGCGACAGCTTCAGCAACCGCGCGTGCACGCGCAGCGTCCTCGCGCAAAACGAGTGGAAGGTGCCCACGGTGAGCTCGGCCGCTTTGGCCTTGCCGACCAGCGCGCCGATCCGCTCCCGCATCTCCGCCGCCGCCTTGTTCGTGAAGGTCATGGCCAGGATCGCCGTGGCCGGGACGCCTTGCTGCATCAGGTAGGCCATGCGCGTGGTGATGACCCTCGTCTTGCCCGTCCCGGCTCCTGCCAGAACCAGGACGGGCCCGTCCCGGGTTTCGACGGCGCGCCGCTGCTCGGGATTGAGGTCTGCGAGAAGGTCCTTCATGGCATGGAGCCGGCGAGGGCGGGAAGGTGTACCAGGGGGGTGGGGACAGGCGGTGGAAGCGAGGTTTTCCACAGGTTTTCCACAGGTGAAGCTCTTCGGGCAAGACCCTGCGCCTCCAGGGCCGACTGTCGGTTGGCGCGATGCGTGCGTACTCGATTGTCGGAAAAGCCATTCGTCGCTCTTTGAAGGGGGGCGCCGCTTCACGGAAAAGTAGCGGTGCAGCGGGATCGGCCGGGACGCCACGAGGCAGTCTCTCTTCGGTGAGAAGGGGAAAACCTGCAACGCCCCAGGCCCTGGCCTGAGACGCGCGTTTCCGGTCGCGACCCACCGCGATGTCCGTGACGGCGCTCCTCTTCCTCTATCTACTTGAGGAAGGAGGCGTCCTCGCGCAGCGCCTCCTCCAGCGCCCGCCAGAGAGCGGCGACCGCGGTGGGGGTGTCGGGACCCTCGTAACGGAGCCCCCGATCGCCGATCGGCGCGCCCCCGGTCTCCGCGGCCCGTTCGCGCATCTCCCTCCTGTGGAACTCGACCTCCAGCAGGACGGGGCCCTTCACGCGCAGGGGAGGCGGAACCGGCCGGCGCCGCAGCGCCCGAGCCGCCGCTTCGCGGATGATCCGGCGCGAGCGGGCGGGCGCGAGGCTCAGGCAGGCCGTGGGGCCAAGCGTACGCTTCACCTCCGCCAGCTCGACCTCCGCCCCCAGATCCTCCCGAGCCTCGCGGCAGAAGTCGTCCGCGCCCGTGGCGAGCAGGACGGGGATCCCGTGGTGTCCCAGAATGGCTGCGTTGAGGAGCGCTTCGCCGGCGGGTCGTCCCTGAAGACGGATCTCGTGCACCAGCGCGCCGACCCAGGTGTGGGAGAGGAGCCCGCCGGGCGTGCCGGCGCGGCTGTGAGAGCCCACCAGGAACGCCGCCAGGAAGGGTCCCGCTTCGAGGCCGGCGATCTGCCCCAGGGCGCGGTTGCGCGCCTGCGCGGGACCGATCACCAGCCGCGCGGCCTCATGCAGCTCCTCGAGGAGGATGTTGCGCATCGTGGCGTGCCCGTCCGCCACCACGACCTCGTCGGCCCCCGCCTCCCGCGCCCCCTCCACCGCGGCATTCACATCCCCGGTAAGCCAGCGGCGCGCCCGCTCGTAGTCTTGTCCCCCCACCACGAGGTGGTCCCGGTGGCAGACCCCCGTCACCCCCTCCATGTCCGCGCTGAGATAGACCCGCATCCGGGCATTCTATGGAAATGGGGGGCGGGGTGGCGCATCCTTAGGGCATGGTCCTGAAGGTCCGCGACCGGCTTCTCTCCACCCCCGCCGGGACGCAGCGGCCGCTCCACGGCGACGAGATGCTCGCCTTCGCGCGGACGATCGATCTCGGCCTCCTCGACCTGGGCGCGTACAGGAAGTTCTCCTCCACGCGCTACGCCCGCAACAGCGTCCTGCTCAACGAGCGGATCGAGCTGGTCGCGATCTGCTGGCGCGCGGGTCAGGCCACGGCCATCCACGACCACGGCCGCAGCCAGTGCCTCTACCTCGTCGTGGAGGGCACCATGAAGGAGGAGCTCTTCCACGCGGTCGACGGTAGGGAGCCGGAGCCGCTGCGAACGCGGATCTTCCGCAGGGGCGAGATCATGCTGGCGGGCGCGCGGGACGTCCACCGCATCACGAACGACGGAAAGGACGATCTCGTCACGATCCACCTCTATTCACCGCCGCTGGGGGAGAACATGAAGCTCTACGGGCCGGTCCCGTGGGGCGCGGCGGCGGATCCGCGCTCCTGATGGCGGTCGCCGTCGTCGCCGGGGCGCGGCCGCAGTTCATCAAGGCGGCTGCGCTGCTGCCGGAGCTCCGCCGGCGCGGCACGGCGCACCTGGTCCATACCGGACAGCACGCCGACCCGCGCATGGTGGAGGCGCACTTCGCCGGTCTCGACCTCCCTCCCCCCGCCGTGCGTCTGGGGGTGCGGGCGCGCGACCGCGCCCCGCGGCTCGAGGAGATGACCCGCGGGCTCGCGGACTGGCTGGCCGCCTCCCGGGTGACACGGGTGATCGCCCTAGGCGACGCCGATTCGGCCCTCGCGGCGGCGCTCGCCGGCTCCCGCGCGGGGATCCCGGTCGCTCACGTGGAGGCGGGCGCGCGCTCCTGCGAGCCCGACCTCCCCGAGGAGCGCAACCGGATCGCCGTGGACGATCTGGCCGACCTCCACTTCTGCTCCACCGCCGCCCATGCGCGCAATCTTCCAGGCCGCCCGCACGTGGAAGTGACGGGGGATGTCATGGCGGACCTCCTGCTCGCCCGGGAAGGCGCGATTCGGGCGAAGGCTCGCGGGGGCGGCCACGCACTCCTCACGCTGCATCGCGCGGCGAGCGCGGACGACCCCGTCGCGCTGGCGCGAGTGTTGGAGGGGGTGGCGGGGGCCGGGCGCAGGGTGCTGTTCCCCGTGCACCCGCGGACCGCCGCGTCCCTTCCCAGCCTGCCCCCCGGGGTAGAGCTGCTCGAGCCTCTGCCCTACCTGGAGTTCCTCTCCCTCGTCGCGGGGGCGGCGGTGGTGTTCACCGATTCGGGGGGTCTGCAAAAGGAGGCCTACCTCCTCGGCGTGCCCTGCGTCACCCTGCGCGGGGCGACCGAGTGGGGGGAGACGGTCGAGGCCGGCTGGAACATCCTCGTCGGCACCGACCCCGCGCGGATCGCCGCCGCTGGCCGCCACCCTCCCCGCGGCCCCTCCCGCATACCCCTCTACGGCGACGGACGCGCCGCTGCGCGCATCGCCGAGCGGGTCATGTCGGCCTGACCGGGCATCATGCCCGTTCATGCGATGGATCCTCTGCGTCCTAGCGTTCGCCGCCGCCTGCAAGTCACGCATCCCCGCCGACAAGCCGGGGGAGTTCCACGCCGGCATCGGGTTCCTGGGCGTGCCCGCCGCGGGGGTTTCGGTCACCGCCGGGCAGACCTTCAGTGACCGCCGCGAGTTCTTCGACCTCGCCTTCGAGCTGCAGGCAGCCTTCCAGTTCCCGGAGGACTCCCCAACGCGGACGGGAAAGTGGGCGCAGTTCCAGGCGGGGGCCAAGGCGACGCTCAGTCCGGGACACCCGCGCCACGTCGTGCTGCGAGCGGGCGGCGTCTGGTTCCGTGCGACCGGCGATCCCGGCATCCTGGATACGCCGGGTGACTATCTGGGCCTCTATGGGGGGGTCGGCTACGAGTGGGACCTGACGCAGCGGATGACCGTGGGCCCGGAGTTCAAGGTGCTCATCGTGGACGGGGAAGGGAGCCTCGGTATCGAGGTGGTGCCGCAGTTCGGCCTCAACTGGATCGTGAAGTTCTAGGGGCTACCGCTGCGCGCGCGCGTGCGCGCCGAGGAAGAGCCCGGCGAGCAGCGCGCAGGCCGGAAGGCCGATCAGGAGGGGCGCGGGGAGGGCGACGCTCGCGAGGAGCAGAGTGCCCCCCAGGGCGACCGCCGCACCGGCCAGCGTAAAGGGCGTCGCTCCGGTCCCGTGCGCCACCCGCCACGCCGCCAGGGCGAATCCGATGGTTTCGGCGGCCACCATTGCGCCGGCGGCGCCCCCCGAACCGTACCTGGGAACCAGGATCGCGAGGAGCGTGATCTGCGCCAGCAGCGCCGTCGCAGCCGATGCGTTCCTCGCGCGTCGCGGCAACAGACAGCTGACGTAGGCCCGTGCCGTGACGGGGAGGAGCGCGACGGCGGCCACGGCGGGAAGGGAGGGCGGAAGGAGCGCCGCGGCTCCGGCCGCTCCCAGGAGTCCCGCCGCGCCGAAGAGAGCGAGGTGGCGGCGGTAGGAACGGACGAACCGCCACGGGGCGAGGCCCGCGAGAGGCGCCACCGCGGGGTGGAGCACGAGGGCGCACGCCCGGGCCGCCAAACCGACCACCGCGATCGCGGCAGCGACCGGCAGGTACGCTCCCGCCTCCTGGAAGCCGCTGGCGAGGGCGAGGGTGGCCACCGCTGCGGTGGCGTGGGCGGCGCGGAGCGCCGCGCGCGGACGACGTCGCGCGGCGGCCACCGCGACGGCGACCGCGCCGCCCGCGCACGCAGCGATGCCGGCCGCATGCGTGGAGAGCAGCAGGAGCGCCGCCGTCGCCAATCCGGCGGAGACGAGCCAGGGCGCGTGGATCGCGAGGCCCGGGCCGCCTACGACGGGAAGGGGGTCGGGGCGGGGCCCCGCCTCCAAGAAAAGCGTCGCCGCGCCTGCGGGCTTCATGCCGCCTCCCTATCGGCGGGAGCGGCGCTCGCACTAGAGCGTGACCAGCGATTCGAGGGTGCGGCCGGCGAGCTTGCGCCGTCCCTGGAGGAAGCCGAGTTCGAGCACCACCGCCACCCCCGCGACCACGCCCCCGCACCGCTCCACGAGGGCGCAGGCGGCCGCGGCGGTCCCGCCGGTGGCGAGCAGGTCGTCGACGATGAGGACCCGGTCCCCCGCCCCGCAGGCGTCCTCGTGGATCTCGAGGGAGTCGTTGCCGTACTCGAGGCTGTAGCTCACCCGTGCGGTGCGCCAGGGTAGCTTGCCCGGCTTGCGCGCCGGGATGAACCCCGCGCCGAGGCGGTGGGCCACCGGGGCGCCGAAGATGAACCCGCGGCTCTCGACCCCGAGTACCCGGGTCACGCCGGCGCCGCGCGTGCGCTCCACGATCCAGTCGGTGACGCGCTCGAAGATGGCGCCGTCCGCGAGGAGCGGCGTGATGTCCTTGAAGACGATTCCCGGCCGGGGGAAGTCGGGCACGTCGCGCAGCAGCGCGCGGACCTCCTCCTGCAGGCTCACATCTCCTCCACGGCCGTGATTCCCAGCAGCCCGAGGCCCGAGGCGAGCACCCTGCGTACGGCGGCGACCAGCTCGAGCCGCGCGGCGCGCGTGGCGGGGTCCTCGCAGAGCACGCGCAGCGCCGCGTCGCGGCCGCCCGCGGCATGGTAGGCGCGGAACTCCCGCGCCAGATCGTAGAGGCAGTCCGCGAGCACCGACGGCTCGCACGCCTCGCAGGCGCGCAGGGCTTCTGCGGGAAACTCGGCGAGGCGCCGCACCAGCTGCCACTCGAGGTCGTGCACGAGCAGCGCGCCGTCGCCGCGCGCCCCCCCGCCCCCCTTCCGCAGGATCGAGCAGGCCGAGGCGTGGGCGTATTGCAGGTAGGGGCCGGTGCGCCCGTCGAAGCTGAGGATCTGCTCGAAATCGAAGTTCACGTCGCGGCGGATCTGGCTGCCGAGGTCGCTGAAGATCACCGCGCCCACGCCCACGGCGCGCGCGACGGGCGCCAGGTCGGGGAGGCCGGGGTTTTTCTCGGTGATGATCGCCGCCGCGCGATCCTGCGCCTCCTGCAGCACCTCCTCCAGGAGGACGCCCTTGCCTTCGCGGGTGCGCGCGCGGCTCCCTTCCATGAGCACCTGCCCGAAGGCGACGTGGTGGCAGCGGCTTGCCCACGCGTGGCCGAGCGCCTGCAGGGCGGAAAAGAGCTGCTTGAAGTGGAGATCCTGCGCCACGTCGACGACGTAGTGCATGCGGTGGAAGTCGTACCGCGCGTGGCGGTCGATCGCCGCGGCGACGTCGCGGGTGTGATAGAGCGTCGCGCCATCGCTCTTGCGCAGCAGGACGACGCCCAGGGAGAGGTCGGCCGGGTCGAGCACCACCGCGCCGTCGGAGAGCCGCGCCTTGCCGGCGCGGAGCAGCTCCTCGACGAGTCGGGCTCCCTCCTTCACGTACATCTGCTCGCCGTCGATCCGGTCGAAGGAGACGCCGAGGAGGTCGTAGATCCGCTCGAACCCGCGGAGGGAGAGCGCGCGCGCCGCGGTCCAGACGCGCACCGCCTCGGGGTCGCTTTCCTCCAGCCGCTTCGCCCACTCCCGCGCACGGTCCATCTTCGCCGGGTCCGCCTTGCACGCCTGCGAGGCGTGTACATAGATCGCGTTCAGCCGATCGGGGTCGTCGGTGGCGCCCAACTCCTCGATGCCCACCATGAGCTTGCCGAACGCGGTGCCGACGTCGCCGAGGAAGTTGAGGGCGACCACCTCGTAGCCGGCGAAGCGGAAGAGGCGCACGAGCGCCTGTCCGATCACCGCGGAGCGCAGGTGGTGGAAGAGGAGCGGCTTGGCGATGTTGGGCGAGCCGTACTCGAGGATCACACGCAGGCCCCGCCCCGCCGTGGAGCGGCCGTAGTCCGCTCCGCCCGCCGCGATCGCGTCGAGGACCCGGCGGGTCCACCCGGCGCGGTTCGCCCGGAAATTCACGAAGGGACCCGCCGCCTCGGCCGCCTCCAGGTAGGCCCCGGGCCTGAACGCCTTCGCGATCTCCAAGGCGATCGCGGGAGGCGCCTTCTTCAGGGCCTTCGCGAACGGGAAGCAGGGGAGCGACAGATCCGCGCGCTCCCGCTCCCGCGGCACGGTCACCGCGGCAGACGCCGCCTCGACCGGAAGCCCCGCCCGCCCCGCCGCCTCTGCGGCCTCCCGTTTGAAATCTTCCACGCCGCCATCCTAATCCTAACCGTTCCGTCGTCCGACAGTCAGGTCCTGGAGAGATTGTAAGGCATTGCGGGAAAAGGAGTTGGCGGGGTCGGGTGCGGCAGCCGTGCCGCAAATCAGAGGCCGAGAAGGGGGTAGAACGGACAGCCCGCACGCGACTCCAGTTCGGCGAGCAGGGCGCGGCTCAGGCGGGCGTTGCGGGCGACGGTGGGGGAGGGGCCGTAGCGTCGCACCAGGTCCGCTTCCCGCTCCTCGATGCGCCCGCGGCGGTCCCCTACCGCCAGGAAGTCGGCGAGGGCGACGATCCGCTCCTCGAAGGGAAAGGTCTCCAGGTCGCAGGCGCCCCACATCTCCTCCGCCAGGGAAGGACCGACGTCGGGGTCGGACCGGAGTTCCTCGAACGAGGCGCCCTTCGTGAAGTGGCTCAGACAGCAGGGGGCATAGCCCCCCTGCCCCTCCGCCGCGAGAAGGAGGAATCCTTCGAGCGGATGCCGCATCCCGTGGGTCTTGGCGCGCCCGATGTCGTGGAGCCAGGCGCAACACTCCACGTAGGCGGGATCGACACCTCCCACCGCTTCGGCGATACGGCGCGCCATCGCCGCGACCTGCGCCGTGTGTGCGATCACCGGCGCCCCGCCCCCCACCTTCGCTTCGAGGAGCGCCCGCGCCTTCTCCGGTTCGAGGCCGCGCCGCAGCGAGGGGTCTTTCAAAAACAGCGCCGCCGATCGCAGGATCGCCTGCAGCTTCGCGTGGCGGAACGCACGGAGCGTCTCCTCGAGGCGGCCCCAGGCGAACTCCCTGTGCTCCGCGGAGAGCGTCACCGCGGCGCGTTCCGTGACCCCGATCCGATAGACCACCTCTTTCTCGCGCCCGCCCAACGAGTACCGCATCGCCCGCCGCCAGAACGCGTTCACCGCCACCTCGGCGATCCCGGTCTCCTCGCGCGTCTCGCGCAACGCGGCCGCGGCCTCCGCCTCGCCCTCCTCGATCCGACCCTTGGGCAGCCCCACGTCGCCGTGACGCGCGTTCACGAGGCGCAGATAGAGGAGGCCCCCCGCCTCCCGGCGCACGAGAACGAGACCGCTCGCTCGGATTTCCGGCAAGCCCCCAGCCTAGCAAACCACTAGAATGGGCCCGCCGGCATGGACCACGTCCTGCGCGATCTCCAGCGCGTTCTCGCCGCCGTCTCCGCCAAGAGCGCCCGACAGTTCCTGCGCGCGATCCTCGACGCGCGCCGCGTGTTCGTCTACGGCCTCGGCCGCTCCGGCCTCGTGGCGCGCATGTTCGGCATGCGGCTGGTGCATCTCGGCCGCGACGCCACCATCGTGGGGGACACGACGACCCCGGCGATCCGCGCCGGCGACCTCCTGGTGATCTGCTCCCGCACGGGGCAATCCCCCATCCTGCACCACGCGGTGCGCCTCGCCCACAAGGAGGGCGCCCTGGTGGCCGCGCTCGTCGGCATGCGCAGCACCCCGCTCGGGCGCGTGGCCGACATCGTGGTGCGCCTCCCGATGGAGTCGGCACGCCATGAGCCGGCCCAGGCGATGGGCTCGCTGTTCGAGCAGGCGCTTCTCCTCCATCTCGACGGCGCCGTCATGCAGCTCATGGCGGAACTCGAGTTGACGGTGGAGGAGATGGAACGGATTCACTCCAATCTGCCCTAGCGGGAGGGGGTGCGGGGGCCGGGCAAACTTGATTTGCGAGGCCTTGGGCCTACAACTTAGGCGCGGCCCCGCGCGCCCGGGCGGCGCCGGCGCCAACCACACTCCCAACCAGAACAGCAGGGGGCAGGCATGAAACAGGCAGTGATCGTCGGCGCGGCGCGCACCGCAGTCGGCAGGTTCCAGGGATCGCTCTCCCCGTTCGCGGCGCCGGAGCTGGGCGCCTTCGCGGCCCGTGCCGCACTCGAGCGGGCCGGGGTCCGGGCCGCACAGGTGGACGAAGTGATCCTGGGCAACGTGCTGCAGGCCGGGGTCGGCCAGAACCCGGCGCGCCAGGCGGCGCTCAAGGCCGGGTTTCCCCCCTCCATCGCCGCCTTCACGGTCAACAAGGTGTGCGGGTCGGGGCTCAAGGCGGTCTCGTTGGCGGCCCAGGCCATCCGCGCCGGTGACGGAGAGCTCTTCCTGGCGGGGGGCATGGAGTCCATGTCCCGCGCTCCCTATCTCATCCGCAACGCGCGGGAGGGGCTGCGGCTGGGGCACGGCGAGCTGGTCGATTCGATGGTGGCGGACGGGCTCTGGGATGTCTACGAGGACTTCCACATGGGGCTCACCGCCGAGCTCGTGGCCAAGGAGCTCGGGGTCTCCCGCGCCGCGCAGGATGCCTACGCCGCGGAGAGCCATCGGCGGGCGGCGGCGGCCCAGAAGTCGGGCAAGTTCGAGAAAGAGATCTGCACGGTGGAGATTCCCCAGCGCAAGGGGGACCCGGTGAAGTTCCGGACCGACGAGGGGGTGCGCGCCGACAGCACCGCCGAGGCGCTCGCCAAACTTCGGCCCGCGTTCCAGAAGGAGGGGACAGTCACCGCCGGGAACTCCTCCCAGATTTCCGACGGCGGGGCCTGCGTGGTGGTGGCGGAGGAGGCGAAGGCGAAGGCGCTCGGTCTCACCCCGCTCGCGCGGATCACCGGCTACGCGACCGGGGGCGTCGAGCCCAAGTGGGTGATGATGGCGCCCGTCGAGGCGGTGAAGCGGCTCAACGCCCTGCGCGGCACCACGGTGAGCGATTATCAGCTCATCGAGCTCAACGAGGCGTTTTCCTCCCAGGCCTGCGCCGTCTCCCGCGAGCTGAAGCTCGACCCCGCGCGGGTGAACGTGCACGGGGGCGCGGTGGCCCTCGGCCATCCCATCGGCGCATCGGGCTGCCGCATCCTGGTCACGCTCCTGCACGCCATGATGGACCGCGGCGCGGCCACCGGTCTCGCCACCCTCTGCCTCGGTGGCGGCAATGCCGTGGCCCTCTCCCTGGAGCTCGTCTGATGTTCGGGGTCATCGGGGCCGGGACGATGGGCGCCGGCATCGCGCAGGTCTTCGCCCAGCATCGCCACGACGTCACCCTCGTGGATCTGGACGCGGCCGCCCTGGAGCGCGGCCTGGCTTCGATCCGCGGCAGCCTCGCGCGCCTGGTCAAGAAGGGCTCCCTCACGGAGGAGGAGGCGAAGGCGGTCCAGGCCCGCGTCACCACCTCCACATCCCTCGGCGGCCTCGCGAAGGCGGGGTTGGTGGTGGAAGCCGTCGTCGAGAACGCGGCGGTGAAGGAAAAGCTCTTCCGCGAGCTCGACGGCATCGTCGGGGCCGACGCCATCCTGGCGAGCAACACCTCCTCCATCGCCATCACCCGGATCGCCGCGGCGACGAAGCGGCCCGACAAGGTCATCGGCATGCACTTCATGAATCCGGTGCCGGTCATGGCGCTGGTCGAGGTGATCCGCGGCCACCGGACGAGCGACGAAACCACCGCGCGCGTCCTGGGCATCGCCAAGGAGCTGGGCAAGACCCCGGTCGAAGTGAACGACTCGGCCGGTTTCGTGAGCAACCGGGTGCTCTTGCCGATGATCAACGAGGCGATCTTCTGCCTCCAGGAGGGGGTCGCGAAGGTCGAGGCGATCGACACGGTGATGAAGCTCGGGATGGCCCATCCCATCGGCCCCCTCGCCCTCGCCGACCTGATCGGCCTCGACGTCTGTCTGGCGATCCTGGAGGTCCTGCAGAGGGATCTCGGGGAGGACAAGTACCGGCCCTGCCCCCTGCTCCGGAAAATGGTGCAGGCCGGGCTCTTGGGGCGGAAGGTCGGACGCGGGTTCTATACCTATTGAGGAGATGGAACCGATTCGCGATCTGCGTCCGAAGCCGATGGAACCCGCCACGGAGAGCGACTTGACGGACGAGCAGGTCGCGATCCGCGACCTCGCGCGGGAGTTCGCGCGCGACGTCTGCGCACCGGGCGCGGCGGAGCGCGACCGCGAAGAGCGCTTCCCGGACGAAGTGATCCGCAGGGCGGGCGAGCTGGGGCTCATGGGGCTGCTCATTCCCGAGGAGTACGGCGGTTCCTCGGCGGGCAACCTCGCCCTCTCCCTCGCGCTCATCGAGATCGACCGCGTGGATGCGTCGGTGGGGGTCACGCTCTCCGTGCACGCCTCCCTCGTCTCCTCCTGCCTGGCGCATTGGGGCAACGACGAACAGAAGCGCCGCTACCTCCCGCGGCTCGCCAGCGGCGAGTGGCTCGGCTCCTACGCCCTCTCGGAGACCGGCGCGGGGAGCGACGCCGCGGGCCTGAGCTGCAGGGCGACGCGCGACGGGGCGGGCTGGCGAATCGACGGCACCAAGGCCTGGATCACCAGCGGCGACCACGCCGATCTCGTGCTGCTCTTCGCACGCACCGGTCCGGAGGCGGGCAGCCGCGGCATCACCGCCTTCCTCGTCGAGACGACCTGGCCCGGCTTCGCCGTGGGGAAGAAGGAGCCCAAGATGGGCATCCGCTCCTCCTCCACCGTGCAGCTCCACTTCGACGGGCTGAAGGTGCCGGACGGCAACGTCCTGGGAAAGGTGAACGAAGGGTTCCTGGTCGCGCTGCACACCCTGGACGGCGGGCGCATCGGGATCGCCTGCCAGGCCCTCGGCATCATGGAGGCGTGTCGCGACGCCTCGCTCGCCTACGCGGGGGAGCGGCAGCAGTTCGGGAAGGCGATCGCGGACTTCCAGCCCATCCAGTGGAAGCTGGCCGAAATGGAGGTGCGCATCCGCGCCGCGCGCCTGCTCATCCTCCACGCGGCCCGCCTTAAGGATCGCGGCCTGCCGCACACCACCGAAGCGGCCACGGCCAAGCTCTTCGCCTCCCAGGGGGCGAACTTCTGCGCGAAGGAGGCGATCCAGATCCACGGCGGCGCCGGTTACTGCACCGACTATCCGGTCGAACGCTTCTTCCGCGACGCGCGCATCACCGAGATCTACGAGGGAACCACCGAGATCCAGAAACTCGTGATCGCGCGGTCGCTCAGGCGGGGATGACGGAAACGCAGGCGATCGTGGCGGGGGACCGGCGCGCGCTGGCGCGGGGGCTCACCGTGGTGGAGGCCGGAGGCGACGAGGCGGCGTTCCTTCTCGACGCGCTCCGCGCGCGCACGGGCCGAGGCCGGCGCATCGGGCTCACCGGCCCCCCCGGCGTGGGGAAGTCGACGCTCCTGGCGGCGCTCGTGCGCCTCGAGCGCGCGGCGGGCCGGCGCGTGGGGGTGGTCGCCGTGGATCCCACGAGCCCCTTTTCCGGCGGAGCGCTCCTGGGCGACCGGCACCGCATGGCCGCGGAGGCGGCGGATGAGGGGGTCTTCGTCCGCTCCATGGCCACCCGCGGCGAACCGGGAGGGCTGGCCCGCGCGGCTCCCGACGCCCTCGATCTTCTCGACGCGGCCGGCTTCGACACGCTCATCCTCGAAACGGTCGGGGTCGGCCAGACCGAGATCGAGGTCGCCTCCACGGCGGACAGCGTGGCCGTCGTCTTGAGCCCGGAGTCGGGAGACGCGGTGCAGGCGATGAAGGCGGGCCTCCTGGAGATCGCCGACGTGCTCTGCGTGAACAAGTCGGATCGCGAGGGCGCCGAGGCCTTTGCGAGCGAACTGGAGGCGATGCTGGAGCTCCGGGGGGCCGCGGAGGGGGCGTGGCTCCCGCCCGTGGTGCGCACCGACGCGCGCGCAGGCGCCGAGCCGCTGCACGGCGCCCTCGATCGCCACTTCGTCTGGCTCTCCGACGAGGGGAGGCTGGCCGGACGCCGCCGCCGCGGCGTGTTCGCGCGCCTCGCGGGCCAGGTCGCGCGACGGCTCGCGCGCCGCCTCCTCGACCGCTCCTCGGCGGTCCTGGAGCGGGAGGCGGACGCGATCTGCCGCGGGGAACGATCCGTCCTGCGCGGCGTGGCGCGCGCCAGCGCGGAGATCCTGCCTTGAGGCGCGGACCCATCCGGGTGCTCGTCGCCAAGCCCGGCCTGGACGGCCACGACCGGGGCGCCAAGGTGGTGGCGCAGTCGCTTCGCGACGCCGGCATGGAGGTCATCTACACGGGGCTGCGCCAAACTCCCGAGCAGATCGTGAAGGCGGCCCTGGAGGAGGACGTCGACGCCGTCGGCCTCTCCATCCACTCCGGCGCGCACATGACGCTGTTTCCGCGCGTCCAGCGCCTCCTCGCCGAAGCGGGGCTCGGCCACATCCTCCTCACCGGGGGGGGGATCATCCCGGACGCCGACCGCGAGGCGCTGCGGGCCGCGGGCGTCGGCGAACTTTTCGGGCCGGGCACGCCCACCTCGGCCCTCGCGGACTACCTGCGCTCCGAAGTTGCGCGCCGCCGCGCGGCCGCCGAGGATGGGGGGGTTACCCCCAAGGCATGAGATGACGCAGGCCGCCGAGACCACGCTCAAGGGATCCTTTCCCTTCTTCCAGGATCACCACTACGAGATCCGCGAGATGGTGCGGAGGTACGCGCTCGAAAAGGTCGCGCCGCGGGCGCGCCACCTCGACGAGTCCAAGGAGTTCCCGCACGAGACGGTCCAGGAACTTCGCGGCCTGGGGCTGCTGGGTGTGCCGTTCCCCGAAGAGGTGGGCGGAGCGGGCCTCGACTACCTCTCCTATATTCTCGTCGTGGAGGAGCTGGCGCGAGCCTGCGGCACCACGGCGATCACCGTGGCCGCCCACACGTCGCTCGGGACCAATCCGATCTATGAGTTCGGCACGGCGCGGCAGAAGGAGAAGTACCTGAGGAAGCTCGCCTCCGGCGAGATGCTCGGGTCGTTCGGACTCACGGAACCGGGGGCGGGGTCGGACGCCGCCGCGACGCGCATGACGGCGCGCCGCGACGGGGACGAGTGGGTGCTCGACGGCATTAAGGTCTACTGCACCAACGGCACCCACGCCGGGACCGTGATCCTCACCGCGCGCACCGATCCCGAGGTGGCCGGCGCGGACGGCGTGACCGCCTTCATCGTGGAGCGCGCCTCGCCGGGCCTCACCCTCGGCACCCTCGAGGACAAGCTCGGCCTGCGCGCCTCCGATACCCGCGAATTGGTGCTCGAGGGGGTGCGGGTGCCGGACGAGAACCGCCTGGGCGATCAGGGCACCGGGTTCAAGAAGTTCATGCGGACCCTGGACGCCGGCCGCATCTCCATCGGGGCCATGGCGCTGGGGCTCGCCCAGGGGGCGCTCGACGTCGCGCTGCCCTACGCCACGGAACGCAAGCAGTTCGGCCGCCCGATCGGGGAGTTCGGCGCAGTGCAGGAGCGTCTGGCCAACGTGGCGGTCGACATCCACACCTCCCGCCTCGCCTGCTACCACGCCGCGGCGCTGAAGGACATGGGGCAGGAGATGAACTTCGCGGCGTCGATCGCGAAGCTGCACTCCTCCGAGGCCGCCATGCGCGCGATCGACTCCTGCCTGCAGATCCTGGGCGGCAACGGATACAGCCGCGAGTACCCCGTCGAGCGCATGCTGCGCGACGCCAAGCTCTGCGAGATCGGCGAGGGGACGTCCGAGATCCAGCGGATGGTGCTCGCGCGCGCGATGTTGCGCTCGGTCCGCTGAGCCTACGCGCCCCCCGGGCGCGCTCAGCGGAAGAAGAGGAACGAGAGCAGCACGAAGATCGGGAGCAGGATCAGCGCGCTGTAGCGCATGTAGCCGAAAAAGCTCGGCATCGCGACCCCGTTCTCGACGGCGATGGCGCGCACCATGAAGTTGGGCCCGTTGCCGATGTAGGTGTTGGCCCCCATGAAGACCGCGCCGCAGGAGATGGCGGCGAGCAGGTGCGGGGCGCGTTCCGACAATTCGCCGATCGCGGTGGCGTGGGTCTGCGAAACCGCCGTCGTGGCCATGGTGAGGTAGGTGGGCGCGTTGTCGAGGAAGCTGGACAGCAGTCCGGTCGCCCAGAAGAAGTGCCAGGGCGCCTCGAGGCCCATCTCGGAACCCTTCACGTCCAGGATGGCCAGGGCCGGCACCATGGTGGTGAAGATGCCGGAGAAGAGGATGGCCACCTCCAGCATGGGGCCGAAGGTGAACCGGTTGGCGGTGCGCACCGCCTTCGGCGTCACCTTGAGCGAGAGCAGCGCGAGGATTCCCATGCCGGCCTCCTGGACTCCGAAGGGCCACTTGTAGATCCCCTTCCCGAGCACCATCGCGATCACCCCGAGTAGGATGAACGCATTGCGCGCCCCATCCAGGCCGAATCCCTCCGGTGCGGCCTGCGGCGGCGGCGCCGCGGGGTCGGATCGCAAGAGCCGCCTGTCCCAGAGGAAGTAGACGGTGAAGACGACGGAGAGGGCCACGCTCCAGTCGGGGATGAGGTTCAGGAATGGCCACTGGAACTCCACCCCCCGGAGGAACCCGAGGAAGAGGGGGGGGTCGCCGAGGGGGGTGAGGCAGCCCCCGATGTTGCTCACCGAGAAGATGAAGAAGATGACCCCGATGCTGCGGGACCGCATCGACCGGTGGGCGTTCGCCTTGAGGAACGGGCGGATGAGGAGCATGGAGGCGCCCGTCGTTCCGATGAGGTTCGCGATCACGCTCCCGATCAGGCAGATTCCCACGTTGGTCGCGGGCCGCCCGCGCAGGGAGCCGCGGATGTAGATGCCGCCGGAGGCGACGTAGAGCGAGCCGAGCAGCATGATGAACGCCAGGTACTCCTCGCCGGCGTGGAGCAGCGCGGTGGCGTCGTACCGCCAGAGCCACCAGCCCGCGGTGGGGATGGCGATCGTCCAGGTGAACCCGGCCCGGAACCGGTTCGACTCCCACCGGTGGTGAGCGACCAGGGGCAGGATCGCGATCCCCAGGAGGGTGATCAGGAACGGGATGACGCTCCAGTAGGGAGGCAGGGGATGCCCGGAGCCGGAGGCGAGGAGGGAGAGGGTGGAGGCCATCGGGATGCGGGGAAAGGGGGGCTTCATACTCCCAACGCGCAAGGCGGTCAAGAAGGGGGGACGGGCCGTCCCGGAAGGCGGTCCTGCGGGATTCCGGGAATCGCGCCGATCCGGTGAGGGGATGGGGCGGCCGCGCCTCGAAGACCCCGTTCGCGGGGGCGATCTAGAAAAAGGATTGACGCGGACCGGTCCCCGGGCTTCACTATGCACCACGCAAGGTGCACAGTCGAAAGTGTAAAGTGCACTCGGCACGCCCCCGGGGTGGGGGCGGCAGGTACGGAAGGACAGGCCCGCGGTAGCGCACGCATGGCCCGCAGGCGGTTACCGGAGAAGCTTTACCGGATCGGAGAGGTGATGGAGCACTCGGGGCTCTCGAGACAGACGCTGCACCTCTACACCACGATGGGTCTGATCCGGGAAAAGCAGCGGACCCTGGCCGGCTACCGCCTCTACCCGCCCACGGTGTTCGCGGCCCTGGAAAGGGTGCGCGCCCTTCAGGAGAAGGGGTACACTCTCGCCCAGATCCGCGAGGCTCTGGGGCGGTCCGACCTTCGACGCACATCGCGGCATGACGCCGCGCCACACGCACGCACGACGAACGACGAACCCCAGACCCCTGACAAGCGGCCCCGCACGGGACCCGCCCCGCAACACGCCTTCGGAGGTGAGGCGTCATGAAGGTCGACACCCAGAATCTCTGGGACGAATTTCGCCGGACCGGCGATTTCGAGATCCGCAACCGACTGGTGGAAAAGTACCTCTACATCGTGAAGTACGTCTCCGACCGGCTCGGCCAGCGGCTCCCGCGCTCCATCCCCGAGGAGGACATCCGCTCGGCGGCCTCCTACGGGCTCATCCGCGCAGTGGAGAACTTCGATCATCGCCGGGGCACGCGCTTCGAGACCTACTGCGCCACCCGGGTGCGGGGCGCCATCCTCGACGAGCTCCGCGCCCGCGATTGGGTTCCGCGCATGATCCGCAACAACTCTGCCCGGGTGAACTGCGCCCGGGAGGAGATCAAGCGGGAGCTGGGGCGGGAGCCGACCCCCGAGGAGGTCGCCGAGCGCCTCGTCGTGTCGCGCGACAAGGTCGAGACGATGATCCGCGAGAGCAACTTCATCTCGATGTTCACCTTCTCGCGCTGCGAGGAGGAGGCGCAGCGGGGCGACGCCGAGGAGCGGATGCTCATCTACGAGGACCGCAACAGCGAGGCGCCCTTCGAGCGGATCTTCCTCAAGGATCTGTCGGACCACCTGATGCAGATGCTCTCCCACCGGGAGAAGATGGTGATCCTGCTCTACTACGTGGAGGACCTCTCCATGAAGGAGATCGGGAAGCTCCTCAACATCTCCGAATCGCGGGTGAGCCAGATCCGCACGACGACCCTCACCAAGCTGCGGGTCAAGGTCGAGGAGGTCCGCGCCCTGCTGGAGCGGTAGCGGCGCCGCTGGTAGGCTCCTGGCGACAATGGACGACTTCGTCGCCCGCAACGGTCGCCTCTGGGCGGAGGGGGTTGCCCTCTCCGCCGTCGCCGCGCGCGTCGGCACGCCGACCTACGTCTACAGCGGGAACACGCTCCTCCAGCACTTCCGTCGGCTGAGGGACGCGTACGCTCCCCTGCGGCCCGCCATCCGCTACGCGATGAAGGCGAACGCCAACCTGGCGATCCTGCGCCTCCTGGCGGAGGAGGGGGCGGGGTTCGACGTCGTGAGCCGGGGGGAGATCTTCCGGGTCCTTCAGGCCGGGGGCGATCCCGCGCGGATCGACTTCGCGGGAGTCGGGAAGCGCGAGGACGAGATCGCCTTCGCGCTCGAGATCGGCATCGACACCTTCAACGTCGAGTCGGAGGGGGAGCTCGATCGCATCGAGGCGGTGGCAGGGGGGCGGGGGCAGGTGGCGAACGTCGCCCTGAGAGTCAACCCGGACGTGGATCCCAAGACCCACGTCTACATCTCGACCGGGAAGAAGGAGAGCAAGTTCGGCCTGGACTTCGACCGCGCGCGCCGCCTCGCGGCCACGATGCCGGCTCGGCGGAGCGTGCGGTTTCTCGGACTCCACGTCCACATCGGATCGCAGATCACGGAGGTGCGTCCCTACGTGGAGATGGTGACGCGGCTCCTCGCCCTGGCGCGTGAGCTCCGGGCTTCCCACCCCAGTCTGGTGCGGGTCAACATCGGCGGAGGGTTCGGGATCCACTACCGTGGAGGGGAGGCCCCCGAGATCGCGGACTACGCGCGCGCCCTGCTCCCGCCGCTGGTCGCCTCGCGCTTCGAGGTGCACATGGAGCCGGGTCGCCTCCTCGTGGGCAACGCCGGCGTGCTGCTCACCCGCGTGCTCTACGTGAAAGAGGGAGGCGACCGCCGCTTCGTGATCGTGGATGCCGCCATGAACGACCTCCTCCGCCCGAGCCTCTACGGCGCGTTCCACCGCATCGAGCCCGTCGAGCCGCGCCCGGGCCCCGAGAGTCCCGCGGACGTGGTGGGCCCCGTCTGCGAGTCGGGGGACTTCCTGGGCAAGGACCGCTCCCTGCCGCCGCTCCTTCCCGGGGACCTGCTGGCGATCCGGAGCGCCGGCGCGTACGGTTTCGTCATGTCCAGCCAGTACAACGCCCGGCCCAGGGCCGCCGAGGTCTTGGTGTCGGGGGAACGGTTCGGGGTGGTGCGACGCCGCGAGACGCTCGAGGACCTGGTGCGCGGCGAGACTGCGGAGCCCGCGTGGGAGACGGCATGAGCCTCTACGCGCGAGGGCGCCTGCTCCTCATCGCGGGTCCCTGCGTCGTGGAGGATCGCGAGACCGTGCTCTCCATCGCCACGGAGCTGAAGGGGATCTGCGCGAAGCGCCCCATCGATCTGATCTTCAAGGCCTCCTGGGACAAGGCGAACCGCTCCTCCATCCGGTCGTTTCGCGGTCCGGGGAGGGAGGAGGCGCTCGCGGTGCTGCGGGCCGTGCGCGATCGCCTCGGCCTGCCGGTGAACACCGATGTGCACGAGTCGGACCAGGTCACCGTCGTGGCGGAGGCGGTGGACACGCTCCAGATTCCCGCGTTCCTCTGCCGACAGACCGACCTGCTCCTCGCCTGCGCCGCCACCGGCAAGCCGGTCTTCGTGAAGAAGGGGCAGTTCCTCGCGCCGGAGGAGATGGGAAACGTCGCGGAGAAATTCCGCTCCGTCGCCGGGCACGGCGAACTCTCCCTCGTGGAGCGCGGGACCACCTTCGGCTACCACAATCTGGTGGTCGACTTCCGCGGGTTGCCGATCATGCGGAAGTTCGCGCCGGTGGTGTTCGACGGGACGCACTCCGTCCAGCGGCCCGGTGGCCTCGGCGACAAGAGCGGCGGGGATGCCGCCATGATCCCGCATCTCGTCCGCGCCGCCGCCGCCGTCGGCATCGACGGGCTCTTTCTCGAAACGCACCACGACCCCGCGAAAGCCCTGAGCGACGGTCCCAACATGATCTCCCTCGCCGCGCTCCCTGCGCTGCTCGACACCGTCCTGCGAATCCGCGAGAGTTGAGAGTCGACTGTCAGAGTCCCTTCGGACGCAAGTCCTTGTTCTGCCCAGCGTTGTGGCATCGAGCCGCGGCATCCGTGCCGCAGGACGTGGCCGCAGGCACCCCCGCCCCTGGATCAGAGGATGTCGGTCCAGGACTCGCTCAGGTGCCACGACTTGGTGAGCAGGAGCCAGAGGGCGAGGCCGCGCCAGGGCCCGTAGCGTGCGAGCCGGCGCTCCGCAGCCTCGATGGAGACCCGCTCGCCGCCGAAGAGGTCGCCCCACCGCCGCGCGACCCAGGAATCGAGGGCCAGGTGCTCGAATCGACCGAGGAGCCGCATGAGGTTCTCCGCCGCGTAGGGCCCGAAACCGGGCAGCTCCAGGAGCATGCGGCGGAGCTGGTCCGCCGGCGCCCGCATGCGCCGCGTCCAGGCGAGATCGGGTCCACGAGCCAGTGCTCGGAGGTAGGGCGCGCGATACCCCAGACGGCCGTGGGTCCGAAGCTGGGCCTGGGTCGCACCCGCGATCGCGGCTTGCGTGGGAAACGTCCCTTCGATTCCCCAACGGTCCACGAGCCCCGAGGCGATGCGCCGCGTCAGCGCCCACGAGCAGTTCGTGGTGGCGAGGACCAGGGCGGCGTCCGCGAAGGCGGTCGGAGCGCGCAGGAATCGCCCGGCCCGCTCTCGGGCCGCCCAGGTAAGCGCCGGGTCGCCCCGACAGATGCCCCAGAACGGCGCCAGATCCAGGTCGAAGCGCAGGCAGGAGCCCAGCACCAAGGCAGCCCCTCGGCGAGCCGTCCGGGAGAGGGGACGGGCGGAAGCGACGGTCGCGCGCGGCCCTCCCCGCACCTGGCGCACCGTGGCGGCCACCGGTCCCGCACCGTCGAGCAGGAATCGGACCGTCAGCTCCTCCCCCCGGGGATCGGTGGCGAACGGAGCAAGATCGCTCCACCCATGGCTCCGCACCGTGGGCCGGAGGCGGAATTGGGGGGGGGAAGCGAGGGTCAGCCGGGCTTCCGTCACGCCTCCAAGGGTAAATCCCCCTGTTGAAAACCCCCTCCCCCGGCCGTAGGTTGCGCTAGATGCAGACGCTTTCGGACGGCGACGTCATCGTGCTCGCACTGGCGGAGGGGGAGGAGATCGTTGCCTGCCTTCTCGAGGCCGCCGCCGCCCATGGCGTGGAGGGCGGCTTCGTGACGGGGATCGGCTCGGTCAAGGAGGCGCAACTAGCTTTCTTCGACCCCAGGAAGAAGGAATACCTGCCCCGGAGCTTCGTGGAACCGATGGAGATCGGCCATCTCGCGGGCAACCTCTCCACTCTGGAAGACCAGCCCCACGCCCACATCCACATCACCCTGGCGGGAAGCGACATGATCTCCTTCACCGGGCACCTCGTGCGTGGGGTGGTCGGGACCGCCTGCGAGATCTGCGTGCGCAAGATGAAAAAAGGGATCCGGCGGGTGAAAGACCCCGAAGCGGGCTTCCACCCGCTCAAGCTGAGGCAGTGAGAGGCACTACGCCGCTGGTCGTCCTCGTCCTCGGCAGCGCCGCCGAGCGAGCCGGCTGCCCGCGCGAGAGCTCCCCCCTCGGCCGCGCGGCCAAGCCGCACCTCGACCGGCTCGCGCATGCGGGGCGCGTCCACGCGGTGCGGTTGGCGAACTCCGCGAGCGATCTCGCCACCGCTGCGCCGCTCCTCTCCATCCTCGGCATCGATCCGCAGGGGAAGAACCACGCCCGCGCCTCCTGCCTCGCAGCCCGCGCCGCCCCCGCCCCCGGTCCCGACGGCTGCTACGCCTCCGCGCAGTTCATCTCGCTCTTCCGCGAGCTGCTGGCGGATCCGGAGCCCGCCGGCATCTCCGCCGCGGAGTCGGAAGTGCTCGTGGGGGCGCTCGAGGAGCCGCTCCGCCGCGCGGGAGCGCGCCTTGCCGTAGGGGAGGGCGGGCGCCTCCTGGTGTCCGGCCCGCGTTCCCTCTTCGACCCGGCCACGCCCCCGCCGGATCATCTCCTCGGGGCCGACCTGCGCCGGTTCGAGCCTCGCGCGGCCCCTCACGCGCTCCTGCACCGCCTCTCGCGCGAGGTGCTCGACGGCCACGACGTGAATGCGGTGCGTCGCGACTTGGGGCGCAATGGGGCCGACATGCTCTGGATCTCGGGCCCGGGAGCCCCGGCGGTCCTGCCTTCGGTGCCCGAGGCGGTGGGCGGTCCGGCCGGCGCCGCCGGCGACGACGGCGTCTTTCGAGGCGCCTGCGTCGCCGCCGGAATCGCGTTGCAGGAGACGCCGCCGGGCGACGCCGCCGCCCTCGTCGGAGCGGCGCGGCGCGCCCTCGCCACCGATCGCCTCTTCTTCCTGCATTGGCGCCGCGGCCTCCTCGACGCCTGCCAACGCGACCTCGCCACGCGCGCCGAGGGGATCGGCGAGCTCGACCGCACCCTCGTCGGCCCCCGCGCCGAAGCGATCGCAGCGGCGAGGGGGCGGCTGCTGGTGATCCCCGATCTCGCCCGGGACACCGCCTCCGGGCGCCCCCTCGCGGACTGCGTTCCCGCGCTGGTCTGGGGCGCCGGCGTGCAAGCGCTGAGCTCTCGAAGGTTCGACGAGGCGGGGGCGGCGGCGTCGGGGGACCCCCTCGAGCCCGGCCACGGTCTCCTGGCCTATGTCCTCAACCTCTGATGCCGGGGGAGCGCGAGGGGGATGGGGTATCTTTCCTTCCGTCGATGAGCGAGCTGCCCAAGACCTATGACGCCGCGGCCGCCGAGCGGCGGTGGTCGCAGGAGTGGGAGCGGGCCGGGCTCTTCACCGCGGGCCGCCGCACGGGCGCCGAGCCGTTCGTCGTCATGATCCCCCCGCCCAACGTGACCGGCGTCCTCCACATGGGCCACGCGCTCAACGGCGCCATCCAGGACGTGCTGGTGCGGTTTCAACGCATGCGCGGGCGCGACGTGCTCTGGATCCCGGGCACCGACCACGCCGGCATCGCGACCCAGGCGGTGGTGGAGCGGAAGCTCTTCAAGGAGAAGGGCCTCAAGCGGCACGAGATGGGCCGCGAGGCCTTCCTTGCCGAGATCTGGGCCTGGAAGGAGGAGCACGGCGGCATCATCCTGAAGCAGTTCCGCGCGCTGGGATGCTCCTGCGACTGGACCCGCACCGCCTTCACGATGGACGAAAACCTCTCGCGCGGCGTGCGGGAGGCCTTCATTCGTCTCTGGGAGAAAGGCCTCATCTACCGCGGCGCCCGCATGGTCAATTGGGACTGCGTGCTCAAAACCGCGGTGGGGGACGACGAGGTCGAGGATGTGGAGCGGAAGGGGCATCTCTGGACGCTGCGCTATCCCCTCGCCGACGGGAGCGGCCACCTCTCCGTCGCGACCACGCGGCCCGAGACGATGCTGGGCGACACCGGGGTCGCGGTGCATCCGGAGGACGCGCGCTACCGGGAGTTCGTAGGGAAGCAGGTGCGCCTGCCGCTGCTCGGCAGGCTCATCCCGATCGTGGCGGACGACTCGGTGGACCCCGCCTTCGGCACCGGCGCTGTGAAGGTGACGCCGGGACACGATCCCGCCGACTACGAACGCGGCCAGCGGCACGGCCTCCCCCTGGTCTCCATCCTCCATCCCGACGGCACGCTCAACGCGGCGGCCGGGCCCTATGCCGGACTCTCGCGCGAGGCGGCGCGCAAACGGGTCCTCGCCGATCTCGATGCCCAGGGACTGCTCGAGAAGACCGAGGAGCACCTCCTCCGCATCCCGATCTCGGACCGCAGCAATTCGCCCATCGAGCCGCTGATCAGCGAGCAGTGGTTCGTGCGCATGGAGCCGCTTGCGCGCCCCGCCATCGCCGCGGTGAAGGAGGGCTCGCTGCGCCTCGTCCCGGAGCGCTGGACCAAGGTCTACCTCGACTGGCTCGAGAACGTGCGTGACTGGTGCATCAGCCGGCAGCTCTGGTGGGGCCACCCCATCCCCGTCTGGTACGACGCCGACGATCTGCCCGCGGCCTCGCGCACTCCCCTCGCCCTCGGCGATCCGCACCCGATCTCCGGAAAACCGATCGTGCGGCAGGACGAGGACGTGCTCGACACCTGGGCCTCATCCTGGCTCTGGCCCTTCTCCACCCTGGGATGGCCCGACGAGCAGGCGGCGGACCTCAAGCGCTACTACCCCACGCACTTCCTCTCCACGGCCCGGGAGATCATCTACCTTTGGGTGGCCCGCATGGTCATGGCGGGCTACGAGTTCCTCGATCGCTGCCCCTTCTCCGACGTCTACATCCACGCGACGGTGCTCGACGCACAGGGCCGGCGCATGTCCAAGTCGGCCGGCAACGGCATCGATCCCTTGGAGATGATCCGCCAGTATGGGGCGGACGCGGTGCGCTTCACCCTGCTCATCCTCACCACCGAGGGGCAGGACGTGAAACTCGCGCCCACGAAGTTCGAGCTGGGCCGCAACTTCATGAACAAGGTCTGGAACGCGGCGCGCTACGTGCTTTCCAGCGCGGCGCCCGAAACGCGCGGAGGGCGGCCCGGCACCGATCTGACCGACCGCTGGATCGCGAGCCGCGCGCAGGGCGCGGTGCAGGAGATCGGGGCGGCCCTGGGAGCCTACCGCTTCCATGACGCGGCCCAGGCGCTCTATCGCTTCGTCTGGGACGACTTCTGCGACTGGTACCTCGAAGCGTCCAAGCGGAGGATCCAGGAGGGCGAACCCGGGTGCGGGGCGACGCTCTGGAGCGTGCTCGGCACGATCGTGCGGCTGCTGCAGCCCTTCGCCCCCTTCCTTGCGGCGGAGCTGGCGGAGCATCTGGGCGAGGCCGAACCCGCCGCGCTCCTCCCGTGGCCCGAGGCGGGCGAACGCGATCCGCGCGCGGAGGCGGAGATGGAGCGGCTCCAAGGGGTCATCCGCGCGGCGCGCAAGCTGCGCAACGAAAACCGCATCGGCGAGGCGGAGCGGGTCGAGGTCTCGATGCGCACGGCGGATCCCGCGCCGCTCCTCGCCTACGCGCCGCTCATCCGGGAACTCGCGCGCCTCTCGGCGTTCCACGCCAGGCCGGACCTCTCCCGCCCGCCGGCGGCGGCCACGGAGGTGCTCGGCAAGGATGAGGTCTACCTCTCCCTCGCGGGCCACGTCGACCTGGAGGCCGAGCGAGAGCGCAAGGGCAAGGAGATCGAAAAGGCGCAGGCGCTCCAGGACTCCATCGAGGCGCGGCTGCGCAACGCCGATTTCCTCGCGAAAGCGAAGCCGGAGGTGGTGGAGCGGGAGCGCGACAGGGCGGCCGAGGCGCGGGAGAGGGTGGCCCGGCTGCGCGAGGCGTTGGAGAGCCTGGGCTAGATGGCCAAGCTCCGCATCGAATACCAGGGGGCCGCCACGGAGGTGCACCTCGGCGCGGCGAGCACGACCCTGGGGCGCTCCAACCGCTGCACCATCGCGCTGCCCGCCCCCGGCCTCGCCGACGTGCAGTTTCGGCTCGAAGCCAAGGGGGGCGGCTTCCGCCTCAAGGACGACGGCGGCGCGGAGAGCACGCGCGTGAATGGCAAGGCGGTCTTCGCCACCGCGCTGCGCCACGGCGACATCATCGAAGTCGCGGGCCTGCGCTGCGTCTTCCTGGACGAGGCGCCCCTGGCGGAGGAACCCGTCCCGGCTTCGGCCGCGGCGCCGGCGCCCCCCGCGCAGCCGCGCACGGGAGCGGTCCTGGGCATCGCCGGCGGCGCCGTGGCGGTCCTCGCGGTCTTCTTCTTCCTCCTGAAGGGCTCCCCTCCGGGCCGCGATGCTGCGTTCCTCATGCGCGAGGCGCAGGCGCTCCTCCGCGCTGCCGAGGCCGAGCCCGTCAGCGCGGAACCGCGCCTGCGGGACGCCTGCGCTCTGCTCGAGGAGCTGGTCTCCGACCATGCGCGCTCCACCTCGGCGGGGCTCGCCAACCTGAAACTCGAAGCGGCGCGCCGTACCCTCACGGATCTGGCGCAGGTGCGGGCGGAAGAGACCCTCGTGCTCGCGGCGGATGAGGAGCGGGAGGTGGACGAAACCTATCGCCGCCTCGCCGCCCTGCGCTCCCGGGGCGATCCCATCGTCTCGGCGCGCGCGGCGGAACTCGAGAGCGCCCTCGAGGCCTCCTGGCTTCGCAAGAGGCAGGAGGCGTGCGCGGAGGCGGAGGGGGCCGCCGCGGTGGCCCTCCAAGGCCGGCGGTTCGCGGAGGCCGCATCCGTCTGGTCCGCGCTGCGCGCCCTCGGCTACGCCTTCGCCGACCGCGCGGCGGCGGGCGAGAAGGAGGTGGAGGAGGCGGCGCGGAAGGAGTACCGCATGCTGCTCGACGCCGCGGAGCAGGCCGGCGAGATCGACGCGCGCCTCGCCACCTTGGAGGGAGGGCGCGCGATGTTTCAGGGCACGCGCCACGCGGAGGATCTAGAGGTGCGCATCTCCTCCTTGCGCGCCCGGCGCACCGGTCCGCCGGTGGTGGTGCTGGAGCCCAAGAAGGACCCCGTCCCCTCGACGAGGGAGGCCGAGACCCCGCCCCCGGACCTTCCGTACGACGATTCCGATGAGGTCTTGGCGCTGGTGAAGGCGCGCAAGTATGGCGCGGCGGCCGCCCTGGTGCAGCAGATCCAGGACCGCTCCGGCGCGCTCGTGCGCGCCGAGGAGCTCGCGCTCCTCGCGGGCGTCTGGGCCGACGTCGTCGCCGCGGTGCAGGCGCGCCCGGGGGACTTCACCGAGATCCTCATCCGCCCCGGCGTGCGCCGCGACGCGGCGGGCGCCGACCAGGAGTTCCTGCGCATCCAGGTGCCGGGAGGCGAGACGCCCTACGCCTGGGAGACGATCCCCGCCGAGGCGTTCCCGCGCCTCTTCCGCATCGCCGGGCTTCTCAAGCCGCCGCGGCTCGGCTGCGCCCTCTTCTTCGACGAGGAGAAGCTCCTCGACGAGGCGCAGGCGCGCTACGTCGAATTCTTCCGGGCGGGAAGCGAACTGACGCAGCTACACAGGCTCCTGGCGCGCCGTCGCGGCGTGCCGGTCCCGGAAGGGGGATTCGTCCTCCACAAGGATCAGCTGGTCACCCCGGAGGAGCGGGAGGCGCTGCTCCTGCAGGAGAGCATCGACAAGCTCGCCCGCGACGCGGCCACGGTGGAGCCGAAGCGGCGCGCGGCGGCCCTCGACGAACTGGAGAAGCTGGGCGCCCCTGCCCGCGCGGCGCTGGTCGCGGCCCTCGAGGCGCAGTCGCGCAAGGTCGGGGAGGAACTCACCGGCCTCAAGCTCTTCACCGCGGAACGCGCCGCCCTCCAGCTCGGCGCCGAACTGACCAAGCGGCGCGAGTTCGCCCTCGCCTTCATCCTCGACGCCACGGCCTACCCCTATCCCAACCCCCCGGAAGGCGCGCAGGAGGAGGCGGAACGGCGGGTGGCGGCGGTGCGCGAAATCACCGACAACCCCTATCCGCTTCTCCTCGCGGAGTCCCCCCGCGCGCGGGAGTTGGACGCGGAGCTCGCCGACCTCGATGCGCGGCTGGAGCGGGTCGACCCGGGGCGGGACAGCCCGGGGGAGGCGGTGCGCGCGGCCATCACCGAGGCCATCGACATGATGCGCGCCGCGGTGAGCCCGCGCGACAAGGAGCGCATCGCCTACAACGAGTGGGTGGAGCGCTACAACCGCGAACTCACGGGCACCAGCATCGAGGAGGAGGAGCGCGCGAACGTGCAGGCGGTGAACGATTACCGCTGGAGGATGGGACTTCACTGCGTCAAGATCGACGAGCGGTTGGTGCGCGCTTCGCGGAAGCACTCCATCGAAATGGGTCAGGCCGACTACTTCGCCCACGAGAGCCCGACGCCGCATCTGCTGCAGCCCGGCCAGCGCGCGCGGAGGGAGGGGTACGGGGGCGGGGTCGGGGAGAACATCGCGCGGGGGCCGGCCACCGGCCTCGACGCGTTCCGCGGCTGGTTCAAGTCCTCGGGACATCACCGCAACATGGTCCAGCCGGGCTGGACCGAGATGGGCTGCGGGGCCTACAAGAACCACTGGTGGACGCAGCTCTTCGGCGCCCTGACCGGAAAGAGCACCGATCCGCCCAAGATCCCCCCCGATCCCGACCCTCCCGGCAGTTCCGGCAACGGCCAGCCGGCTCCTGGGTAGCCCGGGGCAGCCTCCGCCCCGGGTGCGCCAAGGCCGGAACCCGCCGGGTCGCGGGTCATCCGGGTTCGGGCGCCTGCACCTCGACCGCGTAGCTCTCGAGACCCCGGGGACCGTGTACGGTGACGACGTAGCGGCCGGGGGGAACCGCTTCGAACCGGGCGCTACCCGTCTCGTCGAGCGGATAGCGGCGCTCCAGGATCCCCTCGCCGCTCAGGGTCACCGAAGCGCCCGGATCCCCCGTGACCGCCAGGTTCCCGCCGACCGGAATCTCGAGGATCAGCCCCACGAGGCCCGCCGTCGCCGTCTCTTGCAGGGATCCGGGCCCCACGAGGAAAGCGCCGCTCTCCCCTCGCGCCTGCGCCGGCAGCTCGATGCGGAGAAGCTGGCGGCCGGGACGGAGCCCGCCCACGAGGAACCGCCCCTCCGCGTCGGTGAAGGCGGACTCGGCGCCGCCCCCGCCCCCCGGTCGCGCTTCCACCCGTGCGCCGGCTATGCCGCGACCGCGGTAGAGGACCCTTCCCTCGATGGCTCGGACCGGCTCCAGCCGCAGGAGGACGCCGCGCGTCGACGCCTGCCCTCCCGCGGCGAAGTAGCCGCTTGCGTTCGCCTCCAGCGGCTCCCCGTCGCGCAGGCCCGGGATGACGAACCGCCCCTGGGCATCCGAGGTGGCGGAGGCGCCGCCCGCCGCGACGATGATGGCACCCACGACGGGAGCCCCGGCGTCGTCGACAACCACGCCTCCGAGCGGCGGCGGATCGGGATCGCGCACGACCCCGGCGCAGGCGGTCAGGAGCAGGCAGAGCGCGAGAGCGCGGAGCACGCCGGCAGCATACGACATCGCGCGGTTCAGGTCCGTCTCCTCGCCTACGCTTGCGGGGGTGTACGGCGACCTTCCCACCGAGGGGATCGATCCTCACGGTCCCGACCTCGATCTTCTCTCTCCGCGGGAGGTGGCCCGCCTTCTCCTCGAGGAGGAGCGTCGCGCCGTTCGCGCCGTGGAGGAGGCGCTCGAGGGCGTGGGGCGGGCGTGCGAGGCCGCCGCCTGGGCCCTGCGGGGCGGGGGGCGGCTCTTCTACGCGGGGGCGGGCACGAGCGGACGGCTGGGCGTGCTCGACGCCTCGGAGATGGGACCGACCTTCGGGACGCCGCCCGGCCGCGTCGTGGCGCTCCTCGCCGGCGCCCCGAGGGCGCTCACTGAGAGCGTGGAGGGGGCGGAAGACGACGCCGATTCGGGACGCGCGGCGATGGAGGAGCAGCGACCGGGCACGCGGGACTGCGTGCTGGGGATCACCATGTCGGGGACTGCGGCCTTCGTGGAGGGGGCGCTCGCGGCGGCGCGGGAGGCCGGCGCGCGCACCCTGCTGCTCACCGCCAACGCCCGCGCCTCCATGGCCGCGGATCTCACCATCGCCCTCGATCTGGGCCCGGAGGCGCTTGCGGGCTCGACGCGGCTCAAGGGAGGGAGCGCGACGAAGGCGGTCTTGAACATGATCTCGACCGCCGCGATGGCGGCGTCCGGCGCCGTCTATGGAAACCTCATGGTGCGTCTGCGCCCCGTCAACCGAAAGCTGCGGGATCGCGCCGAGCGAATCGTGGAGCGGCTGGGCGGCGTGGGGCGGCAGGCGGCGGCAGCGCTGCTGCGCGAGGCGGGCGACGAGGCGGAGGTCGCCGTGGTGATGGCGCGCCTCGGGCTGGACCCGGCGGCGGCTCGGGCCAAGCTCGCCGCCTGCGGGGGCAGGTTGCGCGAGGTGATCGCATGAACCGCGTGCGCGCCCTGGCGAGGAAACGCACGAAGCTGATCGTGGGGCTCATGTCGGGGACTTCCGCCGACGGGGTCGACGCCGCGCTGGTGCGCGTGAAGGGGCACGGACTCGAGACCCGCCTCGAGCGGCTCGGGTTCTGCACCGTGCCCTATCCGCCGCAACTTCGGGACGCGGTGCTCGCCCTCACCACCGGCAGCGTGCCGGACCTCTGCCGGATGAACTTCCTGCTCGGGGAGAGGTTCGCGGACGCGGCGCTCCTGATGCTGCGGGAGGCGGGCGTTCCCCCGGACGAGGTCGATCTAGTGGGTTCGCACGGCCAGACGGTGCACCACGTGCCGCGCCGCACCGGCGACGTCGCCTCGACCCTCCAGATCGGCGAGGCCGACGTGATCGCCGAGCGGCTGGGCGCGCCGGTGGTTTCCGACTTCCGCACCCGCGACATCGCGGCGGGAGGCGAGGGGGCTCCGCTCAGCGCCTACGTCGACTTCCTTCTGTTCCGCCGCCCCGGCCCTCCGCGGGCGCTGCTCAACCTGGGCGGAATCGCCAACGTCACCCTGGTGAGCGAGGCGCCCGAGGAGGTCTTCGCCTTCGACACCGGCCCGGCCAACATGCCGCTCGACGAATGCGTGCGCATCCTCACTTCCGGCAAGGAGCAGTTCGACCGGGAGGGCCGGATGGCCGCGAAGGGGCGCGTGGACGAGGTCCTGCTGCGGCGCCTCCTCGACCACCCCTACCTGCGCATGCCGATCCCGAAGACCACGGGGCGCGAGACCTTCGGCAGGGAGTTCGTGCTCCCGCTCCTGCGCGCGAAGGGGAGCAGCTCCGGCGCGGACGTCCTGGCGACGCTCACCGCCTTCGTCGCCCAGAGCATCTGGCGGTCGCTGGAGGAGTTCGTCTTCCCGCGCGCGAGGCCCACGGAGATCCTGGTGAGCGGTGGCGGAGCGCACAATCACACCCTTCTGGCGCACCTGCGACGAGCCGCGGGCCGGCTCCCCGTCGCGCCGCTGCAAGACCCGGTCTTCTCTCCCGATTCCAAGGAGGCGGTGATCTTCGCGGTGCTGGCCAACGAAACGGTGCACGGCGTGCCCAACAACCTGCCGGGGGCCACCGGCGCACGCTGGCCCGTCGTCCTCGGGAAGATCACCCCGTGAGCGCCGAACGGCTCCTCCTCCCCTCCCTCCGCTTCGCCGAGGCGGGGCGCGATCTTTCGCCCTTTCTTCGGCTCGCGGAACGAGGCGTTGGGGGGTTCGTCCTGTTCGGGGGCGGGCCCGGACTGGGGGCGATGGTCGAGCAGCTGCGCGCGGCGGCGCCGCACCCCCTCCTCTTCGCCTCCGATCTGGAGGACGGAGCCGGACAGCAGATCGAGGGGGAGACGCGGCACCCGCCCGCCGCCGCGCTCGGTCCCGGCGCCGCGGAGGCTGCGGGGCGTCTCACCGCGCTCGAGGCGCGCCGGCACGGGATCACGATGACCTTCGCCCCCGTCTGCGACGTGGCGAGCGAGCCGCGCAATCCGATCCTCAGCCAGCGTGCGTTCCAGGACCCCGTGAGCGCGGCGCCTCGCTTCACGAAAGGGGCTCGCGCCGGGGGGCTTCGCACCTGCGCCAAGCACTTCCCCGGGCATGGCGCGACCACGGAAGACAGCCACACCCACCTGCCGGTCGTGCGCGCCGACGCCCGGCTCTGGCGCGCGCGCGACCTCGCCCCCTTCCGGGCCTGCATCGAGCACGGGGTCGACGCCGTCATGACCGCCCACGTGGCCTGCCCGGAACTCACCGGCGAAGGTCTGCTGCCCGCAACGCTCTCGCGCCGCGTGATGACCACGCTCCTGCGCGACGAGATGGGGTTTTCCGGGCTGCTGGTGAGCGATGCGCTGCTCATGGAGGGGGTGCGGGGGGGACGCAGCGAGGCGGAGGCGGCGCTTCTCGCGCTGGAGGCGGGATGCGATGCGGTGCTCTGCCCCGAGGACGTGGAAGGCGTGCTCGCCGCGCTCCGCGAAGTGCGGCCGCGGCGCCTCGAGGAGGCGCTCGCCCGGGTCGCGGTGGCTTCGCACCCCCTTCCGGCCGGCGTCGAGAGCGATGCCGCGAGTCTGCGCGAGGAGCTGCGCCGTGCCGCGGTCGCCTCGGTCCGACGATGGGGGGAGCTTCCCTTGGGGGCTGGTCGCCATCCCCTCCTCTTCGCCGAGCTGCACGGAGGTGGGGAGGCGATCGCGGCCGCTTGGGGCGGAGCCTATCGCCGGCTGGGACTGGACGGGGCGATCCTCGACGAGGGCGGGCGCGGTGGGCTCGCCGCCCCGGTCTTTCTTTGCGCCCGGCGCGACAAGGCGTGGGGGGGGCCTCTCGACTGCCCGCCCGCGCTGCGCCGGATCGGGGAGGGGGCGCGGGCCGTCGTCGCCCTCGGGCCGGCGAGGCTGCTCGAGGGGTGGACCACGGCCTGCGGCATCCACGCACCGGGCGAGGACCCAAGCACGCTCAGGGAAGTCTTCCGCGCGCTCTTGGGGAGATGAGGCAGGGGGGGGCCGATTAGGGCTTGCAATGAGGGGAGCGTTCGTCTTAGATACCCGGACCCATTTTTGGGCTGTGTCGGCGTTTTTCCAGGGCAGAACCACGATCGAGCGGTCGATCTCGCAGCACGATTCGGCACGTTGAAGGGAGGACGGTAATGGCGATTGGTGCAGGCCCCCTTGCGAGGGTGCGTACGCGCATCCTGCTGCTTGTGGTGAGCGTAGGCATGGTTGCGGTTCCGGGTCTCGTGCAGGCCCAGGACGACGACGTCGGCTCCCTCCTGAAGCAGGGGCTTCAGCTCGTACGCGAGGGCAAGTTCAAGGAAGGCGTCGCCTCCCTGCGGTCGGCCCTGGACAAGGATCCGACCAACGAGCAGGTCCTCGCCGCGCTCGGCCGCGCCGAGTACGAGGCGATGCTCTCCGTGCTCGCGTCCGGGGATGACGGGATGAAGATCGCGCAGGAGATCCTGCGGCGCGCCTTCCCCGACCTCCCCGATCGCGCCTTCAACAAGGAGGACCTCGATCGCCTGATCGGCCTGGCCGTCACCTCGGAGGACTACGGCGATCGCTTCGACGCAGCCGTGAGCTTGGCGCGCACCTACGGCGAATTCGCCGTGCCCGGGCTCTTGGCCTACCTCGAGTCGACGAACACCGACCACCGCGTCAACGCGCACATCGTACTCATGAACCGGATCGCCCGGGACGCGGCTCTCCCTCTCAACGAAGCGCTCCAGAGCCCCAACGCCTCGGTTCGACGCCTCGTGGCGGGCGAACTGCAGACCATCGGGGACGAGCGGTCCCTTGCGGCGCTCGCCGAGGCGTCCGAGAAGGACACCGACACCGACGCGCGGGCCAAGGCGAGCCAGGCTCTCCAGTCCCTCGTGCAGCGGCACCCGTATGCCGCCGGAATGTCGGCTTCCGACCTCTACCTGAAGCTGGCCGGCCTCTACTACGCCGACACCTACCGCGTGAAGAGTTTCGCGGACAAGCCAGTGGTGACGTGGCGCTGGTCCGACGGGCTCACCATGATGCCGGTTCCTCGGCATCTCTACACGCTCAAGCTCGCGGAGGAGGCGGCCTACGATGCCTTGCGCCTCAACCCGGGCAGCGGCGCGGCGCGCGCCATGCTCGCCCGCATCCTGATGAGCGAGAGCCTGTCGGCCGCCGCGGTGGCCGCGGTTTCCGACGACGAAACGGCGAAGGAGGCGGCTGCGGCCCTCTCCACCGCCCCCTGGACCGTCGCCGCCATGGGCTGGGGAACCGTCTCCCAGGCCCTGAGCGACTGCCTCGACAGCAGCGACAACATGGTGGCCACGGCCCTGCTGGGCATCATGCCGGGCATCTACGGCTCCACGGACTTCACCGCCGACAACGCGGTGGTCCGCGCCCTGAGCGACGACGCGAACGCGGTGCGGTACGCGGCGCAAGAGGCGGTGCTGCGCTTCAACGGCGCTCGCCGGATCGCCTCGTTCCCCGATCCGGAAGGGTTCCTCCAGGCCGTGGCTACCGCCGCGGGCGAGGTCGTGCCGCGCCAGATTCTCGTAGTCGACGGCAATGACGCCCGCCGCAACAAGATCCTCGCCGATCTGCAGGAGCAGAAGTACCTCGCCTACGGCGCGACCACCGCCATGGACGGCGTGATCCGCTCCCTGCGCTTCGCCGGACTCGACATGGTGATCCTGGCCTCGGAACTCCCCGACCTCGCGGTCCAGGGCGCGATCGCGCGCCTGCGGGAGGATGAGCGCACCAGGAACGTGCCGATCGTCCTCGTCTGCACCGATGCCGAACTCGCCGACGCCGACTGGCGCGGCGGGCTGGAGGGGAAGGTCCAGGGATTCGCCTCGGTGCCGAGCGGCCCCGGCCTCCCGACCGAGGCGTTCCGTGGCGTGGTGAACGGCGCGTTCGCGGGCGCAGGTCCCGACGTGCAGGCCCGCTACCGCGTCAGCGCCGGCGTCCTGGACGCGCTCGCCGGGACCGACACGGGGAACACGCTCTTTCCCTGGAACAGCCTGACCGGCACCCTGACCGCCGTGCTCTCCTCGGGAGCTCCCGAGGATCCGCCGGTCAAGCTCAACGCCCTGCGCGCGCTGGGCAACATCGGCGATGCGTCCGCCGTGGGCGCGCTCGCCAGCTTCTTCGGCGGCGGGGAGAGCGCCGGGCTGCGTGCTTCGGCTGGCTCCGCCATTGGCGCGATCTGCCGCGGCGGAAACGTCGCGCTCGACGCGGACTCCTTCAAGGCGCTCCTGGGCGGCACGCAGGACGCCGACGGCTCCGTGCGCGGCGCAGCCTTCGCTGCCCTCGGCGGGGCGAACCTCACGCCGGAACAGGCGCTCCGCGTCGCGATGGCCAACCGTCCGGGCGAGAGCGGGGGGGGGGCGGGCGACGGGGCGGGCTGTGGCTGCGGCGACGGCTGCGGCGACGGCTGTGGTGGTGGGTGCGGCGACGGCTGCAGCGACGGCTGCGGCGACGAGTAGACGACTTTCGGATCCAAAGCGGGCCGCGGGCGAGTGTCCGCGGTCCGCTCTCGTTTCACCCTCTCACGCCATCGCTAGCGCGACGGCGGCCGCGGATAGGCGGGAGTGGGTGATGGAGATGTGCCAGCGGGTGGCGCCCAGCCGCCGGGCGGCCTCCTGGGCCGCGCCTTCCAGCTGCACCTTGGGTTGGCCCCCGGGGGAGCGAAGGATGGCGATGTCGCGGAACGGCGCGCCCGCCATCCCGGTGCCGAGCGCTTTCATCACCGCCTCCTTGGCGGCGAAGAGGCCTGCCACGTAGGAAGGGCCCTCGGGGGTTTCGGCGCGCCGGGCATCCTCCCGGGGATGGAGGATCCGCGTGAGAAAGCCCGCCCCGTGGCGGGCGAGAACGCTCCCGATCCGCTCGATCTCGACCAGGTCGATGCCTACGCCGAGGATCACGCCGGCGTCTCGCCGTCGCCCAACTGGGCGCCGGTCAGGTCCGCCCCTTCCATCTGGGCGTCGGTGAGGTCGGCGCCGTTGAGGTTGGCGTGGCGCAGGTTGGCGCCCCGCAGCTGCGCGCCGCGCAGATTGGCCAACGCCAGGTTGGCCCGGCGGAAATCCGCCCCCGCCGCCTGGACCCCCCGCAGATTGGCACCGAAGAGATCGGCCTCGGAGAGGTCGGCCCCGTCCAGGTGGGCCCCGGTCAGGTCCGCTCCGGTGAGGTGCGCCGCAAACAGGAACGCTTCGGAGAGCTTGGCATCCACCAGGTTGCAGTCCTTCAAGAGCGCGAGGGCGAGATTGGCCCCACGCAGATCGATGCCGCGCAGGTCGGTGCCCGCGAGGCGCGCGCGGTAGTGGTCTCCGCCCGGGTGCAATTCGGGGATCGTCATGACTTCAGGAACTCCCGCACGAGGATATGGGCGTCCCGCAGCCGCCGGTCCGTGCCGGCGGCGTGCGGCTCGAGTCCGAAACGCGCTTCGGTTGGAGGGAAGGGATCGAGCTTCAGCTTCTCGCGCATCGCCCTCACCCGATCGAGGGCGTCGGTGTACTCCCCCTTCAACTCGGCCAGGGCGGCCTTCCCGTCCACGATGCGTCCGGCGGCCGCAAGCATCCCGGACTTGGCCTCCTCCGCATGGCGCGTGATGCGCGGGATCACCGTCTCCTCCACGTATTGGAGATACTCCTGGAGGTGGCGCGCCTCGGCGGTGTGCATCTCGTGGGTCAGCCTGGCGATCAGCTCCTCGTACCGCGCCGCGACCCCTCCCTCCCCGCGCTCGCTTTCGCGCAACCTGCGGCGCGCCTTCCGGAGCAGGTTCTCGAGACCGACCAGGTACCGCACGTCCGGGGTGATCTTGCTCATTGTCGGAAGTCCTTGCTGCGCAACACTGTACGGCGGCTTCCGCTTGGGTTCAAGCGTGCCCGCCCTCTGGCCGATCCGTCAATGCAACCGGTCGCGGGTGGTGCGGGGTATCCCCCCCAAGATTGGTATACTGGGCGAACCGCCGCATGGGCAAGAAGAAGGAGTGCTTCGGGGATGAGACGTTCGTCTGCATGACGCCCAGTTGCCCCTACGCGCGCGAGTGCATCCAGGTCGTCTGGCAGAAGCGGCTCGACAAGGCGATGGCTCGCAGCGCGGCGCCCCCCGTGAAGCGCAGGTCCCGCAGCCGCCTCACCGTCGATGGTTGAGCGCCGCGTCCATCGCCGCCCGCGCCGCCCCGTCCGTCTCGACCTCCCGCGCATGCAAGAGCCGCTCCCGGCCCGTGCCCTCCACGCGCCGGCCGAGCGGTAAGGTGACGCCTGCCGGGAGCCCCGGCGCGACGGCGCCCCCCTCCCCGTAGGCCATCGTGAGGGCCGCCGCCGCGCGCACCGCCGCGCTCGCGTCCTCCAGGCATTTCCAGAGGAGGGGATCGTCCTGAAGGTGGAGCCCCGCGGCCGCCACGAGGAGGGCGCGGACTGCCGGACTCGATTCGGCGGGAACCATGCGCTCGAGGACGAAGCGCGCCTGACCCGCCAAGGCACGGGAGACCCGTGCGAACTCCGCCGGCAATGCTCGCCCCTCCTCCGCAAGCGCATCGCGCAAGTCCTCGGCGAGGGTCGCGGTGGTCTCGTAACGACGCAGGCGTGCGGGTTCCGCGGGATCCCTCATCGCCGGAGCCGCAGGGGTAGGGGAGGGGGGCGGGGAGGGGCCGGCGCGCGGCCCCTCCTGGAGCAGAACGGCCGCCATCCCCGCCGCCGCGCCCAGCAGGAGGAGGAGCAGGGCGGAGGCGCGCCGCCTCACCACGGCGCGCGGACCACGCGGAATCCGCGATAGACCAGATCGGGGCGCCAGGCCGTGATGCGGGTGCCCTGCTCCTCCTCCTCCGCGACCTCCTCCTCCTCGATGGCGACAAAAGGGGCGTCCGGCTCCATGAAGCTGTCCAACGTGCAGTAGGCCGCCGGAAGGTGGTAGCAGCCTCCCGCGAGGAGCCAGCGGTCGCCCGCGCGGTCGTAGACGTACTCCTGCACGTTCCCGGCCAGGCCCACGATGGGGGGGGAGGATGCGCCGAGCCGTCCCAGCAGCGAATAGGGGCGGCCGGCATCGAAGGCGCGTCCCTTGCAGATGAGCCCGCGGTCGTAGGCGTCCACCCCCCAAGGGTAGGGACTGGAGGCCGAACCGCGGCCGGCTCGGAGGAACTGCGCCACGCTCGGCAGGGTATAGCGGCGGAGCGGGTCGCCGAGCCGCCGGGCGAGCCACTCGGCATACGCTTGCGCCGCCTTCAGCGTCACCCCCTGCACCGGGAGGTTCTCCTCCCCGGGGCGGAAGATGTAGAGGATCTTCTCCGCCGGGCCGAAGGGGAGGTGGAACTGCGACTCCCAGTAGTTCGGGTTGCGGCGCGGGAAGGTGCGTGGCCGCAGCCGTTCCAACTCCTCCCGGGAGACCTCCTTCGCGATGTCGACGAGGAAGGCGAGGAACTGCCGGTTCGTGATCTCCGCCCGCGTGATCTCGAAGGCGCGGTCGCAGTGGTCGTTCCCCACGGGACTCACGTGGAGGCGCTCCGCCTCCCCTCCCGCGCCTTCCGGATGCCCTGCGTGCACCCGGGCGACGAATTCGGGTCGGTCGGGCGCCGGGCCTGTCGTGACGCTTCCCCCCTCGACCGGGACGAAGGTGGGCAGCTCCGGGGCGCGCCGCAGGAGCACGCGGAAGCCGACGTAGGGGTTTCCCAGGTTGAGGGTCACCGGCTCGAATCCGTCCAGGCTGAACGGCGTTGCGCGGCGGGTCTCCCACTCCGAAATGGCCAGCGGCGGCGCCTGCACCGACCCGCCCGCGGCGCTCGCCTCGAGGTCGGGCAGTGGCCCGTGCACCCACTCCGCCGCGTTGCCCAAGAGGCCGAAGAAGCCGTTGTACGAGCATGCCGAGGCGCTGTTCACCGGCTCGAGGATCCCGGAGAAGTTGAGCGTCCGGCTGGAGATCTGGTCCTCGATCTGCTCCCCGCGCCCCGCGCGGACGAACTCCAGGCAGGTCGGCAGATCGACCAGGAGGTCGGGGTCGGAGTGGAAGCGCCCCTGCCAGAGCCACGCGCAGAACTCCAGGGATGCGTAGAAGTCGACGCCGGTCACAGGGTGATTCGCATGGCCGCGACGGTAGATGCGCGGCAGGCGCGGGTTGGCGTCGGGGCGATCCCAGCTGCGGGGAATCATCGTCGCCCTGGGCGGCAAGTCGCCGGCCCGGACGCGATCGAGGAGAAAGGCGTAGTACTGATCGTTGGTGGTCTCGTGGAGGCAGACGTCGTAGGGCTCATCGATGAAGAACTCCTCTGGAGGATTCATCGGATTCGATGCGTCGTAGAGCCCCCAAAAGCTGCGCCCCGCCTCGATGGTGCGAAAGCTCGCCCGCGTGAGCGGCAGCGCATCGCGGTCGCGGCTTTGGAGAACGAGCACCTCGGTGGCGGGCAGGCCCACCGGCACCGGCGGTTCGACGAAGAGGCGGATGGCGATGATGGCCAGGACCAGGAGCAGGCTCGCGAAGGCGAGATATCCGCCCAGGGCGACGAGTCGCTGCCCCAGGGTGGCGCGCCGGAGTTCGGAAGCGGGCACCCCGATGAGGTCGGGCTTGAGGCGGAAGGCGCAGTTGGAGCAGAACTTCGGCTCCCCGGCGAGAGGATGCCCGCAGCGCGGACAGCGCGTGAGCATCGTTCGGGGCGCGTCGCTCAAATCCCTTGACGCTGTTGCCGACACGACTTCAGATAGTGTCCCACTGGGCCCCGATAGCTCAATGGTAGAGCGTCGCTTTCGTAAAGCGAAGGTTGCCGGTTCAAGTCCGACTCGGGGCTCCACTTCCACCGTGCTGCAGATCGGGACGGACGAAGCCGGCTACGGGCCACTCCTGGGCCCCCTCGTCATCGCCGCCGCCGCCTTCGAGAGCGGGGCCGAGCGCGATTCCTTGCAGGATCCCGCGGTGATGGACAGCAAGCGGCTCTACGCCCGGGGAGGCCGCGCCGCGCTGGCCCGGGCCCTCGAACCCTATCTCGGGCTGCCCGCACCGGTCACCCTGGCGGCCGCGCTGGCGCGCCTCTCCATCCGCGGCGATCCTCGCGCCGCCTACCCCTGGTATGGCGACGTGGCGGACCCGGTTCCCCGCCCCCGCCCCCCTCCCGATGCGTTCCGCGGGCTCACCGTGAGTCCGATCTGCGAGCGCGATTTCAACGAAGGGTGCGCGCGCGAAGGGGGCAAGGGAACCCTGCTCTCCCGGGAGACGCTGCGCCTCGTCCGACGAGCGCTCTTGGACCACCCGACGGGTCCCGCGCGGGTCGTTTGCGACCGGCACGGGGGGCGGAAGCGCTACGCGGCCCTGCTCATGGAGGAGTTCTCCCCCTCCCTGCTCATGGAGCTACGGGAGACCCGCGAGGTCTCTGCCTATCGTCTCCATGCCCACGGCAGGGAGATCACCATCGAGTTCCGCTGCCGCGCGGAGTCGACCGATCCCCCGGTCGCCCTCGCCTCGGTGGCCGCCAAGTACGTGCGCGAGCTCTTCATGCAGGCGCTCAACGAGTACTTCTCGGCCCGGATCGAGAGACTCCGCCCCACGGCGGGCTACCACGGCGACGGCCAGCGTTTCCTGGCCGATGTGGAGCCGATCCTCAGGCACCTCGAGGGGGGGGCCCGGCTCTTGACCCGGACGCGTTAGGGCCTTAGAGCCCCTCCGAAAACCCGGCGTCAACACCGAGGCCGAGCGAGCGGGCCGAGCGCGAGCCGCGACGACGAAGCCGTATTGGCGAACTACGGCGATGGAGGAGAGGCGAAGCGATCGGCCCGCGCAGCCGGCAGAATGTAGCCGGGTTTTCGGATAGGCTCGTAGCGGGAGCTACGCGCCGAGGATCCTGCGCGCCTCCGCCAGGATCTCCGGGTTGGGCCAGGTGCGCGT
>JBQTIG010000011.1:0-188063 GCA_052388375.1 Planctomycetaceae bacterium | reverse complement strand
ACGACGTGCACGCCGAGTCCGCGCGCGCGCAGCGCCGCCGCCGTCGCGGGACCCACCGCGCCGACGCGCGGCCAGTGCGCCGCCCTCGGTGCAAGCTCCACCGCCGCGACGCTGGTGAAGAGTACGCCGTCGAAGGGGGCGGGGTCGGGAAAGGGCGCGTCGGGCTCGATGCGCGTGAGCGGGACGTGCGCTACCTCGTGGCCCGCCGCGCGCAGCCGCCGGGCGAACTCCTCCCCGCGTCCCGCCGGACGCGTCAGGACGACGCGCACCTATCCCTCCCCGATCGCCGCGAGAAGCTCACGCGCGGTGGCCTCGCCCGGGCGGATCGCGAGCGCTTCCCGCAGGAGGAGGCGCGCCTCGGCGCGGGCATGCCTCCGCACGCACCAGTGCGCGAGGTCCATCCGCCCGCGGAGATCGTCGGGGGCGAGGGCGCGGTGGGCGGCAGCGGCGCGCCGGGCCAGGTCCGCACGGTCGAGGATGCGCACGACGCGCTCACGCGGGAACTCGTAGAGGCGCCCGTCGACCCCTTCCCCTTCCACGCGCGTCGCGTTCCATTCCAAGACCCTGAGCGGGAAGCAGGAGCCGCCGCTCAGTTCGACGAGGTCGGGAAGGCGCTCCGGCGTGGCGGTGGCCGAGGGGGGAAGTTCGCCGGGCGCCGCGCGCGAGGGACCGGGCGGTTCGGGGGTGGGAGGCGGCGGCGCCAGCGGAGCGGGCTGCGGATCCCGCGCCGGGGGCGGCTCCGGCGTCGGCACGGGCGCGGGCTGAACCACGGGCTTCGCCGCTTCCACCACGGCGCGATCGCTCGCGACCTCCGCGGGCTGCCTCTTGGGCTTCCCCTTCAACTGGAGTACAAGCAGGGCTCCCAGCGCGCCGACGATGAGGAATCCGAGCGCCGCGCCTCCCCACAGGAGGAGAGGGGAGCGCCGGCGCGCGGGGACCTCGAGGGGCGGCGTCGCCGCGACGCTTGTCGGGGACGCGGGAGGCGGCGTGGCGTGGAACGCGATCGTGACCCCTCCGAAGCTGATGAAGTCCCCGGGGGCGAGCGTGGAGGGAAGCTCGGGAGTGAGCGCCGCGCCATTGATGCGGGTCCCGCCGGTGGAGGCGAGATCGGTCACCTTCACCCCGCCCTGGGTGGTCTCCACCAGCGCGTGGCGGCGCGAGACCGATCGGTCCTCGATGCGGACGTCGCTCACGGGGTCGCGACCGACCACGAGGATGCGGCGGTCGAGCGGGAAGACCACTCGCCCCGTCGGCGACTCCCACACCAGGACCGGCATGCCGTCCCGATTGTAGTGGAGCGGTCAGCGCTTGGAGAACTGGAAGCGACGGCGTGCGCCGCGCTGTCCGTACTTCTTGCGCTCCTTCATGCGCGCGTCGCGCGTGAGGAAGCCGCCCTGGCGGAGCGCCGGCTCCGTGCCCTCCGACTTCACGGCGCGGGCGATGCCCAGCCGCACCGCGCCCGCCTGCCCGACGGGTCCCCCGCCGTGGACGCGGGCGAAGACATCCAGCTTCCCCTTGACGCCGGCGGCGTCCAGGGGCCCCACCACGAGGCGGCGCTGATCGGCCGTGGGGAAATAGCTCTCCATCTCCTTGCCGTTGATCTGGATGAGGCCCGTTCCCGGGCGAACGCGCACGCGGGCCACCGCCTTCTTGCGGCGCCCTGTGCCCCAGACGTACGTCGCGGCGACCATCAGTTCTTCCTCAACGTGTTGAGGGCCAGCGGCTCGGGCCTCTGCGCCTCGTGCGGGTGCTCGGTCCCCGCGTAGATCTTGAGCTTGGTGAACATGCTCCGCCCGAGACGGGTCTTGGGGAGCATCCGCTTCACGGCCGACTGCAGCATGAGGGCGGGCTTGGTCGCGCGGATCTGGCGCAGGGTCCGCTCCTTGCGGCCTCCGTGCCAGCCCGTGTACCACTGGTAGATCTTGTCCTGCTCCTTCTTGCCGGTCACGTGGATCTTCTCGGCGTTGATCACGACGACGAAGTCGCCCGTGTCCACGTGGGGCGTCCAGCCAGGACGGTGCTTGCCCTGCAGGATCGTGGCGATGCGCGCCGCCGCCCGGCCGAGCAGTTCCTGCCCGGCGTCAACCAGATGCCAGCGGGGTGTCACCTCCCCGCGCTTTGCCATAGGGGTCTTCATGTGCGTTTGCTGGTGCGTTCGAAAGGGAACGCCGCAAGCTACGCGCTGGAGGCAGGCTTGTCAATGGAACCGGACGATCTGGAGATGCGCGAGGAGGGGCCCGCTGCCTCTCTCGTTGGAGGGCGCCTCCACCCCCCTGCTGCCCCAGGCGACGTACCTGCCCCACGCGGGCGCCTCCCTGACCAGGAGGTTGAGCACGGGCCGCTCGTGCAGCAACGCGTGCGGAGCGGGCGGGGCGTCCGGCTGCCTCTCCGGGAGCGGCGGTGAGGGGGCAAGCCGCTCTTCTAGAAAGATGCGGGTGGTTCCAGGGGCGAGCACTCCCTCCCCCCCCGCCCCCTCCCACCAAGGCGGCGAGCCCGGGCGGAAGAAAATGGGTGTCCATCCCTCGCCGCGGTAGAGGCGCGCGGATGGGTTGAGACCGGTGAGGAGATGGTAGGTGCGCCAGCGCGCCATCCGCTCGCCGGCGTAGACGACCTCGATGCGGCCCCCCGCCTCGGGCTGATAGACCTCGGGAGGGAGGAGGAGCCCGAGGATGAGGGAAGAGACGAGGACGACCGCCGTGCCGCCGATAAGCGCCGCGCCGCGGATGCGGCCGGTCGCGCCCAGCGACAGGAGCAGCGCCAGCACTGCCGCGGAACCGGCCACGAGCGCACGCGCCTCGCGGAGCGGCCTCGCCGCGGCCGCGGGCGGTCTCTCCAGGTCGTAGAGGTCGGGCCTCTCCCCCCCGGGCCGGGGAATGCGCCCCGGCCGGACGGGTCCGAGGGAGGCGAGGAGCCGATCGAGATCTCGATCGGCCCTGAGCCTCCCCAGACCCCCCTGCGGATCGAAGTAGTGATTGCGGTCGCCGACGACGGCCAGCTCCCCCCCCGCAAGGACCCAGTCGCCAAGTGCTACCCGAAGGCCCCCCGGGAACGAGTCCGAGTGGACCGCGACGACGATGAGATCGAAGAGGTCGTAAGGCCGCCACTCCTCCACCATGCGGCCGGGTTCGAGGGCGATCACGATCACGCGCGCTCCACCTTCCCCCACGAGCAGCGAGGCGATGCGCTCCGCCGGCACGCCCACGGCGGCAACGAGGAGCGCTCCCTCGGGCACCGGCTCGAGGCGCGCACGCTCCCGGCCCGCTTCGTCCAAGAGCCGGCAGGGAAGCCTCGGCGGCGAGACAAGCTCGGCCATGCCTGCGCGGAGGGGGTAGCTCCAGCCCTCCAGCGACACGGCGCCCGCCTCGCTGCTGCGGAGCAGGACGGGAACGCCCGGACGCGCGAAGCTGCCGAACGGCGTCTCCAGCTCGGCGCCGGCCGCCGCCGCGAAGGCGAGGAGAATGAGCAGGAGCCTCACGGCGCCCTTCGCGGGCGCAGGCCCGCCGCCAGCGCCGGCCAGAGGAGAAGCGTTCCGAGCGCGAGGGCAGGAGGCGCCGCTCCCGACTCTGCTTGGGATGTGGCCTCCAGGGGGGAGAGGAGGCGCCACGCTGCGGGGTCGCCCCCGCTCCCGAACTCCGCCACGAGGTAGGAGCAGGCGAACGGTGCGAGGAGCAGGAGGAGCATGCTCGGGTAGTAGGCCTGGGCGAGCGCGCCTCCCCCGAAGGCGCGCGCCGCGCAACCGGACAGGCATGCACAGACGATCAAGAGAGAGCACCAGAGCGGGGCCGCCGGGACGGGGTGGCCGAAGGAGCAGGCCGCAAGGGCCGGCAGCGAGAGGAGCGCCGCGAGCATACCCCAGCGCGCGGCCACGCCGCCGGCCAGCGCGGGGGAGAGAAGCGATGCATGCACGATCGCCACGCCGGTGACCAGGGCCAGGGGGCCGCCCGACGTCGCGGGGTCCGCGACGAAGCAGGCTCCCGTCAGGAGGCCGAGGAGAAGAAGGGCCGATCCCGCCTCGCGGGGGGGAAGGGCGCGCGCGCTCATGGCGCGGTTGATTTTCGCAGACCCATCTCTTCGTAGCGCACGTCCACTTCGTACCCGCGCGCGCGCTCGGGGTCCCCGGCCACCACCCGGAGAAAGGCGGCCTTCCGCTCCGGGCTGTTCTCCCCCACGATGGCTCCGGGCCTCCCCCAGCGCACCCGCAGGCCGTTCGCACCGACCAGGACCACCCCCTCCAGAGGATCGCAGGCCTGCCCCGCATCGACCCCCTCCAGCCCGAGCGGGGCGAGCTCCCCAAGGAGGGGCGCGATCTCCACGATCGCCAGGATGGCCGCATCGACGCGCGGATCCTTCCACGCCTGGCCCGGGCGCGGGGCGGGCGAATCGATCCCTTGGATCGCCCAGAGATCGCGCGCGACCTCGCCGTAGGAGGCGAAGGGGAGAGCGACCCCCTCGCGCGTCACCGGGATGCGACCGGCGGCGTGGGCCACCACGGCGTAGGGGCGTCGCAGGGAGAAGCTGACGCTGTAGCTGCGCGGCCAGTGGCGCCGCACCTGACCGACGCGGGCGACCGCCGGCTCCTTGGCGATCGCCGCGCGCACGATCCGCTCGAAGCCGGGATGGAAGAGGTTGATCGCACCGATCGCCTTGAGGCGTGCGAGGACCGGCTCCACCACGGCGCGGTCCGCCCACGCCGGCGCGCGCGCCTCGAGCCGGACCGGCAGGGCCAGGAACCGACGATCGCGCGCCAACTCCCGGGCCAGGAATCGCGCAGCGCCCAGGCTGGCCAGAACCGCCACGCAGGCCCAGAGGAGGCGCGACGAGAGAATCGCGCGCATCAGGGCCAACGCCGCACCTCCAGCTCCAGCTCCACTCCATGGACGCGCCGCACCGTCTCCTGCACGCGCTCCACGAGGCGGACCACATCCTCTTCGGTGGCGCCCCCCGCGTTTTCGAAGAAATTCGCGTGGAGCGGGGAGACGTGCAGCGGGCCGCAGGCACTGCCCTTCAGACCCGCCAGGTCGATGAGCCGTCCTGCACTCTGCCCGGGAGGGTTCTTGAAGACGCAGCCCGCGTTGCCCACCCAGCCGGGCTGCGTCGAACGGCGCTCCTCCACGATCCGGCGTGTCGTGGCGCGCACCGCCTCCCGTACCGCGGGCTCGAGCCGCAGGAGGACGCGCAGCACCACGCGCTCCCCCACCCCGGAGCGACGGTAGTGGAAGAAGTCCGCCGGAGGACGGATGCGCTCCAGGACGCCGTCGCCCCGCAGCAGCTCGATCTCCTCCACCAGGCTCTCGATGGAGCCGTAGCGCCCGCCGGAGTTGCCGAAGATCGCGCCGCCCACCCGTCCCGGGATCCCGGCGAGCCGCTCCGCGCCGGTGAGACCCTCCTCCACCGCCCGCCGGACCACGCTGCTCAGGCGCGCTCCCGCTTCCACCCGGAGCCGATCGCCCTGTCGCTCGATGCGACCCATCCGATCCAGGGAGAGGACGGCGCCCGCCACCCCACGATCCGCCACGAGCAGGTTGCTCCCGCCCCCGAGAATGCGGAAGGGCATGCCGACGCGCTGCAGCGATGCGAGGGTGAGGGTCAACTCCTCGGCGTCGGCGGGCTCGAGGTAGAGCTCCGCGGGGCCGCCGATGCGCCAGCTGGTGCGGGGCCCCAGCGCCTCGCCCGCCGCGTAGCGCCCGCTAAAGCGCCGCCGCCACTCGACCGGCAACATCACCCACGTTTCCCGCTCCCATCGTGACGAGCACGTCGCCCGACCGGAGCTGGGTCCTCACATAGTCCACGATCCGCTCGAACTCCTGGATGTGCACCGCGTCGCCGCCCCGCCTGCGGATCGCGGCCACCAGGTCGCCCGCACTCACCGAGCCCAGGTCCCGCGCGGAGTCGCGGGAGGCGTAGATGTCGGGCACGACGACGCGATCCGCCGCCTGCAGCGCCGCCGCGAACTCCTCCAGCAGGAGGCGCGTGCGCGAGTACTGGTGCGGCTGGAACACGCACCAGAGACGCCGCGGCGCATACTCCTCGCGGAGCGCCTTCAGCCCGGCGGTGATCTCGGTGGGATGGTGGGCATAGTCGTCCACCACCGCCACGCCGCCCGGCCGGCCCACGACCTCGAGCCGCCGCCCGACGCCGCGGAAGCGCTCCAGCGCCTCGGCGACGCCGTCGAGCCCGGCGCCCGCCTCGCGCGCCACGGCCAGCACGGCCGCGGCATTGAACACGTTGTGCAGACCCGGCAACGCGAGACGGAAGGAGCGCCCTAAGGCGCGAAACCTCGTGAAGCCCCCGCGCCGGTGCACGTGCGTCAGCCGGACGTCCGCGGTGCGCGACACGCCGAAGGTGACCACGCGCGCACGCACGCCGGCGGCGCGCCCGATCGCCTCCCGCAGCTCCTCGTGCAGGATCAGAGCCTCTCCGACCCTGCCGGCGAAGGCCGCGAACGACTCCCGGATCTCGACGATGTCGCGGTAATAGTCGAGGTGGTCGGCTTCCACGTTCGTGACCGCGGCCACCGCGGGCTGCAGATTGTGGAAGCTGCGGTCGTACTCGCACGCTTCGACCACGAAGAGATCCGAACTCCCGTGCCCCGCCCCGCCCCCGAGTTGGGAGACGTTTCCGCCGACCAGGAACGAGGGATCCTGCCCCGAGGTCTTGAGCGCGAAGGCGAGCAGGGAGGAAGTGGTGGTCTTGCCGTGGGTGCCGGCCACCGCGAGGGTGCGGCGCCCCGCGGCGAAGACGCCGACCGCCCGCGCGTACTTGACGACCGGCACCCCCGCCTCTCGGGCCGCAAGGAGGAGCGGCGCGTCGGCCGGCACCGCGGCAGTATGGATGACGGCGTCCAGCCCCGCCGGGAGCAACTCCCCGGCGGATCCGGCCGCGACCGGAATGCCGAGGGACTCCAGGTAGGCGGTGGCCGATCCCGGCCTCGCCTCGGCCCCGGAGACCGCGTGGCCCTCGGCGTGGAGCAGGCGCGCGAAGGGGCCCATGCCGCTACCTCCCACGCCGACGAGATGCAGCCTCCGCGGGAGCGAGAGATCGAGCGCGTCGCGGGCGATCATCCGCCGATCTCCGCGAGCCAGCGCGCCTCCGCCGGCGCCTCGCCGAAGCACTCCAGGAGGTGCTCGGCCATCGCCGAGGCCGCCGCGGGTCGAGCGAGCCGGCGGGCCTGCTCGGCCATCCGACGGCGCGCCTCCCCCCCCCCGAGGAGGAGCCGCTGCATCAGCGCGCGGAACCGTTGCGGGGAGAGGTCGGCCTCCTCAAGCAGTTCCGCGGCGCCAGCGCGCACCGAATCCTCCGCGTTGCGCGCCTGCTGGCGGTCGCGGTGGTGCGGATAGGGGACGTAGATCGCCGGCAGCCCGAGGGCGAGGCACTCCGCCACGGTTCCCGCGCCGCCGCGCGCCAGGACGAGATCGGCCACCGAGTAGGCGCGCCCCACTTCCGGCAGGAAGTCGATCACCCTGGTCGGCACCGGCGAGCGCTGCGCCACGGATCGCGCACGGGCCGCGTCGGCGCCCCCCGCCGCGAGGAGGACCTGCATGGGCAAGTCCCCGCACCCCTCCAATGCCTCCAGCACGCGCCGGTTGAGGCCCCTCGAGCCCTGGCTCCCGCCGAGGACCAGGAGCGTGGGACGCCCCGGATCGAGCCCGAATTCCCGCAGATCGCCGCGCACGTGCAGCTCGTCGCGCAAGGGGGTGCCGGTCACGCGGCAGGCGGCGCGCCGCCGCATCGCGTCGAGCGCCGATTCGGTCCCGAGGCCGATCCCGGAGGCGAAGCGTGCCATGGCGCGCGTAGCCCTGCCGGGCACCGCGTTGCACTCCATCAGGTAAACCGGAAGCCCGAGGCTCCGCGCCGCGAGGACCGCAGGCACCGAGGCGTACCCCCCCAAGCCCACCACGCCGCAGGCGCGCAACTCGCGCAGGAGGCGGCGCGCGCGGAGCACCGCGCGCAAGAGCCGGGCGGGGTAGAGGATGCGCCCCTTGTCGGGCCGAGGGCAGGGGCTGGGAACGCAGGGGAACTCCCCGCGCATCCGAGCCACGTCGCCGCGGTCGTCGGGGACGAGGAAGGCGCAGGGGAGTCCCGGCAGCGAGCGTGCGAGGGCGAGGGCGGGGAAGAGGTGGCCGCCGGTGCCACCTCCCGCGAAGAGGATGGTCTTGCGGGCGAGGGGGGCGATCACGTTGCCTCCTGTCGAGCTTGCGCACGCCCCACGCCCAGCACGAGGCCCACCGCGGCGAGCGAGACGAGCAGGTTGCTGCCGCCCTGGGAGAGGAAGGGAAGCGAGATGCCCTTGGTGGGTGCCGCGCCGGTGGAGACGGCGATGTTGAGCGCCGCCTGGAATACCACCAGGAGCGTCGCCCCGAAGGCGAGGTGGAAGCCGAACGCGTCGCGCCGCTTCGCCGCCGCCAGCCCGATGCGCAGGCCGTGGACGAGGATCATGGCGAAGAGGAACGCGACGAGCCCGACACCGAGGAAGCCGAGCTCCTCCCCCACGTTCGGGAGGATGAAATCGGTGTGCCCCGCAGGGAGATAGCCGAACTTCTGGCGTCCCGCGCCCCACCCCTTGCCCAGGAAACCGCCGCTTGCCAGGGCGATCTCGGCCTGTTCGAGCTGGTAGCTGCGTTCCCCGCGGAAAAACCGGAGCCGTTCCGCCACATAGGGGAAGTGCATCGCCACGAGCAGGAGGACCGGCAGCGCCAGGACCCCGCCGAGGAGCAGGCGGCCCAACTTCACCCCCGCGACCAGGAGCATCACCGCGGCAATGGTGCCGACGAAAACGGTGGTGCCGAAGTCCGGCGCCAAAACGATGAGGAGGCAGATCGGCGCCACGGGCCATACCGTGCGCCACAGCTGCGTGCACTCGTGGCCCACGTGCGCCAGGCGGTCCGCCAGGAAGACCACCACGGCCAGCTTCGCCAACTCCGAAGGCTGGAAGACGCCGAACAGGGGGATGGGGAGCCAGCGGCGGGTCTCCGCGATCTTGGGTGCGAAGAGGAGGGCGGCGAGGAGGAGCAGGCCGGTGAGCCCGAGGAACGGCCCGGCCGCGCGCCGAACCAGCGTGGAGGGGAGGCGCGACGCGGCAAGGCAGGCGACGAGCCCGAGCAGCGCCCAGGCCGCCTGGCGCGGCACATGGCGCGGGCCGACGGAGTAGAGGCTCACGAGCCCAAGGGCAACCAGCACCAGGGCCGGCGCCCAGACGCCCGCGGCGTCGCTCCGCGCCTCGCGCGGCCGGAAGGGGTCGGTAAGCCGGTTCATCGCAGCTTGAAGAGGGCGAGGGAGACGAGCGCCAGGATCAGGGCCGCGATCCAGAAGCGGATCGTCACCTTCGCTTCATGGATCGGCTGGAATTGGAAGTGATGGTGGAGCGGCGCGCAGCGGAAGAGCCGTTTTCCCCCGCTCCAACGGTAGAACCGTCGCTGGAGGATCACCGAACCGGCCTCGGCGACGAACACCCCGCCAGCCACGAGCAGCGTCAACTCCTGCCGGGAGGCCACGGCCACCAGGCCGAGCGTGCCGCCGAGGGCCAGGGAACCGGTATCGCCCATGAAGACGGTGGCCGGGAAGCCGTTGAACCAGAGGAAACCGAGCGCCGCGCCGCCGAGGGCCGCGCAAACCACGGTGAGTTCCGCGGCGCCGGGAACGTGGAACACATAGAGGTACTCGGACGTGTCCGCGCGTCCCACGAGGTAGGTGACCAGGGCGAAGGTGAGCGCGGCGATCGCGGTGCATCCCGTGGCCAGGCCGTCGAGCCCGTCGGTGAGGTTGACCGCGTTGCTGGCTCCCACGATGACCAGGGCCCCGAACAGCAGGAAGAGGAGGCCCAGGTCGAGGCAGAAGTGCTTGAAGAAGGGGATCTGGAGATCGGTGCGGTGGTCCTGGGAGGGTGCCGCGACGTCGGTGGGGCCGATCGGCGCCGAGGCCGGACTCTGTGGGAGGGGGGCGGGGGCGTCCCCGGCCATGGCCATTTCGGCGGTATGCAGGTAGGGAGAGGCGCGCAGGGCGGGACCGCGCAACGCGTGCCTCGCGCCGGGCCCGCTCGCCTGGGCGTAGAGGACCACCAGCGCGGCGGCGGCGATGCCCACCTGCCCCAGCAGCTTGCGCTTGGCGGACATGCCCTTCCTCCCGGGGAGGGTGAGCTTGGCCCAATCATCGAGGGCGCCGAGGAACCCGAACGCGAGGAAGGCGAAGAGGACCAGGACGACGTAGACGTTGTCGAGCCGGCCGAGGAGGAGCACCGAGACCAGCACGCCCCCGAGGATGAGGATGCCGCCCATCGTCGGGATGTCCTGCTTGGCTGCGCGCAGTTCCTCGAGCCGGGCCGAATCGTGGTCGGCGCAACCGTGCAGTTTCCTCGCGCGGAGCCAGGCGATCACCCCGGGGGCGCAGACGATCACGATGAGGAAGGCGAGGACCGCGGCGAACGCGGCGCGAAACGTCACGTAGCGGACGAGGTTGAACCCGCGGAAGTAAGGGACCAGGGGTTCGAGGAGCCAGAGCAGCATGGCTAGGCCGGCAGCGTCTCTCCGCTCCTCGCGGTGCTCGCCGGACGGGCGCGCGATCGCGCGCCGATCGCCTCCTTGATCGCGGCGTGGAGCCGCTCGAGACGCATCGCGCGCGACGCCTTGAAGAGGACGACATCGCGCGTGCGCGGCCGAATCGGCGGATGGGCGATCGCCTCCTCCACATCGGCGCTCCAGAACACCGAGCCCAGGCCAGCATCGCGGGCGCCCCGCGCCGTCGCCTCGCTGAGCGGGCCGATGGCCCAGAGGGCGGTGATCCCGCTGGCGGCGGCGATGCGGCCGAGCCGCTCGTGGTAGGCGGGCGCCCGCGTACCCAGCTCGAGCATGTCCCCCAGGACGAGGATGCGGCGCCCCGATCCCCCCGCCCTGCCCAGCTCGCGGACGGCGGCTTCCGCGGAGCGCGGATTGGCGTTGTAGGCGTCGAGGATGAGCCGTGTCCCCCCCACCGCCTCCACGGCCATGCGCATCGGGGCGGGGCGGAAGGCGGAGAGACGCTCGGCCACGTCGGCGGCGGGGCGCCCCAGCCAGAGGGCGACGGCCGCCGCCGCCAAGGCGTTCGGCACGTGGTGGGTGCCGAACACGCTCATGCGCACCCGCGTCTTCCGGAAAAGCTGGAACGAGACGCTGCCGCGTCCGGCGCGCACGCAGTCCCCGTAGACGTCGGCGCGCGGCGTCATGCCGAAGGTGAGCACGGGCCCGGGCGCGCGCCGCATCATGGCCCGGGTGCGAGGATCGTCGTCGTTGAGCACGGCGCAGCCCTCGCGGCCGAGACTCTCCACCAGCGCGCACTTCTCCCGGGCCACCCCCTCGAGGTTCCCGAGCCTCTCGAGATGCGACTCGCCCACGTTGAGCACCACGGCGACGTCGGGCGCGGCGAGCGCGGCGAGCGCGGCGATCTCCCCGGGGCCGCTCGTCCCGATCTCCACCACACAGACGGCGTCGGTGCGCGAGGTCCCGAGCAGGGTGAGAGGCACTCCCAGATCGTTGTTGAACGACTCGGGGGACGCGGCGGTGCCGGCCCCGAGCGCGAGACGGAGCATCTCCTTGGTCGTGGTCTTGCCGACGCTTCCGGTGACCCCCGCGACGCGGAAGCCGAGGGCGCGGCGGTACCGGGCGGCGATCGCGCCGAGCGCCCGCCGCACATCGGGCACGACGATCATCGCGCGGCCCATCCCGCGGTGGGTCGCCACGATCTCCTTCCGCTCCACGAGGGCGGCTGCCGCGCCGGAGGCGAAAGCCTCGCCCAGGAACTCGTGGCCGTCCTTGTGCTTGCCGCGCAGCGCTACGAACAGATCCCCCGGAGCAACGCTCCGGGAGTCGATGCGCACGCCCGCCACGGGGAGGTCGGGCCCCTCGTACTGCCCGCCCGCCCACGCGGCGATCTCACGGATGGATCGCTGCTCCATCGCCGCCTCCTCTCCGCCCACGGATACTACAGGTAGTGGGTCGCTGTCAATTCGTCCTCAAGCGTTTGCGCCGGCGCCGGCCGCTTCCGGGATTCCACCCAACAGCCGGCGCGCCACGTCCGCGTCGTCGAACGGGAACTTCTTCCCCGCCTGGATCTGGCTGGTCTCGTGTCCCTTGCCGGCGACGAGCACCGCGTCTCCCGGCCGCGCCAACTCGAGGGCGGCCCGGATGGCCTCGCGCCGGTCGAGGAGCACGAGCGCACGCCGCTCCCCCATTCCCGCGAGGATCTCCCGGGCGATCGCCTCGGGTTCCTCCGACCTCGGGTTGTCGTTGGTGACCAGGATCACGTCGGCAAGCCGCGCCGCCACTGCACCCATGCGCGGGCGCTTGGTGCGGTCCCGGTCCCCGCCACAGCCGAACACCACGATCACCCTCCCGCGCGCCACCTCCCGCAGGGTGCGCAGCGCCTTGTCGAGGGCATCGTCGGTGTGCGCATAGTCCACGAGCACCAGGAAGGGCAGGGTCTGCACCGCCTCGAGCCGGCCCCGAGCGGGCCGGGCGGAGGCGATCCGGTCGACAGCCTTGGTCTCCTCCACGCCGAGGGCGACGGCCGCCTCCAGCGCCGCCGCGGCATTTTCCGCGTTGTGACGACCCAGCAGGCGGGTCCGGATGCGACGGCCCCTCCAGCGGAAGCTGGTCCCCTCCGGCCCCACTTCGACGTCGTCCGCCTGGAACCGGACGACGCGGGCGCGGGTGCGGATGCGCGCGCAGGCCGCGTCGCCGGCGTTGAGGACCGCCACCGCCGAGGCATCGAGCATGCCGAAGAGCCGCGCCTTCGCGGCCTCATAGGCCTCCATCGTGCCGTGATAGTCGAGATGGTCTCCCGTGAGATTGGTGTAGATCCCCGCCGCGAAGGTGAGCCCATCCACCCGTCCCTGGTCAAGGGCGTGCGAGGAGACCTCCATGGAGCATGCGGAGCAGCCCGCCGCACCCATGGCCCGGAGGATCCGACGGAGCTCGACGGGTCCGGGGGTGGTGTTCTCGGTCTCCCCGGCATGCCCCGGGTAGAAGGCTCCCAGGGTGCCGATGGTGCCCGTCGGTTCCGGCAGCAGTTGGGCCAGGAGCTGGCAGGTGGTCGTCTTGCCGTTCGTCCCCGTGATGCCGACCAACGTCAGCCGCCTCGAAGGGTCGCCGTGGAGCAGATCGGCGAGCCGACCCGCCGCGCGACGCGCCTCCGGGACGGAAAGCCAGGGGAGACCCGTCCCCGGATCGCGCTCCGCCGCGATGGCGACGGCTCCGCGTGCGCACGCATCCGCCGCATAGGTCGCGCCGTCCTGGCGCGTCCCGGGGACGGCGACGAAGAGATCGCCCGGACCGCATCGGCGCGAATCCTCCTGCACGCCGGTCACGACGGTTTCGCCGCCGGACCGGAGCGAGGCTCCCACCGCTTCCGCGAGACGCCCTAGCGTCCAGTTGGGCTGGACCGCCTTCAACGAGGGCCCGATCATCGCCCCACCCACAGACAGGAAGCGCCCACCGAATCCGGGTTCCGGCCCTTGATCGGGGAGCACGCCTCCCCGACGCTCGCACGAGACCCAATAGCCCACGCAACACGCACCATTCCAAAAAAACGTCCATTCACGATTCGCACATGCCGGACCCCGGACTCGGGGGGCGCTTTCCTGTTCATCGAACTCCCTGGAGGGAGAGGGCCTGCTGGAGGATCCGCCCCACCGCGGGGGCGGCCACGGTCGACCCGTAGGGGACTCCCCCACCGGGCTTGCGCGGTTCGTCCACGACGACGAGCACCGCGAAGCGGGGCGCGTCGGCGGGGGCGAAGCCGTAGAACGAGGCGACGTAGTCGCCGCACCCCTCGGGGTACTTGCCGCTGGTGCCGGTCTTCCCGCCCACGCGCACGCCGGGCACGCGCGCCTTCTTCCCCGTGCCCTCCTCGACGACCTTCACCATCGCCTCGATCACGAAGTCGAGGTGGGCGCGGTCGTAACCGAGGGAACGCGGCTCGCTCGGAGGCCCGCCTTGGAGGAGGGTCGGCCGCCTCCACTCCCCGGAGAGCAGCGCACTGAGGGCGCAGGCGAGCTGGAGGGGCGTCACGAGGATCTCGTGCCCCATGCTCACGGAGACGAGGGTGTAGTCCTCGTGCCAGCGCGGACGCGCCGTCACGGCGCCCGCGTCCTCGCCGGCGAGTTCGATCCCGGTGCGCTCCCCGAGACCCGCCGCAAGCAGAGCGCCAAGGGCGCGGTCGATGCCGAGCGCGCGGCCGACCTGCGCCATGCCGATGTTGCTCGACTTGACGAGGACATCGCAGAGGCTCAGCACGCCGTTCTCGTGCACATCCCGCAACGTGCGGCCCCCGAACCGCATCGAACCCGCCCCGCAGTCGATGAGGCGGTCGGTGCGCACCGCGCCGCAGGAGAGGGCCGCGGCGAGGAGCAGCGGCTTGAGGGTGGAGCCGGGCTCGTAGGGGAAGTGGAGTGCCGGGATGCGCAGGGCGGCCGGATCGACCCGGGGAAACGCGGCGGGATCCAGGGAGGGGCGGCCCGCCATGGCGAGCAGCTCGCCGGTCCGGAGATCGAGGACGACGGCGCAGGAGCCCGCGGGTCGGTACTCCCCCTGCAGTCGGTCCAGCTCCTCCTCGGCGACCTGCTGGATCGCGAGGTCGAGCGTGGTGGCGAGATCCGGCCCGGGCTCGGCCGCCAGGCCCCGTTCCGGATAGAGGTCGATCACCTCGCGCGCGAGCCCGCCGTTGCGCATCACGAAGCGGTGGCCCGGCCGACCGCGCAGCTGACGATCGAACCGTCGCTCCAGCCCGCAGAGCCCCTCGCCGTCCTCCCCCACCATCCCGATGACGGCGGCCGCGGTCGAGCCATGCGGCAACTCCCGGCGCGGGTCCTCCCGCATCTCCACGGCAGCCAGGGCGTGGAGGCGCGTGCCCGGGGACTCCGACCCCTGCCGCGCCGCGGCGCGCGCCGCCTCGATCCGGTCGGCCACCTCCCGGTCGAGCCGGCGCCGCACGAAGATGAAGCGCTTGTTCTCGGCGATCCTGCGCCGCAGCAGGGCCGCGATCTCGGGGGCTGCCTTGGGCTCGTCGAGCAGGTAGGCGAGGGAGGCCGCGAGCAGATCGGGGTCCTCGACCAGCCCCAGATTCACGCCGAGGGAACGTGCGTGGTAGGAGGCCGCGAAGATGCGGCCGTGGCGATCGAGGATGCGCCCGCGCGGCGCCATCTCCTCGATGGTTTCGAAGTGCTGCCGGTAGGCGCGCTGCGCGTACTCCTCCCCCAGGACCACCTGCAGGTAGCCCGCCCGGCCGGCCAAGAGGATGAGCACCGTCAAGAGCACGCTCACCGTCATGCGCGCCCGATGGGGAAGTGCCCGATCGAGTTCGTTCATCGCCCTGCCCGTTCCGGAGCGCCCACCGGCTCTTCCCAGACTCCGCGTTCGCGGGCGTTCCCCAGGAGCCGGCGGGGGGAGCGCGCGGCCTCGAGACGCAGCAGGAGATTGCCGTTGCGGCGGCGCGCCTCCTCGAGACGCTCGTTCATCCCGCCCATGTCGCGGGCGATCGCGTAGACCTGGCGGCGCAGATGCACGGTGTGGAATGCCGCCAGCGTCAAGGTCGCGGCGCATCCCCAGAGCGCGAAGCTACGCATCCTCTCTCCTCCGCTCCGCCACGCGGAGCTTGGCCGAGCGCGCGCGCGGGTTGCGGCGCGCCTCCTCGGGGGTGCAGGGCAGCGGTTTCTTCGTGAGCGCGACGAGCGAAGGCTCGCCGCGGAAGAAGTTCTTCACGATGCGGTCCTCGCCGCTGTGGAAGGAGAGGACGAGGATCCTTCCTCCCGGACGAACGCGCCGCGCCGCCGTCGCGAGCCCCTGCGCGAGTTCGCCCGCTTCGTCGTTGACGGCCATCCGCAGCGCCTGGAACGTGCGCGTCGCGGCGTCGATCCGGCTGCGCCCGCGCACCGCGCGCCGCACGATCGAGGCGAGCTGCAGGGTGGTTTCGATCCGGGCGCGGCGGCGCTCGGCCACGATGGCGGCGGCCACGCGCCGCGCCGAACGCTCGCCGCCGAGCTCGAAGAGGAGGTTGCCCAGATCCGCCTCCGGGATGTGGCGCAAGAGCTCCGCCGCGGTCCGGCCTCGCGTGCGGTCCATCCTCATGTCGAGGGGCCCGTCCACGCGGAAGCTGAACCCGCGATCCGCCTCGTCGAGCTGCAGGCTGTTGACGCCAAGATCGAAGAGGAAGGCGTCCGGGGAGGGCGTTTCCGCCTCGCCGAAGAAACCTTCGAGCTCCGAGAAGGCGGCGTGGCGCAGCGTGACGCGGTCGGCGAAGGGCGCCAGTTCGCACCCCGCCGTCTCCAGGATCCCGCTATCCCGATCGCTGCCCACCACCCGTGCCTCCGGAAAATGCTCGAGGAACGCGCGCGCATGCCCCCCGCCCCCGACCGTCGCATCCGCGAGCAGCCGCACTCCCGCCCCCTCGAGGAAGCGCATCACCTCCTGCACGAGGACGGGAACGTGAGCCACCCGCGCCTACTCCAGCTTCAGCTCCCCGGAATGCGACTCCCACGCCGCCGGGTCCCAGGCCTCCATGTAGAGACCCGCCCCCGCGATCAGGAGTTCGCGATTCGGGAAGCGCGCGACCAGCTCGGCGGGCAGGACGATGCGTCCCGCCCCGTCGAACGCCTTAAAGAGCGCGCGCGAGTAGAAAGTGCGGTTGAACTTCCGGTTCCCGAACGGGTCGGTCGCCTGTCCGCTCGCGTACGCGAGGAGGTACGATTGCGGCCAGAGGAAGAGGCACTCGCTCGACGGGATGACGTACACACCGCGCCGGTCCTCCCCATCCATGACGTCCCGCAGCTCCGAGGGGACGAGGAGGCGGTTCTTGCCGTCGAGGCTCCGTACGAAAGTACCCGTGAAGATCTGTGCCACAGCACCGCCCTAGAGAACACGTTCAAACACTCTCTCCCACACGTCCCCACATCCTACCACCACGCCTTCCTGGATGGGAAGGGGGTAGTGGGTGAAAAGTGCGATTTTCCCAGGGGGGGCGGGGGCGGGCGCGCGGCCCCGCTTCCAACCGCGGCGGGGGCGCCCCTGGGATGGTCTCCCACCCGCCCGATTCAGGCGGCGGGGGCGCCGGGGGCAGGGGCCGCCCCATCGAAGAGGGCGGCGAGCTGCGTCTGGACGGCTGCGGTCTCGGTCTCGTCGAGCACCGGGACGGCCACTTCGAGCATCTCGTCCTCTTCCTCCCCCCGTACGAGCACGCGCAGCCGTTCGGTCCCCCCCTCCCGGGAGGTCCCCTCGATCTTCACGCGGCGTTTGCGCGCCAGGAGAAGGGTCAGGAAATAGAGGAGGGGCGCACGGGCAGGGTCCGCTTCACGCACCAGGCGGCGCAGGAACTCGCCGGCCAGATCCAGGTCGAGCCGGATCCGCTCCTCCTCGTTCCGCGGCTGCCGGCTGCGCCAGGCGGAGTAGACACCCCCGCCCTCTCCGTAGCAGGGCTCGCAGAGGTCGCGACGCTGGAACGTCTCGACCTCCTGCGAGATCGCGCTGACGATCACCGCGCCTTCGGCGAAGGGAGCCGCGCAGGCCATGCAGGCAGCGGCGCGCTTGGGGAGACGGTACTCCATCCGCTCAGCGCGTCCTGCGCCCCTCGAGTTGGGCCCGCGCGCGCCCGGCGCGCTTCACCACGGCGGGATCGGCGTCGGTCTGGATCGCTTCCCGGAGCGGGACGAGCGCGCGCCGGTCTCCCAGCTCCGCCAGCGCCCCCGCGGCGTCCGCGCGCACCTGCCACGAGTCGTCCTCCTTGAGGAGCTTCACCAAAGGGTCGTAGGCGCGCGGATCGCGCGTCCCGCCCAGAGCCTGAGCGAGATGGCGCCTCGCCTTGGGGCCGAGGTCCTTGCGCGCGAGCGCGCGCAGCAGGTCGGGGATGGCCGCCCCCCGCATCCCCCCCAGCATCGCGACGCAGTCCTGGCGCGTGATGTCGTCGGTCAGGAAGGTCCTTGCCTCCCCTTTCCGGTCGGGAGAAGGCACGCGGATTTCGTCCAGGATCATCCAATCGACGAGGAACGGGGCGCAGGGTTGGCCGACGGCGATGATCTCGTCGCGCACGCGCAGCAGGTCGCGCGCGTACCGCTCCCGCTCCTGGTTCACGGCGTGGTAGGTGCGCAGGAGGAAGGCCGCGAGGAGATAGCCGCACGCCTCGCCGCGGCGGAGGAAACGGTCCCGTTCCGCGGGCCAGCGCGGGCTCCGGTCGTGGAACAGCGTCCAGACGCGTTCGAATTCCCGCCGGTCCTCCTCGCTCGCCTGCGCCACGGGACGCACGTCGCTGAACCGCCGCGTGCCCCGCTCCACGGCAAGAACCTTCTCCTGATCCTTCACGCGCGGGGGCACCGGCGACGCCTCGTCGCGAGGCGCCGAGGAGCAGGCCGCCGCGGTCAGCAGGAGCAGCAGGGCACGTTGCACGCGGCCATTGTGGCCCAGCGGCGTCACGGATCCAACATCGGCCGGCGCCGGGGTGGGTTCGCGTGGGCCGTCTGGGATACACTCCGCCCCGTGGCCGGCTTCGTGCATCTCCATGGACACTCCACCTACAGCCTGCTGGACGGGGCCTGCCGCATCCCGAGCCTCGTGCGCCGCGCCGCCGAGCAGGGGGCGGGGGCGCTGGCGCTCACGGACCACGGAAACCTCTTCGGGGCCATCGAGTTCTACACGGAGTGCCGCGCCCAGGGAATCCGGCCCATCCTCGGCATGGAGGCCTACGTGGCGCCCAAGTCGCGCCACGGACGGGAAAAGGACCCGGTTGCGGCCTGGCACCTCACGCTCCTCGCGCGCAACCTCGAGGGCTGGCGCAACCTCATCCGCCTCACCAGCGCCGCCTATCTGGAGGGCTTCTACTACGTGCCGCGGGTGGACCGCGAGCTGCTCGCCCGCCACTCCGGAGGGCTCGTCGCCCTGAGCGGCTGCCTCTCCAGCGAAGTCAGCTACTGGACTCTCCAGGGCCGCCCGGAGCTGGCGCGCGAGGCTGCGGGGTTTTACGCCGAGACGTTTGGGGAGAACTACTTCCTCGAAGTGCAGCGTCACGGCGTGGACGGGCAGGAGCGCTGCCTCGAGGCCGCCGTCCGGCTCTCCCGCGACCTCGGGCGGCCGCTGGTCGCCACCAACGACTTCCACTACGAGGAGCAGGGCGACGCCGAGGCGCAAGAGGTGCTCGTCTGCATTCACACGGGCAAGACGCTGAAGGACGAGAACCGGCTGCGGAGCAGCACCCGGGAGCTCTACTTCAAGAGTCCGGCGGAGATGCAGCACCTCTTCCGGGACTTCCCCGACGCGGTTTCCGCCACCTGCGCCGTCGCCGAGCGCTGCGAGGTGGAGATCCCCTTCGGCGCGCTGCACCTCCCGCGGTTCGAGGTGCCCGGCGGCGGGGACGCCACCGCCTACTTCCGCGCCCGTTGCGAGGAGGGCCTGCTTCGCCGGTATCCCTCCGCCGACGCCGCCGTGCGCGAGCGGCTCGAGCGCGAGATCGGCGTGATCGTGCGCACCGGTTTCGTCCCCTATTTCCTGATCGTCTGGGACTTCATCCGGCACGCTCGTGAGATCGGCGTTCCGGTCGGACCCGGCCGCGGCAGCTCCGCGGGTTCCGTGGTCGCCTACTGCCTCCGCATCACCGACGTCGATCCGCTCAAATACGACCTGCTCTTCGAGCGATTCCTCAACGAGCAGCGCGTCTCCCTGCCCGACATCGACATCGACTTCTGCCGGGACGGCCGGGAGAAGGTGATCCGCTACGTGCAGGAGAAATACGGCGGCAACGAGCGCGTGGCGCAGATCATCACCTTCGGGCGCATGGCCGCGCGCGCCGTGATCCGGGATGTCGGGCGCGCCCTCGGCGTGCCCCTCGCCGACGTGGACCGCATCGCGAAGAAGGTCCCGATGGGGCCGAAAGCGTCCCTCAAGGAGGCGCTCGAGACCGACCCGGAGCTGAAGAAGGCCGCCGCGGAGGGGGATGAGACGACCCGGCGCCTGTTCGACTTCGCCCAGCGGCTGGAAGGCTGCCACCGCAACGCGGGCACCCACGCCGCCGGCGTGGTCATCGCCGATGCGCCGCTCACCGAGTACGTGCCCCTCTACCGCAGCGGCGACGACATCTCCACGCAGTTCTCCATGGAGGTGCTCGAGCAACTCGGGTTGCTCAAGATGGACTTCCTGGGGCTCAAGACCCTCACGATCCTCGAGACCGCCCGGAAGCTGCTGGCCCGCGGCGGGACCGCGCCGCCCGACTTCGATGCGCCCGCGTTCCAGCGCTACGACGACGCGGAAACGTACGGCCTGCTCGCCCGCGGCGAGAGTTTCGGCATCTTCCAACTGGAGTCGGCGGGGATGAAGGAGCTGCTGCTCAAGCTGCGGCCTTCGCGCTTCGAGGAGATCATCGTGCTCCTGGCGCTCTTCCGCCCGGGCCCCCTCGACGCGGGGATGCACGAGACCTATTGCAGCCGTAAGCGGGGCAGCGAGCGCGTCTCCTACGATCACCCCCTGCTCGAGCCGATCCTGCGCGAGACCTACGGCGTCATCGTCTACCAGGAGCAGGTGATGCGGATCGCCAACGCGCTGGCCGGCCTCTCCCTCAACGAGGCGGACAGCCTGCGCAAGGCGATGGGCAAGAAGCGGCCGGAGGTGATGGAGAAGTTTCGCGACGCCTTCCTGAAGGGCTGCGCCGCGCGCGGCGTCGCGGGCGCGACCGCCGCCGCGATCTGGGACCGGATGGTCGCCTTCGCGGGCTACGGCTTCAACAAGAGCCACGCGGCGGCCTACGCCGTGGTCACCTACGAGACGGCGTACTGCAAGGCGCATCACCCGCGGGAATTCCTCGCCGCGCTTCTCACCTGCGAGAGCGGCAACATGGACAAGGTGGCCGAGGCGCTCGAGGAGTGCCGCCGCATGGGCGTGCCCGTGCTCCCGCCCGACGTGAACCGGAGCCAGGTCGACTTCGGCGTGGAGCCGGAGGGCATTCGCTACGGCTTCACGTCCATCAAGGGCGTGGGGGCGCAGGCGGCCGAGGCGCTGGTGGCGGGGCGCGCCGCGCAGGGGTCCTACCGCATGCTCCACGACGTCGCGGCCCACGTCGATACGCGGCTCGTGAACAGGTCGACCCTCGAAGCGCTCGTGAAGGCCGGGGCGTGCGACGGTCTGGGAGGACACCGGGCGCAGCTGGTTGCCGCGCTGGACGCCGCCCTGCGGGCCGGATCGCAGGAGCAGGCGGACCGCCGCTCCGGCCAGATGACCCTGCTGTCGGCATCGGCGCCGGGCACGCAGCCCCCGCCCCCCCTCCCGGACGTCGTTCCCTGGACGGAAGCGGAGCGGCTCCTGCACGAGCGGGACACCACGGGACGCTACTGGAGCAGCCACCCCCTCGCGGAGCACGAGGAAGCGGTCCGCTCCTTCGCCTCGCACACCACCCGCACCTTGCGGGAGGGCGGCGAGGGCACCCCGATCGTGCTGGGAGGGCTGGTCACCGGGCTCACCGAGCGCGTCATCCGGTCGGGACGCAACGAGGGACGGCGCATGGCGCGCTTTCGCATCGAGGACTTCGAGGGGAGCGTCGAGGCGGTCATGTTCGCCGAGGCGTTCCAGCGCCACCGGGAGGATCTGGCGGACAACCGCGTCCTCTTCTTCGTCGGCGACATCGACGCCTCGCGCGAGGAGGTGAGCGTCCGGATCTCGGCGGTCCACGCGCCCGCCGACGCCCCCCGCGTCCTGGCGGCGTTGGTGCAGATCCGGCTGGGCGCCGACGGGCAGGAGAGGCTCGGCGCCCTGAAGGAGCTCCTGCACGGCCACCGCGGCCGCTGCCCGGTCCAGTTCCTCCTTGCGCCCGCCCCCGGGATGCGCGTCGCCGTGCGCGCCGGTCCCGGCTACCAGGTGGAGCCCACGCCGGACTTCGTGCGGGCGGTGCGGGCGCTAGCGGGGGCCGACTCCGTGCAGCTCCGCGCGGAACACCGCGGAAGCGGCCCGGCCCGGGCGCGCGAGCCCTGAACGTGCCGAGGGCCGGCGCCCCGTGGCGCCGGCCGCTCTTCCGTACCGATGCCCCGTCCCTACTTGGCGAACGGAGGCTTGATTTCCATCACGATCTGGGGCGCCGGATCCTCCGAGACGACCCATTCCTCCGTCGCGAGGGTGATCGGGTCCATCTGCGGGGCGAATTCGTCCCCTTCGCGGCGATAGGTCATCGACCAGAGCACGTCATGGCTGACCAGAGCATTGAACTCGCGCCAGGTGGCGTCTTTCCCAGCCTTCTCCGTGACCGTCAGATTGCGCGCGAGGTAGGCATGGTGGGCGAGGGTGAAGCCGTCCCCGTACTGGCGAACGCGGCAGCGAAGCGCACGGGACTCGAGGCCGGAGACGAGGAGGGTCGCCACGTCCCACTCCTGATCGAAGGCGCCGAAGACGGCGATTCCGCGCGCGGTCTCGCCCGCCTTCAACACTCCCTTGCCCCCGTCGTTGAGCTCCTGGATGTTCTTGAGCGTGTCCGCGCGGGCGATGCGACGCACCCACTCTTCCGCATCCGCATGCGGCAGCGACAGATGCACCTTGCGCTTGAGCGGATGCGTTCCCACCACGGCCTTGATGTGCAGGGCCAGCGGGGCGTCCACCTTGCCCGCGTTCTCGAGGGTGAAGATCATGTAGTGGGCCGCCGCCGAACTCCCGTCCTTGTAGTGGACGGTGATCAACTCGAGCGGCCGGTGGCTGAACTTGATCGCCCAGGGCTCCTCGGGCGCATCCTGGGCCGTGGCTACCTGAGCCGCGCAGGGCAGGAGGAACAACAGGAAGGCCGCGGCTGCTTGCATCCGCCTCATGGTGGGGTCTCCGTCTCGCGGTCCAGGGGTCAGTCGGCCCGCAGGCACTTGAGCTCTTCGATCGTGGAGTTCTCGCCGACTTCGACCGGCTGGTCGAACTTGATTCTCCAGTCGTCCGCCTTGGAGCGGTAGGTCGCGCCGCCGTCCGTCCAGCCCACGACGAACCCCTTCTTGAAGTGGTGGTCGTCGCTGTCGTCGCTCAGCAGGATGGCGCTCTCGCCCCCCTTCTTGGCGGCGCACTTCCCATCGAGCTGGTCGCGTCCCGCGTAGGAGGTGAGGTGACCCCAAGCGTTCTTCCGGGTGAGGTCGATCTTGCCGTAGACCTCGATGCCCCCGGCCTTCTCGAGGGTCTCCTCGTTGTCCCCCGGGCAGAACAGCGTCTTGAGGCTGCGCTCGCCCTGCAGGTCGCCCTTGTTCACCAGGCAGATCAGGAGGTCCGCCCCCCGGTACTGCGGGTACTGGGCTCCGGAGCCCACGGTCAAGAGGTTGTTGAGCCCCTTGACGTTGCTGATGCATGAGATCTTGATCTGTTCTTCCTGACCCCGGGGGATCAGGACCACGACCAGTCCGGCCAGGACCCCGATGATCGTCACAACGACCAGGATCTCGATCAGCGTGAAGCCCTTCTGCTTCCCGTGCATAAACTAAGCTCTCCTTCCGTCCCGGCGTTGGACGTGTGCCTTCTGTGCGCCGCGGGGCGGATTATAGGGAATGGAGTTTCTTTAGGAAAGCCGTAAGTCGCGAGCGCCCAGGAATGGCGTCTTCTCCGGCGCCCCTGGGTCCGGCAGGGAGGCGGTGGCCGCAAGCGGCTCTCCGGGCCCGCATTCGCCGCCCCTCCCCCGCCCCCCTCCCCCCGCCAACGATTGATTCATCATGATATTGTGATATTATCGGGGTATGCTTCGGTTCGCGGCGCTCGTCTGCGACTCGACTCGCGCGCGCATCCTGGCCGCGCTCGAGGGCCACGAACTTGCCGTGAGCGAGCTGGCCCGAACGTTGGGCCTCAGCCAGCCGCGCATCTCCAACCATCTCAAGCTCCTGCGCGACGCGGGCGCCCTCGAGGCGCGCCGCGAAGGGACCTGGACCTTCTACAGGACCTCCCTCGAGGGGGAGGGCGAGCGTGCAGCCCTCTGGCAACTCCTCGCCCGCGCGACACGCCAGGAACCCCTCTTTCGCTCCGACGCGGCCCGCCGGAAAGGTGTGCTCGAAGCGCGCCGCAGGAGGAGTCGCGTCCACTTCGGCTCCGCCGCCGGCGCCCGGGCCGCGCCCGGCCTGGAGTCGGGCCTTCTCCACGAGGAGCTCGTGGGCTTGCTCGCGCCTCCCGGCCTCACGGTGGTGGACGCGGGCTGCGGGGAGGGGCATCTCGCGGCCACCCTGGCGCCGCGGTTCGAGCGGGTGGTGGCGGTGGACCATTCCCCGGCTCGGCTCCGCGCGGCGCGCAAGCGGGTGCCGGCCGGCAATGTCGAGTTCCTCCGCGGCGAGTTGGACGCCCTGCCGCTTCCGGACGCCGAAGCCGATGCCCTCTTCCTGAGCCTGGTGCTCCACCATGTCCCGGACCCCGGCTCGGCCCTGAGCGAGGCCTACCGCGTGCTCCGCCCGGGGGGCCGCCTCGTCGTCGCCGAGCTGATGCCCCACAGCGAGGAGTGGACGCGCCGGGAGATGGGCGACCTGCGGCTCGGCCTCGACCCACGCACGCTGGAGGAGGCCCTCGTGCGCGCGGGATTCTCGCCCCCCCGCACGACTCCCGCGCGCGACCGGCTGGCCGTCGGACGACGCCCGCCGCTGCCGATCTACCTGATGGGAGCCCGGCGACCTTCGCGTCCCGTTCCCCAACCCCTGGAAAGGAAGCCCGACGCATGACCGCACAATTCAAAGTGAAGGACCTCAGCCTTGCCGCGGCCGGCAGGCTCAAGATCGAGTGGGCAGAGGCGCGCATGCCCGTCCTCATGGCCCTGCGCGAGAGAACCCGCGCCACGCGCCCCCTGGCGGGCCAGCGCATCGCCGGCTGCCTCCACGTCACCAAGGAGACTGCGGTCCTGGTGCGCACCTTGATCGCGGCTGGCGCCTCGGTCTCCTGGAGCGGCTGCAACCCGCTCTCGACGCAGGACGACGTCGCCGCCGCGCTCGCGGCGGACGGGGTCCCGATCTTCGCCTGGCACGGGATGAACGTGGAGGAGTTCTACTGGGCGATCGACGAGACGCTCAAGATGCGGCCCACCCTCACCCTCGACGACGGGGCCGATCTCATCTTTCGCATCCACAAGAAGCATCCCGAGCTGGCCAAGTCCGTGCTCGGGGGGACCGAGGAGACGACCACCGGCGTGCACCGCCTCCGCGCGATGGCGGCGGACGGCGCCCTGCGCTACCCGGTGATCGCCATCAACGATGCCGAGACCAAGTGGGATTTCGACAACGTCTACGGCACCGGGCAGTCCTCCCTGGACGGCATCCTCCGCGCTACCTCGGTCCTCCTCGCCGGCAAGAACTTCGTGGTGGCGGGCTACGGCCACTGCGGCCGCGGATGCGCCATGCGCGCGCGCGGGGCGGGATCGAACGTCATCGTCACGGAGGTGAAGAACACCGCGGCCCTGAAGGCCATGCTCGAGGGATTCCAGGTGATGCCGATGGACGAGGCGGCCAGGGTGGGCGATCTGTTCATCACGGCCACCGGCATGCGCGACGTGATCCGCAAGCGCCACTTCGAGCGGATGCGCGACGGCGCGATCGTCTGCAACACCGGGCACTACGACGTCGAAATCAACATCCCCGAGCTGGACGCTCTTGCCGCCTCCTCCCGTACGATCCGGCAGAACTGCCGCGAAGTGCGCATGAAGGACGGGCGGCGCATCTACATTCTCGCGGAGGGACGCTTGGTGAATCTCGCCGCCGCCGAGGGCCATCCCTCCGAGGTGATGGACATGAGTTTCGCGAACCAGTTCCAGGGCATGCTCCTCGTGGCGAAGGAGGGCCGCACGCTGGGGGCGGGGGTGCACACGCTGCCGGCGGAGCTGGACCAGGAGATCGCCGGATTGAAGCTGGCGACCATGGGGGCGACGATCGACCGGCTCACGGAGGAGCAGGTCCGTTACGCCAGCGACTACGCCGCGGGGACCTAGGCCTTGGCCCCGGGGGCGCCCCCGGCGGCGGCCCTTGCCGTCCCGGCGCCGAGGAGCTTGGCCAAGGCCTCGGTCCGGTCGGTGCGTTCCCAGGTGAACTCAGGCTCGCTGCGCCCGAAGTGGCCGTAGGCGGCCGTCTTGCGGTAGATCGGACGGCGGAGATCCAGGGCGGCGATGATGCCCGAGGGGGTGAGGGGGAACGCCTCGCGCACGGCCGCGGCGAGGCGCGCCTCCGGCACGCGCCCGGTCCCGTAGGTATCGAGCCGGACGGAGACCGGCGCCGCCACGCCGATGGCGTAGGCGAGTTGGACCTCGCAGCGATCCGCCAGACCGGCAGCCACGACGTTTTTCGCCACGTAGCGCGCCATGTAGGCCGCGCTCCGGTCCACCTTGGTCGGGTCCTTGCCCGAGAAGGCCCCACCGCCGTGGCGGCCCATGCCGCCGTAGGTGTCCACGATGATCTTCCGTCCGGTGAGCCCCGCATCCCCCTGCGGCCCGCCGATGACGAACCGGCCGGTAGGGTTGATGTGGAAGAGCGTGCGGTCATCGAGAAGCCCGACGGGCAGGACGGCCCGGATCAGCTTGCTGCGAATGTCGGCCGAGATCCGTTTCGCGTCCGCCTCGGGTGCGTGTTGCGTCGACACGACCACGGTGTGGATGCGCTTGGGGTTTCCTTCCGCGTCGTACTCCACCGTCACCTGGGCCTTGCCGTCGGGGCGGAGATAGTCGAGCTCCCCCGACTCGCGCAGCCGCGCGAGGCCGCGCGTCAGCGCGTGGGCGTACTGGATCGGGGCCGGCATGAGTTCCGGCGTCTCGCGGCAGGCGAAGCCGAACATCATCCCCTGGTCGCCCGCGCCCAGCTCCTCCCCCTCGCGCCGGTCGACCCCCTGGGCGATGTCCGGCGACTGCTGCTCCACCGCGCAGAGGATCGCGCAGGTGGAGGCGTCGAAGCCCCAGGAAGAGTCGGCGTACCCGATCTCCTTCACCACCGCGCGCACCACCCGCGGGAAGTCCACGCGGGCCGTCGAGGTGATTTCGCCCGCGACCATCACGAACCCGGTCTTCAACAGCGCCTCGCAGGCCACCCGGGCGGCCGGATCCTGCGCGAGATGCGCGTCCAGGAGCGCGTCGGAGATCTGGTCGGCCATCTTGTCGGGATGGCCCTGGGTTACCGATTCGGATGTGAAGAGGATCATGGGTAGCTAATCTACGGTCGGGGAGGGATCGGGCTTTAGGATTTCGCGCCGCTTTCCTCGGCTTGCCCGTGGCACTTCTTGTATTTCTTCCCGCTTCCGCAGGGACAAGGATCGTTCCGACCCACCTTGGGCGCCTCCCGGCGAATGGGCTCGATCCGCTCCGGGGTGGAGCCGATCGGGGCGGTGCCGGAGGGGTCCGCCGCCGGAGGTGCCTCCGGTCCGATGGCGCGGGTGGGGCGCCAACGGCCGCTCAAGACATCGTCGAGGGACTCGGTCACGTGGACCTTGAGGAGATTGTCCGTGACCGCCTCCGCCACCGCCCGCGACATCTCGTCGAAGAGAAGGGAAGCCTCCCGGCGGTATTCCACCTTGGGATCCACCTGGGCGTAGCCGCGGAGTCCGATCCCGGAGCGCAGGCCGTCCAGTTCGCGCAGGTGGTCCTTCCACTTCTCGTCCAAGGCGCGGAGGAGGAGGAAGCGGAGGGTGCGGTGGAAGTCCACCTCCCCCATCTCCTCCTTCGTCCGGGCGACCGATTCCTCGACCCGTGCGCGCAGGAGCGCGCGTGCCGCGTCGGGGCTGCCCGCGGCGCGCAGCATCTCGGGGTCGAGCTCGATCGCGAACTTGCGGCGCGCGTAGGCGACCACCTCGACGGGCGCCCAGGACTCGGGAGGTTCCCCGGCGGGAAGGTGGGTGGCGACGATGGAGTCCAGCAGCCCGTCGATCAGCTCCCACACCGATTCCTCGAGCTGCTCCCCCCGGAGGATGGAGTTGCGCCGCTTGTAGATCGCCTTGCGCTGCTCGTCGTTGACCTTGTCGTACTCGAGGAGGTTCTTGCGGATGTCGAAGTTGTGCTCCTCGGTCTTGCGCTGCGCGCGCTCGATCGCGCGCGTCACCATCGGATACGAGACCTCCTGTCCCTCCCCCATGCCGAGACGGGCGAGCATCCGCTTCACCCACTCGCGCGCGAACTTGCGCATCAAGTCGTCGTCGAGGGCGACGAAGAAGACCGACGAGCCGGGGTCGCCCTGGCGGCCGGCCCGACCGCGCAGCTGGTTGTCGATGCGCCGCGCCTCGTGCCGCTCCGTACCGATGATGTGGAGGCCTCCCAGCGCCGCGACCGACGAGACGGGCGCCAGAGGCAAGGGCTCCATCTTCCGCTCCAGCCAGGCCGCGCGGAGCGCTTCGAGGCGCTCCTCCCCGCTCCCGGCCCTCGCGCGCTCCATCGACTCGGCGTCCTCCCCGAGGAACTCGCCGAGCCAGTGGTCCGCGAGTCGCTCGAAGAGGGTCCTCCTCTCGGCCGGAAGCTCCTGGGGGGCGAGCCGGTTCTTGCGCCAGTGCTCCAGAAGCTCGGAGAACTCGAAGCGGCCCAGGAGGATGTCGGTGCCGCGCCCCGCCATGTTGGTGGCGATGGTGACGGAACCGAGCTGGCCGGCCTTGGCGACGATGGCGGCTTCGCGTTCGTGGTGCTTGGCGTTCAGCACCTCGTGCGGAACCCCCTGCTTGCGGAGCAGGAGGGAGAGGCGCTCGCTCTTCTCGATGGAGGTCGTGCCCACGAGGATGGGCCGCCCGGAGCGGTGGACCTCGGCGATCTCCCGCACGACGACGCCATACTTCTCCTTCTCCGTGAGGAAGACACGGTCGTCCGCCGCCCTGCGGATGAGGGGACGGTTGGTCGGGATCACGACGACGTCGAGCGCGTAGATCTTGTGGAACTCCGCGGCCTCGGTCAGGGCGGTTCCGGTCATTCCGGCCAGCTTGTCGTAGAGCCTGCAGAAGTTCTGGATCGTGACCGTGGCGAGGGTCTGGTTCTCTTCGCGGATCTTGATCCCCTCTTTCGCCTCGATCGCCTGGTGGAGCCCGTCGCTCCAGCGCCGGCCCTCCATGAGGCGCCCGGTGAACTCGTCGACGATCACCACCTCGCCGTCGCGGACCACGTAGTCGCGCTCCTTCTCGAACAGCATCTGGGCGCGCACGGCCTGCTCCATGTGGTGCGGCCAGTCCTCGAGGCTCGTCTGGTTCTCGTAGAAGTCCCCGACGCCAAGGTCCGTCTGGGCGGCGAGAATCCCCGCCTCGGTGAGGTAGGCGGAGTTCCCCTTCTCCGAGTAGACGAAGAGGTGGTCCTGCTCCGCTTCCAGGCGCGCCTGCTCGCGCTCCGGCCCCTTGGCCATCCTCTCGACCTTCTCCTCGAGGTCGGCCCGTTCGATGCCCCGTCCCATCTGCTTCCAGCGGCGCACGACGCGGTCGGCCAGGAAGTACTTGTCGGTCGCCTGCTCCGCCGGGCCCGAAATGATAAGCGGCGTCCTCGCTTCGTCGATGAGGATGCTGTCGACCTCGTCGATGATCGCGTAGTGGCGGTCCTTCTGGCACTGGTCCTCGGCCCGGGTGCGCATGTTGTCGCGCAGGTAGTCGAAGCCGAACTCGCTGTTGGTCCCGTAGGTGACGTCGGCCGCGTACTGCGGAAGGCGCTCGTCGCTGTGCATCTGGGCCTGGATCACGCCCACCCGCATGCCGAGGGCCCCGAACACCGGTCCCATCCAGGCCGCGTCGCGCCGCGCGAGGTAGTCGTTGACGGTCACGATGTGGACGCCGCGACCCACCAGGGCGTTCAGGTAGGCGGCGGGGACCGCGGTCAGCGTCTTGCCTTCCCCCGTCACCATCTCCGCGATCGACCCGCGGTGGAGCACGATCGCTCCCAGGATCTGCACGTCGAACGGGCGCTGGCCGATGGTGCGCTTGGCCGCCTCCCGGGCCACGGCGAACGCCTCCGGCAGGAGATCGTCGAGGGTTTCTCCTTCCGCCAGCCGCTTCCGGAACTCCGCGGTCTTGGCCTCCAGCGCCTCGTCGGTGAGCGTTTCGAGCTCCGGCTCCCGCCGGTTGACCGCTTCCACGATGGGCAGGAGCGCACGGATCACCCGGTCGTTCCGGGATCCGAAGACCCTGCGCATGAGCTTCCCGACGGCGGCGATCACGAGCCCCAGATTATGACAGCAGCTTCCGTACCAGCGAGAAGAGGATGTCCTGCTGGTAGGGCTTGACGAGGAACCCGTCCGCGTAGGTCAGCGTGCTCAGGTCGAGCTGGCTGGCGGTGGCGAGGAGGACCTTGATGTCGCGGGTCTTGGGGTCCCCCTTCAGGGCTTCGCAGCAGGTGACGCCGTCCATGCCGGGCATCTGGAAGTCCATCAGGATGAGATCGGGCTTCGCCTCGGCCACGCGCGCCAGCGCCTCGCCCCCGTCCCGCGCCGTGCGCGTCTGCATGCCCGCCCTCTCGAACAGCGTGCGCAGCGTGTCGAGGATCGGCTCCTCGTCGTCGACGATGAGCAGTTCCCGCGCGGCGACCCCCAGCTCCCGGTTCTCGCCCAGGAGGGGCTTGAGCCCTTGCAGCGTGGGGATGCCCGCGGCCCGCCAGTCCCCCTCGATCCGCGCCTGCAGGCCGCGGTTGCGCTCGCGCAGCGCGTTCCAGCGCTGGAAGTCGGGCGAGTCCCGGGAGACCTTCATGTCGTCGTGGCAGTCCACGCCGAAGACGTACTGGCCGGAGAGGAGGCTCTCTTCCAGGACGAGCTTCATGTGCGGGTAGCGATCGTTCCCGAGGCGGAGGACGTAGCGGTGCGTGGCGCGGGCCTCGAGGGCCTCGTTCTCGTCGCTGAAGCGCCCGATGAGATCCCGTGCCGTGGCGCCCCCCCGCAGATCGACGACCGGCGCGCGCCAGCGCGAGGCGCCGGGATAGGCGTGCTGGAGATAGAGCTCGAGCGCGCGCCGCACCTTCTCGGCCGGGATCTCGTCCAACCTCATCGCGTCGCCGTCTCCCCGGCGCCGCGCTCGGGAGCGCGCCGGAAGCTCGCGATCAGGAGGAGGCCCACCCCCACCACGATGGCCGCGTCGGCGACGTTGAACGTGGGCCAGGTGTAGTCCGCGAAAGCGAGATGGACGTCGAGGAAATCGCGGACCTTGCCGAAGAGCAGGCGGTCCACGCAATTGCCCGCGGCTCCCGCAAGCACGAGCGACTTGGCGGCGCACTCCAGGACCGAGCCGCGCGCGGGGAACAGGATCCAGATCGCGAGCAGCGGGACGGCCAGGGCGGTCGCGACGAGGAGGAGGTCGGGGGGAATCGGCAGACTCCAGATTCCTCCCGGGTTGTAGATCGGTTTGATCGTCAGGAAGCCATCGATGAGCACGCGCTGATAGCCGCCCTCGTACGGGAACAGGCCCTTGCTCCAGAGATCGAGTCCCGTCAGGGCCGCCGCGGCGGCGATCCAGGCCCATCGCGAGCGTCGCATCATGGAGGAAGCTACTCGCGCCTGCGTTTCTTGCCGTCCCCCCCCTCGTCCTCGTCCTCGTCCAGGGCGAACTTCTTCCCGTCCTCGCCGAGGGCGGTCGCGCCCTTCTCGTCCTCCTCGTCCTCCTCGTCGTGGTCGACCAGGCCGGGAGGCGCTCCCTCCTCCTCGGCATCCTCGTCCTCCTCGCCCTCCTCCTCGCTCTCCGACCCCTTGGGCCGTCGCTTGCTTCGCGCGGGGGCGACCTTCTTCTCCTCCTCCTCTTCCTCCTCGATCTCGCCCGCCTCGATGCGGCGCTGGTACTCGATCGAGTGGCGCGTGTGGGGGATCGCCTCGAGGCGGGCGCGCCCGATCGGGAGCCCGGTGCCCTCGCAGATCCCGTACTCGCCCAGGCTGATCCGTTCCAGGGCCTGGCCGATCTCGTAGAGCTCCCGGCGTTCGCTCTCCACCAGGGAGAGGGTGAAGTCCTGCTCGTAGCTGTCGGAGCCGTGGTCGGCCATGTGGTCGACGGAGAACTCCTTGTCGCCCGACTTGAGCGCTTCTGCCTCCATGGCGGCGACGTTGCGCAGGAGACGCGCCCGCCGTTCCAGGAGCTTTTTGCGGAAGTGCTCGAGATCGGCTTTGGTGAAGGCGGGTCGTGCGGGACGGAGCGCTTTGGGGGCGGCCTTGGCCGGCGGCGGGGCCGCCTTCGCTTTCCCCTTCGCGACGGGCGGCGAGGGGCGGGGAGCCTTGGTCGTCTTGCGCTTCGAACCGACTTTCGGGGTCTTCCCCGACTTGGCCATGGGGGTCTCCTGGGGAAAGCGTTGAAGCATATGCCGCAATGCCGGGGCGTCAAGCCAAACGCCCCCGCGCGAGCCGATCCTAGGGATGGGCATGGATGGTTGGATCGCCGATTTCCTGGCCTGGGCGCGCACCGAGGCGGGAATGAGCCCCCACACCCTCGACGCGTATGCAAGGGATCTCGCCGATTTCGCGCGTCATCTCGAGCGCGCGCGCGTTCGCGGGAAGCGGCTTCGCCCCTGTCATCTCCGCGGTTACCTCGACGCGTTGCGCCGAGCCGGCCGCAGCGAGGCGACGGTGGCGCGGCGCCTCGCCTGCCTCCGGTCCTTCTTCCGCTTCCTCGCCGCCGACGGGGCGATCGCCGACGATCCCTCCCTCGCCGTCGAGGCGCCGCGGAGATGGCGCACGCTCCCCCGCGTGCCCGCCGCGGAGGAGGTCGCGGCACTCCTGGACGGCATCGCGCAGGAGACCCCGCGCGGACGGCGCGACCGCGCACTCTTCGAGCTGCTCTACGCCACGGGGGCGCGGGTGGGGGAACTCCTCGGGGCGGAGCGGCGGGACTTCAACGGGGAGCTGGGGCTGCTGCGCCTGCGCGGCAAGGGCGGCAAGGAGCGCGTGGTCCCGGTCCCCGGGCCGGCTGGGCGCGCGCTGGCGGCCCACGCGGCGGACCGGCTGGCCGCGGGATCGGAGGAGCCGCTGGTCGCCTCCCTGCGCGGCCGGCCCCTCACGCGGGACCGGGTCCTGCGCCTCCTCCGGATCTACGCGCGCGACGCCGGCCTGCGCACGATCCCCTCCCCTCACGGGCTCCGCCACGCCTTCGCGACGCATCTCCTCGAAGGCAGGGCGGACCTGCGCGCGGTGCAGGAGCTCCTGGGCCACGCCTCCGTGGCCACGACGCAGCTCTACACGCACGTCGAGCAGGATCGGCTCAAGTCGATCCACGCGCGCTACCACCCGCGCGCGTGACCTGCGCCGCGTCAGCGCGGCTTCCCTGCCGCCCGGTGGTCGGCGAGGAATTTCTCGAGCCCGAGATCGGTGAGGGGGTGCCGGATCAGCTGGCCCATCACCGCGGGCGGGACCGTGGCCACATCCGCGCCGATCTTGGCGGCCACGCGCACGTGGTCGGGGGAACGGATGGAGGCGACGAGGATCTCCGTCGGGAAGGAGTAGTTGTCGTAGATCTCGCGGATGTCGGCGACGAGTCCCATGCCGGTCAGGCCGATGTCGTCGAGCCGCCCGATGAAGGGGCTGATGAAGGTCGCACCCGCCTTCGCCGCCAGGAGCGCCTGCACGGGGCTGAAGCAGAGCGTCACGTTCACCTTGACCTTGGAGCGGGTCAGCTCGCGGCAGGCGGCCAGGCCGTCCGGAGTGAGCGGCACCTTCACGGTGACGTTCTTGTGGATCTCCGCGAGCCGCAACCCTTCCGCGACCATCTCCTTGCGCTCGAGCGCGATGACCTCGGCGCTGATCGGCCCATCCACGATCTCGCAGATCGCGGCGATGACCTCCTCGCGGCTCTTGCCCGACTTGGCGACCAGGGAGGGGTTGGTGGTGATGCCGTCCAGAAGGCCCATCTCGGCGTAGCGGCGGATCTCGCCCAGGTCGGCGGTGTCGAGGAAGAACTTCATGGGGGAAGTATCCCCTCGCCGCGGGACGGGATCAAAGAGAGGATTTCGCCCAATCCAGGATCGCCTCCACCACCGGGGTCGGGAGGGGGACCGCCTCCAGCTCCGCGCGGGAGGCCCCCCGGACCCCACGGGCCGAGCCGAAACGGCGGAGCAGGGCGGTGCGCCGCCTGGGACCAAGGCCCGGAATCGCGTCCAGTTCCGACTTCAGGGCGCTGCGGCTGCGCAGTCTCCGATGGTAGGCGACGGCGAAGCGGTGCGCCTCGTCCCGGAGCCGGGCGAGCAGGTAGGTCTCCGGGGCGTCCATGGGGAGCGCGAGGGGCGCCACCGTGTCGGGCAGGAAGATCCGCTCCGGGCTGCGCCCGCCGCCCTCGAGGGTCCGCGCCTTCGCGAGGCCGACCAGCGCCACGCCCGCCGGAACGGCGGCCCGCACCGCCGCGAGTTGGGCCCCGCCCCCGTCCACCACGACGAGGTCGGGAACCCCTTCCTCCTTCGCGAACCGCCGGCGCAGCACTTCCCGCAGGGAAGCGAAGTCGTCCTGCCCGGGCACGGTCCGGATGCGGAACCGTCGGTACCCTTCCTTGTGCGGCAGACCCTCCAGGAAGACCACGCGGCTGCCGACGGTGCTCGCGCCCTGGATCGTCGAGATATCGAAGCACTCGATGCGGCGCGGAAGCCGCGCGAGGGAGAGCCGCTCCTGGAGCTTGCCGAGGAGCGTCTCGCGCTGCTCCGCGTCCCCCTCCGCCGCCGCGATCGCCTCGATGGCGTTCTGCTCCGCCAGGTCCACGAGGGCTCGCGCCGGGCCGCGCTCCGGCGCAAGGAGTCGCACCGGCCCGCCGCGACGCGACGCGAGGGTCCCGGCGAGCGCCTCCGCGTCCTCCGGTTCCGCGGGGAGGAGGACCTCCGGGGGCACGAAGCGCCCTTCGCGGTAGACCGTCTCGAGGAGCCGGGCGAGGATCGCGCCGTCGGGAAGAATGGATGGGAAGTGGTGCGTGCGCAGGGAGAGGAGGCGTCCCTCGCGCAGGTGCAGCACGGCGGCGGCGACCACCTCGCCGCGGCGCGCCAGGCCGATGGCGTCGCGGTCGGCGAGGTCCGCCCCCGCGACTCGTTGCGCCTGGGTGGTGCGTCGCAGCGCCTCGATGCGGTCGCGGTAGGCCGCGGCCCGCTCGTAGTCGCGCGCTTCGGCCGCCTCCGCCATCGCCCGCTCCATCGTCTCCAGGAGCGGCCCGGTGCGGCCGCGCAGCAGCTCCAGCATGCCCTCCACATGCTCCCGGTACTCCTCGGGGCGCACGTAGCCGACGCACGGGGCGCCGCAGCGCTTCAGCTGGTAGTAGAGGCAGGGGCGGGAGCGCGAGGCGAGGACGCCGTCGCTGCAGAGGCGGAGCGGGTAGACGGCGCCGAGGGTGCGGATCGTCCGGCGCACCGCCTTCGCATCGGTGAAGGGGCCGAAATAGACGGCGCCGTCGCGCCGGAACCGCCGCACCATGTGGAGGCGCGGCCAGGCGTGCGCGGTGTCGACGCGTATGCAGAGGTGCGCCTTGTCGTCGCGGAGCCGCACGTTGTAGCGCGGGCGGTGGCGCTTGATGAGGGTGTTCTCGAGGAGGAGCGCCTCCTTCTCGTTGCCGGTGGCGATGAAGTCCACGCCGGCCACGCGGCGCGCGAGGAACGGAGCGGCGGCCCGGCCGTCCCCCTCCGGACGCAGGTAGGAGCGAACCCGGGCGCGCAGATCCACCGCCTTGCCGACGTAGACCACGCGGCCCTGCCCGTCCTGGAGGAGGTAGACGCCCGGGGCGCGGGGGAGCGCCTCGATCCTCTCCCGCAACGCCGCCAGTCTTGCCTCGTCGCTCATCGGACGCGAAGCTCGTGCGCCTCGAGTTCGCGGATCCGGTCGCGCAGCTCCGCGGCCCGTTCGAATTTCAGCTCTTCCGCCGATCGCAGCATCTCCCGCTGGAGCCGGGCGATCTCCTGGGCGGTGCGCTCCGGCGACCAGCGCTCGAAGGGCGGCGCCTCCTCCCGCGCCTCGGGAACCGGCGCGTAGTCCGCCTCGTAGACGCTGGCCAGGAGGTCGCCGATGCGCTTGCGCACGCTCTCCGGCGTGATCCCGTGCTTCGCGTTGTAGGCGAGCTGGCGGGTGCGGCGGCGGTCCATCTCGTCGAGGGCGCGCCGCATCGACCCGGTCACGGTGTCGGCATAGAAGATCACCTTGCCGTTGAGGTTGCGTGCGGCGCGGCCGCTCGTCTGGATGAGCGAGCGCGTGTCGCGCAGGAACCCCTCCTTGTCGGCATCCAGCACCGCCACGAGGGAGACCTCGGGGAGATCGAGCCCCTCGCGCAGGAGGTTGATCCCGATGAGCGCGTCGAAGAGGCCCTGGCGGAGCTCGCGCACGATCTCGGTCCGTTCCAGGGTCTCGACGTCGCTGTGCAGGTAGCGGCAGCGCACCCCCGCCTCGGCGTAGTACTCGGTCAGCTCCTCCGCCATCCGCTTGGTGAGGGTGGTCACCAGGGTGCGCTCGCGGAGCGCCGCCCGGGCCCGGATCTCTGCCATCAGGTCGTCCACCTGGTGCTCCACCGGACGCACCTCCACCACGGGATCGATCAGTCCCGTGGGGCGGACGATCTGCTCCGCCACGCGCCCCGACGAGCGGCGCAGCTCGAACTCGGAGGGGGTCGCGCTCACGTAGATGCGCTGGCCCGCGCGCTCCTCGAACTCCTCGAACGTGAGGGGACGGTTGTCGAGGGCGGAGGGGAGCCGGAAGCCGTGCTCCACGAGGACCTCCTTGCGCGATCGATCCCCGCGATACATCCCCCCCGCCTGGGGGAGGGAGATGTGGCTCTCGTCCACGATGAGAAGGAAATCTGCGGGGAAGTAGCTGAGGAGCGTCCAGGGCGCCTGGCCCGGCGCGCGCCCGTCCAGGTGGCGCGAATAGTTCTCGATGCCGGCGCAGGTCCCGACTTCCCGCAGGAGCTCCAGGTCGTAGCGGGTGCGCTGCTCGATGCGCTGCGCCTCCAGCAGCTTCCGGTGCGCGCGGAAGAACCGGATGCGCTCCTCCAGCTCCGCCTCGATGGTCGTGCAGGCCTGATCCATGCGCTCCTGCGGCGTCACGTAGTGGCTCCCCGGGTAGATGTCGACGCTGGCGCGGGTCTCCCGAACCTCCCCGGTGAGAGGGTCGATGATGCGGATCGCCTCCAGCGTGTCCCCGAAGAACTCGAGGCGCACCACGTGGTCGTCGGCGTAGACCGGGAAGACATCCACGACGTCGCCGCGCACGCGAAACGTGCCGCGGTGGAAGTCCATCCCCGCGCGGTTGTACAGGTTGATCGCGAGCTTGCGCAGCAGGTCGTCCCGCGCCTGGATCTGCCCCGCCTCCAGGTGGAGGTGCATATCGTGGTAGGACTCCGGCGAGCCGAGGCCGAAGATACAGGAGATCGAGGCGACCACGATCACGTCGCGCCGCGTGAGCACCGAGTAGGTGGCGCGATGACGCATCCGGTCGATGCGGTCGTTGATTGTCGCCTCCTTCTCGATGAAGGTGTCGGTGGACGGGACGTAGGCCTCGGGCAGGTAGTAGTCGTAGTAGGAGACGAAGTACTCCACCGCGTTCTCGGGAAAGAGGTGGCGGAACTCGTCGAACAGCTGGGCGGCGAGCACCTTGTTGGGCGCGAGCACCAGGGCCGGCCGTCCCGCGCGGGCCAGGGTGTGGGCGATCGTGAAGGTCTTGCCCGATCCGGTCACCCCGAGAAGCGTCTGCTCCCGCGCCCCCTGAGCGATCCCCAGGGTGAGCGCCTCGATGGCGTCGGGCTGGTCCCCCTTCGGTTCGAATTCGGACCGCAGTCGAAAGGCGGACATGAGAGCCATTCTAGGACCGTCTCCCCGCTCCCCGGCGCGAGACGGACCTCGCCCTCCCGACGCGAGGGAGGGGGGCGGGGGAGGTCGAACCTGCGGTATCATGAGCCGTTGTCAAGACGAGGAGCGATCCCATGACCGAAGGAACCGTCGCCGTCTGCCCCCGCTGCGGGAAGAAGTACAAGCTCAAGGAGGGCTTTACCGCTTCCGGATTCGCCTGCAAGGAGTGCGGCGCCACCGTCAAGGTGGGTGAGGCGAAGCCGGCCTCCCCCGTCTCCGGCCGCTCCTCCTCGTCCCGCGTCCGCCCCGCGGCGCGGGCAGGACGGGGCCGCGCCGAGAAGCCCGCCGCCGCACGCGGGCGCGCTTCGAGGAGGGACGCGGGCGCGGAGCAGGAGGAGCAGCGCGGCGGTCGCGGCTCCCGCTCCCAGCGCGGGGGTCAGGGAGGAGGCCAGAAGGTCGTCGTGATCGGGGGCGCCCTGGTCCTGGCGCTCATTCTGGTCCTCTTCGTCACCATGAAGAAGAAGGACAAGGGTCCCGCGCCGGAACTGACCGGCGGAACCCCCACCGCGGAGAACCCGGCGAATCCCGGAACGGGTGGCGAGGCGAGGAAGCCCGCGGTCCCCACCCAACCCACCAGCGACACCCCCCCCACGCCCGACAAGCCGCCGGACTCTTCCGACAAGCCGCCCGTCGCTTCTGACAACCCGCCGGTCGCTCCGGACAAGCCCAAGATCGGCGGGGAGAGGCCGCGCGAGTTGGTGAGCGCGTACGACGCCCCGGCCGACCTCCCCCACCTGGAGGACACGCCGCCCGAAGTCCGGGCGCGCATCGACGAGTTGATCAAGCTCGTCATGGACCCCGACGCGGGAGCGGCCTCGCTGCGCGCCAAGAGCGAACTCATCCTCATCGGGAAGCCCGCCTTCCTGCGCATCCTCGGCGCGATGGCCCAATTGCGCGACACCATCACGGACGTCGACAGCTTCGAGGAGCGGCTCCTCGAGTCCTCGCTCAAGCTCTGCGACGAGGCGCTGCGCGAGATGGACGGCTGGCTCAGCGCAAAGGGGAAGTCGGTCTTGCGGCCCGGGAGCGAGAAGAAGTACATCGCCTACATCATTCGGATGCACTACAAGCGCTGGAAGACCGATCTGGAGAAGCTCGACAAGGTGCCCGGACCCTTCGACCCCTCGTCCGAATACGCGGGCGAGGTGGATCCGGAGTAGGCGCGCCCCGCGGACCCGCATGCCCGATCCGGTGCGGGACGCCTACGCGGGGTTGGCCGCGCTCCTGCGCGCCGGGGTGACCCTTGCCGACGCGGTGCGCGTCCTGCGCGGGAACGGCACCCTGGGCCGGGAACTGGGAGAGCGGCTGGAAGCCACCCTTGCCGGGCGCGCACCCCTTTCCGCCGCACTCGAGGGCGTCGTCCCGTCCGAGGAGGTCGCGCTGGTGCAGGCCGGCGAGGAGACCGGCCGGCTCGACGCCAACTTGGACCGCCTCGTCGCCCTGCGCGACCGGCGCGCCGTCGCGATACGCCGCCTCTGGTCCGCGGCCGGCTATCCGATCCTGCTCTTCCACATGACGGCGATGCTGGCGCCGCTCCCCGGAGCCGTGGCTCGCCGTGACTTCCCCGCGGGTTGGTTCGTGCAGGTGCTCGCCCTGCTCCTGCCGGCCTACGCCGCACTCCTCGCCGTCGTGCTGCTTCGCCGCACCGCCGAGGGGGAAGCGCGGTTCCGGCGCATCGTCGACCGCCTCCCGGGGTTCGGCAGCGCGGCGCGCCACGGCCGCCGTGCAGCCTTCACCGCGATCCTTGCGGCGGGTTACGAGTCGGGGATCCCCCTGGACCGCGCCCTCGGGGTCGCCTCGAGAGGGGCGCGCAGTCCGGACGGAGGCGAGGCGCGCGCGGCCGTCGAGCGCGGCGAGGCCCTGGCGGTCGCCTTGGCCCGCGGCGGGCTCCTCGCGCCCGATCAGATCGCGCGCGTCTCCACCGCGGAGCTCGCCGGCAACATCACCGCGGCGCTCGAGTCGATCGCCGCCGAGGAGGCGGAATTGGCGGAAACCGGCTTTCTCCGCTCCTGCGGGATCCTCGGCAAGATCCTCTGGGGCGTCATGGCCGCCTGGATCGCCTGGTTCGCGATCGCCACCATCCTGCGGATCTACGGTCCACTGCTATAGGACGAAGTCGTAGGCGTGGGGGCGCACGCCCAACAGCATGCGCAGCGCTTCGCCCGCGGCGAGCGCCTCGACCAGCGCGCGCGCCGCCGGGTGCGCAGGCTCACCCTGCACCGGCGGCACTCCGACCAGGACGCGACGCCCGAGCGCGCCCCCCCAGAAACCCGCCTGCCCGATCCCCGCGCCGTCCGCGAGATCCACGACTAGATCCGCCTCCCCCGCGCCCGCAACGCGCCCTACGCCCGCGGCCCTCAGGTAGCCTTCGCAGAGCGGGGCGTAGCCGCGGAGGAGGATGGAACCGGCGAGGATGCGCGCCTGTCCGTCGCCCCCCACTTCCGGGAGCAGGATCTGGCGCGCGTAGCGTCGGACCTGGCTGGGCGTGAGCTTCAGAGACGGATCTCGTCGACGGCCTCGACCTGCACGCCCTTCTCCTTGAGATAGGCGATGGCTTGGCGGACGTTGGCCTCCTCGCCGTCGAACTCATAGCCGAGGATGGCGCTCTCTTCCGAGATCGTGCCCGCTACGATGTTGGGGATGATGTCGTAGCGGGTGATGAGGTTGTAGTTCCAGGGCTCGCGCACCAAATCCTTGGGGAACGTGATGATGAACTTTTTCTTCGTGCGCATGCCCCTCCTAGCCTAGCAGGAGGAACCCGACGCGGGAATCGCGCTTGCCGAGCAGCGGCACCCGGGCGCCGCGGCGAGGGCGGCCCGGCGCAGGCGCCCGCTCGCCAGGTCCACGAGGAGCAGATCCGACCGCCCGCGGTCCCCGGCGAGGGCGCGCAGCGCCTCGCCCGCCGCCAAGGCCGCGACCGAGCCGGCGGCGGGGCCGAGGATGCCCGTGATGCGGCACTCGTCGGTGGCGGCATCGGGCGGCTCCGGCAGGAGGCAGCGCAGGCAGGGGCCCCCGCGGCGCACCAGCAGGACCTGGCCCCGGAACCCCGCCGCCCCGGCATGGACGAGGGGCACTCCCGCGTCGAGGCAGAGGTCGTTGAGCAGCATCTTGGACGCAAAGCTGTCGGTCCCGTCCACGACGCAGGCGCGGCCCTTGAGGAGGGCAGGGCCGTTCTGCCGCTCGACGCGCAGGCGCCTCCCCTCCACCCGGAGCCGCCCGGCAAGCACCTCCGCCTTGGCACGGCCCAGATCCTCGTCGCGGAAGAGGATCTGACGGTGGAGGTTCTCCAGCTCGACCCCGTCCGGGTCGACCACGGTGATCGCCTCGACCCCCGCCTCGCGCAGGATCCACGCCACCGGGGAGCCGATCCCTCCAGCCCCGACGATGAGGACCGACCCCATCACGACGGTCTCCGCCGGAGCAGGCGGGCGAGCCCCCCCGCCACGACCGCGACGATCCCCGCACGAAGCGAGACCCCGCCGAGCCCCTCCCGGGGAACGCCCGCCAGGGATTCGGCGGTCTCGTTGCCCGAGTAGAGCGCCTTCGCGTGGATCCAGTCGAATTCCAGCGTCACCGCCGCGCCCGCCGCGGCGTTCCAGGCCACGGCGCGTCGCGCGCTCGCTTTCCGGTCGGCGGCGTCGCGCAAGAACGCACCGTCCCAGAAAAAGAGCGTGGCGAGAAGAACGAGGCCCAACGAGGAGGCGAGGAGGGCGGCCGGTCGATGCCCCAGGAGGAGGCTCCCGAGCTGCGCAAGCGCTCCCAAAGCGAGGGCATAGAGCCCGCAGAAGGCGCCCGCGAGCCCTGCGGCGAAAGCTGCGGAGCCGCGCGCCGCGCCGAGTCCCGCGCAGACCGCGGCTCCGCAGGCCGCCACGGCCGCGCAGCGCAGAAGGGCCGCCGCGGCGTCCGCGCCCGCGACGAGGAAGGGCCCTACCGCCGCAGCGAAGACGAGGCAGAGCGCGCAGGCGGCGAAGGCGGCGCCCTCCCCCGGCGCGAGGGCGAAGAGCTGGAAGGCGACGACGCAGCCAGCGCAGCTTGCGGCCGCGCCGGCCGCGCCCGGGAGTGAGGGGAAGGCCTTCGCGACGGCGCTCACCGCCCGCGTTCGCCCAAGATCTCTTGCAGGGCGGCCGTCGCGTAGGCGGTCACCAGCACCGCGTTCCCTTCGTCCCAGCGTGGACTCTGGGAGTTGATCCAGGACCCGTCCGCCGCCTGCCTGGAGACGATCGCGGCGGCGAGATCCTTCCGCCAGTCGCGCATCCCTTGGGGCGTGCGGAGTTCGTCGATCCCCACCAGCGCGAGCGCCTTCGCGGCGGTGAGGTAGTAGTAGTAGAGTCCGAAGTAGGGTGCGTCCTTGCGCGCCGGGTCCTCGCGGACGACGTCCGCGAAGCCGGGGTTCTCCTCCCAGGTGTAATTCGCGGCCAGCCATTCGACGGCCGCCTTCACCCGCGCGTCGTCTTTCCCGACGCCCGCGAGGATGTAGCACTTGAGGAGGGCGTAGGTCATGGAGCCGTAGCCGCGGGCGACATGAGTCCCGTCGGGAAGCTTGCGCAGCCCTGCCTTCGAGACACCCGGCTCATAGGGGGCCGAGCCGTCGTTCCCGGGGACGACCGTGACCTTTCCCTGGCCCTCGGCCTCCACCACCCACGCGGCACCTTCGTTCTCCTCGTTCTCGCTCCGATTCTGGATCCGCGAGAGGTAGCGGCGCGCCGCGACCATCGCCTCGTGGTCCTCGGGGATGCCGGCGGCGCGGAGCGCCTCGATGGCGTACTGCGCGTTGGAGAGATCCGCCCCCTTCTGCTTGTTGTAGCCGAACCCGCCCTCGTTGCGTTTCTCGTCCCGCCGCTGCGAAGCGAGAAGATAGTCCTTCATGCGGTCCCGGGCGGCCGCCTGCGCCGGGTCGTCGATGACCACGAGGGCCATGAGGGCGGCCGAGGTGAGATAGTTCTCATAGGCTTCGAAACCCGGCGCGGTGAGACGGCCGTCCTCCTGCTGCAGGGCGAGGAGGAACCCGGCCGTCTTGGCGAGGAGCGGGTGCTTGGCCCGCTCGGCCTTGGGGATGGAGGCCGCCACCGGCGCGAGCGCGAGCGCGGTGTAGCCCGGATTGGGCAAGTTCTTGCCCTCCATCTCGAGGTACCAGACCCCCTCCTTCTGCTGGGTCAGGAGCCAGGCGATGCCGCGCTCGAGGGCGCGCCGTGCTTCGGGGAATCGCGCCGCTTCGTCGGCGGGGGCGGTGGCGGCCCCGAGCAGGAGGGCCAAGCAGACGTACGGCTTTTTCATGGACGGAGTCTCCCATGGATGAATCGCACACCGCGTGCCGCAAGACTGCCGCCCCGGGGGCGGGGACGGGCCGGGGCCTTGGCGGAGCGCTGTCCATTCCTGTCTAACGGGCCGCCACGAAGCGCAGTTCGATCGGGCCCGAGATCGCGTGGTCGCCCCCTTCCGCCGCATCGTGCAGCGTCAGGGCGAAGTGCGCGGGCGCGATCGGATCCCCGAGGGGCTCGTCATCGCCGTTGCCGGTGCGAAACAGCCGGCTCATCTCCACGCACCACCTCCCCTCGGCGTGAAAGCCGGCTGCTGCGACGTCGCCGCGGCTCCCCTTGCCCGGGCGCAGCAGGTCGTAGGGCACCTCCCATCCGACCGAGTCCTGCTTCCTCGCCTCGTGACGCTCGAGGGAAAAGGGCTGCGCGTTGGCCCAGCGCAGGAAGCGCGTCGACTCTGGAGTGACCCGCTGCGGCACGGCCGCCGGGCCGCGGAACTGGCTGTTCTCGTTGGGCAGGTTTCCCGACTCGGCGGGCTGGCCGTCCCCGCGCAGTCGCCCGCCCGCCCCGAAATCCAGAACCATGTCGATGGCTTGGCCGAACTGGCTGGACCGCTGCGCGCCCCAGCTCCAGACATCGAAATAGCCGCGCGGGCCGTCGCGTTGATGCCTGGCATCGTGGCAGGAGATCGCGCAACCCTGTGTGCGAAAGACCTCCCCCAGGGACCCGGGGACCCAGAGGAGCGCGATGCCGTCCTCCCCGACGTGGCGTACCCACGCTCCCCCCTCCTGCAGCTTCCAATAGCGGTTCAGGGAGACCTCTCGGTCCTCCCATTCGGCTAGGAGGAAGAGCCTCTCCCCGTCATGGAGCGCCCGGAGCCGCACCTCCGTCGGGCCGGGACCCGTGAGGGCCACGACCAGCTCGGGAGTTTCGTCCCACGCTGCGTCGTTCCTGCGTCCATCCAGCTCGATGCGTTGCCCCGCGGGCAGCGGCCTGGCTTCGAGGCGGGCGAGAGGGAGGGGGGCGGGGGCCATCGGGTCCCGGGCGCAGGCGGGCAGGAGCAGGCCGCAGAGGAGGAGGATGGCGAAGAGGCGCACCGTCGGGGATTCTATGCGGGTCCAGGCATGCGCGCTTCCGCCCTCTTCTCGCTCCTGCTCGTCGCGGTCGCGGTGGCCGACGAAGGCCCCGCCCCCGGAAAGACGAATCGCGTCATCGAGGGGCTGGACACCTGGCTCCTGGTTCCCGACGAAATCGACAAGGAGAAGCCGGCGTCGCTCGTCCTCATCCTCCATGGTCTCGGAGGGACGGCCTCGGGCATGGCGGCGACCCTGGCGCTTTGGGAGGACGACGGCTATGTCGTCTGCGCGCCCAAGTCCAAGGGTGATGGATGGAGCCCCGCAGACATCAAGGCGGTGCTGCGCATCGGGGCGCATCTCAAGGCCACGCTTCCCATCGACCCGGCCAAGGTCCACGTCGTGGGGTATTCGAACGGCGGCTGGAACCTTGCGTCGATCGCCTTCGACGACGACCTGCACCCCTGCAGCGCCACCTGGGTGGCGGCCGGCTACAACGGGGGCGCGGTGCCCAAGTGGGCGCGCAAGGGGATGGGCGCCCTTGCCCTGGCGGGGGCGGACGACCCCAACGCCGACGCGGCGCGGAAGACGGTGGACCTGCTCCGGGAGAAGGTGCGCTCCGTCGAGGTGCGGCTCCAGCCCGGGCTCGGCCATTCCTGGCCCAACGAGCACGAAGCCTATTTGCGCTGGTGGATGGGTGCCCAGGAGGGGCGGTTCGTGCCGGGGGAGGACCGCAACTTCGACTGGGGCGACGATCTGGAGGCGGCCCTCGCGCGGGTGGAGGGCGCGAAGAAGGGGGGCCTGCTGGTCTATCTATTCTCCGCCGACGATGCCGCCAAGCCGGAAGCGAAGGCGCTGCAGAACGAGATCCTGGGCGACCCTCTGGTGCGCCGGTTCGGCGCCCAACTCGCCTGCGTCAAGCTCGACGCCTCGGCGCACCCGGAGGTGATGGAGCGCGTGGGAGCCGCGGAGACCCCGGCCGTCGCGGTGCTGAAGAAGGACGGCAAGCTCGCGAAGCTCCTGACAGGCAAGATCAAGGCGCAAGCCCTCGCATCCGCCCTGCGCGCCGTCGCCCCCGACAAGAGCCTGCCGAAGGACTGAGGTGCGGGACGGTCGGGCCACGCAGGCCCGGCAAGCGGCGACTGCTCCCGCCGCGACCGCGTGAGAAAGGTTGGTACGCCCGGAAGGATTTGAACCCTCAGCCTCCTGGTCCGTAGCCAGGCGCTCTATCCAGTTGAGCTACGGGCGCGTCTCGGGAGGCGTATGGTCGCACAAACCTGGCGTCGGTCAAACCGGTGGGCGCGTTCCGCGCAGGAGGAGCCAACAGGCGCCGGCCAGGCCGAAGGCTGCCAGGAGTGCGGCGAATGCGGCGACGCCGGGCTGGAGCGCCGCCTCGACCACCCCGGCGAACGCGGGCGCGTACAGGGTCAAGGCGAGGATCCCGTTGTAGACCGCATGGAACAGCAGCGGCGCGAGGATCGACCGCGTGCGGACGCAAAGCACCCCGAGAAGGAGTCCGGCCGCCGCCGTGGCCGGGAATCGGTGGAGGTCGAGGTGGAGCGCACCGAACAGGCAGGCCGTGATGAGGATGGCCCGACCATCGCCATAGCGTGCCCGGAACGACGAGAGGAGGAACCCCCGGCAGAGCGCCTCCTCGCAAAGGGGCGGAACGATCGCAAGGAGCAGGAGGCCGAGCCAGAGCGGCGCCGCGGCCAGCGCACCCACCAGCACCTCGATCCCCTGGGCCTCGCGCTGCGGCATGAGGTGCGTCTGCGCGGCAAGCACCAGCACAAGGGCGAATGCGGCGGCGAGCGGGATCAGGAGCGCGCTCCGGGGTGCGAGGGGGCGGAGGGAGAAGGTCTCGCGGAAGTTCGCCTTGAACTGACGCGCAAAGAGAAGCGTCGGCGCGAGCACGGCCGCGAGCTGGGTGAGGAGGAAGACCTTCACGACGCCGGCCAGGGAGGCCGGGGGCGCGGAGGCGAGATAGAACATGAGTGCAAGGACCGTGAAGAAGAGAAGCACCGCCTGCGCCTCTCCCGGAATCCCCGCGCGCCGCGCCCGGAACGAGGCCGCGTCGAAGCTCTTCCCGCCCCCCACCCGGAAGAGCACGCTCTCCCTCCGGAAGAGCCCCACCGCCACGACGAGCGCCCCGGCGGCGAAGAGCGCCGTCACGGCGGTGGCGAGCAGCGCCGGCCCCGCCGCCCCCCCGGCGCCCCCCAGGAGCATCGCCTTCACGAGGAGCACCACGTTGGCCACGGGCACCAGCGCGAGGCCGTAGCCGATCTCGACCCCGGGCAGGAGCCCCACCATCGCGAGGGGCGACGCCACGAGGAAGAGGGGCGAGAGGTAGTGCTGCCCCTCCTTGTAGGAGGTGGCGAACGAGGAGAGGGCCAGGGCCACGGCGCTGAAGAGCGCCGCCGTCGGGATCAGGATGGCCGTCACAGCGAGCAAGGCGCCCGCGGGCAAGGAGAAGGCGATCGTGCCGGCCCCCGCCATCCCCGCGAGCTTGGAGAAGGTGAGGCCCATCACCAGAAGATTGAGCAGCGCGGTGACCACCGCCAAGAGCCAGATCGCGAGGAACTTCCCCACCACGATCTCCCCGCGCGTGAGCGGCGTGACGAGGAGCGTCTCCATGGTGCCGCGCTCCTTCTCTCCCGCCACCAGATCGACGGCGGGATAGAACGCGCCGGTGAGCGCCATGAGGACGATGAGCATGCCGAGCATGGGGGCGAAGGAGTAGGCGCCCTTCTGTCCGCGGCTGGCCACCTCCAGCTCGCGCACCTCCAGCGGCCGCTCCATGAACCGCAGGCGCACCTCGTCGCCGGGATGGCTCTCGAGGAACGCCTCCCTCCGCTCCTTGCCGAATTCCTCCAGCACCGCCCTCGCCTTCATCCGCGCGAACTTGCTCGGCTCGTCGGTGGGATCGAAGAGGAGCCGCGCGGCGGCGCGGCGGTCCGCGGCGACCTGTTCGGCGAAGCCCTCGTCGAAGAGGATCGCGCCGGCCAGGCCGCTCTCCTTGAGCGCCCGGCGCAGCTCCTCGCGCGCCTCCTCGTCCCCCTCCGCGGCCTCCGCCAGCGCGCGCAACCGCGCGCCCAGCGGCGCGGCCTCCTCCGTCCGCGGCTCGAGGTTCCGCGTGCGCAGGCGCGCCACGAGGGCGTCCCTGGCCTCGATCCCGTCCACCAGGATCGTCTGCCGCTCCGCGTCCAGGTTGCGCTGGGTGGCGCCGATCACCTGGGTCATCCCGAGGAGGAGCGCCGGGTAGAGCAGGAGCGGCAGGAGGAAGGCGATGAAGAGCGTGCGCCGGTCCCGCAGCGTGTCGAGGAGCTCCTTCCGCGCGATCAGGCCGAGGGTGCTGCGTCGCATCGATCCACCAGGGTGAAGAAAAGATCCTCGATGGTGTCGCGCCCGGCGCGCGCCTTCATCACGCCTACGGTCCCCTGCTCCAGGATCCTGCCTCGATAGAGGATCGCGAGGTCGTCGCAGAGCTTCTCCGCCTCCGCCATGATGTGCGTGGAGAGGATGACGGTTCTCCCGCGCGCCTTGCAGGAGCCGATGAACTCCGTGACCGTGCGCGCCACGAGAACGTCGAGGCTCGTGGTCGGCTCGTCGAAGATGAGCACCGGGGGATCGTGGACGATGGTGCGCGCCAGCGAGACCTTCTGGCGCATGCCGGCGGAGAGCCGGCCGCAGGGCGTGTCGCCGAAGGAGCGCATGTCCAGGAGATCGAAGAGCTCCTCCGTGCGCGCCTCGACCGCCTCCTCCGCCATGCCGTAGAGGCGGCCGAAGTAGCCGGTCATCTCGCGCGGGGTCAGCCGCTCGTAGACGCCGGTGGTGCCGGTGCAGAACCCGAGCTTGCGCCGCGCCTCCGAAGGCTCGCGCACGACGTCGTGGCCGGCCACGACGGCGCGGCCCGCCGTGGGCTGCAGCGTCGTGGAGAGAATGCGCAGCGTGGTCGTCTTGCCGGCTCCGTTGGGGCCCAGGAGCCCGAAGATGCGCCCCGGCTCGCAGCGGAAGCTCACGCCGTCCACGGCACGGAACTCCCCGCCGCGCTTGGGGTCGTGGAAGACCTTGGTGAGTCCCTCGGCGACGATCACGGTCAAGAGGCTATATCGGCTCGCGCGGCGAGCAACCAAGGAAATGGGCGAGGGGAGCGGGGGACCCCCGATCCCAAGGCCGGCGCGCCGGCCGCAGCCTCGTGTGGGGCGCGCGACCAGCCCCGGCGAGACCTCCGCGGGAGGGCTCGCCGGCTGGCGAAACGGAGCGCCTCCGCCAGCGCGCGCCCGGTCGTTCCGCAAACCCTAGCGGGGGGTGGGCCTGGGTGCTAAGGTTGTCCGTTTCCCATGCCCGAGGCCGACCGCAATGCCCCTCGCCACGCTCGCCTTCTCCGGGGGTCTGGATACCTCCTATTGCCTCCTCGCGCTCCGGCGCGAAGGCTATGACGTCGTCACCGTAACCGTCGACGCGGGGGGCTTCGGCCCCGAGGAGTTGCGGGCCATCGCCGACCGCGCGCGCAAGCTGGGGGCCCGCGAGCACCTCAACGTGGACGGCCGCCTCGCCGTCTACGAGCGATTCTTCGCCTACCTCCTGCGCGGCAACGCGCTGCGCGGGGGGGTCTACCCAGTGGCGGTGGGAGCCGAGCGGGTGGTCCAAGCGGAGGAGCTGGTGCGCGCCGCGCGCCGCCTCGATGCGGCGGCGGTCGCCCACGGCTGCACCGGAGCGGGCAACGACCAGGTCCGCTTCGATGTCGCCATCGCGACCCTCGCCCCGCACCTGACCATCCTCGCCCCCATCCGCGAGAAACAGGTCTCGCGGGAAGCCTCCACCGCGGCGCTGCGCGCCGCGGGAGTCGACGTGCCGCCCAAGACGACGCGCTACTCCGTCAACCATGGGCTCGTCGGCACCACCGTGGGGGGCGGCGACACCCACGATCCCTGGATGGAGATTCCGGAGGAGGCCTACGAAGCGGCGGGCTCGCGCCTTGCTCCGGACGCCCGCGAGACGGAACTCGTCCTCGGGTTCGCCAAGGGACTGCCGGTCGCGCTGGACGGCTCCCCCCGCCCCCCCCTCGAACTCCTGGCGGAGTTGGACCGCCGCGCACGGCCCCTGGGCATCGGCCGCGGGGTCCACCTGGGCGACACGATCCTGGGCATCAAGGGGCGCGTCGGATTCGTCGCCCCCGCGGCCACCCTCCTCATCGCCGCCCACCGCGAGCTGGAGAAGCTGGTCCTCACGAAACGCCAGGCCGAGCTCAAGAACAGCGCCGGGGCGCTCTTCGGCGACTACCTCCACGAGGGGCACTACTTCGACCCGGTCTGCCGGGACCTCGAGGCGCTGCTCCTCTCGTCCCAGGCGCGGGTCTCCGGCGACGTGCGCGTCCGGTTGCGCCGGGGCCGCGCAGAGGTCACCGGCGTCCGGTCCCCCCACGCCCTGGTGCGGCCCGGCGCCCGCTACGGCGAAGGCTCCGCGCTCTGGGACGGGCGCGACGCCGCCGGATTCTGCAAGATCCTCGGTGTCCCGTCGCGTCTCGCGGCGGAGGAGAATCCCGCGTGAAGGTCTTCGTCCACAAGCTCGGATCGGTCACCAGCCGTCTCGCCCTGGGGCAGGAGATCGAGGTCTCCCGCATCCTCGAGGCGCGCGTGGGGAACGTGCTCGTGGTGCGCGCCCTCGAGGAAAAAAAGGTCTATGACGTCCTGGAGCTCACCACGGGGCGCATGGCCCACATCTCCAAGGGGGACGTGATCGCCGGCGCCCTCGGGTCCCGGGCGGCGCTGCGGGGCTTCGTCGGTCGGGTGCCGCAGACGCTGCGCGCCGGGGACAAGATCCACGTGCTCAACCTAGGCGGCGTGCTGGGCGAATGCACCTCCGCGACGAGCGAGGTGGGCCACCCGCTCCAGGTGGAGGTGATCGGCATGGCCGTCCGCCCGGACGGCAAGCCGGTGAACATCCGCGACGGGGCGCTCCCGCCCTCCGACACCCTCGCGCTGCCCTGCCCGCTCATCGTCGTCTCCGGCTCCTGCATGAACAGCGGGAAGACGCGAGCGGCGGTGGAGATCATCTTCCATCTCACCCAGCGCGGCTACCGGGTCGGCGCTGCGAAGCTGACCGGCGTCGCCGCGCTCCGCGACACGCTCAACATGATGGACCACGGCGCCGTGCAGGGGCTCTCGTTCCTCGACTGCGGCCTGCCGAGCACGAGCGACGTGGAGAACCTGCCCTCCATCGCCAAGGGGGTCCTGAATGCGCTCGCCCCGGCCGAGCCGGACGTCGTCGTCGCAGAGACCGGGGACGGGATCATCGGCAACTACGGCGTGCGCACCCTCCTGGAGGACCCGGAGATCCGCGCCGCCGCGCGCTGCCACGTCCTCTGCGCCAACGACTTGGTGGCGGCCTGGGGCGCCAAGCAGATCCTGGAGAAGGAGCTGGGGCTGAAGCTGGGCGTGATGGCGGGGCCCGCCACCGACAACGAGGTCGGCACGCGCTACGTCAGCGAGCAGTTGGGCGTGCCCGCCGCCAACGCCCGCACCGACGGGGTGCGGCTGGCCGACCTGGTGGAGGCGGAGGCGTTCGCTCCGTGACCGCAACCCGCGTCGATCTCGCGATCCTGGGCGCGACCGGCTATGGAGGGCAGGAACTCCTGCGCCTGCTCGCGAGCCATCCGGGGTTTCGCGTCGCCGCCGCCTGCAGCGAGCGCCTTGCGGGCCGCCGCGTCGAGGAGGCGATGCCGCAGCTCGCCGGCTGCTACCCCGAGCTGCTCTTCCGCGCGCCGGACGAACTTCCCCGCACCTGCCGGGCGGTTGTCCTCGCCACCCCGCACGGGGTCTCCCACACGCTCTGGCGGCAGGTCACGGCGGCGCTCCCCGAGGCGCGGGTCGTCGACCTGAGCGGCGACTTCCGGTTGAAGGACCGCGCGGCCCACGAGGCGGCGTACGGCAAGGAGATCCCCTTTCTCGAAGATCGCAGCCTCTTCGCCTATGGACTCCCGGAGACCAACCGCGCCGCCGTCGCGCGCAGCCGTTTCGTCTCCAATCCAGGCTGCTTCGCCACCGGCGCCCTCCTCGCGCTGGCGCCCTTGGCGGAAGCGGGGCTGCTCTCGGGCGACGTGACCTTGGCGCAGACCACCGGCTCCTCCGGCTCCGGCGCGGAGCCGAAGGAGGGAACGCACCACCCGGAACGCGCGCAGGACCAGCGCGCCTACAAGGTGCTGGCGCACCAGCACGAGCCCGAGGTGGCGCAGGAGCTGAAGCGGCTCGGCGGCGCCGGCTTCGACCTCGGCATGGTGCCCCAGTCGGGCGCCTTCAGCCGCGGCATCTTCACCGTCGCCCACGTGCGCCTCGACCGTGATGTCGACGCCGCCGCGCTCTACGGGACGCGCTACGCCCGTGAGCCGTTCGTGCGCCTCCGCACGGAGTCGCCGGCCCTGCGCCATGTCGTCCGCACCAATTTCTGCGACCTGAGCGTCACCCAGCGCGGCCGCCGCGTGGTGGTGCTCACGGCGATCGACAACCTCACGAAGGGGATGAGCGGGCAGGCGCTCCAAAACCTCAACCTGCTCTTCGGGATGGAGGAGACGGCGGGCCTCCTCGTCCCTGGGGCCAACCCGTGAACCGGGCCGCCATCATCGAGGCGCAGGCGCGCTGCGAGGCGAACGCCTACACCCGCGCCGACCTGGTCCTGGCGCGCGGCGAGGGGTCGCGCGTCCATGACCTGGACGGCACCGCCTACCTCGATCTCTACGGGGGCCACGCGGTCTGCCTCCTGGGCCACAGCCCCGCGCGCGTCGTCGACGCCATCGCCAACCAGGCGCGGGATCTCCTCTTCTACTCCAGCCTCGTCCACCTCCCGGTGCGCGCGCGCGCCGCGGAACGGCTCTGCCGCCTCGCCCCCTGGCCCGACGCGCGCGCCTTCTTCGTCAATTCGGGGGCGGAGGCGAACGAAGCGGCTCTCCGCATGGCGCGCCAGGCCACCGGGCGCATCCGCGTCGCCGCGTTCCAGGGCGGGTTCCACGGCCGCACGCTCGGCGCCCTGGGGGCGACCGCCCTCGGCCACTACCGCGACGCCGCCGCGCCGCTCCTCGACCCGGCGGGCGCGTTCGTGTTCGGGGAGTTCAACGACATCGCAGGGCTCGAGGGCCTCATCGACACCGGCTGCGCCGCCGTCCTCGTGGAGCCCATCCAGTCCATGGGCGGAGTGCGTGTCCTCGATCCGGCGTTCGCCGTGGCCCTGCGTCGCCGCTGCGACGCCACCGGCGCGCTCCTCGTCTTCGACGAGATCCAGACGGCGCCCGCCCGCACGGGCTTCTGGTTCGCCGGGGAGCGCTGGGGCATCGCCCCCGATCTCATCACGATGGCCAAGGCGGTGGCGGGCGGGTTCCCCGCCTCGGTGCTCCTCGCGCGCGGGGAGATCGCCGCCGCGACGAAGCCCGGGGACCTCGGAACGACCTTCGGCGGCGGCCCGCTCGCCTGCGCGGCCATCGACGCCACGCTCGCCCTCCTCGAGGAGATCGACGGACCGTCTCGTGCGTTGGCGATGGAGGAAGCGTTCCGGCGGGGGCTCGCCGGGCTGCGCGCCCTGGAGGAGGTGCGGGGTCACGGAGCGCTGCTCGGGTTGCGGCTGCGCGGCGACGCCGCGCGCGCCCGGGCGGCCCTGCGCACCGAACGACGGGTCCTCGTGGGCGAGTGCCCAGGCGACCCCCGGGTGATCCGCATCTTTCCGCCGCTCACGATGACGCCAGGCGAAGTCGACGAGGCGCTCGATGCCCTGCGGAGCGTGCTCGCGTGAGGGGCCGCTCGATCCTGAGCCTCGAGGACCTGTCGGACGGGGAGGTCACCACGCTCCTCGATCTTGCCGACCGTTTCCGCGAGTCGGAGATCCCGCCCGCGCTCGTCGGTCGGGTGGTCTGCGGTCTCTTCTTCAACCCCTCCCTGCGCACGCGCACCGCCCTGGAGGTCGCCTGCTACTCCCTGGGCGCGCTCTGCAGCTGCCACGACGTCGGGAGGAGCGTCTGGGCGCTGGAGACGCGGGACGGGGCGGTCATGGACGGCGACAAGGCCGAGCATGTGCGCGACGCCGTGGGGAAGTTCCTGAGCGGCGTGGTGGACTGCATCGGCGTGCGCTGCTTCGCCGACCTTGCGCGCCCCTGGGAGGAGCAGCGCCAGGATCCGGTGCTCCAAGCCGTCGCGCGCTGCTCGGAGGTCCCGGTGATCAACCTCGAGTCGGTGCTGTTTCACCCGATGCAGTCCCTCGCCGACCTGCTCGTGCTGCGCAACCACCTGGAAGGGGATCCCGCGGAGCATGCCATCGCGATCACCTGGGCCTGGCATCCGCGGGCGCTTCCGACCGCGGTGCCCAATTCGGCGCTTCTCGCTTTCTGCCGCGCGGGCTACCGCGTCCGCCTCGTGCATCCTCCCGGATTCGAGTTGGACGCGGAGGTGATGGAGCACGCGCGGGAGTCCGCGGGCGGCCGCCTCACGCTCCATGGCGACATGGACGAGGGGCTCTCCGGCGCGCGGGTCGTCTACGCCAAGGCGTGGGGCGCGCTCTCCGCCTATGCGAATCCCGAGGGGGACGCGGCGCTGCGCGCCCCCCTCCGGAGCTGGATCGTGGATCGGCGGCGGCAGGCGCTCGGCGATCCGGGCGCCTTCATGCACTGCCTGCCGGTGCGCCGCAACGTGGTCGTGGCGGACGAGGTCATCGACGGGCCCCATTCCTGGGTCGCCGAGCAGTCCCGTTCCCGGGTGCTGGTCCAGGCGGCCGCCCTGCACGAACTCCTGAAGGACGCATGAACGGAACCAACGTCTCCACCTTGCTCGAAGCCTTGCCCTACATGCGGCGCCACCGGGGCGCCTTCTTCGTCGTGAAGTGCGGCGGGGAGATCGCCCGCGACCGCGCGGCCCTCGATCTCCTCGCCGGCGACCTCTCGCTCTGCCACGCCATCGGCGTGCGCATGGTGCTTGTCCACGGGGGGGGGCCCCAGGCGACCGAACTCTCCCGCAAGCTCGGGGTGGAGCCGGAAATCGTCCAGGGACGGCGGGTCACCGACGACGCCACCCTGGAGGTGGCCAAGATGGTGTTCGCCGGGCAGATCAACATCGACATTCTGAGCGCGCTCCGGCGCCACGGCCTGCAATCGGTCGGCCTGAGCGGCGTGGATGGGGGCATCGTGAGCGCGGTGCGGCGCCCCGCCACCGAGATCTCCGATCCCGACACCGGGGTGACGCGGACCATCGACTTCGGCCACGTCGGCGACATCGAACGCGTCGATACGCGCCTGCTTCGCAAGCTCGCGGAGGAGGACTACGTGCCCGTCGTCTCCTCCCTCGGCGGCGACAGCCAGGGGCGCGTCTTCAACATCAACGCCGACACCGTCGCGGCGCGCATAGCGGTCGACCTGAAAGCCGACAAGCTCATCCTCCTCACCAGCGCGCCCGGCGTTCTGGCCGACCCCAAGGACCCCGCCTCCCTGATCTCCCACCTCTCCGCGGCGCGCTGCGAGGAGCTCCTCGGTTCCGGGGTCATCCGCGGCGGCATGGTGCCCAAGATCGAGACCGTGCTCTATGCGGTGCGGGCCGGGGTCCGCCGCGCGCACATCCTGGACGGCAAGGCCCCGCACAGCATCCTCGTGGAGCTCTTCACCCACGAGGGAACCGGCACGATGGTGACGACCCGCGAAGAGGAAGCGCGCTACCTCGACGAATGAACGTCGTCGAGCTGACCCGCGCGCTGGTGCGCATCCCCTCGGTCTCGGGGAGCGAGGCGGGCTGCGTCGCGCTCCTGCGCGAGGAGCTGGCGGCGTTCGGGCCCCGCGTCTCGGGGCGCAACCTCTACGCCGTGCGCGGCGACGGGCCGCGCACGCTCCTCTTCAACAGCCACACCGACACCGTGCCCGCCTCGCAGGAGTGGACCATCGACCCCCACGCGGCGGAGCTGCGGGAGGGGAAGGTGCACGGGCTGGGGAGCAACGACGCTAAGGGACCGCTCGCCGCCTTGGCCGTCGCCTTCGCGACAGCGCGGCTGCCGAAGGGCGCGCGGCTCGTCTTTGCCGCGACCTGCGACGAAGAGACCGGGGGCCAGGGGCTCGGCGTGCTCCGCCCCGAGCTCCCGGAGCTCCATGCGGCGGTGATCGGGGAGCCGACGGGCCTCCGGGTCTGCTCCGCCCAGCGCGGCCTGCTCCGGTTCCGCGTCACGGCGAAGGGGAAGCGCGCCCACGCCGCCCGCCCCTGGCTGGGCGAGAACGCCTTCTTCAAGGCGTGCCGCGACGTCGCGGCCCTCGAGGCGTTCCCCCTCCCCGCCCCCCACCCCCTTCTCGGACCCGCCACGCTCCAGGTCACGGTGATCCGCGGCGGGGTGAAGGTGAACGTCGTCCCTCCGGAGTGCGTCTTCGAGGTGGACGCGCGCACCCTTCCCGGCGCCTCCCACCGCGAGATGTTTCCCGCCCTGCGGAAGCTGCTCGGCGGCGAGGCGGAGCTGATCAGCGACCGCATGGCGCCGGTGGAGACGCCCGCGCACGAGGCGATCGTCGCCGCGGCGCTGGACGCCGCCGGGACGGGTCCGCCCCAGGCGTTCGGCGGGGTGAGCGACCTGTTCCATGTGCGCGACCTCCCCGGCGTCGTGCTGGGGCCCGGGCGCAGCGAGCAAAGCCACGCGGCCGACGAGTGGATCGAGACGGCGATGCTGGAGCGCGGCGTGGAGGTCTACCGCGCCACCGCGGAGGCGTTCCTCTCATGAGCGGGCGGATGTGGGGCGGACGCTTCACGGGAAAGCTGGACGTGCGGATCGACCGGCTCAACCGCTCGTTCGCCTTCGACCGCCGCCTGGTCGGCGAGGAGATCGACGGCTCGGTCGCCTGGGCGCGGGCGCTGCGCCGCGCCGGCCTGCTCACCGCCGCCGAGCTCACCCGCATCACGTCGGGGCTGGAACGGATCCGGCGGGAGTTCGCCCAGGGGCGCTTCGCGGCGCGGGAGACCGACGAAGACATCCACACCGCGGTGGAGCGGAGACTGCTGGAGCTGGCGGGGCCCGCGGGGGGGAAGCTGCACACCGGGCGCAGCCGCAACGACCAGGTCGCTTGCGACCTGCATCTCTGGCTCAAGAAGGCCTGCGACGCGGCTTGCGCGGCGGCGACGGCGGTGGCCCGCGCTATCGTGGAACTCGCGGAGCGGGCCGGGGCGGCGGCGATTCCCGCCTACACCCATGGGCAGCGCGCCCAGCCGGTCCTCTTCGCCCACCACCTGCTCGCCTACGCGGAGATGCTCGAGCGCGACCGCGCGCGGCTCCTCGGCGCCCGCACCCGGGCCGACCTGCTTCCCCTCGGTTCGGGCGCCGCGGCGGGCAGCGGCGTCCCGGTGGACCGCCGGGCGTTGGCGAAGAGTCTCGGCTTCCGCCGGATCTCCGCCAACAGCCTCGACGCCGTGGGCTCGCGCGATGCCGCCCTGGAGTATCTCGCCGCGGCCTCCCTCCTCGGCCTCACGTTCTCGCGCCTCGGCGCCGAGTTGGTCGCCTGGACCTCGAGCGAATTCGGCTTCCTGAAGCTGGGGGACAGGGCCTCCACCGGCTCGAGTCTGCTTCCCCAAAAGCGCAATCCCGACGCGGCGGAGCTGGCGCGCGGAAAGGCGGGGCGGCTCCTGGGCCGGTTCGTCGCCCTGGCCACGACGCTCAAGGGGCTGCCGCTGGCCTACAACAAGGACCTCCAGGAGGACAAGGAGGCCTGTTTCGACGCCGCCGACACCGTCGAGGCGGTGGCGGGTGGGCTGGCGGCGACCCTGGGGGACTGCCGGGTCGCGCCCGAGGCGTGCGCGCGGGCGCTCCAGGGAGGCCACCTGCTCGCGGTGGAGTTGGCCGACTACCTCGTGCGCAAGGGGCTCCCGTTTCGTCGCGCCCATGCGGTGGTGGGGGGACTGGTGCGGGAGGCGGAGGAGGCGGGCATCGACGTGACCGCTCTCCCCCAGGCGCGCCTGCGCGCGGCGGCTCGGGAGTTCGGCCCCGATGTCGCGCGGCACCTCACCCTTGCCGCCGCCCTGCGCTCGAAGCGCGCGCGGGGCGGCACCGCCCCGGCCCTCGTGCGTCGCGAACTCGCCGCTTGGAAGCGCCGCCTCGCCGCGCGCGAGTGAACCGCCGCCCCCCGCGGCGGTTCCACGCGGCATCCCCATGGCGTACGAGAGCGGCCTCATCGCGGAGTTCTACGACGGCGACTATGCCGCGTTCCGCACGCCCTCGGGGGACGTCGCGTTCTACGTCGAAGAGGGGCAGAGGAGCGGCGGACCGGTGCTGGAGCTGGCCTGCGGCACGGGCCGCGTGCTGCTGCCCATCGCGCGCGCAGGCGTCGAGATCGTCGGGGTCGACCTCAGCGGGAGCATGCTGGAAAAGGCGCGGGCCGCCCTCGCGGGCGAGACGGCGGCTGTGCGCGCTCGCGTCACCCTCCATGAGGGGGACCTCCGCGGCTTCGTTGCAGGGCGGACCTTCCCCCTCGTCACGATCCCCTTCCGCCCCATCGCCCACCTCCTCGACACCGCGTCCCAGCTCGCCGCGTTCCGGAACGCCCGCAGCCACCTCGCCCCGGGCGGGCGCCTCGTCTTCGACTTCTTCCATCCCGACCCGCGCTTCCTCATGGAGCCGCGGCCGGAGCGGCTCGACCTGGAGCGGCAGGAGGGGACACGGCGCATCCGGCGCTTCTCCACCGCCACGCCCCACCTGGCCTCCCAGACCACCGAGGTCACGTTTCGCTGGGAGATCGAGGAGATCGGCGGGGGCCGACGGGAGGAGCGCATCTCCTTCGCCATGCGCTGGTACCACCGGTTCGAGCTGGAACACCTCCTCGCGCGGTGCGGCCTCGAAGTCGAGACCCTCTACGGCGACTTCGGACGCGGCCCGTTCCGCGACGACTCCAAGGAGATGCTGTTCGTCGCGCGCGCTAGCCCGTGAACTCGCGCGCCAGGAGATCGTAGAGCATCCGATCGTGCGGCCGGCCGTCGATGAAGTGGCACTCGCGCTGGCGCCCGATCTCCCGGAAGCCGCTCCTCTGGAGGATGCGCTGGGAAGGAGCGTTTTCGACGACGCACCAGGCGTACACGGAGTGGAGACCGAGCGGGCCGAAGGCGTGGCGCAGGATTTCCTCGACCCCGCGGCGCGTGATGCCTTTGCCGGCATGGCGCTTGTCGCCGAGAAGGTACCAGAGCATGGCGCTGCGGAAATTGGGGGAGATGTTGCTCAACGCGACGAGGCCGACCGGCGGCCCCCCCTCCCCGGCGAACTGCAACCGGAAGCAGTGGTGATCGCGCTGGCGCATGAGCGCGAGCGCCGTGCGCGCGATCACCTGGTGCCCCGCGCCGAAGTCGAGCCACTGGTAGTTCTCCTTCTCGCCGAGCCATCGGCTGACGAGATCGAGGTGTTCGACATCGAGCAAGGGCGCCTCCGGTACACTCCCAGGCGGGCGCGGCGACCCGGGGAGAGTCCAGCCCCGATGCTACTCCCGGGGGGGCCCTCTGCCCAGGGCGGAGGCCCGGGGAAACGCCTCTGGGGATGGGGTAGGGGCGCCGCGAGACCCCCCCTCCCCTCGGGAGGAACCGGGGGTACAATCCGTGTGGGCTTGTCAGGAAAGCAAGGGCGTGCGTCGGCGCTGGGTGGCAGAACGATGTGGGAACGCCTTCTTCTCGGGATGCTCCTCGCCTGCACCGCGGCCTGCGGCGGAGGCGGCGGGGGCGGCGCGTTCGTCGTCACGTTTCGGGTGGATCAGGTCGCACCTCCGGATCAAGCGAGCGACATTCCCCGCAACGCCGACATCCTGCTCTTCTTCAGCAGGCCGGTCGACGCGGCCACGTTGAACGAGGATTCGCTGCAGATCGTCGTCGAATCGGGTGACCGGATCTTCGGCAGCCGGAGCGTGGCGCCCCTCAATCCCGGGGTCGTGCGGTTCTCCCCGATCCAGCCTTACTACCCCTTCGCCGTGCACCGCATCCGCGTCTCCACGGGAGTGCGCGATCGCGACGGCGCCCCACTCGACGGCCCCTACGAGTTCGAATTCCAGACGGTGGAGGAGGATCCGGTGCTGCTCACGCAGCAGCAGATCGTCGATCTCGGCGACCTGCTCGCCTTCGGCCGGTTCTTCCATCGCGCGACGGTGCTCAACGACGCGCAGATCCTCGTGGCCGGCGGGTACGCGGCCCTGGGGACCGCGCTGGGGAGGATCGAGGTGCTGAGCACGCGCACGCGCCAGGGGTTCCTCCTCCCCACGCCCCTCCGCGAGGCTCGCGCCGCGCATGTGCAGGTCCTTCTGGCGGACGGGCGGGTGCTGCTGGCCGGGGGCGAGAGCTCCGACGACCCCTTCCAGCCCCTTGCCTCCTGCGAGATCTACGATCCGGCGCTCGTCGCCACCACGCCCGCCGCGCCCCTCGGTCAGCCGCGCAGCTTCGCGCACGGGGTTCTCCTCGCCGACGGACGGGTCTTCCTCAGCGGAGGCCAGACGACCGGGCCGGGCGGGTTCCGGTTCCTGGACGACGCCGAAATCTACGATCCGGTCGCCGACCGCTGGACCCCCGCCCCGGGGCGGATGGCGAGCGCCCGCTCCGGCCACTTCACGGCGCTCCTTCCGGGGGGCGACGTGATCCTCGTGGGCGGCACCTCCGCCGGAACCTCCGGAGAGCGCTACCGGCTGGCGTTGGGGCGATTCGAGACCCCCTCCCCCTCGGCTCCCGCCTTCCATGTCTTCCCCGCCGCGACGCTGCTCCCCGACGGTCGCGCGTTCGTGGCGGGCGGGTTCGACACCCTCGGCGTCTCGATCTTCGACCCGACCTTCGGGTTCCTGGGAACCGTCAATCAGGTCGGGGAAGAGCGCACCTTCGCGGCCGCCGCGGCGTTCGCAGACGGCCGGGTGATCCTCACCGGAGGCACCGACTTCAAGTCTTCCCCCGCGCTCCTGCGCACCTCCATCGAGGTGTTCCACCCGATCGGCAGCACCGGAAGGATGTTTCCGCTGGTGGGCGTGCGGCTCCCGCGCCCAACCTCCCATCACGCGGCCACGACCGCCGCGGACGGGTCCATCTGGCTCACCGGAGGGCTGCCCACGGACGCCGCTCTCCCCGGCTTGCGGCAGGTGGTCGTGATCGAACCGGAGGAGTAGCGCCCTCCCGCCGGCGCAGCCGGGCGAAGCCGGATGGGGTAGTGAGACAGGCCCTAGAGGAAGGGCTGCACTTCGGCCACGCCCTTGCGGACCGCCTCGGCGCTCGCATCGAGCGCCTTTCGTTCCGCCCCGTCGAGCGGGACCTCCACGATCTGGCTCACGCCGCGGCGACCCATCCGCACGGGCACGCCGAGGTGGATCCCCCGATGCCCGTACTCCCCCTCGAGGAACGCGGCCGCCGGGAGGAGGTGGTTCGAGTCGCGCAGGATCGCCTCGACCATCACGGTGCAGGAGGCGGCCGGCGCGTAGTAGGCGCTGCCCGTCTTGAGCAGCTTCACGATCTCCGCGCCGCCGTGGCGCGTCCGCTCCACGAGCGCGGCGATGCGGGCGGCCGGGAGCAGCTCCGGCAGCGGAACGCCGTTGACCGTGGTGAAGCGCGGGAGGGGCACCATCTGGTCGCCGTGGCCCCCCAGCACCATGGCGGCCACGTCGCGCACGGAGACCTTCAGTTCCCAGGCGACGAAGCGGCGGTAGCGCGCCGCGTCCAGGACGCCGGCCATGCCCACCACCCGCTCGCGCGGAAAGCCGGTCACGCGGAACGCGACGAAGGCCATCACGTCGAGGGGGTTCGTCACCATGATCACGATGGAGTCGGGCGCGTGCTTCCGGATCGCCGCCGAGACATCCTTCACGATGCCCGCGTTGGTCTTGAGCAGGTCCATGCGGTCCATGCCGGGCTTGCGGGCGATGCCGGAGGTCACGACGACGACATCGCTGCCGCGGATCGACGCGAAGTCGTTGGACCCCTGGAGCGGCAGGTCGTAGTCGAAGAGCGCTCCCGCCTGCGCCATGTCGAGCGCCTTGCCCTGGGGCATGCCCTCCACGACATCCACGAGGACGACTTCCGCGAGGCTGCGCTCCGCGATCTGGAATCCCACCGACTCGCCGACGTGCCCCGCGCCGATCACGCTCACTTTGGCCATGCGGCCATTCTCCCCACGGCGGCTAGTTTTTCGCCTTCGCCCCCGCGACGATCAGATCGACCAGCGCTTGCTGCAGCCGATCGTGCTCCTCGATCGCCCGGTTGAGCCTGGCCAGCGCCTCCACCACGCGCGCGGCTCCCTCCGGCGAGGCGAGCAGCCCGAGGTCCTTCAACGTACCCAATTCCTCGATACCGGCCGCGACGTCGCCCACCGCCGCCGTATAGAGGCTCGCGGCGTTGTAGAGGTGGACCTCCCGCGCCTCCTCGTCGGTCGGCTTGTTCACGAGCTTCCAGGGCGCGGTTTTGAGGTCCTGGGTCACCGCTTCGAAGTTCTTCATCGCCCGCTTGGCGTTTTCGAGGGTGGCGACGAGCCGCGGGCGCACCTCGATGACGGTCTCGTCCGCGCCGCGCGCCAGCCCCTCGATGCGCTGGAGCACCGGCGAGACGCGCTCACTGGCGTCCTTGAGGTTCTGCACCAGGGCGTCGATGCGCGGCCGGTTGGTGGAGAGCAGTCCCTCCACGTCCGCTGCCGCCTTCCGCAGGCTCTCCAGGGCGGCCGTGACGCGCGGCTCCATCTTCTCGCCGTAGTCGGCCTTGATCTGCACGATCGTCTCGTCGAGCGCCCGCGCCGCGGAGCGGAGCCGGGCGAGGACCTCGTCCACGGGCGCTTCGGCGTTGCGCACGATGCGTCGAGCGTCCTCGATGGCGCCCGCGACCTCCTTGACGATCGCCTCCACCTTCTCGGGCAGCTTCCGCTCCTGGAGGTCGGCCACCATGGAGTCGATGCCCTTGGCGGCGCGCTGGAGGTCCCCCACCATCGCCCGCGCGTCGTTGATCAGCAGCGTCGCGCCGTCGATCGCTTCCTCGAAGGTGGCCAGCTTCGTGCCCGACAACAGGGTCTCCGCGTCGGCCAGGGCCCCGCTGCCGTAGAGAATGCGCATCGTCGTGATCCCGGTGATGGTCTGGGAGATGCGGAACGTCGCGTTCTGGTGGATCTCGGCGGTGGCGTAGACCTTGATCGTAACGGCCACCTTGCTCGTGTCCCCCACCTTGCGCGCCTCGACGCGCTCGACGCTCCCGATCCGCTGGCCCGCGAGATAGACCGCGTCCCCCCCGCCGATCCCCCCCGCGTCCTCGAAGAGGATCGTGTAGTAGCCCTTGTCGCGCAGCTGGTCGGTGCCGCCGCTCACGAGGAAGAGCCCGAGTCCCAGGATGCCCAGGCCCAGGAGGACCACGATCCCCGCACGCACTTCCATTGCCTTGCTTGCCATCGGTCAGCCTCCCAAGAGATCCTCGGCGAGATCCCGGCTCGCCAGACGCAGGGGGATCGGCCCTTCGGCCTTGCCCTGGATGAATTGCTGCACGATCGGATCGGGGGAATTCCGGATCTCGTCCGGGGTCCCCTCCGCGATCAGCTTTCCGCGGTAGAGGAGCACCATCCGGTCCGCGATCCGGAAGGCGGAGTTCATCTCGTGCGTCACGACGATCGACGCGACGCCCAGCTTCTTCCCGAGGCCCGTGATCAATTCGTCGATGACCGCGAGCATGACCGGATCGAGGCCCGCCCCGGGCTCGTCGTAGAAGATCACCTCGGGATCGAGGGCGATGGCGCGCGCCAACCCCACGCGCTTGCGCATGCCGCCGGAGAGCTGGGAGGGGTTGAGGTGTTCGAAGTCCCGCAGGCCGACCATGTCGAGTTTCAGCTTGACGATGATGCGGATGATCTTCTCGTCGAGCTTGGTGTGCTCGCGGATGGGCAGGGAGATGTTCTCGCCCACCGTCATGGAGCCGAAGAGCGCCCCGGACTGGAACAAGATCCCGTACCGGCGCTTGAGCGGGTACATCTCCTCCTCGCTCAGGTTGCTGATGTCCTGGCCGAACAGCTCGATCCGTCCCCCGTCCGTCCGCTCCGCGGCGATGAGGAGCCGGAGGAGCGTGCTCTTGCCATGGCCCGATCCCCCCATGATCACGAGGGTCTCCCCCTTGCGCACCTCCAGGTTGATCCCCTGCAGGATGGGGCGTCCGTCGTAGCTCTTCTCCACGTCGCGGCAGCGGATGACGACCGGCGGTTCATCGCCGGGGGAGGGTTCGGAAGCGCGAGGTTCGGTCATGGGTTCAGAAGTAGAACGCCACCGTGAGCAGGCAGTCGCCCAGGATGATGAGAATGATGGAGTAGACCACGGCGTTCGTGGTGGCGCGGCCCACGCCCTCGGCGCCGCCGCGCACCTGGAACCCCTGCGCCAGCCCGACGAGGCCCACGATGCAGCCGAAGAGGACGCTCTTCAAGCCTCCGACCCAGATGTCCTTGAACGTGAGCGCATCGATCATGCGGTCGTAGAAGAGCGTCGGCGTCAGATCCAGGAGGCCGGTGCAGACGACGAAGCCGCCGTAGATGCCGAAGAGGGTGCCGAGGAGCGTGACCATGGGGACCATGACGAGCACCGCGACCAGGCGCGGGACGCCGAGCACGCGGACCGGGTTGAGCGCCATCCCCTCCAGCGCCATGAGCTCCTCGCCCACCTTCATCGTCCCGATCTCGGCGGCGAGGGAGGCGCCCACGAAGCCGGCCATGATGATCCCGGTGAGGAGCGGCGCCAGCTCGCGCCAGAACCCCACGCCCATCGCCGCGCTGGTGTACTCGGTCACGCCGAACTCGTCGAGGATGTCGGCGACGGTGATGGCGAGCGTGACGCCGACGAAGAAATTGACCAGGAAGACGATCGGCACGGAGTGGACGCCGACGCGCACCATCTGGCGGGCGGTTTCCGCGCCTCGGAGCCGGAACCCGCGGAAAGGGGCGACCAGGAACCAGTAGCCGAAGTCCCAGAGGAGCCTTCCGCAGGCGCTCAGGAAGCGCGCCAGCTCGAGGCCCTTCTTGCCCAGCGTCGCGAGCGACTCGCCGGCCACGCGCGATCAGCCTTCCAGGGCAGCCTTCACGTTGGGGCGGATTTCGAAGAGGTTGTCCAGGTTGGTCAGCTGGAAGACGCTGAGCACCGTGGCCTTGAGGCCGCAGAGGACCAGCTTGCCCTGGTACTCGTGCACCCGCTGGAGCGCCTCGATGAGCGTTGCGAGCCCCGACGAGTCGACGAACGTGACCTTCTCCAGGTCGATCACGATCCTCGGCGCGCGCTGCTCGAGGGCCACTTTCAGTTCTCCGCGCAGCTCCGGCGAGGAGTAAATGTCCACGCTGCCCTGCACGCTCACGAGCACGTCCGTATTCCGGGTCTCCCGATTGACTTTCATTCGTTCTCCTTCGCGCCGCCGTCTTTGCCAAACCGCTTCACCAGGGTCAGCGTGGTCCCGCCCCAGGCGTTCTTGTCGTACCGGACCTCATCCATGGACTTGCGCATCAGGTGCACGCCGAGACCGCCGGGCCGCACGTCTTCCAGCTCCCGGCCACGGATCTGCGCAGGATCCACGAAGGTCCCGTAGTCGTCCACGCGGATCTCCAGCGAGTCCTCGAGGAAGCTCACCCGCAGATCGATCCGCTTGCCGGCCTCGCACTTGTAGCAGTGGCGGATCACGTTCGCGCAGCCCTCCTGCACCGCGAGCTGCACCTCCGCGCGATCCTCCTCGGAGAGCCCCGCGATGCCGCACGCCTCGTCGATCATGATCCGGATGGGGCCCAGGAAACGGATCTCCGAGGGGATCGTGACCCGGATGCCGCGCCAGCCTTCAGCCACGCGCCGCCCCTCCGCCATCCGCCGGGGCGTCGGCGGCGGGAGGCGCGGCCGGCGCGCCGGCCTCGCCCGGCTGCCCCGCCTCCCACCAGGCGCGCCAGCGCGCCACGATCCCCTCCCGCACCGGCTCCGGCATCCAGGGCTTGTAGCCGAAGTCCCTTCCGCCGGCGGACAGCGTGCGGAGGGTAAGGTAGGCCATGTCCCGGATGTGGTCTTCGCGGTCGAGGAGGAGATCGAAGGCGCGGGGGAGCTGGGTGGCATCGGAGCGCGCCGCGAACTCCCGCGCCGCCTTGGTGCGCTTCACGTAGTTGGGGTGCCAGAGGTCGTCGGGGTAGCGATAGGAGGTCTCGACACCGCGGCAGCCGGCGAGAAGCAGCGCCGCGAGGAGGAGGGGGCCGGGTCCCATGGCAGCGCGCATCATAGCGCGCCCGCCCCCGGGCCCCGCCCCCCTGGCCTCGCGCGAATCCACCCCTGCTCCTCGTACCAGCGCGCCGTGGCCGCCATGCCCTCCTGGAGCGTGATCCGGGGGGTCCACCCGAGCTCGCGACCGGCACGCAGCGCGGAACAGACCCAAAAGCGCGCCTTGAGATCCTTCGCCTTGTCCCGCCCGAATACCGGCGTCCGCCCCAGGAGCCCCGCCAGCTCGTCGGTGAGCACGCCCGCGAGGTCGAGGAGGAGGTCGGGGAGGGGAACCCTGCGCAGTCGTCTCCCGTACGCCGCGGAGAGCGCCTCCCCCACCTCCCCGTGGGTGCACCCAGGTCCCTCGGCCAGATAGTAGAGCCGGTTTCTTGCCTCCCCGCGCGTCCCTGCGAGGAGGATCGCCTCGGCGACATCCTCCGCGTGGAGGAGGTTGAACCGCCGCCCGCGTCCCTCCAGCCCGGGGCGGAGCCCGGAGCGTGCCATCTGGAAGAAGGGGAAGATCGCCTCGTCCCGCGGGCCGTAGATCGCAGGGGCGCGGAGGACGGCATGGGGAACCCCGCCCAGGGCGCCGGGGAGGGCTCGCTCGGCGGCCAGCTTGCTCCGGCCGTAGTGGCTGAGCGGGCGCGCAGGATCCTCTTCGCGCACCGGCGTCCCGTCCCGGCTGGGGCCCCCCGCGGTCTGGCTCGAGACGAGAACGAATCGGCGGCAGCCCGGGTTCGCACGCGCCACAGCCGCGGCCAGTCTGCGCGTGCCTCCCTCGTTCACCTCATAGAAGTCGGCCGGTCTGCGCGCGGCGATGAGGCCGGCGACGTGGTAGACCGTCTCCACCCCCTCCACCGCAGCTTCGAGCCCCTCGGCCCGCCGCAGATCACCCCGCACGACTTCCACCGGCAGGCCACGGAACCCAGCCTCACCCCGCCCGGGCCGCAAGAGGCAGCGCACCTCGCAGCCGCGCCGCAGGAGCAGGTCGACGAGGTGGCTGCCCAGGAAGCCGTGGCCCCCCGTCACGAGCACGCGATTGACCTTTCTGCTTTGCATATAAGGTGTTGCGCCCGTTCGAGGGGTCGCCGAGGGGTACTATTCTATTGACACCCCCTAGGGGGCGAGATAGGAATACCGCGGCCCTTTCGCGGCTTGAAGGGTTGGTAGCTTATGGGTCGGCACGGTCTCCCCGGCGGTACCGCAGGGACGAGGGGAAAATCGCCCGCCCGGTTCGAGAATCCCACGTGAGCCTCTTCGACAAGTGCCAGCGATACACCCGCCCCAAGGAGATCCAGGCGGCGAATCTCTATCCCTACTTCCACCCCATCTCCCTCTCGCACCACGCCACCGAAGTGACGATCGAGGGGCGGCGGATGGTCATGATCGGGTCCAACAACTACCTGGGCCTGACGCACCACCCCCGCGTCCAGCAGGCCGCCCGAACGGCGATCGACGAGTTCGGAACCGGGTGCAGCGGGTCGCGCTTCCTGAACGGGACGCTGGAGCTGCACGTCGAGCTCGAACGGCGCCTCGCGGCCTTCTTCGGCAAGGAAGCGGCCCTCACCTTCAGCACCGGATTCCAGACCAATCTGGGGGTCCTGAGCGTCCTGGCCGGGAAGAACGACTTCGTCTTCTGCGATCGGGAGAACCACGCCTCCATCTTCGACGGCGCGCGGCTCAGCTTCGGGACCATCAAGAAGTACCGGCACAACGACATGGACGATCTGGATCGCCTCCTGGGGCAGTGCGATCCGGAGGCGGGCAAGCTGGTCGTGACCGACGGGGTCTTTTCCATGCTCGGCGACCTCGTCAACCTCCCGCGCCTCTGCGCCGTGGCCAAGAAGCACGGCGCCAAGGTCCTGGTGGACGACGCTCACGGCGTCGGCGTGCTGGGCCGGGGCGGGCGCGGGACCTGCGAACACTTCGGCCTCGACGTGGATCTAATCACCGGCACCTTCTCGAAGTCCTTCGCCAGCCTGGGGGGCTTCGTGGTGGGCGACGAGGATGTGATCCACTACGTCAAGCACACCGCCCGGGCGCTCATCTTCAGCGCCGCCATCACGCCGAGCAGCGCGGCGGCCGCCCTGGCCGCCCTGGACCTCATGGAGCGCGAGCCCGAGCATCGCGAACGGTTGCGCTCCAACGTGGAGTTCATGAAGAGGGGGTTCGCGGAGCTCGGCTTCGACACCAACGGCTGCGAAAGCGCCATCATCCCCCTCCGCATCGGCGACGACGCCGCGACCTTCATGGCATGGCGCACGCTCTTCGACCAGGGCGTCTTCACGAACGCGGTGGTCCCGCCCGCGGTCCCGCAGGGCCAATCCCTCCTGCGCACCTCCTACATGGCGACCCACACCCGCGAACAGCTGACACGCTGCCTCGAAGTGTTCGCGCGCGTTGGACGCGAGCTCCAGATCCTCCAGTGACGCTGGTCCTGGAGCGGGTCGGCGGCCGGCGGGCCCGCCGGATGTTCCGCGACCTTCCCGAACTTCTGCACGGCGACCATCCCGCCTTCATCCCCCCCATCCGGGCATCGGTGGACGCCGTGCTCGACCGCCGGCGCAACCCCTTCTGGCGTCATGCGGAGGGGGCGGAGTGGTTGGCTCGGCGCGGAGGGCGGCCGGTGGGCCGGATCGGCGCCTGCCACGATCGCGATCTGGAGGCGCGGGTGCCGGGCTGCGGCGTCCTCGGCTTCTTCGACTGCGCGGACGACGAGGAGACGGCCTCCTCGCTCTTCGCCGCCGCCGAGGCCTGGCTGGCGTCGCGCGGCCTCAGGTTGGCGCGCGGTCCTCTCAACTACTCCATCCACGACACCGCGGGCCTTCTCGTGGAAGGCTTCGACACGCCTCCCGTCGTGGATACCACCTGGAACCCCGCCTACCAGGTCGCGATGTGGGAGCGGGCCGGCTACGTGGGCGCCCAGGACCTCCTCGGGGTGGCCGGGCGTCTCGTGGACAAGGGGTTCGACCGCACCCGCGCGTTCGCCGAATTGGCGCGGCGCAAGAACGTCACCGTACGGCCCATCGATGCGCGGCGGTTTCTGGACGAGGTCGAGCGCATCCGCCGCGTCTACAACGCCGCCTGGGACTCCAACTGGGGGCACGTCCCCGTAGGGCCGGAGGAGTTCGCCTTCAAGGCCAAGGACCTGAAGGCGATCCTCGACCCCGATCTCGTGCGGGTCGCGGAGCTCGACGGCCAGGCGGTCGGGTTCCTCCTCTCGCTGCCCGACTTGAACGTGGTCTCGCGTCGCTGCCGAGGCCGCATGTTCCCCCTGGGATGGCTCCACTTCCTCCGGGCGCGCAAGACGGTGCGGCGGGCGCGCTGCGTGGCTCTCGGCGTCGTCCCGAACCGCCGCATGCGCGGGCTCGAGGCGCTCCTCCTCGCCGACAGCTTCGGCAGGATCCGCGAGCGGTACGACTGGTGCGAGGCCTCCTGGGTGCTCGAGCACAACGCCGCGCTCCTCAACGGCCTGGGGCACTACGGGCTCCATCCCTACAAGCGCTGGCGGCTCTTCGAGAAGGATCTTGCGGAAGGGGGGAGGGGGCGAGAGCGTCCAAGTTCGGGATGAGGCGGCCCACCCCTGCCCTCCTCCTCGCCCTGGCGTCCAGCGCCTCCGCGGACTTCGACGCCCCCGCCTACTTCGAGGCGGGAGTCGGCTACCTCCGCGTGGGGCTCTACGCTCGCGCGCGGGCCGCGCTCTCCGAGTGCGTGCTCCGCGCCCCGAGGCAGCCCGTGGCGCTCGCCTTCCTCGGAGTGGCGGTGGCGGCGGAGGGAGGGGAGGCCGCCGACAGCGTCCTCATCCTGCGCCGCGCGCTTGCCGCGCTGCCCGAGGGGAAGTCCCTCCGTTTCGACCTGCGCGAGGTGCTGCCCTCGGCGCGCGCCTATGCCCTCCTGCACGCCGAGGCGCAGCGTTCCCGGGTCCGGGGCATCCAGGGAGCCCTGGAGCTGTTGGCGTTCCTCGAGACGTTCGGGGCGGGCGGCGTGGCGCTGGAGGAGCTGGAGGCTCGCGGGGGCAGCGATCCGTTCGCGGCGGCGCTGCGTCGGATCAGCCGGCTCCCGCCGAACCGCCCTCCCGTTCGAGAAGAGGGCGGTTCTTCGTCCACCACTCCTCCCACTGCTTCTCGATAGCGCGCCGCTGCTTGGAAGTCATCGTCGGGTCGTAGCCGAAGGTGATCCTGGCGCCGAGCGCGTCGAGGGAGATGTCGCTCAGGGCGCGGTCGCACATGTAGCCGACGTATTCACGCTTCTCGCCGACCTGCTTGATGAGGGCGGGAATCGCCCGCACCGCGACCTTCCCGAACTTCCCGAGGGACCAGGCCGCGCCGCGCAAGACGAGATCGTCCTCGTCGCTCTCCAGCACCTGGATGAGGGGAGTGATGGCGGAGGGGTCCATGAGCTCGCCCAGCCGGACGGCCGCGGTGTAGCGCTCCCGCGGGGTGGCCTCCTTGGACTGCAGCTTCAAGACGTATTCCCGGACCAGGCGATCCTGCTCCGCTTGCCGCGGATCGACCGGCGGCGGATCGGGCTGTTTCGGCGTCTCCGTCGGGGTGGGCTGCGTCGTCTTCTGCGCGGCGGCCTCCCTGCGGAACTTCTCCATCTCGCGCGCCAGGATCTCCGTCAGGTCGCCTCGGCTGATGCCGGTGCGGCTGGCCAGCGCGTCGATGGCCGCGAGGAGATTGCGATCGCGCTCGAGGGAGGCCTTCTCGCGGTCCAGGGCCGCCTGCTCCGCCTCCGCCTGGTCTCGCCGAAGCGCATCGATCCGCTGCTGTTGCGCCTGCAGCGCCTCGGAAAGCGCGACGAAGCCCTCGCGCGAGCGCTGCTGCGCCTCTTCCAGGCGGCGGCTCACCCCCGCCACATCCTCGGGTGCCGCCGTGGGCGGCAGCTTCAGGACGGGAGCGGTGCGTGTCGTCTCGCGATAGAGGAGAAAGGCGGTCGCCCCGACCAGGAAAAGCAACGCCGCGACGGCGACGGCTCCCAGCCCCTGCCTCGCGGAGACGGGAGCGCCCGTGGCCGGCGCCTCCGCGCTCGTGCAGGTGCTGCACACGTACCCGCCGGGCGCAGCCGTGGCTCTCCCGCTCGCCACCTCCGTGACCGGGATGGAGATCCCGCAGCGCTGACAGAAGTGAAGCTGGATCTCCCCGGGAACGAGGCTCGCCTTTTCGGGGGGCATGTCCCGATTGTAAACGGGCGGACGCGGCGAGTTTCAGGAGAGATCGTGCGGCCCGGCCCCGGGAGAGGCATCGAACCGGGACGCTCGTACTCTCCCGCCCCCCATGGTCGAGGAGAGCAAGACCGGGGGGGGCCTTGCCGGGCGCTCGCGCCCCAGGCCGGACAGGGTCGCCGGCACTGAGGGCCATGGCCGCGCGGGAGTACGCCGGGAGGGGAGCCTTCCGGAGGAGCAGCTCCAGCCCCCGCGACGGCGGGTCCCACGATGCGGTCGAGGCGAGCCGGCGACCTGCGCGGGCCGCATCCCGCGAACCCGCCGGCCCTAGGCGAGTCCGACGCGCTCCTTCATGAGCCGTCCGACCTTGAATTTCACGATCTTCTTGGCCGGGACGCTCACCTTTTCGAGGGTGCGAGGGTTTTGCGCCTTTCGTGCGGCCCGCTTCTTGATCTCGAACACCCCGAATTCGCGAAACTCGAGCCGGTTGCCGCGGGCCAGCTCCGTGATGATCTCGTCCAGGAACATCTGAATGATGTCCTTGGTGATCACCTTCGTCTGGCCCGTGCGATCCGCGATCCGGCTCACCAACTCCTTTTTCGTGATGGTGGAGTCGTCGTCGCGGGAGACCCGGGCGGGAGGGGCATGGGGCCGCTGTGCTGCGACCCCGGGAACGGCCGAGGGGCCGCGGGAGGGGGAGGAATGTTGCTCACCGGTCATGCTTGGTCACTCATTTCCGGTCGGCTAGAGCCGGAACGCCTTATATCCTTTATCCATCGGCTCTTACGTCCCTGAATCTAGACTCCCTCCTGCCGCAGTCAACGCCATTTTTTTCGGCAACCCGCGAAGTGGCAAGGGTTTACGCTCACTTGGCACGCGAGCCCATCGATCCGTAAACATAACCGTTTCACGCACAATGAGTTACGACGACACGAGGCCCGAGGGAGCGTCGCGGTATAGTTCCCCCATGGCTGATGGACTCCCCAACACGCTCGAGCTCCGGGAGATCAAGTACTCGCTCAAGACGACTTCCGCCGAGCGCATCGCCGCCGCTGCGAGCCTCGAACGGGCGGGGCGCCTGACCGAGGCGCTCGATCTCTTACTGCTCGCTCACGACGAACCCGGAATCGCTCGGCTCTCGCAGCGAGCGGCGGAGGAGGGGCAGGTGATCCTCCTGCTCGCGCTCCGCAGGGAGGGTCGCGCGGTCGCCGCTGCGGAGTGGAAGAAGGCCGGTTGCGCCGCGGAGAAAGCGGGCCGCTGGCGCGAAGCGTTCCGCGCCTTCAGCGAGGCTGGGGACGAGGAGGCGCTGGCCCGGATGCGGGAGCGCCTCCCCGGCTACGAACTCTGGCAGCCCCAGGGTAAGTAGCGCTACTCCCCCCCCTCGTCGCTCTTCGCGCCCTCCTCGCTCTTCGCCCCCTCACGCTTCTTGGGCACCGGCGCATCCTGCAGGACCTTCTCGAGGAACTGGTCATGTTCCCGCTGGAGACGCTCCCAGTCCTCCGGGGTCTTCATCGCGAAGATCTCCTCGAAGGCGCTGATGACGCTGGGCCAGCGCTCCGCCACGGCGGGATCGCTACGGTAGGCCGCCGGCTTCTGGCGGCCGCGCATGGCCGTGAGGACGAACCCCAGGAAGGGCTTCCGGTACTTTCCGTTCTCGAACTCATTGAGGAAGTAGACGAAGTACCAGGCCTGCGCGTAGAGCGAGCTGAAGTAGACCGGCTGGTTGAGGAACTTCTCGGCCGCCTCGGAGGCCTTGCTGCGCGCCTCCTCCAGCCAGAAGTTCGCGATCCACAGGTTGAACTCGGAGTAGTTGCCGCGCTCCGCCAGGTAGCGGATGGGGATGAGCGGGATGCCGTTCTTCTTCATGAAGCGGAGCCAGTCCGCGCGCCCGAGGGCATACCAGGAGAACTGGGTCTCCCCGGTCTCGGGATGGGTGCGGCAGGATCCGCCCACGTACTCGGCCCAGCCCTCCCCGAACCAGGCCGACTCGAACTCCTCGCTGTAGTTCACGCCCCGCTTCTCGGGATCCTTGGAGAAGAACCACTGGATCTGGTGGGTGGACTCGTGGGCCATGACGTTCTCGTTGCTGATCCCCTCCGCCTCCGCGTCCTCGCGCTCGTAGAGGAAGACCCAGCGGTTCTTCGGCGAGAAGTAGCCCAGGATGCCGCCGGCGATCTCGTGCCCTGTGGCGTCCTTGTTGTAGCGATCGAACCCCTCGCGATCCTCGAAGACCCACTGGAAGAGCAGGTCGGTGGGCTTGAACTCCGGGAGGCCCAGCGGCTTGCGGTAGCGCTCCTCGAAGTTCGCGACGTAGGCCCGGTAGAGCATGCGCAGCCGCTGGAGGCGCGGCTGCAGCTCCTCGGTCTTCTTGGCGATGCGCGCCTTCGCCTCCTCGGCGGTCTCCCCCTGGACCGGCTGGGGAAAGAGCTCGCGCGAGCCGACGAAGAGAATGAAGGGGTGGGCGTCGATGTAGGTGGCGCCGTAGTGCGAGAGGACCGGATCGGTCTCGAGGACGCGCACGATGCCCGCCTGGATCTCCTTGAAGATCGGGTCGGCATCGCACTGCTTCTTCCACGCGACGAAGTCGTCCAAGCGAGCCTTCTCCGCTTCGTACTCCTCGGGGCTCATCCAGAGCGGATCCCCCTGCTGCACCCGCTCCTCGTAGGCCGTGAGGAGGTCGCGCCGCTCGCGCGGAAGCTCGCGGAAGCTCTCCTCCATGGAGCGCCAGACGTCGGCGAAGCCGGGATAGTCCCGCAAGGACTTACGCCCGAAGAACTCGTTGGCCGCGCGATGGGACGGCTTGAGCTTGAGGAGATCGCCGTAGAGCTTCTCCGCCTTGGGCTTCCAGAAGCCAGGGTCTGCGGTGAACCCGCTCCGCTGCGCCTCGGCGAGGATCGTCTCGATCGCCGCGGCGTCGAGGGTCTTGGGCGAGCGGTCGGGATTGGTCGTCGCTTGGAGCCACCACTGGTCCGGCGGCACCTTCACCGGCGCGGGCTCGCGGGCCGCGCCGCCCCCGCCCCCTCCCCCTGTCATCGTCCCGCCGCCGCCCCCTCCCTTGCCGGAGCCGAGCGCGATCGCGACCACCACCGCCACGACGATCGCTCCTCCCGCCACGAAGAGCGGCATGCGGCTGCGCTGCGCCTCCACGGCATCGGGCGCGTCCCCGGGGGCGCGACGACTGCGGCGCACGGTGGCGGGGGCCTCCTTCTCCTGGGCTGCCTTCGGCTTGAAGGCCGGTCCCGCGTCCTTGAGGGAACGCTTCGCCGCCGTCGCCTCCCCCACGGTGAGCACCGTGCCGCAGGCGGAACAGGCGAACTTGGACCCCTTCTGCAGCTGCGCAACGTCGAGCACCGATCCGCAACCGCCGCACTTCTGGGTTCTCATGGTGTTCCTTTCTACCTGCCCGGACCGAGGCTTGCCACGCGTTGGTGCACCAAGCCGTCGAGGACGGCCCATCCGCCGCGACCCCCGGCGAGGAAGCAGGCCTCGAAGGAGTCCTCGCCGCCCCGCCTCCCCTCGATCTGGGCGAGGAGGAATCGGGAGAATCCCGGCCGGTAGTTCCCGCCGTGGAGGACCTCGGTCAGCACCCAGGCCAGATCCGCGAAGGACTCCCGCACCGTGAGCGGGGGCGGCCCCTCGGCGGTCTCCTCCACCGGCTCCCGGTACTGCTCCAGCTCGTGCCAGCTCTCGCGATCGACGATGCGCTGGATCGAGGGCAGCGCCCGTCCGGCGAGGTTGGCCTGCCGGAGCGAGGCGCCCAGCTCGCTCTTCGCGACGCGACGCGACGCCAGGAGCGACGCCCACCCTTCCTGGATCCAGAGCGCGCGGGAGCTGTCGATGTGCCGCGTGCCGGGAACGGCGGGGTCGATGGACCAGTGCGTGAGCAGTTGCAGGCAGCCCAGGTAGGCGGCGCTCTCCCCCACGGGGTCGCTCGCCTCGGGGCGTTCCTCCGCCGGCTCGAACAGGAACGCCCAGCCGTCCCGCTTGCGCAGATGGCCCGCGCGGTAGGCGCGCACCTGGCCGCGGCTTCCGGTGCGCTCGCAGAAGTCGAGATAGGTCGCCTCGTCGGCGAAGATCCACTGGAAGAAGAGATCGCCGGGCGCGATCGGGTGGGCGGCGAGAATCTCGGGGTAGAGCGCCCTGAGGTCGTCGAGGAGCCCGGTGTAGATCGCGGCGCGGGCGGCGAGGGCTTTCTCGTAGATCGCGGCGCGCCCGGCGATGCGCGCGTTCTCCGCCTCTTCGCCCTCCCCCCGGATGCGCCGCAGATCGCGCGCCGTGTAGAAGACCAGGAAGGGCCCCGCCTGCATCCGGACGAACGCGTACTCCTGCAGCGCGCCGTCGCTCCGGACCATCTGGAGCGCGCGCTGGAGGGCGCGGTAGGCCGGATCCTCTCCCATGCGGCGGAGGTGCTCCGCGGCGTCCTTCAAAAGGGCCGAAGTGCGCGCCCACTCCTCCTCGTCCAGGAAGATCGCCTCGTCGGCCTGCACGCGGTCGTCGTAGAGGCCCAGCAGCGTTTCGGTCGTCTCGTGGAGCGTGCGGGCCGCCAGCATCCGGTCCCAGAGCTCTCGAAACCCGGGGTAGGTCTGGAGCACGCGCCGGCCCGCGGCGGTGTTCGCCTCCGTGTCGAGGGGGTCCATCGAGAGGATGCGCTCGAAGGCCCATCGCCGCCGTTCCGCCCACCAGGTCGCGTCGGCCGAGAATCCCCGCCGCTCGCCTTCCGCGAGCACCGCGCGCAATTCGCGCGGGGCCAGGAGACGCTCCGCGCCGGAGGGGCGCGCCGTGGCGCGAGTCCACCATGTCTCGCGATCCAGCGTCGCCGTGGCCCTATCCTGCGCCGGCGCCTCCGGAGTGCGGTCCCGCGGCAGGAGGGCGTAGAGGCCCCCCGCGGCGACCAGCAGGCCGACGACGGCGAGGGCGCGGCGCCTCCCCGCGCGCACCGCCGGTCCCGACGCCGGCACCGCGATCACCTTGCCGCAATGGGCGCAGGGGAATCGCGCGCCGGGTCGTTGTGCGGAAGCGTCGGCGGGCGCGCCGCAGGAGGGGCAGGGCAGGATGAGGGCCAATCGCTCGTTTCCCGGCGGAGCATTGTACGCGGAGCGGCGCGGCTACGATGGGCGCCATGGTGGGCCTGGGCGTCCGTCTGGAGCGGCTCGCGGGTCGCGCCGATCCGCGGCGACTGGCGCGCGATCCTCTCGGGGTCGTGCGCGCTTCGCGGGATCGCGAGGGCGCGGCGCTCCTCGCCGCATGTCTCGCCTTCGGGAACGCGGCGTCGATCCGCGTCGCGGCGGCCCGAGCCATCGAAGCGTGGGAGGGGGGCGGGGGCCCCCCGCGCGGGTTCCGCTACCGCTGGATCGGCGAAGCGGATCTCGCGCGGCTCTTCGGCTCCCTCCGCGAGGCGCGGGCGCGCCACGGGTCCCTCGAGGCGGCCTTCCTCCGGCACGACCGCCCGGAGGCGGAGGATGTGGGCGCCGGGCTGGACGGCTTCTCGCGCGAACTCCGGGGCAGGCGCCCCACCCCCGGAGTGCGCTTCCTGCTGCCGCGGCCGGCGGACGGGAGCGCATGCAAGCGCTCCCTGCTCTTTCTCCGCTGGGTGGCGCGGCCGGACGACGGGGCCGATCTGGGGCTCTGGAGCGGCCTTCCCACCCGCCGGCTCGTGGTCCCCCTCGATACCCATGTGCACCGAATCGCCTACTGGCTCGGTCTCACGGAGCGGAAATCGCCCTCCTGGCGGGCGGCGCTGGAGGTGACGGCCGCCCTGCGGCGTTTCGATCCGCTCGACCCCGTGCGCTACGACTTCGCCCTCGCGCACCTGGGGATCTCCGGCGACTGCCCGCGGCGTCCGGTCGCGGCGCTCTGCGCACCCTGCCCGCTCCGGCCACACTGTCGCGCGTGGGCGTGAGCGTCACCACTCGATGCCGTGCTTGCGCCCCTCGACCCGCGCCCACTCCTCCGCCTCCTTGCGCGTGTCGAACGTCTCGCCTGGCACGATTTCGCTCAGCGCCTTCTTCACGTAGGGCAGATTGGAGTCCCACTCCTCCCAGCGCACCTTCCACCAGGAGGCGGGGGGATTCTTCGGATCGTCGATGCGGCCCGGTTTCGGCTCGTCGAGCTCCTCGGCGAGGAGGCGGAACGCCTCCTTCGCCTTCACGCCGCCGAAGTAGCGCGCGGCGGCCTTGCGCCCCTCCGCGCTGTCCTTCTTGAACCACTTCTCGGCGTCCTTGGAGGCCTTGACGTAGCCTGTTCTCCCGAGGGCGACGAGAAGGGCGCAGGCGACGTCGATGCGCTTCTCGCTCAGCAGGGCGCGGTGGAGCGCCGCGCCCGCCTTCCCCGGATCGCTCTGCCGCGCGCACCCCAACGCCGCCTCGATCGCCGCGAAACGATTTCGGTCCCCGATCATCTTCGCCAGCGTCTTGAGGATCTCGGGGTGGTCCCAGTCGCCCAGCTTCTTCACCAGCTCCGCCTTCGCCGTATCCTCGTCCGCTTCCTTGTATGCACTCTGGAAGCGGGCGATCTTGTCGCGGGCGACGGCGGGATCCTCGATCTTCACGCCGGTCTCGCCCACCTCCACTTCGCCGGCCAGTCTGGGTTTGGGCTCGGGCGGAGGCGACGGCTCGTCGTCCGCGACGGACAAGGCGACGATGAGGACGAGCGTCCAAAGGGTGCGCATGCAGAGTTTCCTGCCCGCCCCCTAGGATAACAAGGCGGGGGCACCCAATCCCTGGCGGTTTCCGCTACCCTTCAGGGGAATGCCCCCGGAACTGCTCGTAGACCTCTCCCGCATCGACCTGGATCACGTGGAGTTCGGGCCGGAGGAGATCCGCCGCCGGAACCCCCACCGATACGAGATGGAGCTGCTGACCGCCATCCTCTCGTTTCGCCCCGAAGAGGGCGCGATCGTGGGGGAAAACCGCATCCCCAAGGAGCCCTTCTGGGCGCGGGGCCACATCCCGGGAAGGCCGCTTTTCCCCGGGGTCCTCATGGTGGAGACCGCGGCGCAGCTCTGCAGTTTTTTCTGGCGCTGCGCGTTCCCCGAGGTGGAGAAGTTCTTTGGCTTCGGGGGCATCGAAAACACCCGGTTTCGCGGCACCGTAGTGCCCGGGGACCGCCTGATCGTGGTGGGAAAGTCGCACGAACTGAAACCCCGCCGCGCCATTTTCGACGCCCAGGGGTTCCTCGCGGATCGCATGGTCTTCGAGACCCGCATCATCGGCATCCCGTTCTAGGGATTGGGGTTTGCCGGAGGAGATCCTGGAAGAGGGGGGCGCAGGCTCCCCCTCGGGGCCAGTCGTCTCCCTGCGGCACGAGTGCCGCACGTCGCGCTCATAACCACTTTGCAAATAGCATCTTACGCCATTGGCACGCCTGACAGTCAGTAGAGGAGGCTGACGATGCAGGCGGTGAGCTGGCAGGCGAAGGATCCGGCGACCATCGCTCGGAAGGCGAGCTTGACGTAGGAGCCGCGGCGCGCGGGGCAGAGGCCGGAGAGGCCGCCGATCTGGATGCCGATGGACATGAAGTTGGCGAATCCGCAGAGGACGTAGGTAGAGAGGACCGCCGAGCGAGTGGAGATCTCGCCGTTGCGCAGCATGCCGGAGAGCTCCATGTAGCCCACGAACTCGTTGAAGATCGTCTTGGTTCCGAGCAGCTGCCCCACGTTCAAGCACTCGTGGGAGGGCACTCCCATCAGCCATGCCAGCGGCCAGAACGCGTAGGAGTAGATTCTCTGGAAGGTGACCGGCTTCTCGACGGTCAGGAATTCGCGGGCCGCCCAGTCCACCGCCGCGTTCAGCATGGCGATGAACGCGTAGAAGACGAGGAGCATCGCGACGACGTTGATCGCCAGCCGCAATCCCGCGGTCACGCCGCCAGCCAGCGCGTCGAGCAGGCTCGACCCCACCTGCTCCCGCTCCAGCTTCGCCCCCTGCAGCGTCTCGGGGATCTCCGTCTCCGGTACGAACAACTTGGCGAACACGAACGCCGCGGGCGCGCTCATCACCGAAGCGGCGATAAGGTCGGCGGCGCCGCGGGAGAGCCCCGCTTGGTTCAGCATCTGGACGTAGGCCGCGAGGACGCTTCCGGCGATGGTGGCGAAGCCCCCGGTCATGAGCGCATTCGTCTCGCTCTGCGTCATGCGATCGAGATAGGGGCGCACGACGAGGGGCGCTTCCGTCTGGCCCAGGAAGATGTTGGACGCCGTGACGAGGGACTCCGCCCCGCTCACGCCCAGCGCACGATGGAGAAGGCGCGCCATCCACCCGACGAGCCAGGGCAGGAAGCCCACGTAGTAGAGAACGGAGAGCAGGGCGCTGAACAGGAGGATGATCGACCCCACCTCGATGGCGAAGACGAATCCCCCCCCGGTGCGCAGGCCTCCGAAAACCTGGTCCGCGCCCTTCGCGGCGAATCCGGCGACCCAGGCGACGCCGCTCCCGAGCCCTTCGAAAGAGCGGAAGACGAAATCGCGGGGCAGCGCACCGCGCCAGAGGAGCAGCACCGGGGCGACGCACCCGCCGAGGGCGGCGGCCGCGCAGAACGATCGCCGCGTGTCGGGGCGCGCGCCCAGGAGCAGGCCGAAGCCGACCAGCGCCGCGAGGGTGGAGAGGCCAAGACTCTCCTTCCCTCCCAAGACGATGGCCCACACGAAGGTGACCGCGAATCCAACGAGCCCGAGGCCCCGCGCCGTGGACGCCCAGTGCCCTCCCAACTGGCGAATCCCGTCGAGAACAAGGACGACGGCGCAGACGGCCGCCGCCGCGGTGAGCGTCACCGGCACCCACTCCACGCGCACGAGGAACAGCGCGAGGTAGAACTGGAGGAGGATCCCCACCACGACGATGCGCCAGGGCACGCGGCGCCGGTCGGTGCTGCAGGCGTAGGCGATGCCGACAAGCGTGACGATGCCGAGAAGCGAGGCGAGCCGCTCCGTCACGGCCCCCGCCCCCCTCCCGCCCGTTCCTGGGCCGTGGCCCAGTACTTCGCCGCGCGCGGGAGCGCGGCGGCGATCTCCTCCCGGGTGGCCTCCCGCTTCACCTTGGCCGGCACGCCAGCCACCACCGCGCGCGCCGGCACCTCCATCCCCTCCGGCACGAGGGCACCGGCCGCCACCACCGCCTCCTCTCCGATGACGGCTCCCTTGAGCAGGATGCATCCCATCCCGATGAGGGCGCGATCGCCGATGCGCGCGCAGTGCAGGATGGCGTGGTGCCCCACGGTGACGTCCCGTCCGATGACGAGAGGGATCCCGGGGTCGGGGTGGACCAGGACGAGATCCTGCAGGTTGGTGCCGGGACCCACGGCGATGGGCGCGTCGTCGCCGCGCAGCACGGCGTTCCACCAGACGCTCACGCGCTCCCCCAGCGCGACATCGCCCTCCACGACCGCCGTCGAAGCGACGAGTGCGCCGCCCCGCGTCCGCATCGCCCGCTCCGCCATCGCGGGCGGAGAATACGCGGCCCGGGCCCCGCTGGCAATGCGCTACCGGCCGTAGACGAGGAGCGTGGCCACCGTGAGGCCGTTGAAGGCTGCGTGCGCGACGACGGGGGCGAGCAGGGACCCCGTCCGCTCCGCCAGCCAGCCGAGGGCGAGGCCGAAGAGGATCATGGGCAGGATGACCGCGGGGACCGCATGGACGAGGCCGAACAGCACCGCGCTCACGAGGAGGGCGGGCCGCCAACCGTGGATCGCGCGCAGCGCGGGGTAGACGCATCCCCGGAAGATGACCTCCTCCACGACCGGCGCCACGGCCACCGCGAACACCGCCTTCACCACCCATCCCGGACGGCGCTGGGCGATCTCATCCACCGAGGATTGGACTTCGTCGATGCCGAACGCCTGCATCAGCACCCCGGCGCCGTAGACCAGCGGCAGCGAGGCGGCGCAGATCACGAGGCCCTCTCCCGCGCGCCGCGCATCCGAACCGCGCGGCCGGAAGACCTTGCGAAGCAGGAAGAACCAGACGGCGAGCGACGCGGCCACGAGGAGAGCGCCCCCTCCCAGCGCCAGGAACGGCCCCCAGCCTTTGTGCGCGGGGAGCATGAGCGGATGCGTGAGGAGGAGCAGGCCGAAGCCGGCGAGGAGCAGCGGGGCGGGGGAGGCGGGCAGGAAGGGGGCGGGGTGGCGCTCGGGAAACGCCGCGCCGCGCCGCGCCCTCGCGACGAGCGGCAGGAGGAGCGCGAGCCCCGCGCCGCACGCCGCGAGGATGGGGGGCGGGGGAAGGTCGATCTGCGCGATCAAGTGCCGATGCGCCCTTCCCGGGGGCTGGAGGGGGCGGCGAATTCGCGGCGCGGCATGCGGCCCGCGAGCCAGGCGAGCCGCCCCGCCTCGCAGGCCAATCCCATGGCGCGCGCCATCGAGACCGGGTCCTGGGCGAGGGCGACGCCGGTGTTGAGCAGCACCCCGTCCGCCCCGAGCTCCATGGCGACGGCGACGTCACTGGCCGTGCCCACGCCGGCGTCGACGAGGATGGGCACCTTCGCCCGGGTGAGGATGATGCGCAGGTTGGTGGGGTTGAGGATGCCGAGGCCGGAACCGATCGGCGCGCCGAGAGGCATCACCGCCGCCGCACCCGCCTCCTCCAGCCGGAGCGCGTAGACCGGGTCGTCGTTGGTGTAGGCGAACACGACAAACCCCTCGCGCGCCAGCTGCCGCGTCGCCTCGCAGGTGGCCGCCACGTCGGGGAGCAGCGTCTGCTCGTCGGCGATCACCTCCAGCTTGACGAGGTCGCCGAGTCCAAGCTCCCGCGCGAGTCGGGCGGTGCGCAGCGCCTCCTCGGTGGAGTAGCAGCCCGCGGTGTTGGGCAGGATCGTGTAGCGCTCGCGGTCGATGACATCGAGGAGGTTTTTCTCCTCGCGTTCGTGCTTCAGGTCGATGCGTCGCAGCGCGACGGTGACGCAGCGGGTGCCCGACGCCTCCCAGGCGCGCAGCATCGTGGCGCGGTCGGGGTAGCGCCCCGAGCCGAGGAATAGGCGGCTCTCGAAGACGAAGTCGCGCACGCGGAGCGGTTGCATCAACCGCCTCCCACGAGGGTGACGATCTCGAGTTCGTCGCCCTCCGCCACTTCGTGGCGATCGTACTCCGACCGCGGCAGGATGGCGCGGTTGCGCTCCACGGCGACGCGCGAGCGGTCCGGAACCGCCCGGTCCACCAGGGAGCCCACCGTGGTGCCGCGCGCGACCTCCAAAGTCTCGCCGTTCAGCCGGATCCTCACCGCTTTTCCCACTTGTAGAGATCCACGACCTGGGCCAAGGTGGATCCCGCCGCGATCTCCTTGCGCACCCGGTTCTCCATCTCGAGCCGGTCCAGGGCGCGGTTCGCCATCTCCACCGCCCGGGCGCGCGGCAGCACCGCCACGCCGTCGTCGTCCCCCACGATCCAGTCGCCGCTCTCGATCCGGATGCCCTCAATCTCGATGGCCACGCCGATCTCGCCGAACCCCTTAGGCTCCCCCGCCCGCGCGGTGACGTGGCGCGCGAACGCGGGGAACCCGAGACGCCGGATCTCCGGCGTGTCCCGGATGGCGCCGTGGATGACGACGCCGGCGAGCTTGCGCTGCAGCGCGCTGTGCGTCGCCAGCTCGCCCCAGAGCGCGGGCGGCACCCCCCCGGCGTCGACGACGATCACGTCCCCCGCCGACGCCTTGTCGATCGCCTCCACCGGCTTGGCCCAGTCCCCGGGATAGGCGCGCACGGTGAGAGCGCGCCCCACCATGTGGACGCCCGGGACGATCGGCTGCAGTCCGGCGAGGACCGGCATGTGGTGAAAGCCGTCGGAGATGTTGGGAACCGAGGGCCGCGCCAGGAGTTCCGCCAGCGCCTCCGCGCCGCCCCTGCGGAAGAGGGTGGTCGCCTCGGGAACTCCGCTGGCGATGACCCGCTTGAGCGCCCGGGTCGCCGCCGCCGCGTCTTCGGCCTTGGTGATCGCGCCGCCGACCACGATCACCGAGGCGCCCGCGCCCACCGCCAGGGCAGCCGACTCGGTGTGGATCCCTCCGGCCACCGAGACCGGAATCGAGACCGCGGTGGCCACCGCGCGCAGCGCCTCGAAGGGGTCCTGGCCCTCCATCTGGCGGTCGATCGGACAGTGGACCCCCACCAGGGAGGCTCCCCAGTCCGCGACCTGACGGGCGCGCGCCACGGGGTCGGCGACCTCCACGAGATCGACCGCCACGCGGATGCCGTAGTTGCGTCCCGCCTCGATGCATTCGCGAATGGTGGCGTCGGGGGCGGCTCCCAGGACCGTGGCCACGTCGGCCCCCGCCTTGGCGGCGGACTCCATCTCGATCCGACCCGCGTCCATGGTCTTCGTGTCGCAAACCAGGGTCAGGTGGGGGAATTCCGCCCGCAGGGTCCGTACGGCGGAGAGACCCTCCGCCTTGAGAAGGGGGGTACCCACCTCGATCCAGTCCACCCCCCCGGCCGCCGCCTCCCGGGCCACCCCAAGGGCGCGGTGCAGGTCCACGAAGTCGAGGGCCAGTTGAAGGACCGGCTTCACGGGCCCGATTCTACGCGGACGAAGAGGGCGGTCCCCGGAAAGCCGCGCGCGCCCCAGGCGGAGGGGAGCCGCGCCCCCCGCGGGCCTGCCCCCGCCCCCCTCCCTTGACTTCCATGCGATTGCGCATAGGTTCATAGGTTTGGAGAGTGCTTCCTAGCTCGCGCCCGCGTCGTGCGGACAGGAAGTGGGTCGACGCCCACTTCTTCTCTTTTGTAGGCCGTTTCTGCGAGCGCGGAAGCACCTGCAAGGGAGGCCGGATGCAGGGCGCCGAGTTGCTGCGGATCGTCGATACGATCCACCGCGAGAAGGACATCGACCCCGATGCCCTCTTCGAGGGGATCGAGTCGGCACTCCTCACCGCCGCCCGCCGCCAGTACGGGACGGAAGGCGAGATCGCCGTCCGGATCGACCGCACCACCGGCGAAATCCGGGCCTTCGAGGAGACGCCGGAGGGGCGGGTGACCATCCCGCTGGATCTGGGGCGCATCGCCGCCCAGACCGCCAAGCAGGTCATCATCCAGAAAATCCGCGAGGCGGAGCGGGACGTAATCTACGACGAATTCGTCCCCAACCTCCACGGCATCCTCACGGGGGGCATCCAGCGGTTCGAGGGCGGGACGATCATCGTCAACCTCGGCAAGACGGAGGGGATCCTGCCCAAGCACGAGCAGGTGCGCGGCGAGGACTACCATGTCGGGGATCGCCTGCGCGCCTTCGTCCTCGACCTGAAGAAGGCGGGCCAGAAGGTGAAGATCATCCTGAGCCGCAGCCATCCGGACTTCATCAAGAAGCTCTTCGAGCTCGAGGTGCCGGAGCTGGCGGAAGGGCTCATCGGCGTGAAGGGGCTGGTGCGCGAGGCGGGCTACAAGACCAAGATGGCCGTCCAGTCGCTGGATGGCAAGGTGGACGCCATCGGCGCCTGCGTCGGAGTGCGCGGCACGCGGATCAAGAACGTCCTGGACGAGCTGCGCGGCGAGAAGGTGGACATCATCCGCTGGAGCGACCAGGCGGAAGAGCTCATCGCCAACGCCCTCAAGCCGGCCCAGGTGAACTACATCAACCTTGATTCCGAGAACATGCGGGCCAAGGTCATCGTCGACGACGACCAACTCTCCCTGGCGATCGGACGGCGGGGCCAGAACGTGCGCCTCGCCGCCAAGCTCTGCAAGTGGGACATCAGCATCCTGACCGAAAGCGAACTCGAGGCGGGATCGGCCGAACTCGAGGAGTCCCCCGACCGCATCGGCCGATTCGACGACGATATCGAACTCGGCGGCGCCGGCCTCACCGGCGCCACCGACGTCGAGGAGCCGGACCTGGAAGGCAGGAAGTAGCCGTGGCCATTCGCGCGTATCACCTCGCTCGCGAGTTCGACATGATCGGGAGCGACTTCCTCAAGCTCCTCAAGGAGCGCGGCCTGGAGCTCGGCTCCGTCGTCATGATCCTGGACGACGAGTTGACCGAGAAGGCGCGCCGCGTCGCCCTCGGCGAGATCAAGATCGAGCGCCCCACACCCGGGCGCGCCAGCGAGCCGCGGCTGCCTCCCCCCATCGTCCCGGCGCCGCCGCGCTCCGCGCGCCCCCCCGGCGCGGCGCGCCCCGGCGCCGCCCCCGGCCGCAAGCGCGCGCCGGATCCGCGGCCCGCCCAGGCGCCGCGCAAGGGCATCCGGATCTTCCGCCAGAAGGAGACGCGCGAGCGGCGCGTCGACAGCCAGCGCGGCGAGGACGCGTTCGCCTCGCGCACCCTCGCCATCACGGTACCCATCTCCCTGCGCGACTTCAGCCAGCAGATCGGCGTGAAGACCAACGACCTCCTCGTGCACCTCATGAAGCAGAACATCCGGGTGGGCATCAACGCGCTTCTCGACGAGGAGACGGTGACCGTCATGGCCGAGGCGTTCAACCGGACCATCACGGTGCAGCGCAAGCAGACGATGGAGGAGGAGCTGCAGAGCATCACGACCGAGGCCGAGGAGGAGGAGGTCGAGGGGGGCGAATCGCGGCCCCCGGTGGTCACGGTGCTGGGCCATGTCGACCACGGCAAGACCTCGATCCTGGACCACATCCGCAAGTCGCGGGTCGCCGCCGGCGAGGCGGGGGGGATCACGCAGCACATCGGGGCCTACCGCGTCCCGGTGGACGAGAAGCGCTCCATCACCTTTCTCGACACGCCGGGACACGAGGCGTTCACCGCCATGCGCGCCCGGGGCGCCAAGGTGACCGACCTAGTCGTCCTCGTCGTCGCCGCCGATGACGGCGTCATGCCGCAGACCGAAGAGGCGTTGAGCCACGCCCGCGCCGCGGCGGTCCCCATCGTCGTCGCGCTCAACAAGTGCGACAAGCGCGAGGCGAACCCCGAGAAGGTGAAGCAGCAGCTCTCGAGCCTCAACCTCGTGCCGGAGGAATGGGGCGGCAACACCGCGATGATGCCCGTCTCCGCGCTGACGGGCGCGGGGGTGCAGGAGCTCCTGGACCGGATCCTCCTCGAGGCGGAGGTTCTCGATCTGCGCGCCGACCCGTCGCGCAACGCCGAGGGGTACGTCATCGAGGCGCACAAGCACCCCGGCAAGGGCGTCGTGGCGACCATGCTCGTGAAGAACGGGACGCTCCGCCGGGGCGACATGATCCTGGCCGGCTCCTCCCAGGGCAAGGTCAAGTCGCTCCATGACGAGCACGGACGCCGCCTCAAGTCGGCCCCCCCCTCCACGCCGGTGGAGGTGACGGGACTGGATGAGGTCCCCGAGGCGGGTTGGCGGTTCCAGGTCGTCGACGATTCCGAGATCGCCCGCCGAGTCGCCTCCGAGCGCGCCCAGAGGCAGCGCGAGGAGGAGCTGGCCGCCCGCTCCCACGTCAGCTTCGAAAAGCTCCTGGACCGCATCGAGAGCCAGGACGCCCTGGAAGTGCGGATCGTCCTGAAGGCGGACGTGAAGGGCTCCCTGGAGGCGCTCCGGGGCAAGATCGACGAGTTCGCCGGTGGCGAGGTGAGCGTCAAGGTGCTCCACGCCGGCGTCGGCGGGGTGACCGAATCCGATATCCTGCTCGCCGCGGCGTCCCGCGGCATCGTCCTCGGCTTCAACGTCGCCGCCGACGCCAAGGCGCGCGCCGCCGCCGAGCAGAGCGGCGTCGAGATCCGCACCTACCAGATCATCTACGAGCTCCTGGAGGATCTCCGCCGCGTCGCGGAGGGGCTGCTGCCCAGCGAAGTGAAGGAGATCGTGATCGGCCACGCGCAGGTGCGCCAGGTCATCTCGGTCCGGCGCGCCACGATCGCGGGCTGCATGGTCACCGACGGGGTCGCCCGGCGCAACGCCAAGGTCCGCCTCCTGCGCGACGGGATCGTCGTGCTCAACGGGGGCTCGCTGGAGTCCCTCAAGCGGTTCAAGGACGACGCTCGCGAAGTGAAGGACGGCCTGGAGTGCGGCTGCAAGATCCAGAACTTCGACGACATCAAGGAAGGCGACGTGATCGAGTTCTACACCTTGGAGGAGCTACGCCGGACGCTGTAACCCGGCTCCCCCACCCCCCGGGAGGCGCGGGCCATGTACGTCGGCATCTTGCAGGTCTCCCTCTCCCTCGAGGGTTGCCTCTCCCTGAAGGAGAAGAGGCGGATCGTGCGGTCCGTGCTGGACCGGATCCGCGCCGGGTTCAACGTGAGCGCCGCCGAGGTGTCGGACCTGGATCTCTGGCAGAGTTCCGGCCTCGGGTTCTGCGCCGCGAGCAACGATGCCAAGCACGTGCGGGGCCTGCTCCAGAGAGTCCTGAACCACCTGATGCGCCACCGGGAAGCTCGCGTGACCGACCATCAACTCGAGGTGATCTGATGCCCGACGACCGCCGCCTGCGCCGCCTGGAGAAGCAGATCCTGCACACCCTGGCACCCCTGATCTCCCACGGCCTGCTCGATCCGCGCCTGAGGCTCGTGACCGTCACCCGGGTGCGCCTGAGCGCCGATCTGGGAATCGCCCGCGTGAACTGGTCCTGCATCGGGAGCGAGGCCGACCGGTCCAAGGCCGCCCACGCCCTCGAGCACGCCCGCGGGCGGCTGCAGGGCGCCGTGGCCGGCGACCTCGGCACCCGCACCACGCCGCGGCTGCTCTTCCACTTCGACGAAACCGGGGAGAAGGCGCTGCGTGTCCAGGAGATCCTGGCCGAGCTGGCGCGCCAGCGGGGCGACCCGCCGCCGCCGGCGGGGACCGAGCCGCCTGCGGAGGAACTCGACGAGGAGTTTGACGAAGAGGTCTAGCGTTCAGAGCGGGCGCGGCCCCGGGAGGCCCCGGGACCGCGCGCCCAATGGGGTGGATAAGCGGATTTGAACCGCCGACCCCCAGATCCACAGTCTGGTGCTCTAACCAACTGAGCTATATCCACCGGCGTGGTCCCCCAACCTATCCCTGCCGCACCCAAAATCAAGCGGCGGAAACGTCGTGGAGGGCGGGAGTTACAATTGCAGTCCACCGCTCATGCTCCGCTCTCCGCTCCTCGTCCTCTTCTGCGCGCTCCTCCCCTCTTGCGGCGGCGGGACACTTGCCGACATCTGGCACCAGTTCCCCGCGGACCAGTTCCCCGGCGGGGACCGCGGAGGAGGGGGCGGGGGCGGAGGCGGCGGAGGGGGGGGCGGGGACACCTTCACGCCCAAGGAGACCGCGTTCCTCGACGATGCGCAGGGCGTGACCGGGGACGTCCGCAACATCGCCCTGGCGGTGGTCGGAGCGCAGACCCTCGCCTTCCTCGCGGCGGGCACGGAGGGCGTCCACATCGTCGACGCCACCGCACCCAACGCGATCTCCTCCACCGCGTATCGGGGGACCTTACGCGCTTCGAGCCTGACCACGCCGCCGGCGGCCCTGGCGGGGGGGCGGGTGGACGCCCTGGCCGTCGTGGACGAGATCTACCTCGTATGCCTCGCCGTCGGCGCCGGCGCCGTCGACGCCGATGGGAACGGGCTGACGATCTTCCACATCCCGACGCTGCTCGGAATCCTCGCGACTCCCGGCCCGCACGACTTCTCGGCGGCGATGCTGCTCCGGTCCGGGCCCGGCGTCATTGCCGCTCCCGGCGACGCGAACGGGAAGGCCGGGGGGGTATCGGGCGCCTCGAATGCCTTCCTCGTGGCGACGGGCGGCCCCACCCTGGCCACCGGCACGATCCTGCCCGGTACTCCCGGCAGCTGGTCGGCGGGCCCCGGCTTCGCGTCGGTCACGCCGCCGGTGGACCGCTTCCTCGACGTCCTGGTGAACGGAACCAACGCCTACGTCAGCGTCCAGTCGGGAGGCGTGTTCGGGATCCTCGCCATCACGCTGCTTCCCGTCCCGACGGTGACCACCGCCAGCGTCATAGCCGTGGCGGGCAACTTCGCCAACCTCGCCACCGACCCCATCGCGGGGCCGGGCAACTTCGGCCTCGATCTCGCCCGCGAAGGGACGACGCTCTATGTCGCGGGACGCGGGACCGTCGCCACCTTCAATCTGGCCAATCCGGTCGTCCCGGTTCCCACGGCGCCCGTCGCCGATTCCGGCGCGAGCACCATCGCGGTCGCGGGAACGGGAGGCTCCCTGGCCGTGGGCGCGGGGGACCGGGTGAAGGTCTATCTCAACGTGGGCGGAATCAGCTTCACGCAGGCCGCCGAGGTGATTTTCGCCTCCCCGATCGTGCTCCGCGGCCTCGCCCCGCGCTCCTCCGCGACCGGGCGGTTCCTGCTCTGCTGCGGCGGATCGCGTGGCCTACGCGTCGTGCAATGGAGCGACGTGCCGTGAGGCTCGCGCTCCTCCTTCCCGCGCTCCTCCTCCTTCCCGCGCCGCGCGCCCGAGCCGAGGAGGACCCCTTCGTGGTCGCCTACAACGCCGGACTCCAGGCCTACATCGCCCGCGACTGGCCCAAGGCGCTCGCCAGCTTCGACGAGTGCACGCGGCTGCTTCCCAAGAATTGGCGGGGCTATTTCTGGACCGCCCTCTGCACGACGGAGATCGGGCGACGCATGGAGGACCTCGCACGCAGGGCCGAAACGCTCAAGCAGGCGCAGAAGCTCACCGAGCGGATGATCGCCCGGGCCGACCTGAACTACACCGACCCCCTCGCGCTCTACCTCGAGGGGCTCATCGCGAATATCGCCGGCGACCACCCCCGCGCCTACGAACGGCTTTCCCGCGCGATCACCTGCAGGGCGGACAGCTTCGCGCCCTACGCCGAGGTGGGGCTCGATGGCAATGTGAAGACCGCCTACGCCATCGCCGCGCTCAGTCTCGCCCAGCGGATGATCATGTTCGGCAACTGGCAGCGCGCGGATGAGTATCTCGTGCAGGTGGAGACGCACCTCGCCGAGGACCACCCGGCTCGCGAGGAATTCCTGCAGAACTTCGCCATCGTCGACGAGCAGATGAATCGGGACGAGGCGGCGATGGCTCGGCTGCGGCAGGTGATGGAGCTGGCGCCCGGGCGCAAGGAGGAGATGCTGGCGGGCATCGCCGTCATCCTCCTGCGCGGCGAGCGCACCGACGAGGCGCGAAAGGTGCTCGCCGAGGCGGGGCCCGACGCGAAGGGCTTCGAGATCGTCTCGGCGCGCTGCCTGGCGGCCAAGATCGAGGCGCTGCGCGACCCGGAGGGCCCTGCGATGGACGCCGCGCTGGCGCTCTACCGCGCCTCGATCCTTGCCTTGCGCGAGGAGGATACCTACCGGCTCGTCTGCGAGATGGCCGAGATCATGGACACCCGGGTCCACCCCGCGGAGGTGGAGGCGCACATGGGACTGATCCGGGAGGTGGAGGCGTTGTTGCTGCGCCAAGTGGAGGTGCGCCCCGAGTGCCCTCCTGCCTACTGGCACCTCACGCGCATCTACCGCCTCCTGCGCGAGCCGGAGAAGCTCGCGCGCTACGAGCGGTTGCACGAGACGAAAAAGGAGGAAGTGCTCGGCAAGGAGCGCTTCGACCACCGCGGGAAAGCGCGCTGCTGAGCGCGGCGCTCAGGGCTGCTCGATCAGGATCTCGCGATCGCCCGTCTCGACGGTGTGCGAGGACCGGCTTTGGGCGGCGTCCGGCCAGACGATCTCGATCCGGATGGGACCCGCCCCCGCGCCGAGCCCGACATGCACGCGCGGGTCGTTGCAGCTGAGGAAGCTCTGGCCGCGGAGCGTCTCGACGTACTGGCGCCGCCGGCCGTCGTCGATCCAGAGCTTGGCGCCGACGGCATCGCGGTTCGTGCCGCGGGCGGGATCCCCGCGCAGGCGGATCGTCAACCAGTGCCCGCGCGACTGGCCCAGGCGGTTCACCAGGAGATTGGGCTTGTCGTTCAGATTGACCACGAGGATGTCGAGATCACCGTCGTTGTCGAAGTCCGCCATCGCCGCCCCGCGCGAGCACTTCTCGATGCGCATGCCCGGTCCGCTCGTGGCCGAGACGTCCTTGAAGGCGAGCCGGACCCCGCCCCCCGCCCTGCGCGTGCTGTCGTTGCGCAGGAGGCGGTTGGTCTGCTCGAACTTCATGTTCAATCCCTCGACCCCGTCCACCTCGGGATAGACGTGGCCGTTGGCGTAGAAGAGGTCGCGGTCCCCGTCGTGGTCGTAGTCGAAGACCAGGACCCCCCAGGCGAGGTCCTTGTAGACCACCTGACGGATGCCGGCGCGGTCGGAGTGGTCGCGGAAGGTGAGCGGCATCCCCTGCACCGGCTCCGCGATGTAGAGGCTGTTGGTGTCGTCGGCGAAGTTGGTCTTGTGGAGATCGGGCCAGCCGTCCTCGTTGATGTCGCAGCTATCCGCGCCCATGCCCGCCATCTCCGCGCCCGTGGAGCTCAACTGGATGCCGTAGGCTGCGGCGCACTCGCGGAACGTGCCGTCGCGCTGGTTCTCGAAGAAGAACGCGGGGACGGAGTCGTTCGCGACGTAGATGTCGGGCCAGCCATCCTTGTTCAAGTCGGTGAAGAGCGGCTGGAAGCCATATTCGGGGCCCCCTTCCGCCTCCGGCCGCCAGACGCGGCTGGACTTGGTGACGTCCTCGAAGCGACCCTTCCCCAGATTGCGGAACAGGTAGTGCTGCTGCTTGGGGAGGCCGACCGGCCCGCAGTAGACGCGGAGCCGCTGCCACTCGCAGGTGCGGGCATCGGTGACGTTTCCCTGTTCGTCGCGCCGCACTTGGCCCGCCTCCCGCAGCCAGAGGAACATGTCCGCGTAATTGGAGACGTAGAGGTCGAGCAGGCCGTCGCGGTCGTAGTCCCCCACGGCGGCGCCCGTCGACCAGTCCGCCTTGACCCCCGCGACGCCGGCCTCGGCGGCGATGTCGACGAACCCCCCCTGGCCGTCGTTGCGGTAGAGCCGATTCGGCCCCAGGTTGGCCACGTAGAGATCCTGGTCCCCGTCGTTGTCGAAATCGAAGGCGCAGGCGCCGAAGCCCCAGGCGTCGTCATCCACGCCGCGCGCACGCGCCTCGTCCCGGAACGTCCCGTCCGGCTGCTGCATGTAGAGCGCGTTGCGCGGCCGATCCGGACCCGAATAGACCTCTTCGCGGCGGCCCCCCACGAGCCAGGTGCCATTCACGATGTAGAGATCGAGCAGCCCATCCCCGTTGGCGTCGAACCAGGCGCAGCCCGGTCCGACGGTGCCCATGATCAGCTCCTTGTTGCGGGGCTCGCCGGTCTGATTGAGCAGGGTGATGCCGCGGGCAGCCGCTTCGTCCACGAACCACTCCTCCTCCGTCTCCGCGGGGGGCGCCAGCGCGGGAGGGGGCGGGGCCAAGGCCGATTGCCCGGGCTCAGGCGGAGCAGGCTGGCTCTCCTCTGAACAACCGCTCAGGAACCATGCGGCGGGGGCCACGAGGAGCAGCACAAGGGCCGGATAGGCCAAGCGGGCGGGCATCGGGGCGATTGTACGGGCGGCTGGCGAGGTCGCCGCGAGGCCGGCGGCCGGCCTCCCCGCCCCCTCCCACGGTTTCCGCGCGCAGGCCGGATTCCGTCCCCCCACCGACCGAAAATCGACCCCCGCTTCGGACGGGCGGGCTGCGGTTTCCCCTTGAAAACCACGATATATGGTGTACGGTCGATGATCCGACACTACATATGGGAGCGTCGGCTCCCCGCGCCGCCACCCGGGCGGAGCGAGGCCCCGGGAGGGGCCCGGACGACTCGGTGGGCGGATGGATTGCGGGTCGGTTGGGAACGGATCGGACGGATTCGGGACGGAGGATCGGCATGAGGATCGAGCGGCGATTCACGCGGGCGGGAGAAGGGCCCTATGGGGAGATCCAGTTCGACACGCGCACCTCGCGCATCGTGGAGCCCGACGGGAGGGTCGTGTTCGAATGCGACGGGGTGATCGTCCCCTCGTTCTGGAGCCAGGTCGCCACCGACGTCTTGGCGCAGAAGTACTTCCGCAAGGCGGGCGTGCCCGCCCGGCTGCGCAGGGTGCCCGAGGAGGGGGTGCCGGAGTGGCTCTGGAGGAGCGAGGCGGACGTCGCGGCGATGAGCGAGCTGCCGGAGCTGGAACGAAATGGGTTGGAGGAGGACTGTCGCCAGGTCTTCCACCGGCTCGCGGGCTGCTGGACCTACTGGGCCTTCCGGGAAGGCGCCTTCGATCGCGAGGAGGACGCGCGGGTCTACTACGAGGAGATGTGCGCCATGCTGGCGCGCCAGATGGCCGCGCCCAACAGCCCCCAGTGGTTCAATACCGGCCTCCATTGGGCCTACGGGATCCATGGGCCGGCGCAAGGGCACTACTACGTCGACTCCAAGAGCGCCCGCGTCCTCCGCAGCAAGGACGCCTACTCCCGACCGCAGCCCCACGCCTGCTTCATCTCCGGCGTGACCGATGACCTTGTCGGCGAGGGCGGCATCATGGACCTCTGGGTCCGCGAGGCTCGCCTCTTCAAGTACGGCTCGGGAACCGGCACGAACTTCTCCGACCTCCGCGCCGAGAACGAGGCGCTCTCCGGCGGTGGCAAGTCGTCCGGGCTGATGAGCTTCCTGAAGATCGGCGACCGCGCCGCGGGCGCCATCAAGTCGGGGGGCACCACGCGTCGCGCCGCCAAGATGGTGGTGGTCGACATCGACCACCCCGACATCGAGGCGTTCATCAATTGGAAGGTGCGCGAGGAGCAGAAGGTGGCTTCGCTGGTGGCCGGGTCGCGCCTTGCCCAGCGCCACCTGAACGCGGTCCTGAAGGCGTGCCACGAGTATCCCGATGCCGAGACGCGGTTCGAGGCGGCGAAGAACCCCGGGCTGCGCGACGCGGTCGCCGCGGCGCGCGCCGCCGAGATCCCCGAGAACTACATCCGGCGCGTGCTCCAGCTGGCGAAGCAGGGGTACACCTCCATCGAGTTCCCCACCTACGACACGAGCTGGACCTCCGAGTCCTACCTGACGGTCTCGGGCCAGAACAGCAACAACTCCGTGCGAATCACCAACGCGTTTCTCGAGTCGGTGGAGCGCGACGAGGAGTGGCGCCTCACCTACCGCACGGCGCGGAAGGTGGCCAAGACCCTCCCCGCCCGCGAGTTGTGGGAGGAGATCGCGTACGCCGCGTGGGCCTGCGCCGATCCGGGCGTCCAGTTCGACACCACCATCAACGAGTGGCACACCTGCCCCAAGGATGGGCGTATCCGCGCGAGCAATCCCTGCAGCGAGTACATGTTCCTCGACAACACGGCCTGCAACCTCGCCTCCCTGAACCTCATGCGCTTCGCGCATCCGGAGAGCGGCGCCTTCGACATCGAGGGGTTCCGGCACGCCTGCCGCCTCTGGACGCTCACCCTCGAAACGAGCGTCGCGATGGCGCAGTTCCCGAGCCGCGAGATCGCGCGCCTGAGCCACGAGTTCCGCACCCTCGGCCTGGGTTACGCAAACCTGGGCACCTATCTCATGGTGCGCGGCATCCCCTACGACAGCGAGGAAGCGCGGGCGATCGCCGGCGCCATCACGGCGATCCTCACCGGCGTCGCCTACGCCGCCAGCGCCGAGATGGCGGCGCAGATGGGCCCCTTCGCCGGGTTCGCGCGCAACCGCGAGGCGATGCTCCGCGTCATCCGGAACCACCGGCGCGCCGCCTACGACGCGCCCGAGGGCGAATACGAGGGCCTCGCGATCCTGCCGGTGGGCATCGAGGAGCGGCACTGCCCGCCCGACCTCCTCCAGGCGGCGCGGAAGGCTTGGGACCAGGCGCTCCAGTTGGGTGAGAAACTCGGCTTCCGCAACGCCCAGGCCACCGTCATCGCCCCCACCGGGACGATCGGTCTCGTGATGGATTGCGACACGACCGGCATCGAGCCCGACTTCGCCCTGGTCAAGTACAAGAAGCTCGCGGGCGGCGGGTACTTCAAGATCATCAACGAGTCGATCCCCCCGGCGCTCCGGCGCCTCGGCTATTCCAAAGAGCAGATCGACGCCATCGTCCGGTACGGCCGCGGCACCGGAACACTCCGGGGCGCCCCCCACGTCAACCACGAGGCGCTGCGCGCCAAGGGATTCCACGAGGAGGCGCTCTCCCGCATCGAGGAGTCCCTCCAAGGGGCGTTCGACCTCTCCTTCGTCTTCAATGTCGGCACCCTCGGCGCGGACTTCTGCCGCGAGCAGCTCCGGATCCCCGAGGCGAAGCTTGCCGAGTCCTCCTTCCGGCTCCTGGAAGCGCTCGGCTTCACCGCCGAGCAGATCCGCGCTGCCAACGACCACGTCCTGGGCACCATGACCATCGAGGGCGCGCCCCACCTGCGGCCCGAGCACTACCCCATCTTCGATTGCGCCAGCCGGTGCGGGCGGCGCGGCCAGCGCGCGCTCGGCACCGAGGCGCACACCCGCATGATGGCCGCCGCGCAGCCCTTCATCAGCGGAGCCATCTCCAAGACGATCAACATGCCCGAGGATGCCACGGTGGAGCAGGTGAAGGAGGCCTACCTCCTTTCCTGGAAGCTCGGGCTGAAGGCGAACGCGCTCTATCGCGATGGGAGCAAGCTCTCCCAGCCGCTCAATACGACCGTCGGGGACGACACGAGCCTCCTCTTCGCCGGGGACGCGCAGGGGCGAGTGGAAAAGGTGGTCGAGAAGATCGTCTACCGCTATCTGGCCAAGCGGCGCCGCATGCCGAACCGCCGCAAGGGCTACACGCAAAAGGCGATGGTGGGCGGCCACAAGGTCTACATCCGCACCGGCGAGTACGACGACGGCACCCTGGGCGAGATCTTCCTCGACATGCACAAGGAGGGGGCGGCGTTCCGCAGCCTCATGAACTCCTTCGCCATCTCGGTCTCGCTCGGCTTCCAGTACGGAGTCCCGCTCGAAGAGTACATCGAGGCGTTCGTCTTCAGCCGATTCGAGCCCAACGGACCAGTCACGGGCAACGACCGCATCAAGATCGCCACCTCCATCATCGACTACATCTTCCGCGAGCTGGCCATCACCTACCTCGGCCGCGACGATCTCGGACAGGTGACGCCCGAGGACCTGCGCCCCGAGGCGCTCAATCGCCAGGTGGAGCCGGAGTACGTCGGCGAGGAGCCGGTGAAGGGGGGACTAATCCCGTCCCGCATCCGTCGCAGCGGCGCGAACGCCGGGAAGCACGAATCGCAGGACCACGGGAACGGGAACGGCGACACGAACGGGGACCACGCGGTGCCCGCCGCCCTCGAGCGCGGATTCGCCGTCAAGTCCGAGACCTTGATCGAGACCCGCGAGCTGCTCGTGGCGGAGGCGGCGCACGGCGCCTGGACCGCGATGGAGCGCGCCAAGCGGGCTCGCATGCTCGGCTACGAGGGGGACCCCTGCGGCGAGTGCGGCCAGTTCACCCTGGTGCGCAACGGGACCTGCCTCAAGTGCAACACCTGCGGGGCAACGACCGGCTGCTCCTGAGCCGCGGAGCGTGCGGGGGGGGCGACTCCCCCTCCCCTTCCGCGCGCCGGTGCGCGAGGATCGGGACGTGAACCCGATCGGCCTCGCGGATAGGCTCGCCTACGCTTTCCGGCGGCGTGGGGATGTGGCGGCGACGCTGCGGGCTGCGCTCGAGGGCTGCCGCGGCTGGATGCTCGATTTCGGGGGCGGGGAGGGGCGCGTCGCGGCGGCGCTCGCGCCTTCGATCCAGGCGCCGTTCGCGTTCGCCGACATCGACGGGCGCGGCTTCTCGCGGAACAGCGGGGCATCGATCGGCTGAGGTTTCTGGTCGCGGGGCGGCTGGAGTCCGATGTTGCGACGACAGGCGGATCCCAGGCCCGGGGAAGCGCGTAGGCACGAGTAGAGAAAGCTGGGCGGGCGCCCTAAGGAGCCCCGTGACTCGCACGACGGGCTTGGGGAGGCTCTCGTCCAACCCGACAAACCATGCGCTGCATGGTTTGTCGGCTGGCGCGGATTCGCGCGATAGAGGCTCGAGCCTAGGGGCACCAATAGAGAAAGCTGGCTCTGGCCAGCTTTCTCTATTGGTGCCCCCCGAAGGACTCGAACCTTCGACCCGCTGATTAAGAGTCAGCTGCTCTACCAACTGAGCTAGGAGGGCGGCAGCCCCTTATTGAACCCGGACGCGGAGGATTGTCAAACCGGGGAAGGCACTCCGGGCGCGGTAGGATGCTGGCCCATGTCCGGGCTCGGCAACAAGGAGATCGCGGGCGTCTTTCGCGAAATCGAGACCCTCCTGCAGGTAGTCGAGGGCGATCCCCAGCGCGCTCTGAGCTACGGCCGGGCGGCCCGCACCATCGAGACGCTTCCGGAGAGCGCCGCGGACCTTGCAGCCCGGGGGCGGCTCGGGGAGGTGCGCGGGATGGGCCCGAAGCTCCAAGCGGTGGTGGCGGAGCTTCTCGCCTCCGGGAGCGTGCGCCTGGTGCAGGAACTCCTGGCCAAAGCGCCTCCGGGTCTTCCCGAGATGCTCAAGATCGCCGGGCTCGGCCCTAAACGCCTGCACGCGGTGGTCCACGACCTTAGGGCCCAAACCGTCGAGGAGCTCCGCGCAGCCGCCCAGGACGGGCGTCTTGCGGAGATCAAGGGGTTCGGCGCCAAGACGGCGCGGAAGATCCTCGAGGGCATCGAGTTCCTCGAGAGTTCGCGAGGACAGGTCCTCCTGCCGGATGCCTGGGCGCTGGCGGAGCGGTGGCGCGAGGAGCTCCATCTCCCCGACGCCGCCCTGGCGGGACCCGCGCGTCGCGGCTGCCCCGTAGTGGACCGCATCGTCCTGGTGGCGATCGGGCGCCCGGGCAACGCCAGCATCGAGAACGCCCGGAGGGAAGGGGACGCATGGATCGTGCGTCGCCGTAACGAACCCCTCTTCCGCCTCCGATTCGCCGCGGCCGACGACTTCGCGCGAACCCTCTTCGAGGAGACCGGCCCCCAAGAGCACGTGGCGGAGGTCCTCCGCATTCCCGGCAGTGCGGCAACCGAGGAGGAAATCTACTCCTCCCGCGCCCTCCACGCCATCCCGGCCGAGCAGCGTCACGCCTGCGACGGGCGCACCGCGCCGCCTCGCCTCGTCGAGCGGGACGATCTTCTTGGCCTCGTCCACGCCCACACCACATGGTCCGACGGCACGCTGGACCTGGGGGCCATGGCGGCCGCGGCGGAGGAGCGCGGCTTTGCCTATCTCGCGGTCACCGACCACAGTCGCGCGGCTGCCTATGCGAACGGCTTGAGCATCGAGCGGCTGCGGGCGCAGGCCGCGGAGGTGGCGAAACACAATGCAGGGGGCGGGGTCCGGATCCTCCACGGCGCCGAGGTGGACATCCTCGCCGACGGCTTGCTCGACTATCCCGACGACGTCTTGGCGGAGCTCGACTTCGTGATCGCCTCGGTCCACTCCTCCTTCGCGCAGGACGCGGAGACCGTGACGCGCCGTATCGAGAAGGCGGTGCGCCACCCCAAGGTCTCCATCCTGGGCCACCCCACCGGACGGCTCCTGCTGCGCCGGGAGGGCTATCCGGTCGATTTGGAGCGCATTCTCGCAGCCGCGGCGGAGACCGGCTGCGCGGTGGAGCTCAATGCCAACCCATCGAGGCTCGATCTCGATCCGCAATGGCATGCTCGCGCGCGCGACCTGCGTCTCCGGATTCCCATCGGCCCCGACGCCCACAGCGCCGAAGGCATGGACGACCTTGTCTGGGGCCTGCTCGCCGCCCGGCATGGCGGGCTGCAAGCCGAGGACGTGCCCAACTGCCTCGACGCGGACGGGTTCCTGGCGGCCCTGGCCCGATGAGCGCAGCCTCCTGGGCTCGCACGGTCTTGCGACGGCTCCGTAAGGAGTATCCCGACGCCGACTGCGCGCTCCAGCACGCCGATCCCTTCCAGCTCGCGGTCGCCACGGTCCTCTCGGCCCAGTGCACCGACGAGATGGTCAACCGGGTCACTCCGGCGCTCTTTGGGCGCTTCCCGACGGCGGAGGCGCTGGCGGGGGCCGATCCGGAGGAGGTCGAGCGGATGATCCACCCCACCGGGTTTTTCCGCAACAAGACGCGCAACATCCTGGGGCTCGCCCGCATGCTCGTGGAGCGCTTCGCAGGACGCATGCCGCAGACCATGGAGGAGCTCCTCGAGCTCCCCGGCGTGGCGCGCAAGACCGCGAACGTGATCCTCGGGGTCGCCTTCGGGAAGGCGGAGGGGGTCGTCGTGGACACGCACGTCCGGCGCCTCTCGGGCAGGCTCGGCTTCACGAAGCTCGAGGACCCGGTGAAAATCGAGCGCGAGCTGATGGATCTCCTGCCGCGCAAGGACTGGATCTTTTGCGGACACGCCCTGATCCTGCACGGGCGCCGGGTCTGCGCCGCGCGCGCGCCCGCCTGCGACCGCTGCCTTCTCAACGACCGCTGCCCCTCGCGCCTCTGATGGACGTCCTCGATACCCTCGCCCGATTCCTCTCCTTCCTCGCGGGCGGCTACGGCCTCGTCTTCGCGGCCTTCGGCCCCCAGGTGAACGAGGGCTCCTGGCCCCGCGTGAGCCTCTTCGTGATCGCTTCGCTTGCGCTGGTGGCGCTCCCCTGCGGGGCGCCTCAAGCCCCCGCGGCCGCGCTCGCCGCCTCGGCCCTTCTCGTCGAACGGGGCCGCACCTTCCGGGTGAACGCGCTGCGCTCCCCCCTCTGCGTGGCTCCCGCCGCGCTCTGGCTCGCCCTGGCCGCGGGGGGCTTTCCCTCAGGGCTCCTGGGCGGGATCGCGGCCGGGGGAACCCTCGGGGCGATGCTTCTGGGCCACTCCTATCTCACTGCGCGCGGCCTCAGCTTCACCCCCTTCCTGCGCATGTCCATGCTGCTGCTCGCCGTGCTGGCGGCCCGCACGCTCCTCGCCGGCGCGCTCGTCTGGAGCTGGTGGCCCGCCCACGGCGGCCCGCCGTTGGGCGACACGGTATTCCTCCTGGCCCGTGCGCTCTTCGGCCTCGCGCTGCCGCTCGTTTTCGGCGCGATGGTGCTCGCCTGCGTGAAGATCCGCTCCAACCAATCGGCGACGGGCATCCTCTACGCCATGACCGCGCTCGTTGGCGTCGGCGAACTGATCGCGGTCTTTCTGCAGCGCAGCGCGGGGATCCCGGCGTGAGCGTCGTCTTCGGCTGCCCCGGCTGCGGGAAGGGAATGGAGGGGGCTGCGGGGGCCGCCGCCCGCTGCCTCCGCTGCGGCGCGGAGGCCCACCTCGCCCCCGACCCCGCCCCCGACCCCCTCGTTTCCTGCTTGGCCTGCGGCGGCGAGCTCTACAAGCACCGCGATTTCAACCAGAAGCTGGGCCTCGCTCTCGTCGCCCTGGGCGCCGGACTCTGGATCGCCCTCGGCTCGTTCTGGCCCATGGTGGCGGCCGCCGCCGTCGATCTCCTGCTCTTCCTAACGCTCCCCGACGTGGCGATCTGCTACCGCTGCCAGGCGCACCATCGCGCGTTCCCGCGCGTGGATCGCATCGCGTCGTTCGATTTGGAGCGGCACGAGCACTTCCGGTTCCTGAAGGCGCGCGAGGAGGGGCGCATTTCGCCGAGGGGCGATGCCTGACGCGGGGCGCCCCCCCTACCGGAATCGCGCCCGCACGTAGGCGAGCGAGTCCTCGAGGGTGCGGTCGATCTGGAGGTGGCCGCCCGATTCGTGCAGCCCCGCCTTGCGCAACAGGTCCCAGGGCTGGTCCCGAAGCGCGGTGAGGATCACCATCGTCTTGCGGGAGGCGAGCCCCTGCACGAGCGACTGCAGGGCGACGAGTCCCGTCATGTCCATCACCGGCACGCCGCTCAGGTTCAGGACGACCGCGCGGCAATCCGCGGCGACGCGGCCGAGCGCGCTCACCAGCTTTTGCGCGGCGCCGAAGAAGAAGGGCCCCGCGACCTCGTAGAGGATCACCCCGGGGGGCAGGTCGTGGGCGTGCGGCGAGCTGGCCGGCTCGACGAAACGCGCGCTGGCCAGTTCGACCATGCGGCGCATGAAGAGGAGCGCGGCCAACACCACGCCGACCACGACCGCGATCACCATGTCGAAGGCGACGGTAAGCGTGAGGCAGGTGCAGAGCACCACGACATCGCTTCGCGGCGCTACACGGATCATGTGCATCACGTGGCGCACATCGCTCATGTTCCAGGCGGCCAGCAGCAGGAGCGAGGCGAGGGCGGACATCGGCACGTGGCGCAGCCACCGGCCGAGCGCGAGCACGGCGCCGAGCACGAAGAGCGCGTGCACCGCCGAGGCGACGGGCGAGCGCGCGCCGGATCGCACGTTCGTCGCGGTCCGCGCGATGGCCCCCGTGGCCGCGATGCCGCCGAAGAGCGGCGCCGCGAGATTGCCGAGCCCTTGGCCGAGCAGCTCGGCATCGGGATCATGACGGGTGCCCGCCATCCCGTCGGCGACCACGGCGCAGAGGAGAGACTCGATGGCGCCCAGGAGCGCGATCGTCGTGGCGGGCATGAGGAGTTCCCGGACGAGCTCCCACGAGAGGCCCAGGAGCGGGCCGCCCGGTCCCGGGAGGTTCCAGGGCATGCCGAACGCGGGTGGTACCGTGGGGATGCCGGGGAGGGTGGCCCCAGAGGCGTCGAGGAAGGAGAAGCGCGTGCCGATGGTGGCGGCGGGAATCCAGAGGGCGACGAGGGAGGCGACCGGGATGGCGATGAGGGGGGCGGGGACGCGACGCGTCACCCGCGGGCTGAGAAGAAGCAGCGCCAGCGTGAGACAGCCGATCGCCGCGTCGCCCCATCGCGTCGAGGGAAGCGCCCGCGCCAGGAGGACCGCGCGCTCCCAGTAATGCTCGGGCTGGCCGGGCACCGTGAGTCCGAGGAAGTCCTTCACCTGGAGCGTGGCGATGACGACGGCGATGCCTGCCGTGAAGCCGGTGGTGACCGGATGGGGAATGTACTGGATGAGCCGCCCCATCCGGGCTAAACCCATCACCACCAGGATCGCGCCGGCCATGAAGGTGGCGGTGGCGAGTCCCCCCACGCCGTAGCGGGCCGCGACCGGGGCGAGGATGGCGACGAAGGCCGCCGTGGGGCCGCTCACGTTGAAGCGCGAGCCGCCCGCGAGCGCGCAGACCGCCCCGGCCACGATCGCGGTGTAGAGGCCGTGTTGCGGCGGGACGCCCGACGCTATGGCGAGCGCCATGGCCAGGGGCAGCGCGAGGATCCCGACGACCAGCCCCGCCATGACATCCGCCCTCAGGTCACGCGCGGCATAGCCGGCCTTCAGGCGTTCGCGGAGGGCGTGGGCGAGCATGGAGAGGACCTGGAGGCGGGCGAGCGCGCCGGGGATGCGACCTCCACGTATTGTAGGAGCAGGTGCCGGGCCTCCAAGCGGCCGCCGGAGGACGCACGGTGGGCGCGCGGGTGCACCACGACGCCCGGGGACCGAGGCCGCGCATCGAGGGGACGCCGCTGTGGTGACGCCGCTGCGGCCGCCCGCAGCCGGTCGAACCACCGACGCCGGCGCGCTCCACGGCCTGTGCGGGCTCCCAAGTCGGCAGGCAAGTGCGAGAGCCCGGAGTCGAACCGGGATGGGTTGCCCCACGGGATCCTAAGTCCCGCGCGTCTGCCAGTTCCGCCACTCTCGCTTCGTGGCACCGGGGAGGATACCAACCCTGCAAAAGAAGGCGGCCCCGGGGGTTGCCCGGGGCCGCTCGATTCGATCTGCGTTTCCGCGCTACTCGTCGAGGTGGCGGAAGACGCGGTTCTGGTTGACGTACTCGATCGCCAGAGACTGCAGGATCGGCGAGGTCTTCCAGCCGACGCGCGCAGGGTCGTTCCAGACGAAGGCGCCGGTCTCGTAGATCACGAAGACGCGCAGTTCCACCTTGTCCGCTTGCAGGTTGACGAGGTTGTCCCCCGCCGGATCCTCCATGACACGCAGGAAGCGCAGCTTGCTGCGCGGATCCTGCTCCTGCTTCCGGAGCCCCTCGAGGTCGCTCGGCCTGCCCGAGCTGTCGCCGTCGCGGCTGAGCCAGATCTGCCGCTGCGAGGTCGCGTTCCAGTCCACGGCCTCGTTCAGGCGGCAATAGACCCTCATGTTCAGGTTTTCCGCGGTAATGACCTCCTTCCAGTAGATGCGCTTCAGGAAGGCGTCCGTCAGCTCCGTGGAGATGGAGAAGAAGCTCAGCTCGGGGTCGTCGCTGAACTCGGCGAACCGGTCCCAGTTGCGGACCGGCTGCCAGAAGACCGGGGTCCCCGAATCGAAGGAGCGCGCGGTGGTGCCGTAGCGGCCCACGAAGATGCCGCCGCCGCCGTCATGGACCGGCATGCGCAGGATGTTGCCAGCGTTCTCCGTGTAGAGGCGGATCTCCGCCTGGTCGGCATTGGCGTCCTCGAGCCGCACCGCGCCCATGCGCGGGAAGCGGTCGAAGCCCAGGCCGGCGATCTGGTTGCTCGACTCCTGGACGCTCTCCGACAGGATGCCGACGTAGATGCCGAAGAGAGGCTCCACGCGCGTGCCCTGGGGGTAGGAGCGCGCCGTCGTGCGCAGGACGCCCCGACGGCAGCCGGAGAAGACCATGCCGTTGCCGCGCAGGTCGGCCTCCGCGAACACGACCAACTCGTCCCCGATCTTGAGCACGCCCGGTGCCGTCGGGACGTCGCTCTGGTCCGGCACCCCCTCGGAGGAGATGACGGTGATGGTCTCCTGGGACTCGCCCAGGAGCTCGTCCACGACACAGAGCGGGAACTTGGGTTCGCGGTTGGCCCCGAGGATCTCGTCGATGACCGCCGAACTCGCCTCGCCGCTGAAGCGGCGACCGACGTTGCCGCTGCTCAGCCGGCTTCGGGCATCGAGCATCTCCCCCGAGGGGAAGCAGAGCAGGCGGGTGAAGGTGCGGAAGTCGCTCGACTGGGGATCCAGGCCCCCGGAGGGGTTGAATCGGCTCGTCACGTCGCGATCGAGGGCGACGAGGTGCGAGTAGTGCGCGAGCGTGAAGGCGTCACGGTCGCCCGTCAGGTTGTGATCGGCGTCGTCCTTGAAGCGCTCCGAAGTGTGGTTCATCGCAAAGAACGCCTCGGCGCCGCCGAGACGCACGGTGTCCTCACCATCGACCAGGTCGACCCGGTCGTTCGCGCCCGGCCGCGGCCAGACGCAGAACGCTTCGCCGGGGGTGGCCGTGGCGGGATCGGGACCTCCGTAGGTCCCGAAGATCGGCAGGATGGCTGCCCCCGAAAGATGGTTGCCCGCCTTGTACCAGTCGTCCACGAGGATGTCGCCGTCGTTCAGCGCCGACGCGTCCTGGACGCCGCGGTGCCGGATCTCGTTGGACCAGTTCTCCACCGAGGGCGTGCCCAGAGGTGCCTGAGCGCCGGTGCCGCTGCCGCCGGTCCCGCCGCCCTCATCCCCCGGCGGAACGCCGGAGTTGGGACCCGACCCACCGCCCCCGCCATCGGACGGCGGAGGCTCCGTGGGACCGCCGCCGCCTCCGCCATCGGAAGGCGGGCCGCCGTCGGTCGGAGGAATCGTCGGATCTCCGGGAGGCGTCTCCTCGCCACCCGCGCCGTCTCCCTCGCTGGGAGGAACAGGGTCGCTCGGCGGAGGGCCCCCGTCCCCGCCCGCGCCGTCCTCTTCGCTGCCCGGACCGGGATCGGGCGCAGGATCACTGCCGCCGTCCCCGCCCGCGCCATCCTCCTCGCTCGGAGGAACGGGATCGTCCGCAGAAGGGCCGCCGTCCCCGCCGCCGCCATCCCCTTCAGGAGCGGGGCCCGGATCGGGAGAGGGCACGGGACCGCCCTCGCCGCCGCCGCCATCCCCGGCGGGAGGCGCCGACGGAGGGTCGCCGCCCGGGTCGCCACCCGGGTCGCCGCCCGGGTCGCCGCCCGGATCACCGCCCGGATCGCCGCCCGGCGTGCCGCCACCCCCCGAAGTGGGGGCGGCCCCCGAAAGTACCGTGATCAGCCCGTCCTCGTTGAAGCCCGCCGCGTCGAGCATGGCGTCTTCGCCGTTGATGCGGGCCTGGAGGAAGTAGCTCGCGCTGCCGTCGTGCAGGAGTTCGCTGTAGCGCACCCACTCCCAGGCGCGCGGGGTCCCGTCCCCCGCATCGGCACCGAGGATCTGCATGAGCCAGTGGCGCAGTTCGCCGCCGCTGTCCGGCGGGTTGAGGTAATTCTCGTTGCTCGTGGAGCTGGCACGGACGGAGACGGGAGCGATGAAGATCGTCGCGCCGGTGAGCGGAAGCGTCTCCCCTCCCGTCTTCATGTAACCCACGAGGATCTCGTAGTTGCTGTCCTGGACCGGCGCCGTCACCGACCCGAAGGCGTCGGTGGACCGGGAGAGCGTCATCGTGGTCGGCGCCGTCTTGACGTACTTCATGAGCTCCACGACCCCGTGCACGTTGTCCTTGCCGGTGGTCATGAAGTTGGTGAAGTCGTCGGTCGTCCCGCCCAGGTAGCAGACGAAGCAGTAGCCCTCGTCCTGGAAGGCGGTCATCTGCTGGGTGACATCCACGCTCGGGTCGTCGATGTTGGGGTAGACGCCGACGGTGAAGCCGCTGATCGCAGTGTCGGAGCTGAAGGGAATGGTGAACGCCGTAACATAGGTATCCGGGGGCGGAGCGCCGCCGCCACCTCCACCGGTGCCGGGGATCGTCCAGGGGTAGGGCGTGATCGTCGGCTGGTAGTTGGCGAAGGGCGTCGCGCCTCCCCCGCCGCCGGAGCCCGCGTCGGCCGCGGTGTCGATGGTCACGGGGGACCAGGGCCCTAGCTCGCCGTTGAGCGTCGCGCCGCCGGTCGCGAGGGCAACCGTGATCGGCCGGCTGTACCCGAAGAGCGTCACGGGAGAGCCCTCGGGGTGGTCCTCCGCCGCCGTGCCGCGCACGCCGCGGCCCACCACGGCCCCGTCGCCCCCGGTCTGCACGACGAACTGGTTGCCGCTGCGCGATTCGTACTCGATCACCTCCATGCCGACGAGGAGGGCTCCCCGGTCGGGGAAACCGCTCGCGTCCTCCACCCCCACGGTGCCGCCGTCGGCGGAGAGGGAGCTGGTCATCGACGACTGCACGTTGGCGCGGCCCTGGGCGCGGCCGTCCACGAGCATGGCCATCTGCGTGGGATGGCAGCCCGAAGCGACGAGCTGGATGTGGTACCAGACGTCCGACACGATGCCGCCCTGGGCGGTCAGGTCGTAGCGCAGCTCGCAGGCGCGCTGCACGGAGGTGTTGTCCGCCACGGCGAACACGAGCTGGTTGGCGCTCGTATCGACGTAGCAGGTGTACCGGTTGCGGAATTCGGACTCCGCGACGTCGAAGATCGTGCGGTTGCCGCTCACGCCGCCCTGCGGTCTCCACCACAATTGAATGGCGAACGGGCGCACGAGATTGCGGCGTACCGCCCTCAGGATGTCGCCGTCGAGGGGGACGGCATAGCCCCCCTCCGCGAAATGTCCTTCCACGTAGCGGTCGTTGTCGAAGTGCTCGACGAACACCGTGCCCACGCGCGCGCTGTCATGCTCCATCCGCGCCGGCGCGAGACGCGCGTCGCCGTTGGTGCTCTCCTGGGTCGCGCTCGCGTCGGTGGTCGTGAACGAGCGGTCCGTGCGCTGCGCCGTCTCGAAGGGATCGTAGGCGAAGATCTTGGCGTCGAGATGCTTGGGCCAGCGGGGCCACGGCTCGACGTTGGGACCCTTGAACTGGCCGGTGTTCTGGAAGCCCGTGGTCCAGAAGCGCGGGTCGTTGCTGGCGACGAGCTGTTCGTCCCAGTCCCGCTGGCTCTCCCACCGCCGCTCCGCCACCACTTGCGAGCCGGTCCCCACCGTGCGGGTGGCGGCATGGCGCGCCAGGAGGCGGCCGCCGCGGTCGTTCACCGTGGCGCTGACGCGCATGGTGTAGACGTCGAAGGTGCGGAAGCAGATGGGCGCGGTGCCGAACAGGATGCCCAGGTCGTTGCTGTTGAGCGAGTTGCGGTAGATGGCGCGGTGATCGTCCGAGGAGATCGCGCGGCTCTTGTTCTCGAGGTCGCTCAGCATCGCGTCGAACTCGCGGAAGCTGCGGATCGGCGTGCCGGCGCGGACCCGGCGCAGGATCTCGTCCGCCACGGCCCCCGCCTCGGCGCGCGTCACGCGCTCCTCGGCGTTGCCGGTCAGGGTGAGACGCAGGTTGGCGAAGAGCGCGACAAGCACCTCGCGCGGGGCGGTATTGATGTTGACGGGATGGCGCGTGCGGTACTCGACGCGCATGCGATTGCCGTCGAAGACGCGATGCGCCTTGCCGAAGAGTTCGAGCTCCCCGGAGACGGTCCCCGTGGGCCTCGCGTCGAAGATCATCTCGTAGTCGAGGCGCCGCGGCCGCGTGTCCTCGCGACCCTCGAGGCTGGGCTGCGCGTCGTCGACGTTGGTGTTGGCCTTCTCGGCGAGGCGCACCACCGTGCCCGCGTTGTAGAAGGCGGCGTTGGGAATGCGCACTTTGTCGGCGTCCCGCTCCTGCCCGGGAAGGGAGGTGCCTTCGTCCACGGCCTGGACGTTCGCCCACCCCGCGGCCAGTTCGCCGCGGCTCCAGCAGGTGAAGAAGATCGCCACGCGCTCCCAGTCGGCGCGGGTGAGCGCCGGGATGGCCGGGTCGAGGTTCTCGAGGGCGTTGATGTCACTCACGTCGAGGCCGGTCCAGGGCTTGAATTCGCCCGGACGGCGGCCGACGGGATAGTAGGCAATCGCCCAGGCGGCGTAGTTCACCACCCACTGGCCCTTGTTGTAGCTGGCCGGCTTGCCGTGGCGCGGCTCCGAGGCGAGCAGCCCGCGCTCGCAACCCTCGAGACGATTCCCGCTGCGGGAGGTGTACTTGATCAGCTCGCGGCCGACCTTCACGTAGCCGCGGGGCGGGAACGAGCTCGCATCCTCCACGGTGATCGAGCGGTCGCCCTCGCGCAGATCCTCGGTCGTGATGCTCAACCCGAGCAGGTTGCCGAGGGCGAAGAAGGAGGCGCTGTTGATGTTCAGCTTTCCGTTCTCGTCCTCGACCTCGTACCCGAGAATCGTCCCGTAGGGGTTCTCGAGGCTATCCCGGGGCACGTTGAGCGCGTCCGCCATCTCCTGGAGCGTGGGGAAGTACTCCGCCGGGGTGTCGCACTCGGGGTCGCTGTTGTTGCCCTTCGCCTGGGCGGCCCGATTCTCGATCTCCACGCGCTCCACCGTGCGCCCCACGTAGGACTCCAGGAAGCGCAGGGTCGAATCCGCGAGCCGCTTGGCCCGCGCGCGGGAGAGATTCGCCTCGCTGCGCTGGTAGCTCTGGCGCATGGCGATGGCGAAGGGAACCGCGATGACGATGAGCGCGACCAGCGCCGTGATCACCGTCAGGAGGGCGATGCCCCGCTCGTTCTGCTTCATGGTTCTCACCGTACTTCCTCCGAACCCCCCGCGGGCGGACGGGCCGCCCAGAGGGAAGACTGCAAATCGATGGATGCCCCGTCCTCGCCCGCGGCCAGCTCCAACCGGGCAAGCGATGAGGCGTTGGTACCCACGACGCGTTCCGACCGCTCCGCACCCTCGGCACGGAACGCTTCCAGGGGGAGCCCGACCACGGTCCACTCGCTCCCCACCACGCGCGTCAGGATCGTCGAAGTCTCCGCACGCCCACCCTCCGCGGGGAGGATGAGCGTCGCGCGCAAGGGCGCGGCGGCGCCGCGGGTCCGCACACGGAGGACGAGGTAGGAGGCCGCGCCCGCGCTCTCCGGATCGGAGATCACGAGCACCAGCCTGCCGCCCTCGGTCCGCCAGCGCGTGCTGGCGATGGCCGTGACGCCCGCCTCGGCATCGAAATAGCCGGGCATGATCTCGCGGGCGATCCGCCCGAAGGTGATGCGCAGCAGATCGAGGTACATGCCGTCCTGCCAAGCGGGAGAGCGTTCGATGCTAGCGCCCCGCTTGACGAAGACGCGTTCCCCGGCCCGGACCGACTCACGATCGCCGTTGCGCGTGAAATCGAGGCTCCCGCGCGTGACGGCGACCGTGACGGGGGCGGTCTGCGCTGTCCCCGCGCCGGCCGCGCGTACCGGCGCACCCTCCACGCGTGCGCCGAAGACGGCATCCTGCACGTAGAGGCGCACACCCCCAGCCACAACCTCCCGCGATCGGTCGGCCAGCCGGAAGGTGCAGAGCAGTGTGCCGCTCTCCAGGCTGAAGAGCGCCCCGGAGGGGTCTCCCAGCCGGATCGAACCCTGCGGCAGCAGGACCAGCTCCGAGCCGTCGCTGAGACGGAGGGAGAGACGCTCCCTGGTTCCGGCGCTCAAGACGTCGCCCGATCTGAGGGAGACGTTCTCGCGCGCGTCGAGGTGAGTCACCTGGCGCCCGTCCTCCGCGAGGGTGGCGCGGGCCAGACTCATGAGGCGCACTTCGGGGCGATGGACGGCCTGGAAGAGGCCGACCGCCGCCAGGAGGGCCGCGGCGAGACCGGCGGTCCACGCCCTCCAAGCCAGCTGCCGCACCGGGGCCTGGGCGACAGGCTCGAATCGCGCAAGCGTGGGTATGGGCCGGAGAGCCTGAAGGCGCGCGAGCATCGCCTCCGAAACGGGCTCCCCCTCCACCTTCCCGAAGAAGGCAGCCACGGACTTCAAGTCCTCGAACGTGGCCTGGAGGGCGGCGTCGTCCAGCAGCGCGGCCCGAACTGCCGCGGCGTCGTCGGCGGAGCTCTCGCCGTCGACATAAGCCGAGAGAAGTTCAGAAGTTACGTCGCGCATACCCTGGTACCGGGCCCAGAGCCCGGGATCCTACGCTCTTTTAGCCGAAGTGGCCTGGAAACAGGACGCTGGATCAAAAGAGGAGGCCAAGAAGGCCCTTGAGCTTCTCCAGGAGGCGCTGCTTGGCCCGATAGAGCGTCTGGCCTACCGAGGCCTCCGGAATCCGCAGATGGCCGGCAATCTCCCGATAGTCGAGCTCGCGGTAGTAGCGCAGCCTCAGCACTTCGGCGTCGCGAGGGCCCAACGCGGCAAGGGCACGCTCCACGATCTCCGCTTCCTCGCTCTCCCCCGCCCCCTCGGCAGGCCCCGCCCCCGGGGCCGGCCTGGCGTCCAGCTGGTCCAGGTCACCCAGGACCGGAGTGCGCTTGCGCAACACGCGGTGGACCTGGGTCCGGGTGAGGACCCCTAGATAGGTGTTGAAGGCGTACGCGGGGTCGTAGTTCCGCAGTAGGCGGAAGTCCCGACGGGTGAGGGCGAGGAACACCTCCTGGAGGATGTCTTCGACCTCGGAGTCGTCGGGAAAGTGCCCGTGCAGCTGGAGGTAGCGTCGGGCGAGCGCCTTGACCGTCGGGGCGAAGCGCGCCACGAACAGCAACCACGCGCCTGGTTCGGCCGACAGGCAGCGGGCGACCAGGAGGCGGTCGTCGTCCGCGGTCACCTGGGCGAGTCTATCAGATACTGCTCCCCGAGGAGGCCTGCGACGGCGGGCGGAGCACCGTCGTAAGCAGCCTTCACATCGCGCCTATCGAAGATCGGATCCTCGAGGGTGAAAACGATGCCGAGACGGCTGTAGCCCGGGGCGAGGCGCGGGAACCGGGAGGCGGCCCTCCAGCGGCGGACGCAGGCGCGGCGCTCCACCGGCCTGCAGGTCAGCACCACTCCGCAGCACCGCGCCGTCTCGTAGCTGCGCGCGGCGCGGCAGAAGCGCGCTGCGGACCGGACGCGGGCGCCGCACTCGCGGTGATCGGCTTGCGCCGGCTGCGTCCCGGCTGCGAAGAGGAGGGGAAGGATGAGGCGATGCATGAGTGGCGCTCCTGGGTCTTGGACGCGTGCGCGGCGATGTTCCTGCCCTGCCGCGGAAGTCCTTGTCCTCGTTCGTGCCTTCAGAGCCTATCCGAAAACCCGGCGTCAACACCGAGGCCGAGCGAGCGGGCCGAGCGCGAGCCGCGACGACGAAGCCGTATTGGAGAACTACGGCGATGGAGGAGAGGCGAAGCGATCGGCCCGCGCAGCCGGCCGAATGTAGCCGGGTTTTCGGATAGGCCCTCAGTCGCCGGCGGGGGTCACCACCGGAGCGGGGATTTTCAGGTCGGGCGTGGTGCGCAACAGGAAGAGCAGCGCGAAGGCGGTGTCGACCTGGTCGCTCCACCAGCGCACGTTGGCGTCCTTGGGAGGACGCATGCGCTGCTTGCGCGGCCACGATCCGTCCTCCCGCTGATCCGCCAGGAGTCGCATGGCGCCCTCAAAGTACCAATCGTGCGGCCCTACGTTTTCGAGCGAAGCGAGGCGCGCGGCGCGCTCCAGTCCGTAAAGCCAATAGAAGGGCCAATTGCCCCGCTGGCCCGGGTTGTCCTCGATGTCCCAGTTTCTGTCGAGCCAGGCGAACCCGTCGTAAAGGCTCTGGCGGAGCTTCCGGTCGCGCTCGGGGGTGAGCCAGAAGTCCTTGCCCAGGATCTCGCGGCCGATGGCCAACACCGCGATCCCGGCGGTCGTCATCGACCCGGAGAAGGGGTAGGTCACCATCTCCACGGCGCCGCCTTCGAGGCGCTTTTCGAAGTCGGGCATGTAGCGCCAGCCGCGGGCACGGTCCTTGATCCCCGTCCGCATCCAGGCGCCGTACCGGGGGTCGCTGCTCTTCAGGACCCGCTCCACCTCGGGGCCCGTGGTCTGCTGGCGCGCCATGGTGCCCTCCACGCAACGGCGCACGACCCCCTTGTCCACCTCGACGCCGATCCGGTGTGCCGCCCAGAGCCCCAGGATGGCGTACTGCGTGTTCGAGAGATCGACGCCATCCTCGGGATAGCGCCAGAGCCCGCCCGCCTGCTGCTTGCTCTGGAGCCAGCTGACGAGGCGTCGAGCCACTTCGAGATCCTGGCTTTCGGGATTCGGCTTCGGCGGCTTTTTCCCCTTGTCCCGATCCTTGGCTGGCTGAAAGCAGGCCTTTGCCTCCAGCACCATGAGCGCCAGGGCGACTTCGTAAGTCTTGAGGGTGTACTGCTGCTCCTCAACGAGCTTGAAGAGCGCGCCCAGAGCCGAGCGTGTCTCCGTCGAATCGATCTCGTGGCCTCCCTTGAGCAGAGCCAGGGTGGCCAGGGCGTGCATCCCGAGCGGGTAGATGTCCCCCCGGGCGTCCTCGAAGGCCGGGAACCGGCCGATGGCATTTTGGCGCGTCAGGAGCCAGGCAAGCCCCTTTTCGATGGCTGCATTGACCCGCCCCTTGAACTCGGGCTCCTCTTTCGGGTCTTTCTCCGCCCCCGTGGCCGAAACTCCCAGAGTGAGAAGGAGAAGGAGGGCCCGGCCTGCCATGAGAGGCCATGCTAGCGTACTCTGGAGTGGACGCTGGGCCGTGGGGCCCGGTTTCCGCCTCCCAGACGCCCCGATCCCATGTCCAAAGCTATCCCCCTCCCCTTCCGGCTGCTCGCGCAGCGCCAGGGGGACGCCACGTCCGCGGCAGGCGGGGAGGAGCCCGCGCTCCTGCGGCGTGCCCAGCGGGGGGACGAGGAGGCGTTCGGCGAGATCGTCAAGAAACACTGGAAACGGGCCTTCTGGACCGCCTACGATGTCTTGTACGATCACGACCGGGCTCAAGACGTCGCGCAGGAGGCGTTCGTCAAGGTGCATCGCGCAATCGAGTCCTACGATCTGGGGCGGGACTTCGCCTCCTGGCTCCACAGGATCGTCCTCAACGTCGCCATCGACCACAAGCGGCGCCGCGACCGGGACAGGTCGACGCCCACCGACAAGATCGAGGCCATGGTCGACGCGCGCAAGGCTGTCCAAGAGGACAAGGCCAAGGCCGAGACCATCGAGCGCGTGGAGACGGTTCTCGCATCGCTCGCCGAGAAGTACCGCATTCCGCTGACGATGAAGGACGTGGACGACCTCTCCGTCGAAGAGATCGCCCGCGTCCTCGACGTCTCCTATTCCACGGTCCGGTGGCGGCTCCACAAGGCGCGAACGTTGTTCCGCGAACGGTGGCGCCGCCTCTTGCGCAAGGAGCAGCACGAGTCGCAGCAATGAGCCTGTTCCGACGGTCCCCCCTCGAGTCCCGGCTGCACGATCACGCCGCCGGCGACCTCGACCCCTCCGAGGCGGCCGCCCTCGAGCGTCGGCTCGGCGAGGATCCCGCGGCCCGCGCCCTCCAGGAGGAGGTCCTCGCCGCGCGCGAGGCCCTCAGGAGCCTCCGCGAGCGCCCCGAGCCCCCGGCGCCGGCGGACGAAGCCCTCGCCCGCATCCGGGCGGCCATCGCGGCCGATCGGCTCGCCCCCCGCCCCTATCTCCCCCTCGAGGGCCAGGGCGCGCGCTTCTACCGGCGGCTCGCGCTCGCCGCCACCCTCCTGTTCGCGATCACGGCGGGCTTCCTCGCGGCCTCCCCGCGAGGCGAACCGGCTGCGCCGCCCGCGGTCCTCGCCGTCCCGGCCCCCCTGGCGCCGCCTCCGCCTCCGGAAGCGCGTGGCATCGATCTGCTGGTGGATGCGGGCCGTCATGGCGGCCTGACCGCCCGGGAGTATCTGGAGATGCTCCGCCGGCTCGGCGTCTCCGAACATGACACGATCTACAGCCCGATGATGGTGCCCGTCACGGCGGAATCCTCCCACTGGCGGTGATGCGGCCCGCGCTCCTGTTCCTCCTCTTCCTCCTCGCGGCGGCGCCCATCGCGCGCGGGCAAGATCTGACGCGCGAGGAGCGGGTGCGCCGCGCCGTCGTCCGGATCGAAGCGATCGACGTGGAGGTGCTGCGCGCCAAGGAGATGCTCGCGGGCAATGCAGCCCCCGAGGACCTGGAGCGTGTGCGGATCCGGCAGCCCTACACCGTGGTGACCGCGGGCGTCGTCCTGTCGCAGGAGGGCGAGGTGGTGACGACGGCGCTGCACCCGCTGGCGGAACTGCAGGTGACGGTCATCTTCCACGACGAGACCCGCGCCGCGGCGACCCTCGTGGGCACCGACCCGCGGTCCCACCTCGCGCTGCTCCGCGTGCCGCGGGCGACCGCATGCCATCTCGAACTCTCCCGGCTGGAGCCGAAGGCCGGGACGCCGGTCTCCATCGTGGGCGACGGCATCCTGCGCGGGCTCGTCGCCCGAGGCGCGATCGCCCGCGAGCAGGTCGGCTTGTCCATCCCCGACCTCTACGGCACGACGCAGGGCAGACCGATCGCCCTGGGAAGCGTGTTCGTCGTTTCGGCGACCGCGGGGCGCGGGTCGTCCGGCTCGCCCTGCATTGACGCGGACGGCCGGCTCCTGGGCCTCGTCTTCGGAGGGACGCCGCTACGCCCCCTGGTGCGTCGCGACGCCCAGGGCGCTCTCGTGATGGAGACGCGGGAGGTCAGCTTCGTCATCCCCGCCTCGCGCATCGCCCGGGTGCTCGCCGCGCTCCGCGCCGAGGGCAAGGTCCGTCGGTCCCGCTTCGGAATCTGCCTGGCGCCCGCCGGCGAGGATCTGCGCGCCCACTTCGACCTTCCCCCCTCCGCCGCGGTCGTGGACCGCCTGGAGGCGAAAGGCCCCGCCGAGCAGGCGGGCTTCCGGATCCATGACATCATCCTGGACCTCGACGGAAAGGCCTTTCTGGACGCGCACCAGCTCTTCGAGGCGATGAGCGACTGCACGCCGGGGGAGCGCGCCACGTTTCGGATCCTGCGTGCCGGAAAGCCGGAGCGCCTCGACGCGGTCCCGACGGAGGAGTAACTAATCCGTTTCGGCCGGGGCGGCGGCGTCCACCGCGGAGGGGCGCACCGAGATCCGCAGGCTGACCGGTCCCTCGCCCTTGACGATGCGGGCGGGGGCGGGGGCGAGGATGGCGCCGCGGATCACCTGCGTCCCGGCCAGATCGATCTCCACGAAGCGCTCGTTGTCGAGATCGAAGTAGACGTCGCCGGCCAGGATCATCTTGGTGGAGAGGGAGCGGTCGCGCATCCCCTCCAGATCCCAGTCGACGTAGAGCTTGGCGCAGCGGAAGCCCTGATACTCCACGTCCCGCTCGTAGCGCACGCGCATGTGGGAATGCGCGCCGCTCCCGAAATAGGCGTCCAACCGGCGGGCTAGGGCGGTCGCATCGGCGGTCCAGCGGTCCCCGGGCGCGACGGCCGCTTCCGGGAAGATGTCGCGCCAGTCGATCTCGATGCCTGCGGTCCGCGCCAGGAACTCGTCGAAGGGCACGCCCGCCTCCGCCACGACCTTGCGTCGGCGCTGCTCCTCGGTGATCTCCACCGTGCGCCCCGTGAGCGGGCTCTGGACGATGGTCGGACGCTCGTCGTCGACGCCCTTCACTTTCGTGAAGAGCTTCAGGTAGGTGCGGGCGATGCGCAGGCCGGTCCCCTCGCCCGTCTGCAGGAGCCGATCGACGAAGCGCTCGGTGCGCTGCACCGATTCGAGGGTGCTCGTGGTTCGGTCCCCCTGCCGCGTCGTCATGGCGATCTCCGAAGAGACCACGATGGTGACGCTCAGCCGGTCCCCGGACTTGAGTCGCAAGCGCATCTTCCGGGGCGTCGGGGCCTCGGCGGAGACCGCCAGGGCCAGAACGAGCACGGGGAGAAATCTCCGCGTCATCACTCCCTCCCTATCGACGCCTCGCGGGGGGGAGTTGAGCCGCCAATAGCTTGGCCGCGGGATTCCCCCTGCGATAGCATCACCTCCCGTGAGTACCTCCGCCCGGCCGCCGGAAAGGGCCTTCTGCCCCCGTTGCGGCCGTCGGTACGCTGTTCCTGAGGAGGAGCTCAGGCGCCGTCCGGGGCTGCGATTCCGGGCCACCTGCCGGGCCTGCGCGACGCCCTTCTCCGTGGTCTGGCGGGACGACGACCTGGTGACCGAGGTGGAGGAGGTCCTCCAGGAGGAGGCCGATGACCGGGACGTGCTCCTGCGGGGGACCCGGATCGGCAAGTACGAGATCGAGGACCTGATCGATTCCGGAGGGAGCTCCTCGGTCTACAAGGCGTTCGAGGGCGGGGCCAATCGCTACGTCGCGCTGAAGGTGCTCCATCGCCCCGCCGATGCGGAGTTCGGGATGCGATTCCGGCGCGAGGTGGAGGTGCAGGGCAACCTCAAGCACCCCAATCTCATGCCCATCTTCGACCATGGGGAGGTGGAGGGAAAGCCCTTCTACACCATGGAACTCCTCCACAAGCCGACCACCCTCGAGACGGTCGGGAGCCTCTTCCGCAGCGGCCGCCTCGGCTTCAACCCTTCGCTTCGTTCCCTCAACTCCATCGAGGCGCTCGTGCGCCATGTCCTGCTGCCGGTGGCCCGCGCCATCGAGTTCGCCAACCGCGAACACGGCATCATCCACCGCGACCTCAAGCCGGACAACATCCTGATCGATGCGCGGACCCTCCGCGTCTACGTGATCGACTTCGGCATCTGCCATGTCTTCCAGCAGTCGGGGAGCCGCCTGCTCCTGCGCGCGGCTTCGCGGGAGACGGTGCCCACCACCCTGGAGACGCCCCGCATGCTGGCGATGGGCGCGGTGCGCTACATGCCCCCGGAGCAGGCGCGCGGCCAGGTCTCGCGCCAAGGCGACGTCTGGGCGCTCGGTGCGCTCCTGCGCTACCACATCACCGGGGATGCCGCGATCGCGCCGGCCCTCGATCTGCAGCGCGTGACCATCGAGAAGCGGATCGCGAATCTGGCGCGCATCGCCGCCTCCTGCCGCGAGAGCGGCGACCAGGAGGACGCCGCGTTCTACGAAGCGCGCCTCGCGGAGCTGCGCGCGGGGGAGATTCGCACCCTTAAGGACGTGCTCCGGGACGCCCAGGAGGCGAACTACCTCCCCCTGCCGCCAGGCGCCGATCCCGCCCTCGCCGCCATCGTGCAGCGCGCCATGGCGCGGGAGCCGGAGGACCGCTATCCCTCCGCAGGCGACTTCGCCGCCGACCTCGTCGCCTGGCTCGAGGGAAGGCTCGTCAAGGCGTTCACTGCGACGCTGCGTCCCTGGACGGCGGCGGCGCACGGCGCCCGGCTCTTCCTCCGGCGAAACCGCACCGCGGTCCTCACGGCGGCGTGCGTCCTCCTCGTCGCGGGTGCCGCAGGCGCGGTCTTCATCGCCGGGGCGGCCTCCCGCGAACAGCGCGAGATCGAGGGCTGGCTGGCGGAGGCGCGCCAGGAGGCGGACCCCCAGGCGCAGCAGGCGCTGCTGGAGAGGGTCCTGGCGCGGCGCCCCGACCACGTCGAGGCGACGGAACTGCGCGGGCTCGCCCGGGCATTCCTCCCCATCGTGGCGAAGGTGGAGGAGGCGCGACGCGTCAGCGCGCTCATCGCGGAATTGCAAAAGGCGGGACGCGCCGAGGAGCGGGAGGAGATGGCCTCCGACATGGCGGCGGTTCTGGAACGAAGCGTCCTGCCCGATCTCCTCGCGTTCCCCGAGACCTACGCCGGGCGCGCTTTGGAGCGAGAGGTTCGCTCCCTCGCAGCCTTCCTGCGCGGACGGCGCATCCTCAGCTTCGTTTCGATTCCCAGGGGTGTCGAGGTGATCGTCGTCCCGCCGCGTTCGCGCGCCGATTCCGAACCCGACTGGCCGCGCCAGGTCTCCTGGGGCATCGCGCCGCTGGCCGAGCCGGAGCGCTTCTGCGAGCCGGGCTCTTACGCGACCCTCTTCCGGCGCGAGGGGGATGCCCGAGCCGTCCAGCTTCCGGTGCGGATCAACCGCTCCACGCCGCAAAAACTCGAGGTGCGTTGTCCCTTCGATCCGGCGAATCTGCCGGAGGGGATGGTCTTCGTCTCCGGCGGCAGGGGGATCGTCCTGGGCGATCCGCGCTTCCAGGAGAGGACGCGGCGGGTCGACCTGGCCGACTTCCTCATGGACGCCACCGAGGTCACGAACCAGATGTACGCGGTGTTCGTGAATTCCCTGGAACCGTCGCAGCGCCGGGCCGTCGCGCCGCGTAGGCTCCCCCAGGGGGGCGGGGCGGCCATCCCCCTCTGGAGCGAGGATGCCAAGGGACGCTGGCTCTACAGCGAGGGCGCGGGGGACCATCCCGTCACCGGGATCTCGTTCCTGGACGCCCGCACCTACGCGGCGTTCCTCGGCAAGCGGCTGCCCACGCCGGATGAATGGGAACGGGCCGCGCGCGGCCTCGACGACCGCGAATATCCCTTCGGATCGCGGCTCGATCCGAAGGCCTGCAATGCTCACACGGGGAGCATCGCGCCGGCGGGGACGTTCGCGCGCGACCGGTCCCCGTTCGGCGCGCTGGACATGGCGGGCAATGTGGCCGAGTGGACCGACGACGGGGCGGGAACGGAGATGGCTACGGTCAAAGGAGGTTCCTTCGATCTCCCCCGCGTTCACGCCATCGCCAGCGCGTCGGGCTCGCGCCGCCCCGACCTCCCCGCCCCCGACCTCGGCTTCCGCTGTGCCCTTCCCCTCACGGAAGCGGACCGCTGAACCCCGGCGCTAGGGCCTGTCTGAATACTCCATCGTCGGCCCGAGCCCGAGCGAGCGGGCTGCTGGCGCGCCGCGAGTCCGAAGCCGTATTGACCCCAAATACGGCGATGGACGAGCGGCGAAGCCAGCGGCACGCGCAGCCGGGCGAAGCCAGATGGAGTATTCAGACAGACCCTAGTCCACGATCTCCAGGCGCACCGGCACCAGGAGGCGCGGCGTGTCGGCATCGTCGGTCAGGAGTTCGATGGCAGGTTGATCATAGAGCCCGGGAGGCGTCCTCGGCACGAGACTTACGACCAGACGCGGCTCGAGCCCCGCGGGATGCTCCAGGACCACTTGCAGATGGGCCGGGGCGCGCACCTCGCGCACACGAAACGGCTTCCCCGCGGAGTGATGGAGCTGGACGATCTGCGACCGGCTTGTGTCGCGCGGCACCTTCGCGAAGACCAGCCGTGCCGGGTCCGCCACCACGTTGGGAAGCACGTCGACGGCGGCGGACCATCGCAGGACGATGCCCGCGGGGGCAAGCCGCACCGCAGCGTCGAACTGCGCCGGGCCCACGCGCGCGTCGGCTCTGAGGCGCAGCAGGATCCGCTGCTCGGCGGCGTTCTCCCGGGTCCCGGTCGCGACGACCTCGAACCAGGGCTCGATGCCCGCGACCGATTCCACCGTAAAGGGGGCCTCCCCCTCGGACGCCCGCACGACCAGAGGCACCTCGGGGCGCAGGCTGCGCACGAGCCGCCCCTCGAAACGACCCGGAAGGAGTTCGTAGGGCGCCACGACGGTTCCCGCCAGCCGGAACTCCCTCACGTTCGCGTTCTTCGCGTTGGAGAAGATGCGGATCGACCGCTCGAAGGTCCCCCCGTGGGAGGGAGCCCGCACGGTGCCGTTCACCTGGAGCTCCCCCCCGGGCACGATGCGATCACCCTCCTGCACCCCGCGAAGCAGGAGCCTGGCGGGATCGTCGGGGCGCCACTCCGAGATGATGAGGGACTCAGTGCCGATGTTGCGGACGGCAAACACGAACGCCCGGTCCTCACCGGGACGAACGCGATCCAGGGCCAACCCGGGGGGATCGAGGTCGATGTTGGGGCCGGCCAGCTGGAAGGGCACGATCTCGCCGACGAACGTGTAGGTCGCGGCCAGCGCCGTCTCGCCCTCGGCGAAGATCGTCACCTGGCCCCGGAACGGACCCAGAGTATTGGGGCAGCCGATGACGAGGACGCTCCGTCCGCTCCCCTTGGGGAGGAGCTGCAGCTCGGGGGCGAGCCGCACGCTCATCCCCTCGACGAGGGGCGGTTCGAGCCGTACTCCGAGGCGCAGGGGCCTCTCCGCACGGGATTGCGCCTCGAAGGGAAGACTGCGCGCGCTGTACTGCATCGTTCCCGAGAAGTCGAGGGTGGTTTCCCCCGGCTGCAGGTCCGTCAGCCGGATTTCGAGGAGCGGACCCTTCTTCACGCAACCGGCCAGGACACAGACGAGGAGGGCGCACCAGCGGCTCATGCCGCCATGATACGGGCGTTATTTGCCCTTGACGACGATGAGGGTGAGGTCGTCCTCCAGCACCTCGCGCTTGCTGAAATCGGTCACGGCGCGGACCAGCTGGGTGACGATCTGCCCGGCGGGACGCTCCTGCAGCCCGGCCAGCAGGTTCTGCACCCGCTCCATCCCCATCATCTCCTTCTGGGGGTTCATCGCCTCGGGGAGCCCATCGGTATAGAGAAGCAGGATGTCCCCCGCTCCCAGGGGCTCGGTCAGGCCGATCTCGTACCGCGCCGTGGGGATCAGCCCGAGCGCAGGTCCGGTCTTGCCGAGCTCCTCGCACTGCCCGGTCGCCTTCCGGAAGAGCAGCACGGGGTTGTGACCCGCGGAGGCGAAGCGGAAGGCGCCGTTGGAGAGGTTGATCTCGCCGTAGAACAGGGACATGAACGAGCCCGCCGGCATGTCGCGCTCGAGGAACGTGTTCACCTCGGTGAGAACGGCGGCCGGGTCCGCGGTCTTGTGGGTGAAGGCGCGGAGGAGGGCGCGGGCCGTCGTCATGAAGAGGGCGGCCCCGATCCCGTGCCCCGAGACGTCCCCGATCACGACGCCCAGGCGGTTGTCCGCCATGGGGACATAGTCGAAGTAGTCGCCGCCGGTCTCCTCGCACGGACGATTGACGCCCGCGATCTGGACGCGCGTCTTCTCGAGATCCGGGGCGGGCAGCATCCCTTGCTGGATGTCCTTGGCGATGTGGAGCGCCTGCTCCATCTTCTGCTTCTCGAGATAGGACTTGACCAGCCGCGCGTTGTGGATCGCCATCGCGCACTGCGAGCCGAGCGTGCGGAAGAGCTCCAGATCCGCCTTCGTGAACCCCTTGGAGGTCGCGCGGCTGTCCACGTAGAGGCAGCCCAGGGATTCGTCCGACGTCTTCAGCGGCGCGCACATCACGCTCAGGAGCCTGAGGTCGAGGATGGACTGGCCCAAGGCGACGTCCCCGCTCCCCCCTGCCGCGTCCATGAGCGTTTGCGCCTCGCCGCTCTCGAACACCTTTTTCGGGATCGACGTGGAGTAGCGGACCCCGGGCGGGAGCGGATTGCCCTGCTTGTCCCGCGCCACCTTGATGTCGAGCCCCTTGTCGGCGGTGTGCAGGAGCAGGAGCCCCCGCTCCGCCCCGGTGACGGCTAGCGCCTTGTCCACGATCGAGCGCAAGAGCGCGTCGAGGTCCTGGTTTTGCGTCACCGCGGCGATCGTGTCCAGGAGGATCGCGACGTTGCGGGCGTCCTTGATCTTGTCGCCTGTCAGGAATCCGGTCTGCGCTGTGGCCCACGCCTGTGTCATTGGTTCCTTGCCTTGGTCACGACGACCCGGGTCCCGGTGGCGGGGTCATAGGTCACCTCGAGGTTGTCCATGTTCTTTCGGATGAGGAAGAGACCGCGCCCCCGCGCCTCCTCCAGGCTGGGCATGCGTTGGGCGATCTCGAGCGCACGGTTCGCGAACGCCCTGCCGCCGCGGCCCGGATCCCTCACCTCGCACCGGAAAGAGTCGGGTCGCACGCGGAGGACGAGGTGGATCTCGTCGGCCGGGCCGGCGGCGCCGTGCTCGATGGAGTTGTTCAGGATCTCCGTGGTGACCAGGGCGATCGCCTGGCACTCCTCCTCGGGGTAGTTGGCAAGCACGCAGAGCGATTCGAGGAAATGCCTCACGGGCCGGACGAACTGGAGGCTGGCGGAGAAGGAGAGGGCGACCTCCCCCTGCTCGCCCGCTTCCCGTGCGCTGGTCTTCACCTTGCGCGGCATAGGCAGGACGCGGATGGTATCCAGCGCGAGCGGGCCCCGCAACCCCGTGCTCAGGAGCCGAAGGAGCGCCGGAAACCCTGCGCCTCCAGGCGGGCGTAGCAGGAAGTCGCGGCGGAGCGATAGCGCCCCGCCCGGCGCGGATCGACGCGCTCGAGACCGCGGCCCAGAGCCGCGAGGAGGCGCGCGGGGCCGTCCGAGGCGTCGCTGCGTCGCGTGTAAGCGCGAGCGGCGCGATGCGAACGCTCGCGGGCCTCCTCCCTCCGTCCCGCGCGCGCCGCGAGCTCGGCGAGGACGCGTTCCGCCGCGGCCTCGGCCAGGGGCTCCCCCTGCTCGCGGGCGAAGGCGATCGCGGTCTCGGCGCACCGCCGCGCCTGATGGAGATCGCCGGATTGCATCGCGACCTCGGCACAGGCGAGGTTTGCCGCGATCCTTGCCGCGTGACCGCTCGTGCGCGCGGCGTGGCGGAGCGCACGCTGTGCCCAGACGCGGCCCAGGCGCAGCTCCCCCGTCCCGAGGTGCATCCCCGCGCGGACGGCGCGGCTCAGCACGCGCGCGGTCCGGCGCCCCGAGCCCGGCAGCTCGCCCCGGTCGGCCCGGGCCAGGGCGATCCGCGCCGCGCGCACGCTGGCAGCGTCGGCCAGCGTCTCGCCGAGCTCGCGCAGGCAGGCGAACCGGTCCGGACTGGCAAGCGTGGTCATCTCCGTGGAGGCCAGCGCGAGCTCCTTCACCGCGGTGGTGACCCTCCCGCGCGCGCGCAGCAGAAGCCCGATCTGGCGCCGCGCCAGGGCAACCCCCTCCGGGTGCCCGATCTCTTCGAACGCCCGCTGCGCGCGGCGGAACTCGCGATAGGCGCGGTCGCCTCTCCCGCGCGCGCGGAAGGCCTCGCCGAGTTGGAGGAGCGTCCGCGCGAGCCCCTGGCGATCGCCCATCTGCGCGTGAAGCTCCAGCGCCTCCTGGATCCACCGTTGCGCGCGGGCCACATAGCCGCTGCGCAGCGCGACGCGGCCCAACCCCTCCAGCGCCGCGGCGTGCCGCTTGCGGTCGTCGAGCGCCTTGGCGCGCGCTTCCGCCTCGAGGAAGGCGCGCTGCGCCCCGACGAGATCCTCCAGGCGCAGGAGCCGCTGGCCGCGCAGCACCGCAGTCTGGATCGCCGCACCCTCGTTTCCGGTCTCGGCCTCCAGCGCGGCCGCCGTATCCAGATAGGCGCCCGAGGCGAGAATGGCTCCCCGCTCGAGGGCCAGCGCCGCGAGGGAGTTGTAGCAGAAGGCGAGGCTGCGCCGGTCGCCCACATCCTCGAGGAGCGTGCGCGCGACGCCGAAGGAGTACTGCGCGCTGTCGTACTCCCCCCGCGCCTGGTGGATGCGCCCGAGGCGCGTGTTCGCCCGCGCGAGGTTGCGCGGCGTGGCGACGGCCGACGCGTCGACCGCCAACTCGAGGAACTGGGTCAACGCGGCGAGCCCGGTGGTGAGGTGGCCCGACGCCTCGCAGGCGAGCCCGTAGAGGAGCTGGAATCGCGCGCGGTCCAGCACGGGGACCCCCCGATCTTCGGCCAGGGGCGCCGCCTCGGCGAGCAGCTGCCGGGCCCGCTCCGGCAACTCGAGCGCCAGGAGCCTCTCGCAGCCATCCAGCGTATGGGGGAGCGAACGCGGTCCGAGCCCCGCGGCGCGCAGGTGGCGCGCCACCGCCAACGCACGGCGAGCCGCCGCCTCGCCGCGGTAGACGGCGAGCATCCCTTCCGCCACCGCCCGATGGAGCCGCTTCGCGCGCCGCGGCGCCCGCTCCTCCAGGGCGCGCTCCACGACCGCCGGCGCCACCGCGCTCCAAAACCGGTAGCGGTCCAATTCGGCGTCGAGGGGCACGATGATCCCCGCCTCTTCCAGCGCCTCGAGCGCGCGATCCACCTCGAGCCCCTCCCCCGCCGCGCGGAGGAGGGCGACGTCGAACTCCTCGCCCACGAGCGCCGCCACCTCCAGCACCTCGCGCGGCGCGGCGGCAAGCGCATCGACGCGGCGGCGCACTCCGGCATCGAGGGCTCCGGGGATGAGCTCCCGAAGGCGCTCGGCGGTCCAGGAGGCGTCGAATCGCCACTCCTCCCCGAGGCGACGCACCGGCGAGCCCGGTCCGAGCCGCAGCGCCCGCAGGATCTCCGCCACATGGAACGGATTCCCGTCGGTCTGGCCGAAGATCGCGCCGATGAGCCAGGGAGCCTCCTCGGCGAATCCGTGGCGAGGGAAGACCGCGGCGACCAGCTTCTCCACCTCCCGCTCCGTGAAGGGCCGTAGGCGCAGCCGCGCGATGGGCACCGCGCGTCGCTGGAGGTCGTCCAGCATGCGCAGCAGGCTGGCGCCACGCCGCGTGCGCGACGCCTCGCTGTCGATGGGCCAGGAGGTCGCCACCATGAGGATCGGAAGCCCCTCCTGACTCACCCGGGCCGCGGTTTCGAGCAGGATGCCCGCGGCGTTCGGATCCGCGAGATGGAGGTCGTCCCAGAGGAGCGCCAGGGGGCCCCGGCGCGCCGCGGCGGCGAACAACGCGTACCAGCGGTGCGCCGCCGGGGTCTCGTCCTCGACCCCGGCCTGTCCCAGGAGCGCGTCGGTGAAATGGCGCGCGGTTCCGAGATCATCCGGCAGGAGAGACTGCACCGAGGAGGCGACCCGGCGCGCCGCCGGAAGCGCCGCCGGCTCCCCCTCGGGCACCCCCAGGATCTCCCGCGCCGCTTCGTGGAGGATGCGCATCGGGCGCAGATCGTTCTCCTCGGCACGACCGTGCGCGACGCGGAAACTCTGCTCGGCCGCGAGATGCGTCGCCTCTTCGAGCAGGCGCGACTTGCCGCTCCCGCTCTCCCCCTCGAGGAGCAGGAGCCGCGGTCTGCCCTCGGCGGCCTCCCCCAGGGCGCGCGCAAGCTGCTCCAGCTCGGCCTCACGCCCGCACAGAGGGAGCCGGAAGGCGTAGGCGATCTCGATCTCGAACGCAGGCACCGGCCTCTCCACGGCGCCGCCGGGACCACGCGCGCACACGATGCTGGCGGGGAGCGCGTAGCGGCCCTCCTTGCGCGCGCTCAACTGGAGGCGCAAGGCGATGCGCGCCCCGCCGCCCGCCTCGAGACGCGCGGTGGCGGAGCGCCGCGGCGTCAGCACCTTGAGGCCCGGCGCCGCCGGCAGCTTCCAGGTGAGCTCCACGGGCCCCGGGCCCAGATCCCCCTGCACCTCGACTTCGAGACCGAAGGCCTCCCCGGCGCGGGGTCGGCGGGGCCGCAGTGCCGGAGGCGTGACATCGAGCCCCGAGGGCAGGGTGGGGGCGGCGATGGAGGCGGGATCGATGTGCCAGGGGTGCTGGATCTTCCGCGCCACCCGGGCGAGCGTGGAGAGGACCTCGCCGAAGTCGCGCGGGCGGTCGGCGGGGTCCTTGGCGACGCAGCGCGCGACGAGCCCGGAGAGCTCCGGCGGCGCCTCCTCCAGGGGGGGCGGACTCTCGTGCAGGATGCGATGCAGCTGCTCCTGGATCTCGCCGGCGCGGAGCGGATTGCTGCCGGTGATGCACTCGTGGAGGACAAGGCCGAAGGAGTAGATGTCGGCCCGGCCGTCCACCGAGCCTGCCGCCCTGAGCTGCTCCGGTGCCATGTACTCCGGCGTTCCCAAACCGATCCCCTCCTCGGTCGCCGCGCCGTCGCGACGGCGGAACACGCGCGCCAGACCGAAATCGGAGATCTTCAGCACGTCCCCCGGCGCGACGAGGAGGTTGCTCGGCTTGAGGTCGCGATGCACGAGGCCGACGCCGCTGCTGAGCGGCCGCGTGTGGGCATAGGCCATGCCCGCGGCGCACTGCATCGCCAGGTCGAGAGCGCGGGGAAGCGGGAGGGGACCGGCCTGCAGCACCTTGGCGAGGTCGGGCCCGTCCACGAACTCCAGGAACAGGAGCGGCCCCTGCGGCAGCTCCAGGAACCAGAGCGCCTGCACCAGATTCACGTGGCGATCCAGCTCGATCCAGGTAAGCGCTTCCTGGCGGAACCGGCCCAAGACTTCGGGCTGCCACACCTGCGCGGGAGGCACGGACTTCGCGGCGTAGCGTCGTCCCGTGTGGGAGTCGGTCACGGCATAGAGCACTCCCATGCCGCCCCGGTGCACCGCGTCGATGCGGTAGCGATCGAGGAGGCGGTCCCCTACGCGAGGAAGCTCGGACGACGGGACGGTCAACGAAGGTGCCCTTGCGACTCAACTTCTTGCCAGGAAACGCGTTAGGATACCGCCCTCCCGTGGACGCGTCCAAGAAGCAGGTCGTGCTCGGTCTCAATGCCTACAGTCACGATGCGGGCTGCGCGCTGCTGGTCGGAGGCCGCCTGCAGTTCGCGGCCGAGGAGGAACGCTACGACCGCGTGCGGCACAGCGCCGCGTTTCCCGCAGGCGCGATCTACGCTGCGCTGGCGCATGCCGGCCTCGAGCCCCGCGACGTGCAGGCGGTCGCGTTTCCCTGGCGACGCGACATGGCGCGGTGGCGCAAGGCGCTCTACGTGCTCGCTCGCTTGCCGCGATCGTTCGCGTTCCTGCGCGAGCGCCCCGAGGGGCTCCCGCCTCGCGTCGCCTACCTGCGGCGGATCGCGCGCCTCGCGCGGGATCTCGGGGCGGTGGGGATTCACGCACCTGTCACCCACGTCGATCACCACCTCGCCCATGCCGCCCAGGCCCACCGGTTCGGCCCCCGGGACGAGTGCGCGATCCTCACCGCCGACGGGATGGGGGAGTGGACCTCGGCCGCCACCTGGGCGGCACGCCGGGGCCGCATCGAACGGCTCTCCGCCTGCTCCTACCCCGACTCCCTCGGGAAGGTGTACGCCGCGGTGACGCAGCACCTGGGATTCCGTCCCGATGCGGACGAAGGGAAGACGATGGGATTGGCGGCCTACGGCCGCGACGCCTTCGTCCCCCAATTCCGAAGTCTCCTGCGCGCCGACCCGCGCCGCCTCTTCAGGGTCGACCGCTCCGGCTTCGCGTTCCCGCTCGGCCGCACGCGCATGGGCGGCGCTCCCTTCGACGCGCGCTTCGGTCCAGCGCGCGGGGCGGGAGCGCCGCTCGAACCCCGACACGAGGATCTCGCCTTCGCGGCCCAGGCGGTGCTCGAAGAGGTGGTTCTCGACGCCGCGCGTCGGCTGCGCCTGGAGAGCGGCCTCCCCCACCTCGCCCTCGCGGGCGGGATCTTCCTGAACTGCGTCCTCAATGGACGGCTCCAGCGCGACGCTGGGTTTTCGTCGCTCCACGTCTTCCCGGCCGCGGGGGATGCCGGCGCTGCGGCGGGGGCGGCCGCCCTGGTCGCCGGCATGGAGCGCGCGCCGCTCCCCCACGCCTATTGGGGCGACGCCTTCGATGCGACGGCCATCGATCGCGCCTTGGGCGACCGCCCGCGGCGGATCGCACCCGACCCCGCGGCCGCAGCCGCCGGGGCGCTCGCGGCGGGGCGCACGGTCGGTTGGTTTTCCGGCCGCATGGAGTTTGGTCCGCGTGCCCTGGGCGCGCGCTCCATCCTCGCCGATCCCCGCGACCCGCGGATGAAGGACCGCCTCAACGCCACGGTGAAATTCCGCGAGCCCTTCCGGCCGTTCGGGCCCGCCGTCCTGGAGGAGGAGGCGGCGCGCTTCTTCGACCTCCCCGCCCCCTCCCCCTTCATGCTCCAGGCGTTCCGCGTGCGCGCGGACGCCGCGGGAACGATCCCCGCCGTGGTGCATGTCGACGGCACCGCCCGGGTCCAGACCGTCGGACGCGAGGGCGGCCACCCACCCTTCCGGCGCCTCCTCGAGATCTTCGCGCGAACCACCGGCGTGCCGGTCCTGCTCAACACCTCGCTCAACGTGCGCGGCGAGCCGATCGCGCGCACCCCCGAGGAGGCGCTTGCCGTCTTCGACAAGACGGCGCTCGATCTCCTCGTGTTGGAGGACCGGGTGCTGGAGAAGGGTGCGGCCGGCTCTACCCGGCCGGAGCCCGCCGAGCGCGCCGGCGGCCGTCCGCACCGCTGACCCGGGTGGACGGGGGGCGCGCGGGACGCCGGTCCGCGCGGCGGCGGTTCGGAACGGGCGCGACGATGGGGCGCGGGGCGCGTCCCGACGGCGCGTCGGGGGCGACGCGGGGACGCGGTTCCCTGGCCACGGGGTGCGCGCTGCCTGCTATGCTCGCGCGGCGTCATGAGCCCGGAAAGCATCTACCTCGCCGTCGTACTCGCGGGGGCCCTGCTGCTCTTCTACACCGGCTGGGTCCGTACCGATGCAACAGCGCTCCTCGTGATGCTCTCGCTGATGGTGCCCTGGCCTCACGGGCCCGGGGGCGCCTGGAAGCCGATCCTCAAGCCCGCGCAGGCCTTCTCGGGATTCGGCAGCCCGGCGGTGGTCATGGTGGCCTCCATGTTCGTGCTCTCCGCGGCGCTGGTGCGCACCGGCGGGGCGCAAATGCTGGGCGGGCGCCTCTTGGCGATGGGGGCGCGCTCGGAGCGGATGCTCCAGTTCACGATTCTCGTCGTGGTCACCCTCTTCAGCGCGGTGATCAACGACACCACCACCGTCCTCATCTGGATGCCCATGGTGCTCGCCGTCTGCCACGAGCGCGGCTACTCGCCCTCCCGGGTACTCCTCCCCCTCGCCTTCGCCTCCCTCCTCGGCGGGCAGTGGACGCTCATCGGCACGCGCTCCAACCTGATCCTCTCCGACTACCTCCGCACCCGCACCGGCCACGGCCTCTCCTTCTTCGCGTTCACGCCTGTGGCGGTCGCCGTCTGGGGCGCGGCGGTGGCCTGGTTCCTGGTCGCCGGGCGACGGCTCTTGCCGCGCGGCGCCGCGGCGCCCTCCCTCGCGGAGCACTACGAGGTGGCGGAATACCTCACCGAGGTGATGGCCATGCCGGGTTCGGAATTCACCGGGAAGACCCTGGAGGAGCTCGACCTCGCGGCCACCTACCGGATCCGCATCCTGGGCGTCGTGCGCGACGGGGAGCATCTGCCCGCGACCGGGCGGCTGAAGGTGGAGCCCGGCGACGTCCTCATCTTCCAGGGTCGCATTTCGAGCATCACCGAGGTCCTGAGCCGGCCCGGCTTCCAGGTGAAGGCGGAGATGCAGATTGGCGAGAAGACGCTGCGCAGCGTCGACCTGCGCATGGTCGAGGCGCTGGTCGCCCCCAATTCCGGCTTGGAGGGCTCCAGCCTGGAGGAGACGGAGTTCCTGGCCCGCACGGGGGTCTCCCTTCTCGCGATCGGCCGGCACGGCAGGCCCCTCTCGGGCCGCCCCGTTGAGCAGGAACTGCGAGCGGGCGATTCGCTGTTGCTCGTGGGACACGAGTCGCAGCTGCACCAGCTGCGCCGGGACCCGGACGTCGTCCTCCTGATGTCGCGCTCCCTGCCCCCGGTGGGCCGCTCCAGGGCGTACGGGACCATGGCGCTCCTCGTCTTCCTCGTCCTCGCCTCGGCCACCCACGTCCTCGAGCCCTCCTTTGCCATCCCGCTCGCCGCGGCCGCGGCGGTCCTCACGGGCTGCATCGGCATGCGCTCCGCCTACGAGTCCCTCAATCTCCCCGCGCTCATGGTCGTGGCGGGCATGATTCCCTTCGGCCTCGCCCTCGAGGAGACCGAGACCGCGCGGCTCCTCGCCGAGGCCGTGCGGCATCTCTTCGGCAGCCTGGGACCCCACGCCATCTTCGCCGCGCTGCTGCTCACCACCGTGCTGCTCACGCAGCTCATCGAGAACGCCGCCGTCGCGGTGCTGCTCGCCCCGGTCGCCTACGAACTGGCGCTCTCCGTCGGCGCCGAACCGACGCCGTTCCTTCTCGGCGTCGCCATCTGCGTTTCCGCGTCGTTCATGACGCCGGTCGCCCACGAATCGACCATTCTGGTGATGGAGCCGGGCCGCTACACGTTTCGCGACTACCTCCGCTCCGGGGCCCCCCTGGCGTTTCTCACCTGGGCGGTGACCGTCGTCGTGGTGCCGCTCATCTATCCGCTCACCTCATGACGGGGGTGGTGCGGGGGTCGCTTTCCCTTGGCGAAGGGGGAAGGGGTGCGTCGGCCACCTCCACCCGCTCCGCCCGCTGCAACGGGCGCATCCAGCGGGCGAACAGACTCTGGTAGGCCTCGCAGGGGGTCCAGCAGCCGGGGCAAGCGTCCGCGATCACCGCGCGCCGCGCCGACCGCGCCTCCGCGGCCGCGAGGATGCGCGCGAGGTCGTAGCCCTGCTCCCGCAGCCCGCCGAGCGGACGGCTGTAGATCGAGCAGGGGTAGACCACTCCGCGTGGATCGACGAACACCGATGCCCGCAGCGCCGCGCAGGGCACCGGGGATCGGCCCGTGGCGAGAAAGCGCCCGATGCGCCGCTGGTAGGCGCGCTCCAGGAAGGAGACCGGATCGAGCCCCCGGCGTCCGTGGCGCTCCAGCGAGGCGAGCACGGCGGCGGGGGGACGGGCGTCCGCGCCGGCGTTGCGGTAATAGTGCGCGCTCTCCATGCCGACGTTGAAGTGGAAGTCGCCCCTGCCCAGGCCGGGGACCGCGGCCCGGGCCGCGGCCACGGTCTCGCCTAAGGCGCCTGCGTTGGCGGGATAGAGCGTGACCCCGAAGAAGGCCTGCACCCGGGGCAGGGCCGCCTCCCGCAGCGCCCTCATGCAGGTCATCGCCCGCTCATGCGCCCCCTCCCTTCCGCGCATCGCGTCGTGGAGCGCCGGCGGCCCCTCGAGGCTCACGGTCACCAGGATGCGCCCGACGCCGGCGCGGACCAGCCGCTCGCAGGTCTCCAGGGTGCGCTCGGGAAAGTAGCCCGTGGTCGGGAAATCCACCAGATGCAGGCGCGGCATGCGCTCGGTGAGGGAGTCGATGAGCGCGGGCAGGTCGGGGCGCTGGAAGAGCTCCCCTCCCGAAAGGTTCGCCCAGACGGTGTTGGGGGCCGACGCGAAGGCGCGATCCCACTCCTCCACCGTCATCTCGTCCGGAAGAGGCTCCTTCCAGATGGAGCAGAACGAGCAGCGGGTCGGGCAGCGGCTGGTGAGAATGAGCGTCAGCTTGTAGGGAAGGCCGTCGGAGGCGGTGCCGCGGCGGAGCGCCGCGGCGAGGGCGAGCATGCGACGCAGGCGGGAGGCTCTCATCGGGACCGTTCCTCCATGATCTCCCGCTTCAACCGGGCGGTCACGGCGATCTTCTCCGCCTCATCGAGCAGGAGATCGCGCCGCGCGAGCCCCTCCGCGAGCCCGAACCGCCTCCCCAGAAGCCCCTGGCAGCGGGCGGCGAGGAAGAGGGCGTAGGGCTTGAGGCCGGGCTGGTCGCGCGCGACCTGCAGGAAGAGGTCGTGGGCGAGTTCGATTCCCTCGCGGTCGAGGGGCCGGTCGCCCAGGCTCGCCAGCTCCAAAGTGCAGCGCGCCGTGGGGTAGGCCGGACTCCCGCTGCGGCGGAATCCGGTGAGCGCGCGCTCGGTGAGCTCCCGCGCCTTGGCCGGGTCCGCCTCCTTGAGTCCGAGCGCCAGGGCGAGCAGGAGCTGGGCGCCGCGAAGGGTCTCGTCGCGGCCCGGCAGGGAGGACTCCAGGAATCGGATCGCCTCCACCCCCTCGCGGAACAGGCGCGGCAGATCCGGATTCTCGGGCAGCGCCAACAGGATGCAGAGATCGACGATCCGGGACGCGGTGTCGGCCACCTCAGCCTCCACGCGCCGTCCGAGGTCGAGGCGGTGCAGCGCATGGGCGCCGCGGAAGTGCTCCAGCGCGCGGGTGTAGAAGGCGACCAGTTCGCGCTCATGGTCGCTGCGCTGCTCCTGCTCGCCCCACGTCTGAAGCAACCGGCCGAACTCGTAGTGCACTTGAACGCGCTGCGCCGGCTCGGCGTTGCGCAGGAAGCGATCGTAGAGATCGCCCGCCAGTTGCACGTGGGGCAGCGCCCCGGCGGGATCCCCCGCGGCGAGCCGCTCCAGCACCCGCTCGTGGTGATCCGCCGCCTGGGCCCAGACGCCACGGAGGCTCTTGGGGTTGCTCCGCAGGCGCGCCGCGTTGAGCGAGCGGGGATCGTGCCAGTCGCCGATGCGGAGCCAGGTCAACGCGGCGAGGAGGAGCAGGAACGCCGGGACCGCGCGTCCCGCCCTGCCGCGCGCGCGGAGGACTCCGATCCCCTCCGCCGCGAGAAACGCGAGGCCGGCGAGGGAAAGGTAGAAGAACCGGTCCGCTGCCGCGATCTTCAGGGGCACGAGGACGTTGCTCACCGGCAGGAGCGCCAGCAGGCACCAGGAGGCCCCCAGGCGGACGCGCGGACTGCCGCGCAGCGCCGCCCCGAGGAGGGCCGCGAGGACGATCAGCCCCAGCGCGGAGGGGAGGCCGAAGGCCTGCTGCACGGCGACCTCGGCGTCGAAGGTCGGCCCGCCGGGAACGAGCAGGGCGGCGGCGTAGTAGCCGAGGGCCCCGAGCATGGTGAAGATCGCGGCCGTGTGGCTCCCGCCGAACGGTTCGGTCGTCTGGGCGAACGCACCGGTGAGGTGCCGCCTCCAGAGCAGGAACGCCCCCACCACGAGCAGCCCCGGCACGACGCCGCGCAAGCAACCCGAGCGAAACCTCGCGGGCTGCAGCGCCCGATCCCAGGCGGCCCAGAGAAGCGGCAGCACGATCGCGTGCTCCTTGCCCAGGAGCGCAACCGCCAGGAGCGCGAGTGCCGGGCCCCGGCGTTCGCGAGCGTGAAAGAGCAGCGATGCGAGGCCCGCCGCGCCACAGAGGAGATCCCCGAGGCTGGAGACCCATGCCACCGCCTCGACGGTGAGGGGATGCAGCGCGAAGGCGAGGGATCCGAAGAGCGCGCCCCAGGGAGGTACGCCGGCCCTCAGGATCAAGCGCGCGAGGAGCAGCGCGACCGTCGCATGGAGGAGGATGTTGAGCAGATGGAAGGGGGCGGGGGTCCTGCCGAAGGCCGCCACGAGGAGGGCGAAGACGGTCGTGCGCAGCGGCCGATAGATGTCGCGCGTCGACGCGTCCGGCGAGGCGGTGGTCTCGAGATCGGTGAAAAAGCGCGCCGGATCGCGGAGACTGTCGAGGGCGGGGTTGTTCACGACGAAGCGGAAGTCGTCGTAGACGAAGGCGCCCCGCACCGCGGGGAGGTGGGCCAGCAGCGCCAGGATGCCCGCCGCCAGGGCGGCGCGACGTGCGTTCACGCGGTGTTCCCGGCCCGCCGCGCGCGCAGGCGGGCCAGCGCCGCATCCGCCACGCTTGCGAGCGGGATCGCCTCGATGCAGACCGGATTGCGGCAGCGGCTCGTCTTGTAGTTGAAGTTCGTGATGCAGGGACTGCAGGGCGGGGCATCGTAGAACGCCACGCTTCCGGGAGAGAGGGGCCCGTAGATCCGCGGCGTGTTCGGGCCGTAGAGGCCCAGCACCGGTACGCCGAGCGCGGACGCCAGGTGGACCGGCCCGGTATCGTTCGAGACGACCAGGGCGGCGCGCGCGAGGAGCGCCACCAGGTCAGGAAGCGCGAGGCGGCCGCAGAGGTCGCGGATCTCGCAACCCGCTGCCTCCGCTACCTCGCGGGCCAGGGGCGCCTCGCTCCTGATCCCGGTGATCCCGACGACCGCGTTCTCCTCGAGCGCGAGGCGGCGCGCGAGGAGTCCGAACCGCCGCGTGGGCCAGCGCCGGCCGGGGAAATTGTCCCCCGATCCGGGGTGGAGCAGCACGAGGGGGCGCGGGGGCGATCCCTGCCCGCGCGCCCACAGCTCCGCCCGCCGCGCCGCCTCCGGCTCCACCCGCAGCCCACCCGGCAGGGGGGCCGGTTCCTTCACGCCGGCCGCCCGCGCGAGATCCTGGAAGGACTCCGACGCGTGCCGGGAGTCGTCGTAGGGAACCTTCACGTTCGCCAGCGTGGCGCGCTTCAAGCCGGTCGTATCGAAGGCGATCACCTGGCGCGCGCCGGCGAGATAGAGGAGGAGCTGGGAGGTGCGGACGTACTGCTCGCAGTCCAGCGCCAGATCGATGCGGGGCGCGCGGAGCGCCGCGGTGACGCGCATCAGATCGAGCAGGAGCGTGCCGGCGGGCTTCAGACGCACGGTCAATACGCGGTCAGCGGCACCGCTCCAGAGCGGCGCGTTCTCGCGCAGCGTGACCGCGGTGAGGCGCGCCGCGGGATACCGCCGCCGCAAGGACGCGAGCACGGGGAGGAGCAGCGCCGCGTTGCCGAGGCCCCAGAACTTCACCAGGGCGATCTCGCGGATGGGGCCCGGGGGGGGATACCCCGAGAGGAGGTCCTGGAGCGCGCGGACCGGCCGCAACGCCTGCAGTGCGGCGCCGCCGGCGAGGCGATCGAGCGCCTTGGCGAATGAGAGGCTCACGCCCGGCCCCCCAGGCGCGCCAGCGCCAGGTTCATCTCGGTGTGGCAGTTCCAGAAGCAGGCGCGGCAGGAACGAAGAGAGGCGCGCGCGGCGCGGTGCGCCCGCGAGCGCCAGACCCGGCGCACGTCCCCGCGCCCGACTCCCCGCCGCCGGGCGTTGAGCGGCACGCAGGGAAAAACCTCCCCGTAGCAATCGACCACGACGGAGGTGCGTGCGGCGCTGCAGGGCACGGGATTGCGCGCCCCGGCGAAGGCGAGGGGGAAGAGGCTCAGGTAGTCGGAGGAATTGTCCAGTAGGGGGTCGCCGCGGGAAAGCTCCTGCAGGCGGCGCGTCGCTGCAAGGGCGGCCGGCGAAGAGCGTGCCCCGGTCGGGCCGTAGTCGTGGACCGGGAGGAAGCCGACGCGGTCCACCCCGACATCGCGAGCCAGGGAGAGAAGCCCTTCGACCCCCTCGGCGTTTCCCTCCCCCAGGGCGCAGGTGAGCGCGACCCGGTAGGAGCGGCGCGGCACCGCCACCAGGCGGGCCAGGGCGCGCAGGACGCGGGCGAACGAGCCGGGCCGGGCGCGCAACCGGTCGTGGGTCGCGGCGTCCGGGCCGTCGAGCGAGACATTGATGGAGGCGAGCCCGCAGGAAGAGAATTCGCGCGCGCCCTCCTCCGTGACCAGGGACCCGTTCGTGTTGAGGTGCATCACCAGCCCGCGACGGGTCCCGTGGCGCAGGACCTGCGGCAGGTCGGCGCGCAGCAGCGGCTCCCCCCCCGTCACCCCCACGCCGAGCACGCCCAACTCCGCCATGCCGTCCAAAATGCCGCACAGACCCGCCGCATCCCACTCGCGTTTGCGATCCCCGAGCGACGGGAGATCGCACATGGCGCAGTCGAGATCGCAGCGGTAGGTGGTGATGAGGGTCCCCAGCAACGGGCGCGCCTCCCCAAAGAGCACACCGGCGACGGAACGCGCGGCGCGCAGAGGGAGGAGCCAGTCGCCCCGCGCCGCGCGTCGCGCAAGCAGATCGAGGTAGAGGCGCCTCAACGCTCGAACCTCGGGTGGACGACAGGCGTCGCGTACTCCCCGCAGTCGCGGCAGATGGCCGGGAAGGTCCTGCGGAAGTGCGCCCTGCGGAACGCGCGCATGCGTTCGTTGTTGAGAATCTCTTGAAGCGGGGCTTCCGTCATGTGCCCTACCGTCGCCTCCCCCTCGGGATCCGCGCAGCAGACGGTTACCCGCCCGTCCGCGAGCACCACCAGACTGCCCCGGCTCGGCTCCCGGCAGGGGTTGCGACGGCGCCGGGAGGTGAATTGCGGGATGGCCTGGATGCGGTCGGCGATGCCACGCCAGCTGCTCTTGACTTCGGGCCAGGCGTGCTCCGTCGCGGCGTTCGCCACCATCGAGACGTCGATGCCGAGCGGAGAGCCGCGCTCATCGCGCATCCTGCGCAGCCGCTCGAGATTGCGTCGGAGCGGCTCCAGCGCGACACCGCGAATCGCCTGGTGGCTGGCGGCGTCCCCGTCTACCGACAACGTGAGCCGGCCGAGGCCGGCATCGAGCAGGCGGCGGCACCACTCTTCGGTGAGGAGCGTGCCGTTGGTGGTGATCATCGTCGCCACCCCGCGTGCGGACGCCAGGCGGATCATCTCCGGCAGCTCCCCCACCAGGAGGGGCTCGCCCCACTGGAAGAGCAGGAGGAACTCCAGCCCGGGGTTGATCTCCAGGAAGCGCTCGAAGGCGGGCAAGGACTGCGTCGCCCGAGCCCGCCGCATTCCTCGATTGACGGGGCAGATCGTGCACCGGATGTTGCAGCGGTTGGTCACCTCGAAATTGGCCGAGAGCAGGCGATACCCGCTCTCCCGGCGAAGCCGGAAGAGGATCTCGTTCCGGATCCCCCCCCATGCCGTTCGCCACCCGCCGTACTTGATCGCGATCAGGTCGGCCAGCTCCGGACGCCCGAGGTAGAGGCGGGCCACGACGGAGCCCAACCAGGAGCCGGCGCCGCTCCCGGCGGCAGGACGCGGAAGCTCAGGTCGGGCGATCATTCCATGCAAAGGCCGCCGGCGATCGCCGGCGGCCTGTTTCTGCAAACCACAGCTCCGCGCTACGGAACGAACCGTACGCGCAGGTCGGCCACCGCCGGAACCCCTCCCGGCGCCAGATCGAAGTTGCCCACGGTGTTTCCCGGTGCGATCTGCACCGGGGGTCCGCCCGGGGGCGCAAAGGTAGTCAGAAGCGTCGCAGGCGGGATCCCCGACACGTCGAACACGATCCTGACCCGCGCGTACCGCTTCATGGAGGTCGCTCCGCCGGCCGGGATCACGAACCGCGTCTCGGACTGGGGTGTCATCAGGTCCATGGTTCCGGCCGCGTTGAAGGTGAGCGGTATCGCGATGCTCGCGCCCGGACTCGCGCCCAGGCCCAGAGTCCCGTCGGCCGCCTCGTCGGTGAGGACGGGGAACCCGCTGGCGCCGACCGTGCTGTCCAGGAAGACGCTAATGGTCCCGGGCGCGAAGAGGTTCGCGTTCGAGAGGATCTTCATGGAGTCGTAGGAGACGCGCACCGAGAGGGTGTCGAAGAACTCGGAGACGATGCGCGAAGTGCCGAGCAGCGGCTCCCGGGTCTCGTCGCCGTAGACACCCACGGTGATCGAGGAGGTCCCGGAGTAGGTCGGGCTTTGCGGGTCCCCGGCACCCGGAACGAGGACGACGGTCCCGCTCGTGAGGATCTCCCCGCTGAGATCGATACCGTCGCCATCGGCGAAGTACATCGCCCCGCCGCCGCCGGCTCCGGCCTCGTCGACACCCGCACGACCGCCCGCCTCGATGCTCGGGGCATCGCCTCCGCGCCGCCCGAAGACGAGCAGGATGCCGCGCCGGAATGTCATGGTACCGCTGCAAATGCAGCAGATGCCGCCGCCCGCGCCGCCGCCGCCAGGCTCGCCCTGGCCCTGGGGCCCCGTGACGCTGGCCGCCCCGCCGGCCGAAGCTGCGCCGACCGGCGGATCGCCCGTCGTGAACTGGTAGGTGGAACCGCCGCGGCCGCCCACGGCGCGGATCGTCCCGCCGTAGACCGTGCCCATGTCATCGAACCCGAGGTCGATGTTCCCGCGCGCCCCGAGACCGAAGAAGCCCGCGCCGCCTCCGCCTCCGCCGCCTCCGTCATCCCGGCTGTCCGTCGTCATGTCGCCGGTTTCGGTGCCGGGACCGTCATCGTCCGCGCCGCCGCCACCGCCGCCGGCCCCTCCGTGGGCGAGCTCGACCGACGTGAATGTGGTGTTCCCGATCCGCTTGCCCCCGACCCCCTGGTCGGACTCATTCGGGAAGGCGACGCTGATGTCGCCCCCGGGAAGGCCGCCGGAGCCCGCGCCAGCGCCCCCGCCCCCCTGGTAGGCGACATTGCTCGCGGCGGGCTGGGAGAGCCCGCTGAAACCGCCGCCTCCCGTGGCCATGAAGCTGAGTCCGGCCACCGCCTGGCTCAGCGACGTGATCGGGCCCAGGACGTTTGCGGGAACGTTTCCGGTCTGGCCGTGGAGATTGACTGCCGCGCCGGCTGCGTTCGCGCCACCATTGCCGCCCGCCCCGCCACCGGGTCCCGGGAGCCCGCCCAGGCCCCCGGGAGGCCGGGAGAGGGTCGTGCCCGCGTTGTCGCCGTTGAAGCCGATCTCGCCCGCGCCGCCGTCAAGGACGACATCCCCGGCGATGATGGCATTCTCCTCGACGAGGATGATGAGGGGGAAAACGCTCCCATCGACATAGGTGAGAACGGGCCGGCCGGCGGCGGTCTCCCGCAACTCGAACCGCCGGTAGTGATAGATGATGGGACCGGTCGCCAGGCTACCCGTGTTCAGACGGATCGTTCCGGGCCCGATGAGGCTGAAGTCCGTCTTCCCGCCGGGCGCAGGCACGCTGCCATCGCTGCTCGCGCCTCCGGGAAGGACCCCGTTGCCGACGAGGGGGGCGATGATCGCCGTGGCTGCCGTGCTCGAACCGCCCCTCAGACGCACGCTCGAGGGCAACTGGAAGAGCGGGTCGGACGTGCGGAAGCCGTTATCGTAGCGCAGCTCCCGGCCCGTCCAGAACGCCGTGTCTCCCGGATTCGCGCTCGTCGAGACCCGGCTCATGCTGGGGACCGCGACGTGGTCGATCGCAATGCCCCCCACGAAGGGGGCCATGTGGCTGGGAAACCGGTTCGCGTTGTTCGTCGCCGTGGCCAAACCGCCCACGTCGACATGCCCCTCCTGGTCGCTGTCCTGGAACGTGTAGACGATGTCCGTGGGCAGCGCCGGAGACGAGGCGGTGGAGAAGCTCAGATCGAAGGTCCCGTCGCCCACGCAACTGGAGCTGTTCACGAGCGGGTTTCCGGCCAGATCCGAGAACTCGGTGAAGGAGAGGATGTACCGGCCCTGGGGAACCGAAGCCTGATCGAAGGCGGAGTCGGCGTCGAAGACCGTGAGCAGCAGTACCGAGAGCGATCGATCCTGGTCGAAGAAGAAGAAGAGATTGAACTCCTCGCCGCCCAGGTTGACGTTGCGGATGCTGATGTTCTGGAGACGGATGCGCCAGGTCGCCATCGGCTCGGAGAACTCGACCCGAATCGCATCCATCCGGACGAAAGCCGTCCCGAGCCCGGGCTCGATGCCGCTGATGGTCCCGAAGCCGTCCTCGCCTTCCGCGGGAACGGTCCGGATCACCTGGGGCGACTCCTTCCACCTGGGATCGAGGAGCGTGCGATCGCACGGATCCACCCCGTTCTGGATCAATTCGTCGAGGAAGAAGTTCTTCAGGCTGTTGAGGTTGGGCTCGGCCGTGATGTCGGCGGGCGCCGGGAGAATCGTGTGGTTCAGGGTGGAGAAGAACTCCGCGTAGCGCACGACGTTGGGGTCACCTTCGATGGTGCGCACCGGCTCGATGACGGTGGGCGCGGGAGGGACCTCGATCGTATAGGTGAACCCGATGCGCAGCCCGGCGTCGGAGAGGTTGGCGTTGCGCGGAATCCTGGGGAGGAAGATGACGATGTTTCCGCTGACCACGTAGACGCCCACGGCGGGGGCGCCGGGATCCGGCTCAGCGGTGGTCGTCGTCGTGGTCACGATGCGGATCGAGTCCGCGGTCACGCTTTCGCGCGCCACCGGCGCCGTGAAGGTCAGTACGAGAGGGGCATTGAGGTGCACCCCACCGAACCCCGGCGCGAAATTGAACGCCACGACGCGCAACGGGGGCAGGCCGGGCCCCCCACCCGCATTGCAGGAGGCCAAACCGAGAGCGACGGCCGTCAGGGCCACCGCTTGGATCATTCGATTCATTACCTTCACCCTCCCCGGGAGGAATCCACTCGTTCGTTCGCTATCCGCTGGTCGTTTCGCTCGTTGCTTTGCGTTTTTTTCCGCCGTCCGTCGACTACGGGAACGTGAACGGGATCTCGACTCGCGCGATCCGCGCCCGCGCCCCGGTGAACAGATTCGAACTGAGGATCACCCGGAACCGGATATACCGGTGCCCGTTGATCGCTGAGATGTCGGTCTGCCAGCCCGTCACGTCGATGACGCCGTCGTCGGAGCCGGAGAAGAAGACCTGAGCCGTGGCGCCGCCCGGCTGCACGGTCGGGGAGATGATGGCGGGCAAGTAGCTCGGATTCGCCGCCGTGTTGATGAACCTCGAGGTGCCCTGCGATACGAGCCGCTTGAGCTCGAACTGCATGACGTTGACCCACGGGCCGGGGTTGAACACGCTCCCGAAGAGGCTGCCGTTGGGCGGATCATCGACGTCGCCGCCGAAGGTGGCATCCACCTGGCGACGGCCGATGCTCGAATTCGGGGCGCAGCCGAAGAAATTGTTGCAGCTGCAGTTGCCGAAGGCCGCGTCCACCGCCAGGAAGGTGCGGAACTGCTGCCAGTTCGTGCCTTCCGTCGCCTCGACGTCGAGGATGAGATCGCTCATCCCGCTGTAGTTGAAGAAGGTGTCGAACTTGGGCCAGTCGAAGTAGCCGTCGTTCAGGGCGCCGCCGTTGATGTCTTTCGCCTGCGGAACCCTGTAGTTGGGCAGGTTCGCGACCGTCACGAAGTTGTCCACGTCGAAGTTCGCGAAAAGCGATCCTTCGACCAGGTCGGTGTTGACCCGCTTGTGCCCGAGGCGAACGATGCAGGTCGAGTAGGTGCTGGCGAACAGCGCATCGCTGTCCGGGCCGAAGGCGGACCGGGTCACGGTGCCGTCGGGCCCCAACTCCGCGACGCGGAACAGGTTCAACTGGCGTCGCCCGTCCGAGGTGGGCGGATTCCCGGTGGGGATCGGCACACCCGGGCTCACCAGGGGATTGACCGTGGGACAGTAGCGGCGTTCGATGGCAAGCGTCGCATTGATGGCCGTGACGCCTCCCGAGATGTTGATGATCGCGGCGATGTTGACGTTCACGACGCGCGTCGTGACCGGCTGTCCGACGAGATTGAAGGGGATCGTCTGGTCGTCGCCCCAGAGAGCCGTCGTCGCGCCCGCCGTGCTGTCCCGGTTGATCGGGCTGGTGAAATCCTCGACGAACAACCCCGTGTTCTTGGCGACAGGGTCGAACTGCGTGTCAAACGTCGCAAGGAACACGAAGTTCTGGACCCGATTGCCGATCAGGTCGGTCGGCAGGTTGCCCGGCGAGAAGCTCGCCGGATTGGCGGGATCGATGAAATTGATCTTGATGTTGAACGGGCCCTGGCCGAATCCGAAGACGGGCTTGAAGATGACCTTGCGCATCGAGGGATCGAGGAAGGTCTGGCTCGGGATGCCCTTCTTGAAGATCGTGGCCGGCGCCGTCGGGCTGTTGTTGGTGAGGTGAAGGTTCTTGCCCAGGACGAGGGTCGAGGGATCGATGGGCTCGTCAAAGACGAGGACGACGGCGGCATCGGAGGGCACCTGGCCCAAGGAGTTGGCAGGCGGGACGAATTCGACGCCCACCACCCCCGGCGGTCCGGCGACGGGGTCGATCCAGCCGCCCCCCGTCGTGAACGTGATCTGATTGTCGCCCGCGGACTTCGTGATCGGGTTTCCCTCGATGTTCTGGACGAAGTTGTTTTTCTGGAGGAACGAAGAGGTCGAGGCACCCGCCTGGGGATCGTAGAGAGGAATCGTGACGACGATCTGCTGCCCGCCGGGGAAGCCGAGCGCGTTCTCGCCGCCGCCCTGGATCACCGTCGGGTTGAACTCCACGAGATTGCCCGAGACCACGAAGGATCCCGTCGGCCTCGTCTGGAGTGTGCCCCCGGTACGCACCTGGATCGACTGATCCGTGACCGAGGCCGGCAGCGCGGGACCGGTGAAGGTGAACGTGACGGGGCGGTTTCGCGGCACGGCGCTCTCGCCGTCGGCGGGCTCCACCCTCACCAGCGCGATCTCTTCCGGATCGAAACTGGCATCATTCTGACCCCCGGGGTTTTGCGTGGAGCAGGCCGAGATGGCCAGAAGCCCCAGGAGACCGGCACAGGCCCGCGCCCCGCGAGAAACGAACGACAATCCCGTCATGTCCACTCCTTTGATACCGACTGTCCGACCTGCTGCCCCGCACCGGACAGCCACGCGCCTGCGTCCTCTGACCCGTGGCGCGGGGAGGTTACGAAAGAACGCCCACGCTGTAAACAGGAGAAGTCGCCTGCGGAAGCTGTTCATCGAGGCACTACTGAGCACGCATGGATCGAGTCTGCGGACTTTGCCGCAATTCGTGTACCCGATGAAACCGGCCTTGCGCCGCAATCCGGCAATCCTAAACATTTATTTCACAAATACTTAGGGCGCGCACCGGAAACGCCGCCCGCCGCACGTGCGCTTCTGCTACGGCCTCCGAGCGGCGGAGCGCGCGACGAGCGACCGCCCGCGGCCTGCTCAAAACCGCCTGAACAGCTCCCCTGAAAGCAAGCCGGTGACACTCCCCCGAAGGGTACGGCCCTTGAACGGGCAGTTCCGGCTGCGACTTGCAAGCCGGCCGGGATCCACCGACCACGCCCCCTTCACGTCGAGCAGCGTGATGAGCGCGGGAGCCCCGGCCGCCAGGGCAGGGCAGCTCAGCCCTGCGATGGCCGCAGGGCCATCCACATAGAGCCCGATCAGTCTCTCGAGTGAAATCAGGCCGGTGTCGACCAGGGTGGTGTAGGCGACCGAGAAGCTCGTTTCCAACCCGATGGCGCCGAAGGGGGCCTGGTCCATCGAAACCTGCTTCCTGACAGGGGCGTGAGGCGCGTGGTCGGTGGCGATCGCCGTGATGGTCCCGTCCCGGATCCCTTCCAGGAGCGCCTTCACGTCGCTTGGGGCGCGAAGCGGTGGGTTCATCTTGAAATCGGTGTCCCCGCGCGGGATGTCGTCGTAGGTGAGGGCGATATGGTGCGGCGTCGCTTCGGCGGTGACCGCTCCACCGCGGCGGCGCGCCTCGCGCACGAGCGCGAGGGATCCGGCGGTGGAGACATGGCAGACATGGAGCGGCACGCCCGTTTCGAGGGAGACCTCGATGTCGCGCGCGGTCCCGACATCTTCCGCCTCCACCGGGATGCCCCGCGCCTGAAGCAGGCGTGCCGCGCGGGCATCGACGGCGCCGCCCGCGGCGAGGGCGCGGTCCTCGGCATGCGTGAAGAGGGCGAGTCCGGCCTCCCGGGCCCGTTCGAGGGCCCGCGCCAGAGTACGCGGATCCTCCACCGGCATGCCGTCGTTGCTGACCGCCCCCGCACCGGCCGCCTTCAGTTCGGAAAAATCGGTCAGTTGGGTCCCGACGAGCCCCTGGGTCACCGCGGCCACCGGGTGGAGCGCCAAGGGCGAGATCTTCCGGGCGCGAGCCACGAGGTCCCCCGTGAGGCGCGCGGAGTCGTTGACCGGATCGGTGTTCGCCATGCAATAGACATGGTGGAACCCGCCCCGTGCGGCGGACTCCATCCCCGTCGAAAGATCCTCCGAATCGAGGGCGCCGGGATCGCGCAGATGGACATGGATGTCGACGAAGCCGGGGGCGAGATGGAGATCGGTCACATCCTCCACCCGGGCCCCGCCCCCCTCCAGCCCCTCGCCCACGGAGACGATCCTGCCCCCGCGAACCAGCACGTCCGCGCGGCGGCTGCCGCGGGAGGTGACGACGGTTCCCCCGCGCAGGAGCAGGTTCGGGAGCCTCTTCCAAGTCATCGCGCCGCTCAGCCTACACGTCGGCGCGGACGGCGAGGTAGAGGCCCCAGAGCGTGGCGTGCAGGTGCACGGCGTCGATTTCGGGGAGCGCCGCCGCCAGGAAGCCCGCGCCACTCCCCGCCGCGACGACGCGGGCCGGCCGCGGGCACTCCAGGCGCAGGCGGACGATCAGCTCGCGGGCGGCCCCCACCATGGCGCAATGCAGCCCGGAGCGGATCGATTCGCCAGTGGTGCGCCCCAGATAGCGCCGCGGCGCCTCTACCGCGACGAGGGGCAACCGGGCGGTGCCCTCGTGGAGAGCCCGAGCCATGAGCGCGCTGCCGGGGAGGATCGCGCCGCCCAGCACCCCCACCCCGCGCACCGCCACCGTGGCCGTGAGGCAGGTGCCCGCGTCGAGCAACAGGACCGCCTCCGCGCCCTCCTCGCGGGCGAGGGCTCCGAACGCCCCCGCAACACGGTCCGCCCCGCACGCCTCCGGCGGATCGTAGTGCACCGGCAGCGGCAATGGCAGATCGACGCCCAACACGCGAAGGCGCGGCAGGCGCGCCCGGACACGGGCCAGCGCCTCCGGATTGACCGAAACCGCGGCAGCTTCCGTCGCCTCCGGAAGGGCGTCGAGCGTCGCGTCGATCGCCAGCCGGCCGCCGTCGAGACGCCGGCCGCCGTCGAACCGGCCGTACTTGATCGACGTGTTGCCGACGTCGAGGCAGAGGATCATCGCAGCGTGCGTGCGGCGCGGCGCGTCTCGGGATCCTGGGTGTTGTAGCTCTTCGTCATCGGCGCGCCGTTGCGCAGCAGCTGCACCTGGATGATGGTCTTGCCCTTGCGCAGCTCATCCTTCACCACGTTGATGCCGGCGACGCGGCTTGTGACGGGACGGCCGTTGATGGAGGTGATCACGTCGTCGGGCAGAATGCCGAACTGGCTGGCGGCGGAGCCGGACCGCACGGCCCGCACGAGCACCCCGCGAGGCTCGCGGGTGCGCGGGTCGACGTAGTCCGCGGTGGAGACGTCGTCCAGGATCTTCTCCTGGTTCTCCCGGAGATAGCGCACGCCGTCCGAAGTGGGCGAGAAGGTCCCGTTCTCGTCGTCGAACATGCGGGAGGGGACCCCGGCGGAAGAGGGCACGGGCGCGGGAACGACAGGCGGGACGACATCGGGGGCCGGCGCGTCCGGCGGGCGCGACGGAACGGGCTTCTCCAGATCGGTCAGGTCGCCGATGAAGATCCCCTTGCTCGTCGAGGGCCCGTCGGGTTTCGGGGGGGGCTTGTCGTCGGGGACGCTGGAGCCCGGCACATCCTCCTTCCAGCGCAGCTCCTGGATGTCGCTGCCGTCGCACTTCATGTCGAACCGGAACCAGACTCCGGCCTCGTCCCGCCGGCAGCCGATGAACTTGTACCGCACGGGCACGCGGAGGTTCGCCTCGGCCGCCTTCGGATTGGAGCTGAGCTGCATCTCCAGCGCCTCGCCCAGTGCGATGGTGCGCAGGCGGCTGGAGGCGCCGGCGGGCACCTGGTGGTACTCGAACGTGATGGAGGGGAGGTTGGTCGTGTAGGGGGGCTCGACGATGATGGCGCCCTTGATGACCCCCAGCCGTTCGATCTCGGCCTTGACGTCTACCTTGGGCTGCTCGCTCTCGACCGGCTCGTCGGGCCCCTTGGGGGCCGCGTCCTTGTAGCGACCCAACCGCAGATCGACCGCCTGGATCGCTCCCGAAACCGCTTCCCGCGACCGCCGCGGCGGAACGAAATCGAGAGCCGTGGCGGTTTCCTTCATCTCGCTGCGGTGCTGGATGAACCCGTAGGCGGTCCCGGCCAGGAGGAGGAGGGCGGCCCCATTGACGAGTGTGAGGAGGCGTTTGAGCGTGCCGACGTTCATGTTAGTTCTCCCTGAGGATACACCGGGGGGGGCCGGGGGGGTCTTCCCGCCCCACTTGGACGAAATCGGCTCCTTTCCTATTCCCCAGGGGATTCGCGGGAGCGAAAGGTAGGATCGGGCCCCGCACCATGGACGACCCGGGGACTCTCCTCTTTCGTTGGCGGAATCTCCTCTTCCCCGCGCTCGTCCTGGGCCTGCTGGCGGCATTTCCCGTTCGCCCGCTGGGCCCCCCCTGGCGCCTCGCCGCCGGGCTCGCCCTGGTCGCCGCGGGGCAGGGGTTGCGCGTGCTCACGATCGGCCTCGACTACGTGAGGCGGGGCGGCTCCAAGGGGCGTTTTTTCGCGCCGGGGCTGGTCACGGGCGGGCTCTTCGGCCACTGTCGCAACCCGATGTATTGCGGCAACCTGCTCCTGGTCGCCGGGACCTTCACCTTGACCGGGAACTGGGCTGGCCTCCTGGCGGCCGTCACGCTCTTCGCGCTCGCCTACTCGGCCATCGTGCGCGGCGAGGAGCGTTATCTCGCCGGCCGATTCGGTGAAGGCTACGACGCCTATCGCCGCGCGGTGCCCCGCTGGCTCCCCCGCCTCGCGGGGCTGGGCTCCACCCTGCGGGCGCACCGGTTCGACTGGCGTCGGGTCGTCGCCAAGGAGTACGGGACGCTCGCCACGACGCTCTTCACGTCGCTCCTCGTCTGGGCCCTCGCCGATGCGGCGGCGCATGGCTGGGACACGGTCGCGAGGCGGCCGATCCCCTACGCAGCCGTCGCCGCATCCGGCAGCGCCGCCTGGGCGACGGCCCGGTACCTCAAGAAGACACATCGGCTGCGAAAGGCGGCCACGGCTGCATGAAGTCGCGCTTGCTCGCCCTCCGCGGGCGGATCGACCGCATCGACGCGCGGCTGCTCGAGCTGCTCCAGCGGCGCGCGGCACTGGTCTCCCTCGCCTTCCGTGCCAAGCGCGCAGCGGGGGCGCCGCTCTTCGACGCGGGCCGCACCAGCCGCCTCCTGCGACGGATCGTGGCACGCAGCGTGGGACCGCTCACCCGCGACGAGGTCACGCGGCTCGTTCGGCCGATCCTCGCATTCTTTGCCCTGGAGTACGAGGAGGCGGCGCCGGTGGAGCGCCGCGCGGTCGCGATCGCGCGGGCCCACCTCGCCCTCCCCTGGGTGGTCGTGGCACCACCCCGCGGCGCCACGGCTTCCGCGCGGCGCCGGGTGGCGCGGCTCGTGCGCCGCCTCGGCGGCAGGTTTCTCGCCACTGCCGATCGAGCCCTCTGCGCGCGGGAAGGGTTGCTCCGCGTGGGGCGCGACGCGGCCGCCGACCTCGTCGAAGCGGGGGTGACGGAGTGGGCGCGGCTCCGTCGCCTGGCGCGCGGGCGCCGGGCGGTCCTCCTCGCGGCGGAAGGCCCGGCGTGCGGTCCCGACCTGCTCGAGGCGGCCGCGATCCTGGAGCGCGGGGGCTGCCGCGCCATCGCTCTCTCCTTCCCCGGGGGGGAGGCGGCCGCCTGGCGACGGTTGCGCGCCCGTACCGACTATCCGGTGCTGGTGGTGGTGGCGGGCGGGGCCAAGGCGGCCGGGGCGGCGTTGCGCGGCGGCGCCGACGGCGTGATCCTGGAGGTGGACCCCGAGAGCCCGGGCGGCCTGGACGCGCTCCTCCGACGCGCGGCCGGAAGGAGGGAGTGATGACGGATCGCGACGAGATCTTCCAGTCGAAGGGACGCGTCTCGGACTTCGTATTCGACGAGGAGGTCGCCCGCGTCTTCGACGACATGGTGGCGCGGAGCGTGCCGTTCTATGCCGAGATCCAGCGCATGCAGGCGGATCTCGCGGTGGACTTCCTGCCCGAGGCGGCGCTCGTCTACGACCTCGGATGCTCCACGGGCACCACGATCGACCTCCTCGCGCGCCACCCCCGGTGCCCTCGCGGAGTGCGCTTCCTCGGCGTCGACAATGCGCCGAGCATGCTGGAGCATGCGTCGCGGAAACTGGCCGGTCCGCTGGCGGAGGGGCGGGTGATCCTGCGCAACGCCGATCTCGACGCCGGGATCGAGCTGGAGTCCTGCCAGCTGGTCCTCCTGAACTGGACGCTCCAGTTCGTGCGCCCCCTGCATCGCGAGCGGCTCCTGACGAGGATCGCCGCGGCGCTCCGGCCGGGCGGGGCCCTCCTCCTCTCGGAGAAGGTGCTCCCGGCGAGCTCGCGGCTCAACCGCGCCTACATCGAGCTCTATCACCGCTACAAGCAGGAGCGCGGCTACACGGAGGGGGAGATCGTCCGCAAGCGCGAGGCTCTCGAAAACGTCCTCGTGCCCTACCGCATCGAGGAGAACATGGAGATGCTCGCCCGCGCCGGATTCGCGGCCGTGGACGCCTACTTTCGCTGGTTCAACTTCGCCTGCTTCGTTGCCGTCAAGGGCGGCTAGCGCGACCCTCGTGGAGCCGGGCTGCAGGGGCGTCCTCCGCGGGCGGCGGATCGGCGTGGTTCCGGCGCGTCCGGACACTCCTGCGCGCCCCTGCCGGTAAGCGTCGGCCCATGAGCGGGTCCATGCACCGTGGACCCCCAGTGCGCGGGGCCACTGCGGCGCCGTGCGCCCGACCCTGGCTCGGCCGGGGCCCTTCGCGAGCGCGCGGCGCGAGCAGTCCGCGGAGGTCGCCCATGTTGACAGCGGGAAGGCCGTTCGTAAGATATTGGTTGGTCAACCAACCAACACGATGGTCCTGCGCACCGACACACGAGACCGCCTGATCGAAGCCGCGATGGAGCTGTTCGTGTTCCAGGGCTACCAGGCGACCGGCCTCTCCCAGATCGCGCGCAAGGCCGGAGCGCTGCCGGGCAGCCTGTTCCACTTCTTCCCGACCAAGGAAGACCTGCTGATCGCGACCTTGGAGAAGCGCAAGGAACTGCTCTACCGCAAGGTCCTCCAGCCGATCTGGGAGCGCGTCACCGACCCGCTCGAGCGCGTGTTCGGTCTGTTGGCGGGCTACCGGGCGATGCTCGAGGTCACCGAGTTCAAGCACGGCTGCCCGATCGGCAACCTGGTGCTCGAAGTCGGCGAGCAGCTCCCCCACGCCCGCAAGTTGCTCGTCGACAACTTCGACGGCTGGCTCGCCGCTGTCGAGCAGTGCTTCGTCGACGCGAAGGACCGCCTGCCGGACGACGTCGATCCGCACGAGCTCGCGGTCTTTGTCCTGACGACGATGGAAGGCGCGGTGATGCTCGCGCGGAGCTACCGCAACTTCGACGCGTACGACGCCGCGATCGCCTGCCTGCGCGATTACGTTGGGCGCTTGATCGAGGACGGCACGAACTGGTCGGCGGCGAAGGGTTCGCCGCGACCGCCCGATTCCCGAAGTCCCGAGACGAACCGATGAAGCTCACGACGCCGAACACGCCCGCTGCGACCGACGCCGCCGCCAAGGAGAAGACCGGCAAGACGATGACGCAGTGGTTCGACGAGCTCGACCGCGCGGGCGGCGTCGCCGCCGGCCGCCGCGAGCTCGCCCTGAAGGTCACCGAGGCGACCGACAAGGACGGATGGTGGGCGACGACGATCGTCGTCGAGTACGAGAAGGCGCGCGGCGCGAAGGAGAAGGACGGCAGGCCGAAGGGCTACTCGATCTGCTCGACCAAGACGATCGCGGCGCCGCTGGAGCGCGTGTTCGCCGCGTTCGGCGATGCGAAGCAGCTCGACCGCTGGCTCGGCGCGAAGACCAACGTCCGGTTCGCGGAGGGCGGAACGCTCGAGAATGCCGACGGCGACCGCGCGACCTTCCAGCGGATCCGCGCGAACAAGGACCTGCGCCTCGCCTGGGAGCACGCGACGCTCGCGCCCGGCACCGCGGTCGAGGTGCTCTTCGCCGACAAGGGCAAAGGCAAGACCGGCATCACGTTGAATCACACGCGGATCCAAGACCGACGCGACGCCGACGCGCTCCGCGCCGGTTGGGCGGCGGCGTTCGACGGCCTGAAGACGATGCTCGAAGCGCAGACCTGAAAGAGGCCGCCATGCAATCCAACGTGCTGCTCGGTGTCGTTTTGCTCGCTGCTTGCGCCGCGCCTTTGCGCGTCGACGACGGACGCTACGGCTCCTACCTCGCGCACGTCGCGGCCGCCGATTCGGCGCTGCGGCTCGGCGACCTCGCGGAGTTCCGGCGGTGGCTCGAGCGCGCACCGGTGGCCGAACGCGGGTACGAATGGCGCTGGCTCGATTCACGGCGCGACCAGGCGCTCGCCGGGCGTGCGCTCGGCTGCGGTTCGGTGCTCTCCCTCGACGTCAGTCCCGATGGCGCGCTGCTCGCGGTGTCGTGCGGCGACGGGACGGTCCTGGTCGAGAGGCGCGACGCGAAGCGAGAGCTCTGGCGCGCCAAGCTGCACACCGACGGCGTCCCCAGCGTGCGCTTCGACGCCCGAGGCGAGCGCAGCGTCAGCGCCTCGCGGGACCGCACGGTCAAGGTCTGGAACGCGCGCACGGGCGAGCTGCTCGTCGATTTCGGGCAACACACGTTCCCGGTCTGGGCCGCCGCGTTCTCCCCCGACGGCAACCACGTCGCCTCCTGCTCCTACGAGCGGCCGCCCGGCACCGTCGTCGGCAGCGTTCGCGTCTGGGACTCGCGCACCGGCGCCGCATCGCGCACGCTCGAAGCCGGAGCCAAGCCGCTCTCGGCGATCGAATTCAGCCCGGATGGCAAGTCGCTCGCGTGCGGCTCCTGGGGCTTCTCCGTCTTCGTCTGGGACCTCGCGGCCGGCGGCGAACCGCGCGCGCTCCCGATGCCGGACGAGGGCAGGTACAACGCGATCGACGCCCTCGCGTTTTCGCCCGACGGCGCGTCGATCGCCGCGGCCGCGAAGGACGACACGGCGCGCGTCTGGCGCGTCGCGGACGGCGCGGTGACCGCAAGCCTGCGCGGGCACACGAGTTACGTGAACGCCATCCGCTTCTCCCCCGACGGAACGACGCTCGCCACCGCGGGGTTCGACGAGACGATCAGGCTCTGGAACGCGGCGGACGGCAAGCCGCTCGAAGTGCTGCGAGGGCACACCGAGGGCGTGCGCTCGCTCGCCTTCTCGCGCGACGGCGCGCGGCTCTACTCGGGCTCGAACGACGGCACGCTGCGCGAGTGGGACTCGCGGACGCCCGCGTACGACTGGGTGAACCTCGCGACGACCTCGGACGCGTACGCGTCGATCTTCTCGCGCGACGGCACGCGGCTCTTCACCTGCAGCTACGACGGACGCGTGCAGGTCTGGAGCACGGCGACGTGGGAGCAACTCGCGAGTTGGCCAGCGCATCCGGAAGGCAAGTCCTGCCACGCGCTCGCGCTCTCGCCCGATGGCGCCACGGTCTACACGGCGAGCTACGACGGCGCGGTCGGCGTCTTCGACACGGTGACGACGGAGGAGCTCGGGCGGCTGGTGCACGACGTCGGTGTCTACACGCTGCGGCTCGCGCGCGACGGGCGCACGCTCGCGGTCGCGCAGATGAACGGCGAAGTGGCGCTGTGGGATACGACGACGCGCGAGAAACTCGGCGTCCTCGCTGCGGCGAAGGGTCCGTGCCACGACCTCGGATTCTCCGCCGACGGCAAGCTGCTCGCGATCGGCGCGAACGCCGCGAAGATCGGTCTCTGGGAGGTCGGGACCCGCACGCTGGTCCGCGAGCTCGACCACGGGACGTTCCACGCGCACTCCTGCCTGTTCACGGCGGACGGCGAGCGACTGCTCGTCGGCTACGCCTCCGGCAACGTGCACGTCTGGCGCACCGACGACTGGCAGCGCGAGTCGATGGTCGCGTGCTTCAACGGCTCGGTGGTGCGCATGGCGCTCTCGCCCGATGGCAGCCGCGCCGCGGCCGGCTCGCGCGACATCGCGCTCGTCGATGTCGCGCGCGGCGAGCTCGCGGCGTTCGTGCGACCGCACTTCGGTGGGATCTTCCACCTGGACTGGAGTCCGGACGGCCACGTGATCGCGACCGCGGCGCAGAGCGAAGGCATCGCGCTGACCGACGATCGGCCATTCGCCGAACGCACCGCGGCGATCGCCGCGGCGCGCGCGCGGCTCGCGGAGGCGGAGCAGTGGATCGCCTCGGAGCTCGACGTCGCGAAGCGCTCGCGCGCGGAGCTCCGCGACGCGCTGCGCGCGGACGCGACGCTCGCCCCCGAAGTGCGCGATGCGCGCCTCGCCGCGCTGACCCGGAGCACCGGATCAAGCCGCGAGCGGGTGCTCGGCGACCACGGCAGGTAGCCACCCGCGGCAACGGGCGCCGTTGCGAGGCACGATGCGCGAAGGCGCCGATGGCGACTGTCGATCGAGTCCGGACTCACGCAGCCTCGGCCGTGATCGCTCGGGCAGTCGGCCGGCTCGCGGGCGCGGCTCCGCCCGAGCTAGTCGAGGCTCGCGCCAGGCACATCACCCCGCGCACCGCCCTCGGGGACGTTTCCTGTGACGCCCGCACGACACTCGAAACGGCCTCCGAGCACGTCTCTTGACCGTTCCGGACCCCCGGCGCCGCTCCCTGCATCGCATGCAGAGGACGAGGGGAGAGTTACGCCTTCGCGCCGCAGGCGCGGAGCGGCCAGCGAGACCACGAGACTCCCTGCCGTGATGCGCCCATGGGCCAGATCCTCGAGACCCGGAGCGGGCGCCCAAGCCGCCGGACATCTCGGCGCAGGGGGGGAGGGTCAGGGGCATGGGGGGCCCACAGGCAGCGGAAGCAGGGCGTGGCCGCCAGGGCGGCGGGATTGCCTGGCACCGATTTCCATATGACTTCCAGATGTCGACGAAGAGAAGAACAGGACCTTTCGAACCAGGCGCCGCATTATCCAGATAATTAGTTAGACAATTACTCGGAGCTACAGGAAGGACATCTGCCATGAAACACGCTCGCATTTGAACGGGGAGATCGAGCGCCTCCACGACCTCCTCCAGAGCCACAGCCGTGCCGCCGGAGCAGGGTCTCGGGCCTCACGGCATCCCCCACCGAGTGCCTCGGGGGCGCGGCACGTGCGGACTCCAAGAGGGCGACCACCGGCGGACGACCATGCCGCCACGCCGCCGGACGGCGTCGCGCTCGAGGATCGAGGAGGGACCTTGGCGCTTGGGACGCAGCGAGCGCGTGGCCACCCGCCCCCGTGCCGATCACGCGCTCGCCAGCTCCGGGTGCCGCCGCGGTCGCACGCGGACGAGGCGTACGCGGCGCGCGGAAGAGTCGACGATCTCGAGTTCGACCGCGTCGCCGGCGAGGAGTCGCTCGCCCACCACGGGAACGCGCCCACCGGCCAGGGCGACACAGAGGCCGCTGAGCGTGGTCGACTCGTCGAGCCGGTCCAGTTCCGTCTTCAACTCGCGGTCGATGACGCGCAGTGCCGTCGTGCCCTGCACCAGCGTCGCGCCGTCGGCCTCGGGTCGCATGGGCGGCTCCGCCTCGTCGTGCTCGCTGACGATCTCTCCCACGAGCTCCTCCAGCAGGTCTTCGAGCGTCACGATGCCGGAGAAGCCCCCGTGCTCGTCTACGACGATGGCGAGGTGCTGCCGCCGGCGCTGCATCTCCTTGAGAAGGTTGGTGGCGGGCGCCGTCACTGGCACGAAGGGTGCCTCGCGCAGCATCTCCGCCACAACCGGCGTGCGGCCTTCCCAGAGGCACGTGACCACGTCGCGCCACGAGACGTAGCCCACGATGTTGTCGATGGTGCCGTCAAAGACCGGGAGGCGGTGGTGGCCCGCCTCGAGGAACACGCGCTTCTGGGTCTCGGGATCCGCTGCGCGATCCAAGACCTTTACGAATCGTCGGTGGATCATGACATCCGAAGCCGCGAGATGCTCGAAGTCCAAGGCGTGCCCCGCGATCGCGCCGGCCTCGGCGGTCAGCGTGCCCGCTTCGGACGCCTCATCGACGAGCGAGCGGATCTCCTGCCGCGAAAGGCGGCTCTCGGTGAAGTTCGTGCGGTCGCCGAACGGCTTGAGCAACAGGTTGGAGGCGGTCGTCAGCAGCCAGAGCAGCGGCGAGGCCAGCGCCGCGAGCAGGTTGAGGGGCCACGCCATCAGCAGCGCGAAGCGCTCGGGGGAGCGTAGGGCCAGGGACTTCGGTACGAGCTCGCCGAGCACCACGGAGAGCGCGGTGATCGAGACGACTAGGATCGCGAATGCCAGCTTGGTGGCCGACTCCGCCTCCATGCCCCAGCGAGCAAGGGTTGAGCCCAGCTCTCCCGCCAGGGACGACCCGCCGTACGCCGCGGCAACGGCGCCGATCAGCGTGATGCCCACCTGGACCGTCGCCAGGAAGCGCTCGGGCCGCTCTCGGAGGCGGAGGAGGGAGCGGGCCCCCGGACGTCCGGCCTCCACCAACTCGCGTACGCGCGACCCGCGCACCGTGACCACGGCCATCTCGGCGCCGGCCAGTAGCCCATTGAGCGCCACCAGGGCGGGGATGATCCAGAGCTCGACTCCCATGGGTATCGACGGCCTCGCATCCGCTACGGATGAAACCCACGGGGGATTTTAGTCCGGCGCGGCCGATTCCGCCGAGGGGATGCTCGCGAGCGAGGGCTTTCGGACGCCCTGGAGCCTGCCGCAGCCCTCGCTCTCCGCGTGCATGAGCCGGATCCCACCTCGATCGCGCGCCCTCGGACGCGGCCGCCGATGGGATCGGGAGGGGGCGGGGTATCTTGGGGCTTTGGCGAACCCATGAAGGCGCGTGCGAGCGACCCGGGCGCGTGGACCCGCGGGACCGGCAGGCTCTCGTTCCTGGACCGCTACCTCACGCTCTGGATCTTCCTCGCGATGGCGGTGGGCGTGGGCCTCGGCTGGCTGTGCCCGGGAGCAGACCGATTCCTGGATCGGTTCCGCGTGGGGACCACGAACGTCCCCATCGCCATCGGCCTGATCCTGATGATGTACCCGCCGCTCGCGAAAGTCCGCTACGAGGAGCTGGGCAGGGTCTTCCGGGACTGGCGCGTGCTGGCCATGTCGTTGGTGCAGAACTGGGTCATCGGACCGATCCTGATGTTCATCCTCGCGATCGCGTTCCTGCGCGACCAGCCGGAGTACATGATCGGCGTGATCCTGATCGGGCTCGCCCGCTGCATCGCCATGGTGATCGTCTGGAACGACCTCGCCCAGGGGGACCGCGAGTACGCCGCGGGGCTCGTAGCCTTCAATTCCATCTTCCAGGTCCTCTTCTTCTCCGTGTACGCCTGGTTCTTCATCACGGTCCTGCCGCCCCACTTCGGCCTCTCCGGCGCGGAGGTCGCCGTCACCATCGGACAGATCGCGGAGAGCGTGCTCCTCTACCTCGGCATCCCGTTCTTCGGCGGCATGATGACGCGCTTCCTCCTGGTGCGCCGGAAGGGACGCGACTGGTACGAGGGCGTCTTCCTCCCGCGCATCTCGCCGATCACGTTGGTCGCGCTGCTCTTCACGATCGTGGTGATGTTCTCGTTCAAGGGCGAGTCCATCGTGGGGCTGCCGATGGACGTGGTGCGGATCGCGATCCCACTGTGCCTCTACTTCGTCGCGATGTTCCTCGTCTCGTTCTGGATGGGGCGCCGGCTCGGGGCCGACTACTCCAAGACCACGACGATCGCCTTCACGGCGGCGAGCAACAACTTCGAGCTGGCGATCGCGGTCGCGATCGCCGTCTTCGGCATCCACTCCGGCCAGGCGTTCGCGGCGGTCCTCGGCCCGCTGGTCGAGGTGCCGGTGCTGATCGGCCTCGTGAACGTCGCGCTCTGGTTTGGCCGACGCTTCTTCCGCGCCGAGCCGTCATCCGTCGCTGCGCGGACGGAGCGGGCCCGCTGAGCGGCGAGGGACGGACGGGCGCGGGCGCGCGGAGCGACCCGAAACGGGGCGAAGGGCGAGCGGTGAAGCCGGCAGCCCGCGCGGCGGGGCAAAGCCCGAGGGGGCCGTCGGGGCGGCCCTAGGGCCTGTCTGAATACTCCATCGTCGGCCCGAGCCCGAGCGAGCGGGCTGCTGGCGAGCCGCGAGTCCGAAGCCGTCTTGACCCCACATACGGCGATGGACGAGCGGCGAAGCCAGCGTCCCGCGCAGCCGGGCGAAGCCAGATGGAGGATTCAGACAGACCCTAGTACTTGAAGTCGAAGTCGGCGGTCGCGGCGCCCTTGCTGATGCCGCGCAGCTCCAGCTTCAGCTCGTCGGGGTTGTCCGCCGCCAACATCGCGTCCTCGTAGCTGATGAGCCCCTGCTTGAAGAGCGTCCGCAGCGACTGGTTGAACGACTGCGTGCCGTAGTAGTGGCTCCCCTCGTAGATCGCCTTGTGGAGTTCGCGGGTCTTGCCCTCGAAGAGCAGCTCGCGGATCGTCGGCGTCGCGACGAGGATTTCCACCGCCGGAACGCGGGTCTGATCGCTTTTCCGGGGCAGCAGGCGCTGGCTCAGCACGCCCTCCAGGGTAAGGCTCAGCTGAAGCCGGACCTGCTGGTGCTGGTGCGGAGGGAAGAAGCTCAGGATGCGCTCCACGGTCTGGACCCCGTTGACGGTGTGGAGCGTCGAGAGCACGAGATGGCCGGTCTCCGCCGCCGAGAGCGCGGCAGACATCGTCGCGGTGTCGCGAATCTCGCCCAGGAGGATCACATCGGGCGTCTGGCGCACGACGTGGCGCAGGGCCGCGTCGTAGGTCATGGTGTCGAAGCCGAGCTCGCGCTGGTTGATCATGCACTTGCGATCCACGAGCACGTACTCGATCGGATCCTCGATCGTCACGATGTGGCGCGGGAACTGGTGGTTCATGTACTCGGCCATCGCGGCCAACGTCGTCGACTTCCCCGAGCCGGTCGTGCCGGTGACGAGCACGAGGCCGCGCTGAAGCGAGGCGAGCTCCTGGATCTGCTTCACCGGAAGGTGGAGCGCCTCCAGGGAGGGCACCGAATCGAGCACGTGTCGGAACACGAGGCAGAGCCGGCCGCGTTGGCGGAAGATGTTGGCCCGAAAGCGCCCCACGTTTTCCACCTCGTAGGAGGCGTCCGCCTCGCCGGTCCGTTCGAACCGCTCCTTGAGGCGGGCCGGCAGGACCTCCTCGCAGAGGGCGCGTGCGAAGGCCTCGGGGACCTTGGACTCCGAGATGAACTTGATGCGGCCCTGCACGCGCATCGCGGGACAGGCGTTCGACTTGATGATCAGGTCCGACGCCCGCTCCTTGACCAGGATCCGGAAGAGTTCGCGCGTGTCCATGGCACCCCCAGGACCCGGGCCCGGGCGCTAGAGCCGCGCGAGGATGGCCTTGAGCAGCGCGGGCAGACCTTCGCCCGTGACGCCCGAGATCGGGACGACTTCCCTATCGACCAGGGCCCGGAGTTCCTTGAGGCGCTCCGGGGGGGGGTCCAAGTCGGTCTTGGTGGCCGCGACGACCTCCGGCTTCTCCGCGAGCCCCTGGCCATAGGCCTCGAGTTCCGCGCGGACCTGGCGGTAGGCGGCGGCGGGATCGCCGGAGAGGTCGACCAGGTGGACCAGGACGCGGGTGCGCTCCACATGCCGCAGGAACTGGGCGCCGAGGCCGGCGCCCCGGCTCGCCCCTTCGATGAGGCCGGGCAGATCGGCCATGGTGAAGGAGCGGTACCCCTCCCCCGCCACGATGCCCAGAAAGGGCTCGAGCGTCGTGAACGGGTAGGCGGCGATCTTCGGGCGGGCCCGGCTCAGGCGGCTCAGGAGCGTGGACTTCCCCGCGTTCGGGAGCCCCACGAGACCGACGTCGGCCAGAAGCTTGAGCTCCAGGCGGAGCCAGCGCTCCTCCCCCGGCTCCCCCTTGGTGGTCGTTCGCGGTGCCTGGTTGGTGGAGTTCTTGAAGGAGGCGTTCCCCCGCCCCCCGCCCCCGCCTCGAGCCACGAGGAGCGTCGCTCCCTCCTCCGCCAGATCGCGCATCAAGGCGCCCGTCGTCCGATCGCGCACCAGGGTGCCCACGGGCACCTGCACGATGAGATCCTCGCCCGAGGCGCCGGTCTTGTCGGAGCCCTTCCCCGGCATTCCCACCTCAGCGCGATGGTGGACCTTGTCCTCCATGTCGAAAAAGGTCCCGAGTTGGTGGGAGGCGCGAAGGTAGACCGACCCGCCGTCCCCCCCGTTGCCGCCCGACGGACCGCCCCTGGGGATGAACTTCTCGCGACGGAAGGCGCGGCAGCCCGCGCCCCCACGCCCCGCGGCTACGAGGATCACGCGCTCGTCGACGAACACGACACAGGCCCGTCCCGGCGCGGAGGCCCCGCCTCCGATCCTAGAGCGAGGGCTCCAGAACCTCGACGCGCTTGTTGGGGAGGAAGCGCACGATCCCCGCCTTGAGGGCGTAGAGCGTGCAGTCCCTCCCCATGGCGACGTTGCGTCCCGCGGTGAAGGGGGTCCCGCACTGGCGAACGATAATGCTACCGGGCTTGACGACCTCGCCGCCGAACGCCTTCACCCCGCGGCGCTGGCCGTGGGAGTCGCGTCCGTTGCGGGTGGAGCCTTGGCCTTTCTTGTGTGCCATGGATCAGGCCTCGATGGATTCGATGCGGACGCGGAGGGAGCGCTGGCGGTGGCCCTTCTTGCGCCGGTAGTTCTTGCGGCGGCGGAACTTGCGGATGACGACCTTCGGGCCCTTCAGTTCGCCCAGGACGGTGGCGGTCACCCGGGCCCCCGCAACGGTAGGGCGGCCCACCTTCGCTTCGGCGTCGGTGCGCACGAAGAGCACCCGGTCGAAGACGATCGACTCCTTGGCCGCGGCATCGCGGAGGTCGATGAGGAGGAGATCCCCCTCCTGGACCGAGTATTGCCGTCCCTTGTCTTCGATGATCGCGTACATCGCCGTGGTTCCGGGAAACGCGCCAGTCTAGCCGCCGGCGCGGGCGCGTCAAGCGCCGCGGACGGTCTCGACCCGCCAGCCCTCCGGGGGTAGGGAGGGATCGGCCTCGACCACCACGGAGCGGCCGGTCTCCTCGGCCAGGGCCCGCAGCGCCCCGCCCCGCCGCTCGTTGAGGAGGCCGGCCGCCTCGGGATTGAGGCACGCCCGGATCCCGCCCCGGCCCCGTTTGGCCGCCCTCGCCTGCACCTCGCGGAAGACGCGGAGCATCGTCGCCTCGGGGGAGACGACGTGCCCCGTGCCGCCGCAGGTCGGACAGGGCCGTCCCGCCCCCCACCCGCCGGAGCCGGCCCGCTGCCGGGTGAGGACCAGGACGCCGAACGCCCCGATCTTGCCTGCCCGCAGGTGCGCCCGATCGCGCCGGAGGGCCGCGCGGAAGGCGCGCTCCACCTCGCGGATGTGTTCGGGCTCGCGCATGTCGATGAAGTCGACCGCGATCACGCCGCCCAGATCGCGCAGGCGGAGCTGGCGCGGGATCTCCGCCGCCGCCTCGAGGTTGGTGCGTCGCGCCGTGACCTCGAGGTTCTCCTCGTCCCGGGCTTTGCCGGAGTTGACGTCCACCGCAACGAGCGCCTCGGTGCTGTCGAACACCAGCGAGCCTCCCCCCGGCAGGGCGACGCGCCGCGATCGCGTCCGGTCGAGCTGCTCCTCGACGCCGAAGGCATGGAAGATCGGAAGCGTTCCCGCGTGCAGGTGGAGCCGGGCGGCCAGGTCGGGATGGAGCGCCTCAAGGAGCTTGCGCGCCACGTCGAGGGCCTCGGGGTGGTCGACATGCACCGCCTCGAGCTCGCCCGGGACCAGGTCCCGGAGGGCGCGGACCACGAGGTCGCTCTCGGCGTGCAGGAGCGCGGGGGCGGGCGTGGAGGCGGCGCGCTCGAGGATGGCGTCCCAGAGGCGACGTTGTTCGCGCAGGTCCGCCACGAGATCCGCCTGGGTGCGTCCCTCGCCGGCGGTGCGCACGATGACGCCCGCCCCGGCGCTCTTGCCCAGCTCCCGCGCCATCGCCTTGAGCTGCTCCCGCCCCTCCGCGTCGGCGATGCGGCGACTCACTCCGCCGGCCTGGGTGCGCGGGAGGAGCACCACGAACCGCCCCGGAAGGCTCACGTTGCTCGTGAGCACCGGCCCCTTGGCGCCCACGCTCTCCCGCGTGACCTGGACGATCACCTCGTCCCCGAGGGCGACATGCTCCTCGATGCGCGCCTTGCCGTCCGTCCGCGCGCCCACGCAGTCGCTCACATGCAGGAACCCGTTGCGTCCGCACCCGACATCGACGAACGCAGCCCCGATGCCGCGCTCCAGATTGACGACCCGCCCCTTGTAGAGGTTGCCGACGAGGGAGGTGCCGAGCACGCGCTCGAGCCGGAACTCCTCCAGGCGCCCGTCGTCGAGAAGCGCGGCACGACGCTCCTCGGCATCGGCCGTGTTGAGGATGAGGAGACGCCCCATGGGCGCCAAGCCTATCCGAGAGGGCCGCGGGCCGCCTCCGGGCGCCGGAAAAGGAAGGGGCGGTCCCCATGGACCGCCCCGCAATCCGCAACCCTGGAACCGATCAGGAGCCGCCGGCCGCACCCTCGGTGGTGGACGGAGGGAGAACGTCCTGGGGGAAGATGTCCTCCCAGTCCTTCTCCAGTTGCGCCTGGTAGAGGCGCATCGCCTCCTTGATGGCGAGCTCGATGTCGGTCGAGTTCTGGATGACGCGCGGTGTGAGGAACACGATGATGTTGCTGAGGCTCTTCTGCTTCTCCTTGACCTTGAAAAGCCAGCCGAAGACCGGGACGTTCTTGAGCCCGGGGATGCCGCGCTCGATCTCGGTCTCGGATTTCGTCAGGAGCCCGCCGAGCACGGCGGTCTCTCCCGAACGGACGATGATGTGGGTGACGATCGTGGAGGCCGCGACGCGCGGCAGCAGGATGCTGACGCGATTCGCCCCCTCGCCGGATGCGAACTCGTCGAAGCCGGCGAGCGTCGTGGACGTGCCTACGAGCTGCTCCGCCTCCGGGATCACGGTGACCATCACCTTGTCGCTGTTGGGCACCACGTGGGGGATGACGAGGAGCTGGAAGCCCTGCTGCACCGGCGAGCGCGGATCCTCCTCGATGGAGAAGGTCAGGCCGCCCGACTGGTTGGACGACGCGGTCGTCCGGGCGTAGCGCACGGTCTCGCCAACGAAGATGGTCGCCTCCTGGTTGTCGAGGGCGACGAGCTTGGGCGCCTGCACGATCTGGCTCGTGCGATCCTCCTTGAAGAGGCGGAGCGCCAGGGAGACCCCCGTGAAATCGAGGGTGCCGAACGTGGTGGGCCCGGGCGGGCTGATGCCGGGATCGAGCGGGTCGGTCACGGCGGCCCGGTCCAGGTCGCGCCAGACGCCGAACGGCAGGCGGGTCGGGGTCTTCCCGAGACTGATCGCCATGGTCCAGCCGTCGGAGCCGGGGTCGACGCCGACGTCGAGCAGGTCCCGGTTCTGGGTCGTGATCAACTTGACATCGAAGAAGATCGAAGGCGGCTCGATGTCGATCTGCTGCACGAGATTGACGAGATTGTCGAGGGCGGGCCTCGTCCCGCGTGCGACGATGCTGTTCGAGTAGCGGTCGTACTTGATCGTGCCGCCTTCGGTCACCACCGCCTCCTTGAGCGCTTCGAGGATGGGGAAGTCCTTCTCGGGCGACAGGGAGTCATAGCCCTTGATGTTGGCCTTGGCGTACTCCGAGACCAGGAAGGCCCGGTAGGGGCTCGGCGGCCGGATGTACTGCAGGCGCACGACGCGCGTCTCCAGCTGCTCCCTGAGCTGGTCTTTCGGGACGATCCGGAGGATGCCGCGGTCCTCCTCGACGACGGCGAAGCCGTTCGTCTTCACGATCTGCTCGAGCGCATCCCGCCAGGGGATGTTCTTCATGCTCGTCGTGACGGTGCCCTTGACCTGAGGGGCAACCACGATGTTGGCTCCCGAATAGGTCGCCAGGATGTTGATGACCTTGCTCAGATCCTCGTTCTCGAACTGGAAGGTCACCTTCTCCGGACGGCTCACGCGGATGAGCTGGGGGCTGACCCTCTCCAGGATGCACTCCGCCTTTTCGGCGACCAGCTCGAGGGCCTGCAGCCAGTGCAGGTCCTGGATCTTGATGGTCACCGGGGCTTCCTGCGCCTCCTTGGTGAGGATGATATTCACCTTGGTCTTTTCGCGGATACGCTCCACGACGTCGGCCAAGGCACGGGCCCGGACGTCGATGAACGAGATCTTCCCGTCCCCGATGTCCAGTTGGGCCATGTTGGTGTCCTTCGGCTCGCTGTCCGCCCGCGCCGTCCCCTGAAGCAGGAGCAGCGCGAGTCCCAGCGCCGGGACCCAACGGCCTCGCGTACTACGATTCATCATGTCCTAGTGTCCTCCTTACCGCCGCGGCGGGGCCGCGGATGATCATCGATTCATGCTGAGCGGACGCTTGATCTCCACACCCTCGGTGAGGAAGATCACGAAGTTCTCGCCGATCTCGTAGACGATCACGCGGCCGTCGCCGTCCAGCGCGTCGCCCTCTCCCATGAGCTTCTTGTTGATGTAGGCCAGCGAGGTGCCCCCGCTGTTGAAGACGATGCTCGAGATGACGATCTTGCGCTTGTCGAAGTCCTGGATCACGGCGGCGCGACGACCCAGCTCCGCGATCTCGTCGGCCAGCGGGCGGGCGTCCTCCACCACGTTCTCGCCGTTCTTGCTCACCGCGTTCCACTCGCGCAGCAGCTCCGCGAAGAGCTTCCAGTCGCGCTCGTCAAAGGCGGCGCGCAGCTTGTTGGTCCACTCCTGCACCTGGGAGTGTTCGAGCAGGTCCTTCTGGGTGTCGATGAACCCGATCCGTTCCCGGAGCTGAGCGAAGGGCGTCTGGACCTCGGCGCGGAACTGCTCGAGAAGGTCCGGGAAGGTGAGAAGACGGCTCTTCTCCGTGGTCTCGAGATTCCCCTGCAGGGCGCGGAACGCCTCGCGGTTCTGCTTCAGCACCGCGCCGAGCCGGAAGAAGTCCTTGATCGCGCGGAGGTGGTCCTCCACGTCCAGCTGCTCCTGGAGCAGGCGCACCTGGTCCACCAGGTTGAGCAGGATCAGCTCCTGGTGCTTGCGGTCCTGCTCGTCGGGTACGGCCGCGGCGGGATCCCGCCGCTCATGGCGCACGTCGAGGAACGGATCGCGCCGGTTGATGGCCGGCCGGAGGGTGTAGGACTCCTTTTCCTCGAGCTTGATGCGGGAGAGCCACTGCTTCACCTCGATCAGCTCGCGCTTCTTCTCGTAGTCCTTGATGGAGACGATGGTGTTCGCGATCTTCTTGCTGTAGGTGAAGGTCCGCAGCGTGAGGTTGACGGAGTGGCGCATCTTCCCGTCCTCCTCGGCGGCGCGCCCGGGCGAGATTGCGAACTCGACGATGGTGATGATCCGGTCGTAGTTCTCGACCAGATTGAAGAACCGGAGCAGCTCGTCGGACGAGCCGCGCAGGCTCAACACCTGGTCCACCGTCTCGATGGAGCTGCTCGACCTCTTGGCGCGCGACGAGGCGGCGGCCGTGGCCCGGGGCGAGATCTTGGAGATCTGCACGCCGGATTCGTCCGCCATCCGCTCCACGTTCTCCCAGAAGGTCTCGATCTCGGTCTCCTCCGGAAGGAACGTCACCTCCTTGTCCGCGATCTCGCGGTTCGCGATGACGCGCGACTCCCGCGACGGGATCTGGGCGATCTCGACCTCGGCGGAGCGAATGCGCTCCTGGAGATCCGCCGTGAGCCGCTCCTCCTCCTCGATGGCCTGGAAATCGCTCCAGATGAGGAATCCGAGTCCTCCGGCGAGGACCAGGGTGACCCCGATGGTCAGGGCCAGCAGGTGCTTTTCGCTGAGCTTGGACACGCCTCTCCTCCTCCGCGTCTCAGTTGGGCTTTTTCGCCGCGCGCCGCCAATCGAGCGGCTTCAGCGTGAGCTGGAAGTTGAACTTGCCGGCCGCCGCGGGCTCGCGCCCGTCATTGAATCGTTCCACGCTCCAGTTGGGCGGCGAGAGGTACTTGAAGTCGCTGTAGAACCCGTCCGTGCGCAACTTGGTCCGCAGTGCCGCCACCTTGCTGAATTCGGTGGAGCCGCAGAAGCCGGAGAAGATCAGCTCCCCACCGCTGGTGGGCTTCCCGCGGGCCGCCTCGCGCGAGGGGGCGACCTTGAGGCCCGTGAGCCAAACGTAGTACTCGTTGCGCTTGTCGTCGTTGTAGATGATGTCGAGGAACTCGTCGAGCTTGCGCGACCAGAGGATGCGGTTGCCCGCGACCTCCTGGATCGCGGCGCGCCGCGTCTCGTAGGCCTTGATCTCGTCCGCCAGGCTGCTGCTGATGTCCTGGAGCGCCTTCTTGTTCTGGAAGTCGAGCTCCGTCGCCTCGCGGGTGTCGCGCGCATCCTCGAGCTTGCTGTAGTGGACGACGCCGTAGAGGCCCAGTCCACTGGTCAGGAGGACCGCCCCGACGACGATGGCGACAAAGCGCGCCACCGGCGTCGCCTCGGGGCGCCGGTACTCCTGCGGGAGCAGATTGATGGTGATCACGTCTAGAGCTCCTGGACTCGGGAGGCCAGCCCGATCGCCACGGCCAGCTGCGTCGCGTTCTCGCGCACCTGGCCGACATCGACCGCCCCCTCGTGGATTTCGATCCCTTCGGTGGGGTCCCAGAGGCGCGCCTTGCGGTTGAGCGTGCGCTCCAGGGCGTCCTGGAGGCCGGTAAGGCGCGCGCCGCCCCCGGACAGGTAGACCTCTTCGACCTCGCGGTCGAACTGGTTTTCGAAGTAGTCGAAGCTGAGCAGGATCTCGTTGCTCAGATCGTCGAAGGACGGCATGACCGCCTCGAGGATCTCCTCGGGGTGATCCCCGGGCAGCCGCTTGCGGCTCTCGGCGTCCTGCATGTCGAGGCCGAGGCGCTTCGCGATCGCGTGGGTGAAGTCGTCCCCGGCCAGGTAGACCTCGCGCGTGAAATAGGAGGTCCCGCCGCAGAAGATGTTGATGTTGGTCTTGTTCGCCCCGATGTCCAGGAGGGCGATGGCGCGGTCCGCGTCCTCCTCGTAGAAGGAGCCGCCCCGGGAGAGCTCGAAGGCGTTCCCCACGGCGAAGGAGTCCACGTCGATCACCGTGGGCTGCAGGCCGATGCCGTGGAGCAGGCTCACGTGATCCTCGATGAGCGCGCGCTTGACGGCCACGAGCACGACGCGCATCTCGTTCTCGTTCTGCTCGGCGAGCCCGTCCTCCGGAAAGGCCTGGCAGTCCAGCACCACGTCCTCGACGTCGAACGGGATGTACTTGTCGGCCTCGTAGCGGATCGCGTTGCGCAGATCCTCCCCGGGCATGCGCATCATCGACAGGTACCGCACGATGACGGACTTCCCGTAGACGGCGGTGACGACGCGCTTGGTGTGGAACGAGTGGTCCCGCAGGACTTCGAGGATCGCGTCTGGGCGCTGCTCTTCGGAGCGCACCTCGGTCTGGCCGTACCCCGTCATCACATAGCCATTGCCTTCGCGCGTCAGCTCGACGGCCTTGATGGCTCGCGACCCGATGTCCAGACCGATCAGGGACTTGATTTTCTTTCTGAGCATGGTTGGGTCCGTGACCTTCCCCCCGCATCCGACCCGGCGCGAGGCTCCCCCCCTTTCGGACGTTGCGGCAGCGCAACTTGACCGCCGCCCGGAGGGATCTCCGCGGCGCAGGGCGCTGCGGTCCTAACCCCTTGTCGCGCGGCGGCTTACACCCTGCTTGACGAATCCGATGGACAGGAAGCGTGCCTAGGGTTCGCCCAGCAGGCGGGAGGTCTCGTCCGCCAGGTAGGCGTCGACATCCTCCGGCGTGGAGAGGAGCAGCGCCTGCCGCGCGATGGAGGCGGCGGTGCGGCGCGCCACGCCGCGCACGACGCGCTTCACCTGGGGCACCAGCGCGGGCGCCACGCTGAACTGCCGGATGCCGAGGCCGAGCAGCAGCAGCGCATAGGAGGTCTCGGCCGCCATCTCGCCGCACATGCTGACCGAGATCTTGGCCCGCTCCCCCTCCCGCACGATCTGCTGCAGCAGCCGCAGGATGGCGGGATTCCCGGGACGGAAGAGGGCGGCCACGCGCTCGTTCGTGCGATCCACCGCGAGAGTGTATTGCGTCAGATCGTTCGTCCCGATGGAGAAGAAGTCGACTTCCCGTGCCAGGAGGTCCGCCCCCACCGCGGCGGCGGGGATCTCCACCATCACTCCCGTCCGGAGTTCCGGGTTGAAGGGGATCCGCTCGGCGTGCAGTTCCTCCTTCACCTGGTCGAGGAGCGCGCAGGCGCGCCGCAACTCCGTGACCGACGAGATCATCGGGAGCAGGAGATCGATGCGCCCCTCCGCGGAGGCGCGCAGGATGGCGCGCAGCTGGGTGCGGAAGAGGTCGGGCCGCGCGAAGCTGTAGCGGATGGAGCGGCAGCCGAGGAACGGGTTCGCTTCGGCGGGCATCCCGAGCTCGGCGGCGAACTTGTCGGCCCCGAAATCGAAGGTCCGGATCGTGAGCGGGCGGCCCCGGAGATGCCCGAGGGCCTCGCGGTAGGCCTGGAGGTGCGCCTCCTCCCCCGGGGGAGACGTGCGTCCCGCATAGAGGAATTCGGTGCGATACAAACCGATTCCGTCGGCCCCGTTGGCGACCGCTTCGACGATCTCGAAAGGGAATTCGATGTTGCCCAGCACCGTGACGGGCCAGCCGTCCAGGGTCTCCGCGGGCAGTTGGCTGATGCGGCGCAAAACGAGGGTTCGCTGCGCCAGCCTCCCCTGGAGCTCCCGGTATCGGTTCAGGGTCGGGGCGTCGGGCTGCACCACCAGGATCCCCTGCTCCCCGTCCAAGACGACCCGGGCGCCGGGATCGATCTCGGAGACCGCATGGCCAAGGCCGAAGACCGCGGGGATGCCGAGGGACTTGGCAACGATGGCGGAGTGGCTCGTCGCCCCTCCATACTCGCTGGCCAAGCCCAGGATTCCCTTGCGCTTCAGCTCCGCGACGGCCGACGGCGTGAGGTCTCTCGCGACGAGGATCGCCGGTCGCTCCTCGCTCGGTTCCTCACCGGCTTGCGGGAGGTAGAGGCGCCGCAGCACGCGGCGCCGCAGGTCGACCAGGTCGACGTGGCGCTGGCGGAAGAACTCGTCTTCGAGGGCACGGAATCGTTCGATCCACTTGTGGAAGACCACGGCCACGGCCCAATCGGCGGTGGTGCGCCCGTTGCGGATCGTCTCCTCGATTGCCCCGAGGAGCGTCGGATCGTTGAGCAATTCGCGGTGGCTCGCCGCGATGCTCCGCACCGCGTGCGGGAGATCGGCCTGCTCGGTCGTCTGCCCCAGCTCGCCCTGCGCGGCGGCGGTGGCGGCCCGGTAGCGCTGGATCTCCGCGTCGATCTGGGAGGGGGGAACGGTGCGGTGGGGCGGAAGGGAGTCCTCGGTGCGCAGGATGGAGGCGGGGCCGATGGCCACGCCCGGACTGACCGGAATGCCCTCGAACACGCGCATGATCGAGTCCCAGCGCCGCCACCCTAGCCGACTTCAGAGCGTGAGATCGAATTCCCTCTCGAAGAGGGCCTGGAGGGCGCGCACCGCTTCCGGGGCCTGCGGCCCCTCGGCGACGAGCTGGAGCCGGGTGCCGCAGGTCGCCTCGAGCAGCAGCAGCTCCATGATGGACTTCGCGTCCACCACCAGATCCCCCTTCCGGATGGAGAGTTCCGTCTCCTTGTAGCGAAGGGCGGTCTCCGCGAGCACCGATGCCGGGCGCGCGTGCAGGCCGTGCTTGTTCTTCACCACCACCGTGATCTCGACGCCGGTCGTGTCGCCCGCGCCGGTCACGCGCTCTTTCCGTCCAGCTCCGCGATCAGGTCGAGGAAGGATTGGGGAGTGGCGCAGCTGTGCAGCCGCTTGGCTTGGTAGGGGTCGCGCGCCATCTTGACGATGGCGCGCATGGCTGCCAGGTGCTGCTCGGTCTGGTCCACCGGCGAGACCAGGAGGAGGATCACCTTCACCCGCTCCCCATCCACGGCGCCGAACTCGAGCCCGCCGGGCACGCGACCGATCGCCAACGAGATTCTCTTCACATGGGCGGAGCGGGCGTGGGGGATCCCGATCCCCCGCCCGATGCCGGTGCTCGCTTGCAGCTCCCGCTCGACGATCTCTTTCCGGATCAGGGGCGCCTTCGCCTTCGGAATCGCCTTCGCCGCGACCAGGGCTTCGACGAGCTGGCCCAAGGCGTCCTCCTTGTCGGAGGCCTCGAGGGAACTCAGCACGGCCTCGGCGGTGCAGTGGTCCTGTAGGCGCATGCGCTCCTAGTCGCCCCCCTCTTCGAGCATCTCCCGGACGACCTGCTCGTAGGTCGTTTCCTGCGCCTCCCCGCGCGGCGTGGGTTTCCCCGCCGCCGAGGTGCGGTCCCGATGCGCCTTCAGCCGGTCATGGAACTTCTGGATTTGTCGCTGGAGCTTCGATTCGGCCAGATCGATGGCCGCGTGGAGATCCTCCGCTGTAGCCTTCCCGACGAGCTTCACGCCGCGGATCAGCGTGGCCGACATCTCGACGATCTGATTGCGGCCGTCCATGTCCAAGGTGACATCGACGCTCTGGAGCCGATCGAAGAACTGCCCGAGCTTCTCCGCCTTTTCGCGCCCGTAGCGCTCGATTTCGGGGGAGATCTTCCTGTGGCGGCCATGGATGTTGATTTTCATGCGTTCCTTCCGGGAATGGATCCGGGTGCGGGCGGATAGCGCACTTCCATGAGGCAGAGCCCCGCCGCGGGGAGCGTCGGACCGCCCAGGGAACGGTCGCCTGCCTCCAGCGCTGCGGGGATCACGGCGGGGTCTAGCGCGCCTTGGCCCACGCGCAAAAGCATACCCGCGAGATTGCGCGCCATTCCGTATAGAAATCCGTCCGCCGTGAAGTCGATGTGAATGTAGTCACCCTCCGCGACGAGGTCAAGCCGCTGGAGCGTCCGCACCGTGTCGCGACGCGGCGAGCCTTCGTTCTGGAAGGGTGCGAAGTCGCGCCGGCCGGGGAGATGCGCCGCAGCCTGCGCCATCGCCCGCACGTCGAGGGGCGTGGCGACGCGATGCACGAACCTGCGATCGAAAGGGTCGTCGTGGAGGGCCTGCTTGAGAGTGTAACGGTAGTGGCGCGCGAGGGCGTCGCGCACCGGGTGGAATTCCTCGCCCACCTCCACGGCTGCGGTCACGACGATGTCCTCCGGGAGATAGGCGCCGAGGGCGCGCGGCACGCGGTGCGCCTCCAGGTCGCGCCCGGTCGGAAAGAGGGCGATCTGGCCGCGTGCGTGGGTGCCGGCGTCCGTCCTGCCCGCACCCAGGATCCGCGTCGGCTCCCCGTTCACGTCCTCCGCGGCGCGCTCCAGGACGCCCTGCACGGTGGTGACGCCCTCCTGCACCTGCCATCCCCCGTAGGCGGTCCCTTCGTACGCCACCGTAAGCCGGAACCGGCGCGTCAGGACCATTCGCGTCGCTGCCGGGAGGAGGGGATCTTGAGCCCTTTGCGGTACTTGGTCACCGTGCGGCGGGCGATGTCGAGCCCCTGCTTCTTGAGCTCGTCGGCGACCTCTTCGTCGGAGAGCGGGCTCTTCTTGTCCTCGTTCGCGATGATCTCCTTGACCCGCTGCTTCACCGACATGCGGGAGAGCATCTCCCCATCCGTGGTCTCCGCCCCGCCTGTGAAGAAGAACTTGAGGGGCACGATGCCCCGCGGCGTCTGGGCCCACTTGTCGGCGATGGCGCGGCTCACGGTGGAGACGTGGATCCCCACGCGATCCGCGATCTCCTGCATCTTGAGCGGATGGAGATGGTCCTTCCCGAAGTCGAGGTATTCGCGCTGGACCTGGAAGATCTCGTCGCACACCCGCTGGAGCGTGTTCTGCCGCTGCTGGATGGCGTCCACCAGCCACTTGGCGCTCTCGAGCTTCTTGCGGACGAACTCCTTGACCTCTGGATCGGTGCTGTTGGCCAGGAGATCGCGGTACTGCGGATTCACCCGGATCCGCGGGAAGAAGCCGTCCTCCAGGATCACTTCGTACTTGCCGTCGATCCACTCCACGACGACGTCGGGATTGACGTAGGCATTGCGATTGTCGCCGATCACGGCGCCGGGGCGCGGATCGAGCTTCGCGATCTCCTCGATGAGACGGTTCACCTCGGCGATGTCGATGCCTAGGTCGCGCGCGATCTTCGGCCGCTTGTTCTTGTTGATCTCCTCGAGATGGTCGCGAATCAGCCGCGCCTTCAGCTCGCGGTCCGGGTCGCCGGGGGCGAGCTGGAGGAGCAGCACCTCCTTCAGGTTGCGCGCGCCGACGCCGCGCGGCTCCAGCCGCTGCACGAGGCGCAGCGTGCGCTCGGCGTCCTCCAGGGTGAATCGGCCCTTCAATTCGGGCCCTTCGAGCAGCTCTTCGAGGGAGTAGGGGAGGATGCCGCTCGCCTCGAGATTGAAGATGATGTGGCGGCCGATGATCCGCTCGGTCTCGTCGGGCTCGAGGAGGAGGAACTGCTCGTGGAGCGTCTCGCTGAGGGAGGCGGTGCTGGCGGCGGTGTTGTTCATCGCCTCGAACTTGGGATCCTCGTCGCCGCCCCGGAATCCGCGGCGGCCGAAGTCCTGCCAGTCGCGCTCCGCCGCGTTCTCGAGCGACTCGAGCTTCTCCATCGTGTCGCGCATCATCTCGACTTCGAGACGCGTCTCCTCCGCCTGGCCGTTGGCGGCCGCGTCGGCGGGGGCGGAGGGCTGCTCGACCGGGGGGTCGGGAGCGGACTCGTCGGCGCGCTCCAGCGCCTCGTTCTCCCCCAGCTCGGTCTCGATCAGTTCCTGCAGGGCCTGGGCCGGGAGCTGCAGGATTTCGATGGACTGGATGATCTGCGGCGCGAGCTTGAGCTGGAGACCCAGCCTCTGGGAGAGCGATACATCAAGTCTCATGCCGAAGTTCCGATCGCGGGCCTGCCCCGATTATAGGTCAATGGCGGCGGCGGACAACCCGACTCGCGGGAGATCAGTCCGCGACGGGGAGCGCGTTGCGTCCGCGCAAGGCGTCCCCGAGCACCGCGGAGTTCATGAAGACGATCTCGCCGCCGGTGGGGATTCCGCGCGCGATGCGCGTGAGCCGCACCCCCGCGCGTCCCAGCTCCCGCGCCAGCATCGCCGCGGTGGCTTCCCCTTCGAACGTGGGGTTGGTGGCGAGCACCACCTCGCGGATTCCGCCCGCCCCGACCCGCTCGAGGAGGGGACGCACGTTCAGGTCGGCGAGCCCCACGCCTTCCGACGGCGCGACGTGGCCGCCCAGCACATGGTAGACGCCGCGGTACTCGCCCGCGGCCTCCAGCGCCTCCAGGTCGCGGGAGGTCTCCACCACGCAGAGCAGCGCCGCATCGCGACCCGCGTCGGCGCAGATGGCGCAGGGATCGGTCTCCGCGATGTGGCCGCATCGCCCGCAGGGCCGCAGCCCCTCCACCGCCTGCACGAGGGCGGCCGCCAGGGCCCGGGCCGCCTCCGGGGGGCCCCGTACGAGGTGATAGGCCAGCCGCTCCGCCGTCTTCAGCCCCACCCCGGGCAGGTCCTGCAGCCGCTCGACCAGCGAGCGCAGGAGGCTCATAGGCCGAACGGCATCTTGCCGCCGAGGCCGCCGGTGATGCGCGAGGTCTCCTCGTCCGCCATCTTCTTGGCGGTCTCGAGGGCCGCGCGGACGGCTGCGAGCACCAGATCCTCGAGGTCCTCGACCTCGTCGGGATCGACCACGGAGGGCTGGATGCGGATCTGCACCACCTCCTGGTTCCCGTTGGCGTAGGCGATGACCGCCTCGCCTCCCGCCTTCCCCTCCACGATCCGCTCCTTGAGCTCCGCCTGGAGGCGCTTGAGGTCGGCCTGCATCTTCTGCGCCTGGCGGACCAGCCCGCCCATGTCACCGAACTGCTTGCTCATCTTCGTCGCGCCTCACCTGCTCGATGCGTCCTTCGAACTCGGCCACCACCGCACGCACGAGCGGCAGGCCCCGGACGCGCTGGAGCTCCTCGCCGCTCAGCCCCCGCGCCGGAGCTGCATTCTCGGGGGGCGGAGGCTCCTCGGCAAGCTCACCTGCGGCTGGGGAGGGCTCGTCCGGCTCCCGATCGAGCCCCGCGGCGCGCCGCAGCGAGGCGAGGCTGGAGAGCTTGGCCGCGGCGGGAGGCGGCGCGGCAGCGGCACGTGGCGGCGCGCCGCCGGGCGAGACCGGGGAGGGGGGCGGGGGAACCGCGGCGCGCGGCGCCTCGGGGGGTGCCCGGCCGGGGGTCCCGGCGGCCGCTCCGGGGGGAGTCCCGGCGGGTGCGCCGACGCCACCCCGGTCGGTTCCCCCCGGGCTCGCCCCGGCGCGCGCCGCCGCAGGCGATCCGGCGGCGAGGCGTTCGAGCCTTCCCGCGAGCTCTTCCAGATCGCGCACATCGCCCAGCTTCGCCATCGCCAGGAGCGCGAGGTCGAGGGCGTCCCGCGCCGCGCGCGCCTCGCGGGCGAGATGCTGGTGGCGCGCCACGATCTCCGTGGCGGCCAGGCACCACTCCACGCCCATGCCCCCGCCCCCCTCCCGCGCCTGCGCCACCGCCGCGTCGTGGAGATCGCCCGCGAGGTCGGCCAGGAGTTCCGTCGGATCGCCCCCCGCGTCGAGACAGCGGGCCGCCTCCTCCAGCGCCTCCTTCATCGCGCCCGCCCGCGCCTGCTGCAGGATGCGGGTTCGCATCTCGCGCGGCACGCCCCCCAGGATCGAGACCAGGTCGCGCGCCTCGAGGGCCCGGTCCGGAGGCGCCGCCCCCAGCACCTGGTCGAAGAGCGTTTCCGCGTCGCGCAGCCCCCCCACCGCGCGCCGGGCGATCTCGGCGAAGACCTCCTCCTCCACCTCGACCTTCTCCGCCTTGGCGATTCTCCGCAGCTTTGCGGCGATGTCGCCCGGCGTGATGCGCCGGAAGTCGAAGCGCTGGCAGCGGGACCGGACGGTTTCGGGGATCTTGTGCGCCTCGGTGGTGGCCAGCACGAAGAGGACGTGGGGCGGCGGCTCTTCGAGGGTCTTCAGCAGCGCGTTGAACGCGTGCTTGCTGAGCATGTGCACCTCGTCCACGATGAAGACCTTCTTCGTGGACCGCATCGGGACGTAGCGGGCGAGATTCGTGAGCGCTTCCGCGTCCTCCACTCCGCGGTTGCTCGCCGCGTCGATCTCCAGCACGTCGACGTAGTCCCCCTTAGCGATGGCTTGACACGCTTCGCAGGAGAGGCATGGGGCGGGGCCCGGGCTCACGAGGCAGCAGGCTGCTTTCGCAAGGATGCGCGCCATCGTCGTCTTGCCGACGCCGCGCGGGCCGGAGAAGAGGTAGGCGTGTGCGAGCCGCTCCCCTTCGATGGCGTTTCGGAGCGTGCGCCCGACGTGCTCCTGGCCGAGCACGTCATCGAACGTGGCGGGGCGGTATTTGCGCGAAAAGACGAGGTAGGTCAAGGCGCCCCACACTACCCGCAAACGGGGACGCGCGTCACCGCCGTGCCTGCCTGGGAGCGAGCCGCCTCGGCCCCGGAGGGGCTTGCGGCTCCCCTCGATTTCGGCCAGGCCCCGGCGGCCAGCGCGCCGGTCCAGCCCACCGCGCACGCGCCGAGGCCGAGGGGCCTGTCCAGTTCCGGCTCGGGCTCCCGCCCTCCGGCGTGGAACGCACGCACCCGTCGCGATGCTTGGCCCTCGCGCCGTCGTTGCGGCGCGCATGGAATCCGCGAGCGCTCCGCGGCTGCCGGCGCGCCACGCGCGAGGAGCGAGGCGGCTTCGGCGCTGCGAGGGGAGAGCGCGCCGCCGCTTCCGGCGCACAGCGCGGAGGATCGCGCCGCACGGGCACGGGGGGAGCAATCCCGGCGGGACCGCGACTCCTGCCACGTTGGCCACGGCACCCGGACACCATCTCTTAGGGCTGCTTCCTTCCGGATCTGACCCGGTTCGGGAGGCGCCGCTGCATGGGACGCAGCGATCACCGCCTCGGCCCCGCCAGGACCGGCCAGTCTAGCCGGTGGCGCGAGATCCGGCGGCGGCCTGGCGGCGCTGGACCGGGGGCGGGGTCGCCGCGCCCCCCGCGGGGGATGCCGGGGCGCGTCCCACAAGGGGGGCGATCTGCGCCGGGAAGTTGGCCTTGGCGATCGCGGTCTCGTAGGAGATGACCCGGCGCTGCACGAGATCGTTGAGGGAAGTCTCGAGGGTCACCATCCCCTGGCGCGCGCTGGTCTGCATGATGTTGCTGAGCTGCGGCGTCTTGCCCTCTCGAATCAACGCGCGCACCGCCTCGGAGGCGATGAGAACCTCCATCGCCAGGACGCGGCCCGCGCCGATGCGCGGAAGGAGGGTCTGGGAGACCACGCCCTGCAGGGCGCCGGCGAGCTGCATCCGGATCTGGCCCTGCTGGGCCGGGGGGAAGACGTCCACGATGCGGTCCACGGTCTGGACCGCCCCGGTGGTGTGGAGGGTGGCGAAGACCAGATGCCCCGTCTCGGCGGCGGTCACCGCGAGGGAGACCGTCTCCAAGTCCCGCATCTCGCCGACCATGAGCACGTCGGGATCCTGGCGGAGCGCCCGCTTGAGCGCGGATTCGAACGACTTCGTGTCGTTTCCGATCTCACGCTGGGTGATGAAGCACATCTTGTCCTGGTGGAGGAACTCGATGGGGTCCTCCATGGTGACGATGTGGCCCGGCCGTGTCTCGTTGATGTGGTTGATCATGGCCGCGAGCGTCGTCGACTTGCCCGAACCGGTCGGCCCGGTCACGAGCACCAGCCCGCGCGGGCGCTCGGCCAACGTGATGCAGACCCGCGGGAGCTGCAGCTCCTCGAAGGTGGGGACGTCGTGGCGGATCCGCCGGATCACCACACCCAGGGTCCCGCGCTGCCGGAGCAGGTTGACCCGGAACCGCGCGAGGCCCGGTACGCTGTATCCGAAGTCGTAGTCCCCGTCGCGCAGGAACGCCTCGAACTGCTCGGCGTCGAGCAGCTCCTTCACCATGGCCACGACCTCCTCCAGCGCGAGGGGAGGAGCGGCCACCGGGACGATGCGCCCGTCGATGCGCAGGCCGGGCGGCGACCCCGCCTTCACGTGCAGGTCGGACGCCTGCATGGCGACCATCTGCTCCAAGAGCTTGCGGAACGCCGCCCGAGAGCCGGCCGATCCCGGCGCCACGACGGCGCGCAGCGGCTCCGAGGAGGATTCGTTCGCGCTGGTCATCTCCCGCCCAAGATCCCGCTTCAACCTCTCCCGGGGGACTCTATCCCTGTCCCGATCTGCGGCAACCCCGGGGCGCCCCCCCGTCCCGGAATCAGACAGGGCACCGCTCACCCCGCCCTACGAGCGGGCCCTCCGGCCCCCGCGCCCCCTCTGCTATCATCCCCCCCTTTACGGACCCCTGGAGCGGCTGAGCGGATGTCGAGCGAGCGCGCGGGCGGCACGAACGAGGATCTGAACTTCGAGCGGATCGTCGAGAAGCAGTTCGACAAGGCCGCGGCCACGCTCGACTTCCCTCCCGACCTGCTCCGGCAGATCAAGACTTGCCAGAACGTCTACGAATTCAATTTCCCCGTCCGCATCGACGGGAAGCTGGAGATGTTCACCGGGTGGCGGGCCGAGCACAGCCACCACCGGAAGCCCCTGAAAGGCGGCATCCGCTACGCCAAGCACGTGGACGCCTCCGAGGTGAAGGCGCTGGCCGCGCTCATGAGCTACAAGTGCGCCCTGGTGAACGTACCCTTCGCGGGGAGCAAGGGGGCGGTGCGCGTCAACCCTTACGAGACGCCGCCGGAGATCCTGGAACGCATTACCCGCAGGTACACGGCCGAACTGGTGTGGAAGAACTTCATCGGCCCGGGGATCAACGTGCCTGCTCCCGACATGGGCACCGGCGAGCGGGAGATGGCATGGATCGCCGACACCTACGACATGATGAACGTGGGGGGCATCGACAATTTCGCCTGCGTGACCGGCAAGCCCGTCTCCCAGGGCGGTATCGTCGGTCGCAAGGAGGCGACCGGGCGCGGCGTCGTCCACGGGGTGGGCGAGGCGCTCTCGTTCAAGTCGGACGTGCAGCGACTGGGGCTCAGCAAGGGGCTGGAGGGGAAGACGATCGTCGTCCAGGGCTACGGAAACGTGGGCTGGCATGCGGCGCACATCTTCGCCAAGGAGTACGGCAGCAAGATCGTCGCCATCGGCGAGTGGAACGGCTGGCTGCACAATCCCCAGGGAATCGATCTGGAGGCGCTGGAGGCCCACCGCCTTGAAAAGAAGACGATGCTCGACTTCCCCGGGGCAACGACCTATCGCGATCCACCGAAGGTGCTCGAGGTGGAGTGCGACATCCTGGTTCCCGCCGCCCTCGAGAACCAGATCACGATGGAGAACGCCGACCGCCTGCGCTGCAAGGTGCTGGCGGAGGCGGCCAATGGACCCACCACGCCGGGTGCCGAGGAGATCCTGCTCCGGAGGGGCGTGCTCGTCATTCCCGACATCTACTTGAATGCCGGAGGCGTGACGGTGAGCTACTTCGAGTGGACCAAGAACATCGGCCACATCCGGTACGGCCGGATGGGCAAGCGGCTGGAGATGGCGCGCGGCCGGCAGATGATCCGCGCCATCGAGCGCGTGGCCGACGTGGAGTTCGAGAAGTCGGACCGGAAGCGGTTCACCCAGGGTGCCGAGGAGATCGACATCGTCCGCTCGGGGCTCGAGGGAACGATGGTGGATGCCTACCGCGAGATCCGCGCGGTGATGCGGCGCAACAAGAAGATCCACGATCTGCGCACCGCCGCCTTCGTGGTCTCCATCGAGAAGATCGCCAACGCCTACCAGTACCTGGGGATCTTTCCCTAGCGCCGGCGCAGCCGCGCCGAGAGGACGCCCTTGCGCCGGTCCAGGTCGGATGCGTTGTAGGAGACGCTGGCGATCAGCGCGTCGTACAGGCCCGCGGGGTGCGCCTCGTAGCGCCGCTCCTCCAGGCAGTCGAAGGCGGCGGAGAACTTCTCGAGGACGTCCCAACCGTAGGCGAGGGGTTCCGTGGGGGTGGGCTGGTGATCGACGTCGGTGAGGAGCAGGAGCAGGCCGCCCGGCTTCGCCACGCGCCCGATCTCCGCGATGGACCGGTCGAGATCCGCGACGTGATCGAGGGAGTTGAACGAGGAGACCACGTCGAAGTGGGCGTCGGAAAAGGGGATGCGTTCGCAGGGGGCGGGGACGTAGCGCATGGCGTGGCGGTCGGCGCCGAGCGCGCGGTAGGAGGCGGCCAAGGGATCGAGGCCGACCCGCTCGGCCGCCATGGAGGCCCACTCGAGGCTTCCGCGCGGGCCGCACCCGATGTCGAGGATCCGCTTGCCCGCATAGAACGCCGGCGCGAGGCCGAAGTGGGCGGTGAAAAACGCTTCGTAGTGCCCGTTGCGCAGCTGCCCTTCCCGACGCGCCCGCCCTCGCCAGTAGTCCAGCTCGCACATCTCCTTGAGCCGCGTCGCGCCGCAGAGCGCGCGCACCACTCGGTTCCGTAGGGCGTGGCCGAGACCGCGGAGCACGCGGAGACTATCGTGCATGCCCATGACGGACTTGAGCCTGAATCCCGGTCAGGCCGCGCTGCTTGCGCGCCTGCCTCCGGACACGACCAGCTCCCGCCCGCGCGCGGCCGATTGCACACGTGGGAGCTCGAACGCCCATCCTCTCCCGTCCACCCTCATTCATGAAGAAGTGGCGGAGAGGGTGGGATTCGAACCCGCACGCGTACTCCCCCCGCACACCCCCTGGAAGTGAGCGAGCCACTCCATGTGGCTCGCGAACCGCCCGCATAGCGTGCCCCGCGACCAGCTCCCGCCCGCGCGCGGCCGATTGCACACGTGGGAGCTCGAACGCCCATCCTCTCCCGTCCACCCTCATTCATCCGCATCCGGGGGGCGGGCCCGGCCCGCTCCCCGGATGCGGGAGAAGAAGTGGCGGAGAGGGTGGGATTCGAACCCACGGTGAGCTTTCGCCCACACACGACTTCCAATCGTGCTCCTTCGACCGCTCGGACACCTCTCCGCAGGGAAGTCGAATGGGGAGGGGATTCTACCCCGGAGGGAAGCTCTGATCGGGCGGGCGCTGCTTGGCGAGCTTGACGTGAAAGGACTTGGTTGCCAGGAGCTCGTCGTTGGCGTGGATCTGGAACTCGTAGAGCCCCGGCTTTTGGAACACGAGGTTCTGGATCTGGAGCGCGAATTCGCAGGTCTGGAGCGGGCTCTCGATGGTGACGGGCGGCGTCCGGGCGCGCCCCACCTCGGCCCCATCCTGGGCGCCGATGAGCCTCACCTCGATGCTATAGCTGCCGCGGGCGTCGGTGAGGTTGGCGTAGACGGCGATCCGCGGATAGCGACAGGGGAACTGCGTCACATGCACATCTTCGAAGATCCCGATGAGGCTCTTCTTGTTCGTCATCGCCTCCTGGATGATCTGGTCGCAGATCAGGACCGCCTTCACGGAGGGGCGCGGGGCCATTCCCCCATCATGGACCCCGAGCCCCGGCCGTGCAAACGGGGACCACCCCGCGCGACCGCTACAATGCCCCCGCCCCCCCATGCAGGATGCGGCCCCCTTCCCGCGCGGTCCCGCGGCCGGCGGCGCCCAGGACGACCCGGGCCCGGAGCGCCTCCGCACCGCCGCCTCGGCGCTGCGGATCCTCGCGCTGTTCCATGCCGGCACTCTCGCCGTGTCGCTCCTCGCCCGCGCCTTCGGTCCGACTCCCGCGGGCGGCCTCCTCCCGGAGCTGCTCCTGGGACTGGGATGGATCGTCGCCCTCCTCTGGCTGGGCAGTGAACTGGATCGCGGGAGGCGGCTCGCCTCCGCGGCCGCGGCGCTTGTGTGCTACGGAATCGTGGGCGTCGCCACGCGCGTCGTCCTCCTGAGCCCGGTGGCCGCGCGGCCGGGGGCGTGGCTCCTGCACGCCCCCCTCGGCATCCTGCTGGTCGCCTACCTCTTCGCCTGCGCGTCCGTGCATCGTGCGTTGCGCGACGACCCTCCTCAGGGCACCACGACGACGCCCCCGTAGCCCAGCGCCAGGAGGTAGCTTCCCGGCACCAGGTCGGGCCGCGCCCCGACCACGTACGCCCCGGTCTCGACCGCCCAATCGCGCACCGCCGAGACTCCGCCCACGTCCCAACGATCCACCACGGTGCCGTTCCGCAACACGAGCGCCGCGCCCTGCTCCGGAAGGAGGAGAGTCGCGTAGGCATCGGGGTAATGAATCGTGGGCCCGTTCGCCAGCACCGGCGCCAAGCGCACGGTGCGGATCTCCGAGGAGATGGGCGGCGCCCAGAAGGAGTCCGGGGCCCCGATGCCGGGTCCCACGACGGGAAGGGAGAAGCCGACGGTGTAGGTGAGGGTCATTCCGCCTGCGCGGAAGTCATAGGCGCCCTCCGGAACGTCAAGCTCCGAGAGGCGTTGCGCACTCCCGCCAGCGACCCGCGACGCGATCACCTTGCTGGCGTAGGTGTAGCCGCTCAACCAGGTCTCCTCGAGGGTGAAGAGGAGGTCACCGGCGGCGGCGAGCAGAGATCCCGGGATGGCGATCCCCGCCGAAGCGGTGCCCGCGGCGAGATCGACGCGGAAGTAGACCTGGCTCAGGAGCGGCCGGCCGATGCCATCTGCGCCACCGTCCCGCGCCACGGTCACGTGGAGGATCTCCTCCTCCGTGACGAAGCCGGTCCCATAGCCTCCGCGTACCTCGATGGAGCGGCCGAGCGCCGCCGCGGGAATCTCGATCACCGAGAACCCATCCATCACGGCGCCCGCTCCGAGCACGATGGGCCCGGGCCTCGAGGAGAGGCCGCGCACGACGACGCGGCCCCCGGGCGTGGAGGCGTTCTCGTTGAAGCTACCGCCCCAGAAGCTGGCCGCGGCGCGCGAGAACAGTCCCGAGGGAATCGAGGGTCCGAAGAAGCCGTCCCCCAAGGCGAGGCGGGGGGAGAGCGAGGGGGGCAGGGTGGCGAAGTCGATCACGTAGCCCGCCTGGCCCGCATCGTCCCAGCCGGTGACGGCGCAGCGGAGGCCGTGGACGTGCAGGTGGTCCGCGTAGAGCGCCACCTCCACGTCGCGTGCCCGCGCCTTGTCGCCGCGCTGCACGAGGGTCAGGAGGGAGCCGTCGACGAGTCTCGCCGCGTCCACGACGTTTTCCGCGAGGGTGACGCTGCCCAGCACCGCGAGCGTGTCCGGCCGCGCGAGGATCACCTCTTCGGAAGTGAGGGCGCAGAGACCGAGCGCATGGGGGAACCCGCGCTGCACGCTTCCCACCGCGTCGATCCACCCCTTCAGCGTGAGCGTGGAGGGGCCCAAGTCCACCACCGCCAGCCGATTCCGATCCCCGGCGAACGGCACGAGCACCAGGCCCTCCGCGGGGAACACCCCGAACCCCTTGACGTCCTCGAACGCCGAGGACCAGCCCCAGCCGAAGTCGACGCGCGAGGCGAGGAAGGGGCTCGAGGGGTCCGTGATGTCGAACAGGGAGACGATGACCTTCCACCCCTCGGCGGGGTCCACGCCCAGCGCCACCAGGCGGCGGCCGACCGGCACGATGTGGGTCGACCAGCCGGGCACGGTCAACTCCCCGGCCACGCGGGGATTGCGCGGGTCGCGCAGGTCGATGATCCAGAGCGGATCGACCCGCTCGAACGTGACGAGATAGGCCTCCTCGTCGGTGAAGCGCGTGGCGAAGAGCTGCTCGCCGCGGGCGAGGGAGAGGCTTCCGAGGATCGCGGGGGCGAGCGGATCGGAGATATCGACGACGAAGAGCTTGGAGAGCAGGCCGTCGAACCAATCGTGCGTCACGACGCGCAGCGTGCCCGCGCCGTAGTGCAGCTTGAACTCGTCGGAGAGGTAGCCGGGCAGGCGGAGATCGCCGCGCACCCGCATGAGCCCCGAGGGATCCGTGATGTCGACGAAGGTGAGGCGCGTGCCGGTGCCGCCGTCGCTTCCGGCGACGATCAGGACCCGATCGGTGGCGTGAAGGTAGCTCGCGGGGAACGGCAGCGCCTCGCGATCCGCCAGGGTGACCACGGCGGCGACGTCGAAGGAGACCGCCTCCTTCCCCGTCACGGCATAGAGGATGCTGCCCACGAGCCGGCTCGTGCGGAGCCAGTCCCCCACCGGCAATCGCGCCCGCAGAAGCGGCGCCGCGGGATCGGAGACGTCGATGTCGAGCAGCTCGGTGGCCCCGTCGAAGTTCGAGAGCAGCACCAGGGCGCGGCCGGGGAGGAGATACATCTCCTGCGGGAATCCGACGAGCGGCAGGACCCCACGCACCGTGAGCCCTCCCAGGTCGACGATGGCCAGACCGCGATAGGGGTTGAGAAGGAAGAGCAGGTTCCCGTCGAGGCGGAAGATGTCCGCCTCCTCGATCTGGCGCGCGACCTCCCCGGCGGCTCCCGCCGCCTCATCGCGCGCGACATCGGAGGCGGGAGCGAGCGCCCCCGGCGCCCCCCCCGCGAACATGCCGCGGGTGTCGGCCGTGAGCGCCTCGCCCGTCACAGCGGCCGAGCCCCCTCCGCCGCAGCCCGGGATCAAGAGCGCCATCAGACTCGCCGCCAGGAACCAGCCGCAACGCATGGCCATGGTGAACTCCCTCTCTCTCGTCGGTCGGCCTGGCTTCGGACGGCGCCGGACTCCCGGCACCCGCGCGCCAGCCTCAGGAAGTCTAACCGCCGCGCGGCCGACTTCGGACACCGTATAATCGACGCGGAGCCGCCGTGAGAGCCGCGCTGGCCATCACCCTTCTCGCCGCCGCCGCCCTGCTGGCCCTGCTGCTCGCCGGACAGCGAGGTGCGGACGCCCCGGCGGTGCGCTCCTCTCCCCAAGAATCCGCCCGGCTGGCCGACTTGCAGCGGCGGGTGGAGGGGCAGGCTGAGGAGATGGCGGCAATGCGGCGCGAGCTGGAGGGTCTGCGCCAGGCCGTGCGCGAGGCGTTGTCGATGCAGGGGAGGGGGGCGGGGGAGGCGGTCGGGCCGTCCTGGGCGTTCTCGCAGTACCTGCATTCGTTCCAGGGCGGCGGCAGCGGCTCCGAGTACTTCCGGCTGGTGGTGGAGGCGCACCTCGAGGCGCTCCTGCCGGAGATCGAGCCGATCCTGCGCGACGGCGCGGCCGCGCCGGCGCTCCGGGCCCAGCTCCTGCGTCTGCTCGCGCGCCCCTCCTTCCGGGGCAACTCCGCCGCGGTCGTCGCGGCGCTGGGCGCGCTGCGCGGCGGCGGCCCCGACGCGGTGCTCCTCGCCGCGGCGGAGACGCTCACGGTCATCGGCGACGCCACGAGCGGCGCGCTGCTGGAACGACTCGTCCCCGGCTTCGATTCGGCCGCCGCGCGGCACGCGGCCTACAAGGCGATCGTGATGCTCTCCGGCGAGGAGGTGGGACGCGCCGTGGAACGACTCCTCGGGCAGGCCCCGGACCCGGCCTCACGGCAGTTCCTGGTGGGAATGCTCTCCCCCGCCGATCCCGAGGGGTCTGTGGATGCGCTGCGCCGGGCGCTGTCGGACGAGCGCGAGGTGCGCCTCGCGGCGGCGCGCAAGCTCGCCTCCTACCGCACCGACGCGGCACGGCGACTGGTGGAGGAGCGGCTCGGCGTGGAGAGCGACCCCGAGGTGCGCAAGGCGCTCGAGCGCACGAAGCAGTCCTTCGACACGCTCCCCTCCTGGCATCCGCTCCAGGCCACCGGCGCTCCCGATGCCCTGCCCAACACCCAGGACAACCCCAAGGCTTGGGCAGCCCAGCCCGCCGAGGGCGGGCGGCAGTGGCTCGAGCTCTCCTATGCGACCCCGTTGCGCGCGAGCGCGCTACGCATCCACGAGGTGCTCACGGCCGGCGGCGTCGCGGAGGTGGAGCTCGTCGACGAGCAGGGCGTGCGACGCACGATCTGGCGCGGCCAGGATCCCCTCGCCGCCCCCGGGGTCTTCGAGCTGCCGTTCGCCGCGACCTCGTTCCGCGTACGTTCGGTGCGCCTCGTCCTCGACACCGATCGGCGCTCGGGCTGGGAGGAGATCGACGCCGTGGAATTGGTGGGACCCGACGGCAGCGCGTGGGCCTCCTCCGCCACCGCGAGCAGCTACTACGGACAGTGACCGCAGACCGCGTCGCGGGCCGGGCTCGGCGCAAGCGCGGGCGAGCTACCTGCCCGCTCGCCAGCCTCCCTCGTCGATGGCCCGCCGTTCCGTCGAGAGGTCGCTCGCTGCAAAGCGTGGATCAAGGGAGGAGTGCAGGGGCATCGGCGAGCATCCGGAATTCCCTTGTACCCGGCGGAGTCTGGGCCAGAATCTCCGCCATGAAGCTCGCACTCGCAGCCCTCCTCTTCGCCCTTGCCGCCTGCGGCGGGATCAACTCGCCGGAAGACGCCGCGGAAGCGACCGTGGACACGATGAAGGACCTCAACGATGTCCTCGATGGCATCACGGACAAGGCCTCCCTTCAGGCCGCCAAGCCGAAGCTCGAGGCGATCAAGAAGCGCATGAAGGAGCTCGCGAAGAGCACCGAGAAACTCAGGTCGGAGACTGGCGACCCCAAGCTTTCCCCGGAGACGCAGAAGAAGGTGACGGAGCAGCTGAGCCGCTGGATGGCGAACGGCGTGCGGCTCGCGTCGATCGAAGGGGCGGAGGAGACGCTGAGCGAGGTCATGGGCGAGCTCGGAGGAGACCGCTAGGGCAGGTCCGCAGCGGTCGCACGGGTTCTCGGCTGCGACGGCGGGAGCCAGGCCCGCAAGTCGGGCGCGACTAGCGCCCCGGTTTCCGCCCCCCATCGGGCCGGGCGGCGAAGACGCGGCGCGCGCGCCATGATCCCTCGGCGATCGGACCCGAGTCGACGCCGCGAGACGGCGGACCGCTTCGTCGCTGGACTGCACCCGCGCATCATCGAGCGACACCTTCGGCGCTTCCATTCGGACGGGCCTGGGGCACCCTCGCCCCCCCTCTCGCGCTCTTCTCCCGTGAGGCCGCCGCCGGGGCCGCGGCCAGCAGCCGCATGAGGCGCGCTCCGTGGCGCGCCACCGGAACGAGGGCGACGACGCGGCGCCGCAGTTCGCGCGCCAACCCGAGCGCGATGCCGCCCCCGAGCGCGGCGAAGGGCAGGAGGAGACCCCAGGGACCGAGGGCGAGCGAGCCCCCGGCGGCCAAGAGCACCCCCCAGGGGAGCGCGAGGGCCATGCCCCCGACGCGGCGTACGGCGCGGCGATCCCCCGGGTGGCGCACGCGGCACGCCGCGGCCCGCAGGACAAGCAGGAAGGGGCCGCAGAGGAGCGCGCCGACAAGGGTCACGGGCAAGAGCGCGACGTAGCCGGCGACGTGGCGGAGCCCCGGCGGGGCGCGCAGATCCCCCACGGAGCAATTCAGCCGGTCGCAGGCTCGGAGCATCGCCCGGGCCCATCGCGCCTGGCGCCGCAGCGACGCCGCATCGAGGCGGCTCACGCGACCACACAGGCGGACCACGCGGGAGGGGTGCCGCCAAACCTCGGCATCGTCGAGCTGCACCGCGAGGAGTTCGTCCGCCCCCGCGACGGCCCGCAGCGCGCCGAGGGCGCGGAACCGCCGCGCGAGGCTCGAGCGCCGGCGGCGTCGCGCTGCGGCGTCGTCGGGGGGCGGCGGGAGCGCCCGGTGCACGCGCGCCAGAAGGCGGGGCCTCGCCCGGAATCCGAGCAACCCGTAGAGCAGCACCGGCTGGACCGGCGCCCCCGCGCGCGCGGCGACACGGATGGCCCCGCCCCCCACGGACCTTCCCGTCCCTTCGGGAAAGACCAGGACTGCGGCGCCGCCGCGGACGGCCTCCGCGGCCCGATCGAGGGAGGCTACGTTTTCGTCGCTCCAGCCCACGGCCGTCGCGGTCACGGCGTAGGCGCCGCGCGCGCGGAGCGAGGGACGGAGCAGCGGGAGTTCGAGCAGATAGCCGGCGAGGACCAGTTCGAGGCGGCGGCGGTAGGCCGCGACGAGCAGCGTCAGGTCGAACCCCAGGAGATGGCTCGAGGCGACGACCAGCGGACCCTGTTCGACGCGGTGGCGCGCCCCCGCGACACGGACCAGGGTCCCCGAGGATGCGAGGAGACCCGCCTGCCGCGCGACGGATTCGAGCGGTCCGAAGTTCAGGAGAGCGTGTCCCAGGGATCGAAGGCGCGCCACGGCAGGGGGCCATACTACGGGAGCCGGAGGGCTCCTGGTCCGGACGGGAAGCGAGCGTGGTAGCTTTGGACCCCCATGAGTGAAACCCCGCCCCCGGCCGGCGCTTCCCTGATGGCGGTCCTGGCCCTGCTCGGCTCGCTGGCCATCGTCGCGGCTTTCTTCCTGCCCTGGATCGGCATGACCGACGAGGTGCGGCGGGAGCTCAGCCTCTCGCGCCCCGACCTCGAGCGCATGGAGCGCGAAGTCAAGGCGGAGACCGGCGGCGAGCGCGCCGGCCGGGCCACGCGCCTCCTCCTCGACGGCGGGTCGCCCAACGGGCTCGAATGGGTCGCGATTCTCGGGTTCGTGGTCCGCAAGGCCGACGACCAGGCGCTCGCCCCGCGCGAGCGGCGCGTCTTCCAGGTCTCCCTGGGTTCTCTGCGCGCGCTTCCCTGGATCGCGGGAGGCCTCGCGCTTCTCCTCTTGTTGCTCCGGCTGCGTCCCATGGCGGCGCCGCTCCTCGCCTGCCTCTTCGCGGTGGGACTGGTGCTGGGGGCCCTCGGCGGGCTCTTGTGGCTCGGCGCTTCGCAAAAGGCTAAGGAGGCCGCGGGCCAAGGCGAGCTCTTGGGATTCGGGTTGAAGCTCTTGGCGGGGGGCGGGGGCGCGGTCTTCCTCGCCTCGCTCTTCGGCGTGCGCGCCACGAACTGGTGGAAGGCCTACCTGCTGGGGCTGCTCCTGATCGCCGGGATGGCGACGGCGGCCGTGATGTACATCCGGGCCGTCTGAGCGGCGGCCCGCGCGCCGGGACGGCTGGAGGCGATTCGCGCAACCCCGCGGAGGGCGGCTGCTTGGGCGGCGGCGCGCGACCCGCGACGTCGCCCGGCCCGCGCGGGTCGCGCTCCCTCAATCGTCGGCGAGCGTGATGGGCGTGGCCTTGCGTCCCGCTCGGGTGGTCTTGCCCTTGGCGTCGACGTGGTCCAGGAGAAGGCGCGCCATGTCGACGGCGCGCTCCGCCAGTTTCCGCGCGCCCTCGCGCAGGTCTTGGCTCTTCTCGACGTAGTCGACGTTCTTCTCCATGTCCTCGGCGGACCAGCCCCGGCTGTGGGCGATGAAGGGGAACTGCGGAAGGAAGAACCCCAGCTCGGTGAAGAAGGTCATCATCTGGCCCGCGACCCCTTGGATGTTGTCCTGGCCCCCCGTGATGATGAACGCCGCCACCTTGTTGCGGATGAGGACGTTGTCGGCGATGGTGATCTGGTTCTGGATGCAGTTCATCCTCTCGGCCATCTTGAAATAGAGCGAGCTGGCCGCGCCCCAACGGATGGGAGTGGCGACGAGGAGGACATCGGCCCAGAAGACCAGCGCTTCGTAGACCTGCTCCATCTGGTCCTCGGGATCGGCCTGCGTGATCGTGCAGGGCCAGACGCAGGATGCCGCGCTCTTGGAGTAGTAGCCCTCGCAGTTCCGGAACTTCAGTTCGTTGAGCTTGAGGAAGCGGGTCTCCGCCCCCAGCGTCTCCCGGGCGTGATCGAGCGCCACCGTGAGGAGCGTCTCGGACGTTGAGGTGCGAGGTTCCTCGAGATTCATCGCCGTCGTGGAGATGCCGGCGACGCGAACGGGGCCCTCCTCCCGATGCGGCGGGCGCTGGAGCGGATGCGCCTCTCGGGCCGCGACGGAGGCGCGCGCCGGCGTGGCGTCGATCAGGAGACGGCCCTTCTCCGATTTCACCTGATAGACGGCGAGGCGCGCGCCTCCCTGGTCGGAGAGACCGCTCTTGCAGTCGTAGCGCCAACCGTGCCAAGGGCAGACGATCCGCCCGTCCGCGAGATCCCCGGTGGCCAACGGCGCGCCGGAGTGCAGACAGACGCCCGCGACCGCGGAGAAGGCCCCGTCCGCGAAGACGATCACGACCGACTGACCAGCCACGTCGACTTCCGTCAGCGCGGAGCTCCGGAATTGCACGACGGGCCCCAGATCCAGCCAGCGCGTATTGGTCATGCGCGGATCATACGGCCTCGCGGTCCGCCGAGCCAGCGCCGCGGCCGCCGCGGGACTGGCTCTCTGCTGCCTGCTTCGTCCCGCCCTGTCCGAAGAGCCGACGATGTCCCGCCTACGATCAGGCAAGGTCGAAGCGATCCAGGTTCATCACCTTGTTCCAGGCCGCCACGAAGTCCTGGACGAACTTCTCCTTCGCGTCCGCGCTCGCATAGACCTCGGCGAGGGCGCGCAACTGCGAGTTCGAGCCGAAGACCAGGTCGACGCGCGTGCCGGTCCATCGGACCTTTCCCGTCTTGCGGTCGCGCCCCTCGAACAGCTCCTTCGCGTCGGAGGTCGGATTCCACTCCGTGCGCATGTCGAGCAGATTGACGAAGAAGTCGTTGGAGAGCGTCTCCGGTTTCGAGGTGAAGACGCCCTGCTTCGTGCCGCCGACGTTGGTGCACAGCACGCGCATGCCGCCCACCAGCACCGTCATCTCCGGTGCCGTGAGCGTCAGCAGCTGCGCCCTGTCGACCAGCAGCTGTTCGGCGGCGACCGGAAGCTTGCCGCTCCAGAAGTTGCGGAAGCCGTCGGCGATCGGCTCGAGCGCCTCGAACGAGGCGATCTCCGTCTGCGCCTGCGAGGCGTCCATGCGTCCTGGCTTGAACACCACACTCACGCGGACGCCGGCCTTCTGCGCGGCCCGCTCGACGCCCGCGCAGCCGGCGAGCACGATCAGGTCGGCGAACGACACCTTCCTGCCTCCGCCTTTCTTGCCTGAGGCCTTCTTGTTGAACTCGGCCTGGATGCTCTCGAGCGTCTTGAGCACCTTGGCGAGCTTCGCGGGCTGGTTCACGGCCCAGTCCCTCTGCGGGGCGAGGCGGATGCGCGCGCCGTTGGCGCCACCGCGCTTGTCGGAACCGCGAAACGTGGAGGCGGACGCCCACGCCGTCGAGACCAGCTGCGCCACGGAGAGCTTCGAGGCGAGGACTCTCCTCTTGAGATCGGCGATCTGCTCCTTGCCGATCAGCTTGTGGTCGACGGCGGGGATCGGGTCTTGCCAGAGCAACGCTTCCTTCGGCACTTCCGGTCCCAGGTAGCGGGCGCGCGGACCCATGTCGCGGTGCGTCAGCTTGAACCAGGCGCGCGCGAAGGAGTCGGCGAACGCCTGCGGATCGTCGAGGAAGCGGCGCGAGATCTTGCCGAACTCCGGATCGAACCGCAGCGTCAGGTCCGTGGTCAGCATGGACGGCTTGTGGAACTTGCCCGGGACGTGCGCGTCGGGGATGACCGGCGGCGCGTTCTTCGCCACCCATTGCTTGGCGCCGGCGGGCGACTTGGTCAGCTCCCATTCGTACTTGTACAGGTTCTCGAGGTAGCTGTTGCTCCAGAGCGACGGGGTCTTCGTCCAGGTCACTTCGAGGCCGCTCGAAATCGTGTCGGCACCGCGCCCGCCGCCGTAACTGCTCCTCCAGCCCAGCCCCTGCGCTTCCAGCGGCGCGCCCTCCGGATCCGGGCCCTTGTGCGCTTCCGGAGCGGCGCCATGGCACTTGCCGAAGGTGTGGCCTCCGGCGATCAGGGCGACGGTCTCCTCGTCGTTCATCGCCATGCGGCCGAACGTGGCGCGGATGTCCTTCGCGGCGGCCCTGTAGTCGCCGCTCGCGTTCGGGCCTTCCGGGTTGACGTAGATGAGGCCCATGTGGGTGGCGCCAAACGGCCCCAACTCCCGATCTCCGCTGAAGCGCTTGTCGGTGCCCAGCCACGCGATCTCCTCGCCCCAGTTGACGTCTTCATCCGGCTCCCAGACGTCCGCGCGGCCCGCCCCGAAGCCGAAGGTCCTGAAACCCATCGACTCCAGCGCGACGTTGCCGGCGAGGATGAGCAGGTCGGCCCAGGAGATCTTCCTGCCGTACTTCTGCTTGACCGGCCAGAGGAGGCGCCGCGCCTTGTCGAGGTTGACGTTGTCGGGCCAGCTGCCGAGGGGCGCGAAGCGCTGCTGGCCGCGGCCGCCGCCGCCGCGGCCGTCGGTGACGCGGTAGGTCCCGGCGGCGTGCCAGGTCATTCGGATGAAGAACGGGCCGTAGTGGCCGAAGTCCGCCGGCCACCAGTCCTGCGAGTCGGTCATCACCTTGACCAGATCCCGCTTCAGCGCCTTGTAGTCGAGGCTCTTGAACTCCTCGGCATAGCGGAAACCCTTGCCCATCGGGTCGGACTTCTCGGAATGCTGGTGCAGCAGCTCCAGCCGCAGCAGGTGCGGCCACCAGTCGCGGTTGGTCCGGCCGACGCCGGCGATCTGCGTGAACGGGCACCCGCCCGCGCCCTTGTCCTTGGCATTCGTTTCCATGTCTACCTCACGATCCTGCGTCCTTGCGCCGTGCGGCGATGTCGCCTACGTCACGCGACGGGGATGGTCCTGCTCTACCTGAGCGCACGGAGATCGTCAAGCGATCCGCTTCATCCGCTGCCGACACTCCGCCTGGCCGCGAGCGACGCTCCCCATGCCACGGCACTCATCCCAGGCGCGCCCGTCGCTCGTCGGCCGCAACGGCTCGAGAGGGGGGATCATCGCGGACGTCGCCATGGTGCTTGGCGGCCATGGCGGAGGTGCGGGCCGCGAAGTCGTCCGCATGCGGCGGGGTCGAGCAGAGGAGGGAGAACTCCTCCGCACCCTCCTCGCACGGCTCCTCCGAGAGGAAATCCGCCTGCGCCGACGCGATGGACTTGACTCCCCCGTGACCGTGCGCGTAGGTGTCGGCGCCTTGCTCGGCTTCCGCGATCGCAGCGGCGACGAGGAACCCCACGCACGGCGACGACGCGCTCTTCGTACCCTCGAGCACCGGCGATCCTCTCGGAGAGGCCGGTATCGAACAGCCACCGGATGCCGGACCAGCCCCCCGACCCCGCGTTGGTGTCCACCGCTTCCGCCCAACCCTGGAACCTGCCTGCGGCGGCTCACCCGGACGTGGGCAGGTCGCCGCGAGGGCATCCGCACGTCGGCAGGAGGAGGAGAGTGCGCCCCGGGGTGGTCCGCGCGGCCGCTGCGGGACGTGGGAGCGAGGGTCCGCTGCCGCGGCTCCGCGCGGGGGGGCGGGGGGGCGGGGGGGCGG
>JBQTIG010000010.1:0-58158 GCA_052388375.1 Planctomycetaceae bacterium | reverse complement strand
AGAGCCTATCCGAAAACCCGGCGTCAACACCGAGGCCGAGCGAGCGGGCCGAGCGCGAGCCGCGACGACGAAGCCGTAATGGCGAACTACCGCGATGGAGGAGAGGCGCAGCGATCGGCCCGCGCAGCCGGCCGAATGGAGCCGGGTTTTCGGATAGGCTCCAAGGGCCCCCGGTAGCCCGGGGGCCCCTTGTCGATCGTAGATCGGCCTTCGTAACGGACGCGGTGCGCTAGGAACCCTTGGCAGCCTTCCGCGACTTCCTCCGGCGCCAGGCGGCGCCGGCGAGGACGGAGCCGAGGAGCACCATCGTGCCGGGCTCGGGGTTCGCCTCGTACTGGAAGGAACCGGCGTGATAGCGGTTCGCGGGCCCGCCGCCGTACCAGGGGTCCGGCGTGGAGGGGAACCCGTACGCGTTGAGGACGTAGCGACTCTGGCCGATGTTGATCAGCGAGTCCCCGCCATGGAAGATCGAAGGCGTGGTGTCGTTCCGGAAACCGTGGGTGTTGCCCGCGGTGTCCTGATTGCCGATCCCGTAGCCGACCACGATCGTCCCCAGGAAGCCGAGGGGGAGCGAGACCGGGGACGGCAGGCCGACGTAGCGATGCCCACCGACGAGAACGCCGGCGCCGGCTTCGATGTTCATGGAGGCGACGACGTCCTGGGTGAGGAGGTCGTAGATCCGCACGTAGTGGCTCGTCAGGGTCCCGTCGCCGTTGTCGTCGAACACCCCCACGCTATGGATCGTGACGCCCCAGGGATCGATGACTTCGAAGTCCATGCCCAGCGACATGGAGGTGTAGGTCTGGTTTCCCGCGGCAATGGAGGCCGTGAAAGCTTCCGCGACCGCGGGGTCTGCCGCCGCCGGTCGCGCTCCGAGCGCGGCCACCGCCAAGGCGACCGCCGCCGAGGCAAGCATCTTGTTCATGGTGCAATTCTCCTTGTTGTCTGTTTGCGACCTTTGACCAGTTACGAAAGGCCTTGAGCGACCACGGAGCAAACCGCGGTCCTAGGACGCCATTTTCGCCGAGGAGCCGCACATCGGGCGCGCCGTGCGGCCGGAATCCAAGCGGTGACGACAACGTACTCTTGTTGCGTCGCGCATTCTCGACGCAATCGCGCGAAAACCCGGCATCCATCGGCGCAAGCGACGCGGCGATGCGTTGTATCGGAACGGGACGCCGCGCGGCGATTTCAGAAGCGGCGCACGAGATGCCAGGCGAACTGGGGAACAATTTCAACGCCGGACGACTCACCGTCGACGATGAGCACGCGCAGTTCCGGACCGGCGGTCCAGCGCTCGTTCAGGTCGGTCTCGAAGCCGATCCCGCCGTAGATGCCGTAATAGCTGCCCGCCGCGTCGACGAGTCCGGGCGTGCCCGTCGCGTGGAAGAAGACGGCCCCGTAGCGCACGACGAGGTGCCGCTTGTGGCCGGGGCTGAAGATCTGCTTGATGCCCGCGCGCACCTGCCACCATGCGTCGAGTCTGCCGGGGCTCCCGTCGCTCGCGAAATCGGAATCGTCGAGGAACTGGTAGGTGACCTCGCCCTCCGCCACGTAGTCGAAGCGTTCGGTCCGATGGATGACGGCGCCCCCTTCCGCGGCCAGCCCCACATGGGGGATCGCGGAGAAGCTCCCGCCGAAAGCCGTCTGCCAGGGCTGCCAGTCGGGAGTCCGCGTCCGGCAGCCGCTGAACAAGAGGGCCGGGAGCAGGAAAAGGAAGGCGCGCCCCACGCGCGCGGATCGTACGGGGGCGGGGGGACACCCGCCTAGAGCCTATCCGAAAACCCGGCTCCATTCGGCCGGCTGCGCGGGCCGATCGCTTCGCCTCTTCTCCATCGCCGTAGTTCGCCAATACGGCTTCGTCGTCGCGGCTCGCGCTCGGCCCGCTCGCTCGGCCTCGGAGCTGACGCCGGGTTTTCGGATAGGCTCTTAGCGGCGCTGCGCCCGGAGCACCTGCCGCACGAAGCCCGGGAGGCGCAGGATCCTGGGAATGCGGCTGGGTTGTCGCATTGCGCGGTAAAGCCACTCGAGACGCAGGCTCCGGACCCAGGGAGGCGCCCGGCGGACCGCCCCGGCGTAGACATCGAAGGATCCCCCCACGCCCATCATGAGGGATCTCCCCCCCGCCGCCGCAACATCCCGAATAAAGCGCTCCTGCCTTCCCGCGCCCATCGCCACCAGGAGCAGGTCCGCACGCGCCTCCACCGCGGCGGCGACCGCCGCGACCCACCCCGCTCCCGTGAAGTACCCCTCGGAGGACCCCGTGAGCAGGGCGCCGGGCAGCCGCTCCCGGACGATGCGCGCCATCCGCCCAGCCACCTCGGACGAGCCGCCCACGAGATGGACCCGCAGTCCTTCGCGATCCGCGATCGCGAGGAACTCCTCCATGAGGTCGCATCCTGGCATCGCCTTGACGCGCACGCCGTGGAGCCGGCGCAAGGCCCAGACGATCCCCACGCCATCGGGATAGACCAGTTCCGCCTCGCGGACGATGCGGGCCAGCTCCGCATCCTCGAGCGCCGCCAAGGTCTTCAGCGCGTTCAGCGCGACCATGTGGAAGGGCCGCCCGAGACGCATGGCTTCCCGTCCCCGCGCGACGAGCGCCTCGCGATCGACGAGATCGACCGGGAAACCGAGGACCTCGACGCGGTCTAAGCGGGCGCGCTGGGACACGGTGCCGCGCATGGTACGGCGGGGGGGCCCGGATCAGGGCGGCCTCGAAAGGCGCTCCTCCAGCGCCGCAAGGGCCCGAAAGGCCCAGGCCTGCCCCCAGCGGTGGTAGGCGATCCTCGCGCGCAGGACGCGGCCCACGCGGTAGACGAAGAACCCCGAGGGATCGCGAAACGTGCGGAGGAACCAGCGTGCGGAGCGCAGGAGGGCCTCCTCGGGACCCGCAACGCAAAGCGTAAGGATCGCCTGGGCGCCTGCGTGCACGTCGTAGGGCCGTGGGCGGTGAAGGAACGTGGCGACCGCTCCGTCGGGGGAGAGGAAGCGGTCGAGGAAGAACCTGTGCCCGCGCGCGGCCGCCTCCTCAGCCTCGGGCAATGCGGCCAAGCGAGCTATGGCGCGGAGGGAGTCGAGGAGAAACCCGGTGTGGATCGCGTCGACCCATTCCTGGAACGGGGTCCCGGCGTAGGTCCAGCTCCCGTCGTCGCGCTGCCGGCGGATCACGAACCGCGCGGCGCGACGCGCCGCATCGAGGGCCCGCTCGTCGCCGTCGAGGGCGCCTGCGCGCGCCAGCAGGGCCGCGCCGAGGAGGCTGGCGTTGTAGACCGCGGTCTCGTCGCGCGGCGAATAGCTGAAGCAGAACCCGCCCTCCTCCTCCCTCCTCCGCAGCTCCTCCATCAGGAACCGGCAGGCGGATTGCGCCAGGGCAAGTCCGCTGCCTCCCCCTTCACACTCGTGCAGATCGAGCAGCGCCTGGCCGACGAAGCTCGTGACCACGATGTTGGGCGTGTGCGCCGGGAGGTGGAACGCCCGGCTCTGCCAGGGAAAGGGATACCCCCAGCAGGCGTGCTCGCACCCGGGGGAACGCAGCCGCTCGAGCAGAGCGCCCAGCGCCCGCGCGCGCTCCCTCGAGGCGGCTCGGCCGAGCGTACGCCACCGCGCGAGGTGCCCGCGTAGGATGAGCGCGAGTCCCTTGGGGTTGACCGTGCGGGGAACGAGGAGCCAAGGCCGCGGATTGAAGGGGAGCCGCCGCAGGGTCTGCGTCACCGCGATGCGGGGCCACTTGAGCCCTAGCCCCACGGCGCGAAGCAGCGGGCTGGCGAGCGCATCGTAGGGATCGTGGCCCGAGGTGCCCGCGCGCTCGAACCACTCCTCCAGAGCATCGAGGGCTACCCCCGTCTCCCTCGACAGCGCCTCATCCATTCAGGAGCACGGTCTCCCCGGTGCGGAGGCTCTCGGCCGCCGCCAGCGTGACGCGGGTGGAGTGGATCGACTCCGCTTCCGGCACCGGCACCGGCCGCCCCGCGCGAACCGCGGCAAGGAACGCCGCCACCTCCTCCCTGTGCCCCTTCTCCTGCTTCCGCCCCCCGAAGCGCCGCCTGGCCGCCCCCCCCACCACCGTGACCCGGCGGAAATCCTCCAGGAGCGCCGCCACTCCCTCGCAGAACACCTCGAGGAGCTCCTTCTGCAGTCCTCCCTCGGGCCCCGCGCCGTAGGTGATGGCTGCCGCCGAGCCCGCCTCGGTCTCGATGAGGAGGGCGAGATCGCCCGCCGCGGTCACGCGCCGCGCCCGCTCGCCGCAAAGGAAGAGGGCGAAGTCGACGAAGTGGCAGACCTCGGCGAGCAGCCGCCCGCCCCCAGCCTCCGGGTCGAGGATCCAGTGCCCGCGCGGCAGCGGGCCTGCGTGGATCCGGTACTGGAGGAGCAGCGGGCCTTTCCGCTGCGCGAAGAGCTCCCTGAGAAACAGGGCGCAGGGGGCGAACCGCCGATTGAACCCCACCATGAGGCGCCCCGGCCCCGCGCGCGCCACGGCGCGCTCCACCTCGTCGAGCTGTTCCGCGGAGATCGCCAGCGGTTTTTCGACAAAGACCCTCTTTCCCGCGTCGAGGGCGCGCACGGCCAGCGCGGCGTGGCTGTGGTTGCGCGTCGCGATGAACACGGCGTGCGTGCCGGGGTCCTCGAGGGCGCGCGCCGGGTCGGTGGCGCTCGCCAGGAATCCATGCCGCTTCGCGACATGCGCCGCCTTGAGCCCAGTGGCGGTGACGACGACGCGCCGCTCGCCGGTGACATGCGGGAGCAGGAAGCCCTGGGCGAAGCTGCCCGCGCCGAGGAAGGAGATCCCGGGCGTCTCGCGCGGAGGAGCGAGCAGCCCCGACGCCGGGGAGGGGGGCGGGGGAGGCGGAGCGCCGTATTCGAGAAGGACGCCCAGAGCCGCCGCGGCATGCTCGCCGGTCACCAGCGCGTAAGCTTCCGCGGCGCGGGCGATGGGGAAGCGGTGGGTCGAGAGGGGGGCGACTTCCACGCGGCGGTCGCGCAACAGATCGAGGAACGCCTCGAGATTGCGGTTCTCGGTCCAGCGGACGTAGGGGAGCGGATAGTCGCGTCCTCGCTCCTCGTACTCCGGGTCGTACCGCCCGGGTCCATAGGAGCGGGAGAGGCGCAGCTCGATCTCCTTGCGGTAGTAGGGCTCCCGCGGCAGTTCGAGGGCGGCGTCCCCCACCGCGACCACGACGCCCTTCTCGCGGCAGAGCGCCCCCGCGAGCGCCAGGGGATCGGCTCCTCCGCCGGAGGTGCAGACCAGCACGCGGTCCATGCCCCATCCTCCGGTCATGGCCCCCGCGGCCCCCTCCACGTCGCCGTCGCGGCGGAGCGCGACCTCCGCCCCGTGGCGCAAACCCGCTTCCACCCGCGCCGGCTCCAAGTCGACGCCCAGGACGCGGCACCCGGCGGCGCGGAGCAGCTGCACCGCCAGCACCCCGACGAGTCCCAGACCCAGCACCGCGACCCGCTCCCCGAGGGCGGCGCCCGACTGCCGCACCGCCTGCAGGGCGATGGCGCCGAGGGTGGCATAGGCGGCCTCCTCCAGCGCGACTCCCTCGGGCACGCGTACCACGAGGTTCTTCGGCACGAAGACCACCCCGGCGTGGGAGGCGTAGCCCGCTCCCGCGCAGGCGACGCGGTCGCCGGGCCGGAAGCCGACAACCCCTTCGGCGACGGCCGCCACCACCCCGGCGCTCGAATAGCCCAGGGGCACCGGGGTGTCGAGGCGCGCCTTGGTGAGGCGCCACGCCTCCGCGAGTCCGTGGCTGCGCGCGACGCGGAAGACCTTGCGCACCAGGTCGGGGCGGGCCCGCGCCTTGCCGATCCAGCCGAGGCGCGAGGCGGCGATGGTGGCGCGCTCCGTGCCGGCGCTCACCACGGAGAACGCCGTGGCGACGAGGAGCCCGGCGGGCTGCAGCGCGGGGAGGGGCACATCCTCCACGCTCAACTCGCCCGAGCGGAGGTCTTGCCGCACCTGGTCCAAGTCGTCCGATTCTCGCATCCGCGCAGGACGGATGTGGTCCCCGCGCGGGGCGACACTGCCGCGGTGCTCAGGGTCGCGTTCCTGGCCCACACACCGCCGCCGGTCATGGGGCCCGCCATCCTGGGCCGCTTGGCGCTGGAGGCGCCGCCCGCGGACCTGGAGTTGATCCACTTCGAGCTGTCGGACCGGCGGCCCCGGGCGACGCTCGGGAAATGCGACATCGGCAACGTCCTCTTCGCGCTCCTGGCCTATCCCCGCCTCTTCCTGCTCCTCCTTCGGCGGCGCCCGCATCTCCTCTATCTGCCCCTCTCGCAGACGCGCCTCGGATTCCTCCGGGACTCGGGCTTCCTCCTCCTCGCGCGCCTCTTCCGCGTCCCGGTGCTGCTCCATCTCCACGGCGGCGGGTTTCGAGCCTTCTACCGCGCGGCGGGCCTCGCCCTCCAAGGCTGGATCCGCGCCTTGGTCGGCCGAGCCGCAGGCGCGATCGTGCTGGGCGAGAACCTGCGCGCGCAGTTCCAGGAACTCCTGCCCCAGGACCGGATCCTCGTCCTGCCCAACGGCGTGGCGGGCCCCCGCCCCCCGTTCGCGCACCGCGGAGGCGGCGGCTTGCTCTTCCTCGCCAACGCCCGTCCCGGACGAGGTGACGATGTCTTGCGCCGCGCGCTCCCCCTCCTCCAAGCGCCGGTGGTCCTGGCCGGGGAGGGGATGGAGCGCGGTCCGGTCGGGGCCGAGGAGCGCGACGCGCTCCTGGCGTCGGCGGACCTCTTCGTCTTCCCGGCCGTGGCCGAGGAGGGCCAACCGCTCGCGATCCTGGAGGCGATGGCGGTCGGTCTGCCCATCGTCGCGACCGACACGGGCAGCGTCGGGGAGTGCGTGCGGGAGGGCGTGAACGGACGGATCGTGCCCAAGGGCGATCCCGTGGCGCTGGCCGCCGCGTGCAACGCCCTGCTGCGCGACCGGCCGGAGCGCGCCCGCATGGGGCGCGAAAGCGTGCGGATCTGGCGCGAGCGCCACACCGCCGAGCGGTTTCGCGAGGGGCTCTTCGCCGCGATGCGCTCGGCTGCACGTACCGGAGGGCGCTAGCCCTCACGAAACGTGGAGGAAGAGCGTCGCGCCATCGATGCCGCGCAACGCGCGTCCGGTGAGCGCGAGACAGGATCCGGGCGCCTCCCCGGAGGGAAACCCGAGGATGCCGCGTTGCGGCCACCCATCCTTGCGGAACAGGAGTTCGCGGCTCCAGCTCCCGCCGGCGCGAGAGACCCAGACCTCCGCCTCGCGCAGGCCACCTTCGGCGGCGGTGGAAAAGAACATCGCGCCCGCCGCGTTGCGCCCGGAGTAGTAGACCGGCCCGCCCACCCGCTGCAGCTCGCGCGGCCTCCCGTCGGCGCGCGCCGCGGTCAGGAGGAACGCGGGTTGGCCGGGCGCGTCCATGCCCCAGACGACGGCGTCGGCGGTGAAGAGAAGGCTCACGGCGCGGCTCCTCTGGCCGTCGGCGCAAAACACCGTGTGGGTTCTGAACCCGTCGTCGCTGAAGAGAATGCGGGACTCCCCTCCCTCGTCCCCGGTGCAGGCCCAGAGACGGCCGGGGCGAAAGGGGTCCTCCTGGATCGCGTGAACATGACGCACCTCTCCGGGCGCGAAGGTGCAGGCGGGAATCCAGGTGCGGCCGGAGTCTTCGCTCTTGAGAATGCTCACCGCGCTGCGTTCGAGATTGCGACGGTACTCCGCGAGGAAGAGCGTGCCCCCGCTCGCGCAGAGCCCCCGCTCCATGGGGCGCGACCCCTCGAGGTCGCGCACCGGAACTCCATCGAAGTGCAGCACGCCCCCCGCGACGGCGAGCCAGTGCTCCCCGCTGGCGTGCAAAAGGGTTATGGACCGGCGGGCCGCACGCTCGAGGATCCGAATCCGGGCGAGGGCGTCGAGGGGGTGGCCGGGGAGGGCACCCCTGCTCTCCCAGGTCGCCCCGAGGTCGCGGGAGAAAAGCGCCTCGCGCCGGCGCGCCCCCCACACCCCGTCCCGCGTCCACTGGAGGGCGCGGATGCCGACGCAGCGCCGGATCGATTCCACTCAGGATCCCTCCCGGGGCCGAATGGCGAGGCGGAACATGACAGGGCTCGCGGGTGTCGCGTCGGGCCCACCTCGCGAGACGGTGCCGCGCGCGTCGGCGGCGGCAGGGCCGGGAATGCCGGCGCGCGCCGGGTCCGGGGCGGTGCGCTGCTGCTCGGCTGCAGCCGGCGGGAGGACCGGATCGATCATCGGGCTCGCGCAAGTTTGGAGGCAGGGGAGTATGCAGTCCAGCCACGGCCCGCAGCCACCCGAGCAGGCTCCCCAGCCTGGAGTACGCCCGGCCTCCCCTGTCCGGAGCCTGAGCGGGCGCCTGGGAACGACCCGCCTACAGCCGCCCCGCCGGAAAGCCGATGCTGCGGTGCTGGCATGTCGAGGTGCAGAATGAGATTCCGGGGGTCTCCCGGAAGTGAGGCGCCGGGGGGGGTCGCGTGAGCCGCCTGCGCGTCGGCCACGTGGTCCACCAGCTGGGAGTGACCGGCTCCGAACGAGGCATCGAGGCGCTCGTCCGCCACGCATCTCCGGACATCGAGCACATCGTGTTCTGCCAGTTGCGCTCGACCGACGTGCCCATGGGGGAACTCGAGTCGATCGTGCGCGTCGTCTATCTCGACAAGCCCAAGGGCAACTCGATCCGCCACTTCCGGCGCGTGCTCCGCGCGCTCCGCGAGGCGCGGCTCGATGTCGTGAACACCCAGAACTGGGGCGGGATGGACGCCATCTGCGCCTCGCGACTCGCCCGCGTCCCGGCCATCGTTCATGGCGAAATCGGCTGGCAGGCGGATGACCCGCACGGTCTCAGCCCACGGCGCAACCGGGTGCGCCGCTGGCTTTCCCGCTGGGTCCACGAGTACACATGCGTATCCGAGGACCTCGCCCGCTGGCTGCGCGAAACCGTGCGGGTCCCTCGGCGCGTCACGCCGATCCTCAACGGCCTCGATTGCGAGAGGTATGCGCCCGGACCCGATGGGGCGGGTATTCGCGCTTCGCTGGGGATTCCCCAGCATGCGTTCGTGGTGGGGAGCGTCGGGCGTCTCTCCTCCATCAAGGACTACCCCACGCTCATCCAAGCCATCGAGCGCGTCGAGCTGGGCGACCGGCCCGTGCGCCTGCTCATGGTCGGGACGGGCGAGGACGAGGAGAGCCTCCGCGCGAAAGCGAACGGCCGTACGCGCTTCCTGGGTCTCCGCCTCGATGTCCCCGAACTCCTTCGCGCCATGGACGTCTTCGCCATGCCCTCGCTCAACGAGGGGACCTCCTTCGCGATCCTCGAGGCGATGGCCACCGGTCTTCCAGTCGTGGCTTCTCGCGCGGGCGGAAACCCGGAACTCGTCCTGGATGGAGTCACCGGGACGCTCTTCCCCGTTTCGGAGGTTGGCGCGCTGGTCACGGCCCTCACGCGCTACGGCGCGGAGCCGGCGCGCGCCCGCGCGCATGGGGCGGCCGCCCGCACTCGAACGGTGGAGCGACTGAGCTTGCACGGGATGGTGGAGGCGTACGAGCAGCTCTGGCGTAGGGTTGCCTCGGAGACCGCGCCCAGACGCAGGGCAGCCCCGAGGCCGCGCGAGAGCGGCGTGCGGGCCCCGGGCACCGCTAAGGAGTAGGCGCCTGGCCCCGGGGCGGAACCGCCGCCCGCGGATCGGAACGGCGTGCCACGACGCTCAGGTTTCGCTGGATGCCGCCGCCCGCCGCGAGGGACTGCACGACCAAGCCGTGGATCCCCACCGCCCTTCCCAACCGTTCGCGATCGAGGAAGGCGATGCCGCTCTTGAGCATGAGGTTTTCGTATCTCGCGCGGATCTCGGCGCGAGATCTCGCGGGTGCGCGCGAAAGCCCGCGGATCGCGCGGTAGGGCAGCCAGCCGAGTCCGTCGGAGAGGAGCCTGCCGGGCGGGCCCAGCCGGGCTAGCAGGCGCAACAGGCCGCCCGGGCCCGCGTGGATCCAGCGGTAGAGGCTCCGCCGGTTGTAGGCGCGGAGGTAGAGAAGCCCGCCCGGCGCGATTACGCGACAGCACTCCGCGAGCGCCCGCCACGGGTCGGGCGTGTGGTGGATCACCCCGCTGCAGACGACCAGCGGGAAGGAGGCGTCCCGCGCCGGGATCGCCAGGGCGTTTCCGGCGACGCAGGCGGCGTCACAGGCATCCCTCACGAAGGCGAGGGAGACCACGCTCCGGTCGAGCGCCAAGAGCCTGAGACCGCGCCGCGCGAGGGGAACGGCGAGCCTCCCGGTCCCGCAGCCGACGTCGAGCACCGGCCCCCGCGCCCCCTCCTGTTCCAGGAGAGCCTCGAGCTCCTTGTCGAGGCGCGGCTCGGGCTCCCCCCCCTCCTCCTGCCGTCGCGGGCCGAACGGGTGGGCGTCGTAGAATCCCGCTTCGGTCTCCTCGGGCTCCATGCGCAGGATCCCGTCGCGGAGGGGGTAGGAGCGTCCGCCAGCCGGGTCGGCAAACCCCTCCCCGGTCCACCGCAGGGGCGCGCGGGAGGTGGGGCATGCCAGGAAGCCCTCCCAGACAGCCCACGGGGAAGCGCTCGCCATCGGCTCAATCTACCTGTCGCCTCCCGTGGGGGTCCGGGTTTGGCCGGCTCCGCCCGATGTATGTACGTGGGAGAACATGCAGTTACGGCAACCGGACCCGGCGCCGTTCCCCCAAGCGCGGAGCTGGGGCGCCATCCACACCAAGCCGCGCTGCGAGAAGGTGGTGGCGCAGTTCCTCGCCACGCGGCAGGTCCCGGTGTTCCTCCCTCTGCTCGTGCGGCGGCGGAGCTACGGCGCGCGCCGGAGGGCCTCGGCGCTCCCCATGTTCCCGGGCTACCTCTTCTACGATTCCGCGGCCATCGATCGACGGCAGCTCTTCGACTCGCGGCGCGTGGCGGAGATCCTGCTGCCGGAGGATCCGCGGGAGCTGGAGCGCGACCTCAAGAGCCTGGCGGGAGTGCTTGCGGCCCGGCAATCCCCCCTCGCCTGCGCCATCGGCCCGCCGGGAACGCGCGTCGAGGTGGTCGAGGGACCGCTGGCCGGGGTCCACGGCGAGTTGGTGCGCGCCGGAGGACGGTGCTCCCTCGTGCTCAAGGTGCACTTCCTGGGCTTCGCGGCGGAGCTGACGGTCACCGAAGAGCATGTTCGCCCGTTGCCCTGACCTCGTTTCGATCCTCGTCCCGATCCGCGACGAGGCGGCCAATCTCGACCGCTTTCTCGACCGGCTCGTGCGCCTGCACTACCCGGACGGAGCGGTGGAGGTGCTCTTCGCCGAGGGTGCTTCCCGGGACGGCACGCGGGAGCGGCTCCTGGCCTCCCTGCCCCTCCTGGTCCAGGCGAAACCCTCGTGGCGGTTCCGCCTGGTGGACAACCCCTCCGGCGAGATCCCCGCGGGTCTGAACGCGGCTCTCGCGGAATCGCGAGGGGACGTCGTCTTCCGGCTCGACGCCCACACGCTCTTCCCCGAGGATTACCTGGAGCGCTGCGTGGAGACCCTGCTCCGCACGGGCGCGGACAACGTGGGTGGAGTGGTCGTCGCGGTGCCGGGGACCGAATCGGCCACCGCAGCGGCGATCGCGCGCGCCCGCGGAGACCTCTTTGGCGCGGGGAATTCCTCCTTCCGGACGGGATTCTCCAGCGGGCCTCGGCGCACCGTGCCCTTCGGATGCTTCCGCCGGGAGGTGTTCGGCGAGGTAGGCCTCTTCGACCCGAGACTCCTGCGCAACCAGGATATCGAGTTGAACCGCCGCATCGTCGCGGCGGGGGGGAGAGTGCATCAGGAGGGCGGCATCGTCTCCCACTACATCGCCCCCCGGAGCTTCGCCGAACTCGCGCGCAAGCACTTCGCCAACGGCCTCTGGAACATCCTCGCCTCGGCGGTCAGCCCGGGGTGCCTCAGCCCGGCGCACGCGGTCCCGGGGCTGTTCTTGCTCGCCGTGGCGGCCTCGGCGGCGGTCCACCCCCTGGCCCCGCTCGCCCTTCTGGGCCTCCAGATCGGCGCCAATCTGGCGCGGGCCGCGTCGGTGGGCCGCGGCGTCTCGCGCCTGCGGCTCTTCGCCGCCTTCACCGTCATCCAGACGGCCCACGGCCTCGGACAGTGGCGCGGCCTCCTGGGGCTGCCGCGCTTCCTCCTGCGGAGCCGGCCTCAGTTGTCGCCCGCGTAGAGGTTGGGGCCCACCGCCTCCCCGAACGCGAGCGGCACCTTGGAGACGACCCAGCGGTACTTGCCGCGGGGGCCCCGGGGAATCGATGCGACGCGCTCGATCCTCACGCCCACGCCGCCGCCGAGCCGGTCCCGCAGCGCTCCCAGGAGCACCGCCTCGTCGCGGTCGCCGTAGCCCTCCCGCGGCACGACCAGGATCCTCACCAGGTCGCGCCGCTCCTGCACGATCTGCGATTCGGCGATGCGCGTCATCGGCTTGAAGGGGTGGGTCAGGACCGAGCCCGAGATGAAGCGGCCATCGGGAAGGACCACGAGATCCTCGGCCTTCGTCGTGACCGGCAGGAGGAGGGGAAGGGGACGCCCGCAGGGGCAGGGCTCGGGCGCAAGGGAGGAGACGTCCCCGATCTCGTAGCGGAGCAGCGGCATCGCGAAATTGTGAAGGCCGGTGACCACCAGGCGGCCCGGCGCCCCCGGCTCCACCGGCTCGCCCTGCGGGTCGAGCAGCTCGGTGACGCCGTATTCGTCGAAGAGGTGCAGCCCGCGGTGTTCGGGGCACTCCGCGGCGAAGATCGACCGCTCCGCCGCGCCGAAGTAGTCGAAGGCGCGGCAGGCAAAAGCGGCTTCGATGGTCTCGCGCTGGATCGAGAGGAGCGGCTCGGCGGAGACGAAGACCGCGTCGAGGCGCAGGACGCGCCCACGCGCCGCGAGATGGCGAGCCAGGACGTAGGCGGTGGAGGGATAGGCCTCGAGGAAGCGCACCCCGCCCCGCTCCATGGCGTCCGCGTAGGCGTCGAGGTTCTCCTCCTTCATGTGGAAGGAGGAGAAGAGCATCTGGTTCCAGGAACGGTTCTCGCGCCAGAAGGGCGGCCGCCGACGGGAGAGGGGGACCGCCACGCGCCCCAGGAGCGAGGCGTAGCGCGTCCCGAAGGCACACCCGGCCCACTCGCGGTGGCGCCAGAGGACCGCGTTGGTGACGACATCGACATTCCTGTCCCAGAGGAGCGGAAGGCTCGAGCCCGTCGTGCCGCTGGTGTGCCCGTGCAGGAGGGCGCGGCGCGGGAACGCGCGCGAGACCAGCTCTTCGCGGCGGTCGCGCACGGTCTTCCGCGAGAGGATCGGAAGGCGCCGCAGGTCGGCGGGCTCGCGGATGGAGCCGGGATCGATGCACGCCTCCCGAACCATCGTCGCGTAGTAGGGAACCTCCCGGGCCGCCCGCTCCACCAGCCGACGCAAGAGCCGCGCCTGGAGGGCCAGCACCGCTTCGCGCCCCCCGCGCTCGGCTCGCGCGAGCGTCTCGCGCGTTTCGCGGTAGAGGCTTCCGAACCGGCGCCTGCGCAGCCGGCGCCCGTGCATCGACAGGAGCGCATCCTGCAGGGGCGCCGGCAAGACGCCGTAGATCGATTGGGCGAAGCTCATCTCAGTTCGTCTCCGCGGGATGGACGTGGAGCCGCGAGGGCAGCGTCACCTCCAGCCGACCCTCGTCGCGCAGCCGCCCCGCCTCGCTGAGGAAGGACTGCAGATGGGCGAGGTCCTGCGCGCTCCCTCCCCGGATCGAGTGCGGATGGCCGTAGACCACCACGACCCCGCCCTCCGCCGCGCAGCGCCGCAGCATCTCCCGCGCGGGCGCGTCGAATCCGCCAGGCGTGTTGAGGCGCACGCAGGTGATGCCCGCGATCGACTCGAGCCGCGCCGGGCGATCGATGCGGCGGTTGAGGATCCGCTGGGCGATCCGCACGTGGAGCGGGCGGTAGGAGACGCGGCAGAAGCGGTATCCGGTCTCCCGGAGCGCCCGGCAGAGCATCCCGAGATGGATGTGCGCCCGTCCCGCCTCGCGTCGCTCCGACAGGCTGAAGCTGAGCCCGGCGGGATAGTCGAAGGGCTGGTTCCAGGGCGGCACGAAGCTGGTGACCGGTGCCCCGATGCACTGCTCCAGCGCCTGCTTGCTTGAGCGCAGGGTCTCGCGCAGGTCGTCCGGAGAGAGTCCGGGGATCCAGTCGTGGCGAAACGTATGGCTGGCGATCTCGTGCCCCAGGAGATGGATGCGGCGCACCTGGGCCGGGTCGTGGTAGGGCCGGATCCCCGGAAGCGCCGCCGCACCCACCACCGCGAAACAGGCCGGGATGGCGTGGCGGGCGTGCAGCTCGAGGAGGAGCTCGGTGTGCGGGAACTCCAGCGGGCCCCACCCCTTCGGCCCGCCCGGCGAGCGCGACCTGTCCGCACCCCACTGCGTGTCGTAGTCCCAGAACATCAGGAGCCGCGCGCGCCTCATCGCGTCTCCCCCTGGTGCACTTCGCAAAAGAGCTCCTCCCAGCGCGCCTGTACGACCCCCCAGTCGCACGCCTCCGCCAGCCGCCGGCCGTTGCGGCTCAGGCTGCGAGCCAGCTCCGCGTCGCGGAGCAGGCGCACCACCGCCGCCGCCATCGCCTCCGCGTCCCCCTCCGGCACCAGGAGACCCGTCTCGCCGTCGCGCAGCAGGTCGGGGATCCCCCCCACCGCCGTCGACACGACAGGGAGTCCGAGGGCGCACGCCTCCAGCACGGCGACCGGGGCGTTGTCGACGCGGTTGGTGTTCAGGAAGATCTCGGCCCCGCCCCCCTCCCGCGCCTTCCCCTCGCCATCCAGGAACCCGGGGAACCGGACCGCGCTCCCCACGCCGAGTTCGCCGGCGAGCCGCTTCACCGCACCTTGCTCCCCGCGGTCCTGCCCCGCCATCACGAGCGTCGCTTCCGGCAGCGTCGCGCGAACCCGCGCCAGAACGCGCACCGCCAGGGCGGGGTTCCAGACGGGGTGGAAGGTACGCATCCAGAAGAGCCGCGGAGCGCAGGGCCCGCGGAGGCGCCACGGGTAGCTCGCAAGATCGAGGCCGTTGGGAATGATCCGCGCCGCGCGACCCGAGCCTGCGGCGCACTGCGCGAGGAACCGGCTCGGCGCGACGACGCGGTCTGCCCGGGCCAGCACGCGGCGCACCCAGCGCGGATGGCGCTCGGCGAACGCGGGGAGCCCGCCGCCATGCAGAGCCAGGACGAGGCGCTTGCCCAGCATCCGCGCGACGAGGCTCGCCAGGTCGGCGATCACGAACGCCCTCCCGGAGAAGACCTCCACGCAGCCGATGTCGTAGCGGCGCCGGTGCCAGACCAGGGTCCTGAGGGTGTCGAGCAGGCGCAGCGTGCGACTGCGCGCGGAGGAGCAGGAGAGCGCGGCGCGCCCGCTCGCGCGGAAGCGCCGGCAGAGGAGCAGCGCCTGGGTAGGGACCATGCCCGGGTGGACCCCGACGTGCGGACCCACGAAGCAGAGACGGGGGGCGGGGCGGATCATGCGCCGGGTTCGCGCCGCAACGGTGGGCTTCGTCGCCGCTCGAGAGGATCGCGGTCCTCGACGGCGCCGTGTCGCGACCCTCGATGCGGCGTCTCGTCGAGCAGCTTCGCCATGGCGAGGCCGAGCATGAGCGAGGGCGCCACGAGTCGCATCGCCGCGTGGAGCATGTAGATGAAGCTCCAGGCCACGAGGGTCGCGGCCAGCGCCTGCCGCCAGCCGGTGGGGGCCTGGGCCAGCCGCAGGAGTCCCAAGCCCACGAGCACCACGGCCGCCAGGAGCCCGAAGATGCCGTGCTCCGCGGCGAGACGGGAGAACTCGGTATGCGCCACGATGGGCGCATGCAGGGTGATGCGGTTGAGCCGCGACATGCCGGGGCCCACCCCGAGGATCAGGTTCCGCTCCCAAATGGCCAGGTCGTCGCGCAGGATGGCGTCCCGGCCGCTGGTCTCGGTGTCCTCGAATCGTTTCGCCAGCTGCCCGCCGCTGAACGCGTCGAGGCGCGGGAAGAGGACGTAGTAGGCGAGGATCGTCACGAGAACGCTCAGGATCACGACGCGCCCTCGATGCTGGCCGCCGCGCATGAGGAAGACCGCGCCCACCAGCGCCGCCGCCACGCAGTTGTAGACGCCGCCCCGGCTGAAGGTGAACGCCGCCTGCGCCGCGAATCCGACCACCCCCAGGATGAGGAGGAGCTGCATCCCCGCGCGGTGGCGCTGGATGCTGAGGAGCAGGAAGGCCAGGAGCGCGGCGAGACCGAGGATCGCCGAGACCTGGTTGGGCCCGTACCCTCCGCTCGTCTCGAAGTTGGAGTTCTTCGTGAAGAGGAGGTCGTCGGCCATGGCGGTCCCGAGGAACGCGAGGGTGGAGATCCCGAGAACGGGCGCGAGGAGCGTGATGAGGAACCTGTTCAGCTGTTCCCGCGTCAGCTCCACCTGCCCGAAGAACATCGCGCAGACCGCGAGGCTGAGCGGCCCGGAAAGGTTGAAGCTGATCATCCGCTTCGCCAGGAACGGATCGGTGTTCGACAACGTGAGGGAGATGGAGGGGATGAGGAGGAGCAGGTAGAAGAGCGGCACGATCGAGCGGCGGAAGCTCCCCGTGATCGCCATCCAGCCCAGGAACAGGATCGAGGTCGCGTACTTGCCGTACTCCCAAAAGACGTCGCACTTGGTCATGCGCCACAAGACCTCCGCCCCGGCGATGTAGGCCGCCACGAAGGCGACCCGCTCGGGCGCCTGCTTCCGCAAGCCCCAGGCGAAACCGAGGAGCAGCACCGCGAGGGCGTGGGCCGTGGAGATCGCCGCGCTCCGGCTCATCAGCACGGCGAGCGGGACGTGGGCCAGCACGAAGAGCGCGAGCTTGAACCCGCCCGCGCTGAGCATGGCCTGCACGGGGTTCCGGGGGGCGTGGAGGCGCGCCGCGTCGAGGGATGCGATCCGTCTCATGCGATCACCGCGCGATAGAGCCGTTCGAGATGCGCCGGAAGGACGTCGAGCCCATGGACCGTTTCGGCCCGCGCGCGAGCGCGAGCGCCCGCGGCGCGGGCGCTCGCGGGGTCCTCCACGAGTCGCGTGACGGCCCGGGCCATCTCCGCCTCCTCTCCGGGAGGGAAGAGCCAGCCCGTCTCCCCTTCGAGCACCAGGTCGGGAACGCCGCCCACCGCCGTGGCCACCACCGGGAGGCCCGCGGCCATCGCCTCGAGGATCACGTTGGGGGTTCCTTCGTGCTCGGAGGTCGAGACGAGCAGGTCCGCCTCGAGCAATCGGGGCGCCATCTCCCGCGCGGCGCCCGCGAAGCGCAGGCCGTCGGGGCCCAGTCCGAGCCGCTCCGCTTCCCCCTGCAGCGCGTCGCGCAACGGTCCGTCCCCGACCACGACGCCCGCAACGGCGCATCGGGTCGCCGCGCGCACCGCGGCCACAAGCCTCACGAACCGGTCGGGGCTCTTGACCGCGGCGAGACGCCCGGCCCAGAGGAGCGTGAACGGGCGGCGGCGCGGCGCCGGGGCGGGACGAAACTGGTCGGTGTCCACGACGTTGGGAAGCCAATGCAGGCGTTCGCGCGGCACGCCGAACGAGACCGCCTGCTCGATGGCGGCGCGCGAATTGGCGGCGAGCGTGCGCGGCGCCGTAAGACTCATCCGCCCCAACCAACCGTTGCGGCGCACCTCGATCAACCCGTCCCCGCGGATGGCGCAGACCTCGCGGCACCCCGCCAGGCGAGCCGCGCCCACGGCGTAGAGATTCGTGAAAAAGTGCTGCGACTGCACGATGTCGGGGCGGTCGCGACGCAGCGCCGCGGCGATGCGCGCCAACCGCAGGAGCCGCGACTCCCGGCGCCCCACCCACTCCACCTCCACCCCCTCGGCGCGGATCCTCTCCTCCCACGCCTCCCCGCGCGTGAGCGACAAGAGCCGCACCTCCGCCCCGTAGCGGCGGAGCGCGCCCAGGATGTGGAACAGCTGCCGCTCGGCGCCTCCGAGCCCCAGGGTCCCCGCAAGGAACGTGATCCGCATGGCCTAGCGCAGATTCCGGCCCCACGCCGCCGCGAGGCGCCCGCCGATGGCATCGCGCCACCGCTCGAGGGTGTAGAGGCCCGCCGTGGCCCTGGCGCGCGCCGACATCTCCCCATAGACCGCGTCGTCTTCCAGGCAGGCCTCCGCGGCTTCGGCCAGCCGCTCCGGCGTGGGGTCGTCGACGAGCCGCCCCGCCCCGCCCGCGAGCAGGGAGGGCAGGACGGAGACCGGCGTGGTCACGACCGGCAGGCCGCAGGCCAGCGCCTCGAGGACCGCTTTGGGGAACCCCTCCGACGCCGTGGGATGGAGCAGCAGATCCGACTCCCGCAGCAGCGCCAGCACCCGCGCATGGTCGACCCGACCGTGGAAGCGTGTCCGCCCGGCCACGCCGAGCTGCTCCGCCCGCCGCTTCAGGGCGGGAAGCGCCGAACCGTCCCCCACCATGTCCAGCGATGCAGCGGGGCGCCGCCGTGCAAGGAGGGCGAAGGCGTCGAGGGCCGTCCCCGCCCCCTTGCCGGCCTCCATCCTCCCCACCGCGATGAGCGCCGGGGCGCGGGCGCGATCGGTGCGACGCGGCTCCGAACAGGCGCGCATCTCCTCCTCGCTCAGCGAGGTGGAGAAGATCCACCCCACCTCCGGGTTGCGACGGCTGGCCGGGGCGTCGGCGCCGCCGGTGGCGAGCATGACGTTGCGCCGCCCGGCGAAGCGTTCCATGAACCAGCGCCAGAACCGCTCCGCCAGCGTACGCGGCGGTCGCATCCAATTGCCGCAGTAGCGCACGAACAGGGGCTTCCGGAAGAGCACCGCCAGGAGCAGGCCGATGGTCCCGACGTCTCCCGGGACCGGCGCGTGCACCGCATCGGCCCGCCGCACGGCGCCCGCGAGGGCGGGGAGGGCCCGCAGGAGCCAGAAGGGCGTCGCGAGGCGTCGCCGCAGGCCGCCTTGGGGAAGCGCCGGCAGCGGGTGGACGCGGAGGCGCGGACCCGCGAGGGGAATCTCGCCGGCGCGCGCGCTCCGCGCGTCGCACGGAAGAGAGAGCACCGTCTCCTCGAACAGTCCCGCCAGCGCGCCCATCTGGAGCGGGAACCCCCCGTCGGAGGCGAACCCCGTGGGGGAAGCCGCCGAGGGCCAGCAGGGCTTGTGCGAGATCACCGCGAGCCTCACGAGGCGACCCCCCCCCTGTCGAGCCAGCCCTCCAGCTCGCGAAACAGACGGCGATAGGTCGTATCGAGGCCAAGAGCGCGCTCCACCGTGGCGCGCGCGGCGATTCCCTGGCGGGCGGCGAGCGCGCGATCGCCGAGCAGATCGGCGAGGCGCGCGGCGAGGCCGGCGTCGTCGCGACCCACCAGCACCCCTGCTCCGGCGGCCAGCTCCATGCCGGAGATCGCGTCGGGACTCACGACCACCGGCACGCCGAGGGCCATCACCTCGATGAGGCGGCTGCGGAACCCGTAGCGTCCCTCCCAGGGGCAGGCCACCGCGGTCATCGTGCGCAGCAGCTCCGGCGCGTCCTCGACGAAACCGGGCACGCGCACGCGAGGATCGCGGGCCATCGCGCGCAGTTCGGGCGCGGGGTCGCCGCCCACGAGCCAGCACTCGGCGTCGGGGAAGCGGCGCCAGACGGCGGGCATCACCGCGCGCACGAGCCGGGAGGCGCCCGCGCGGTTCGGGCCGCTGGAGAGGCCGCCGTAGAAGGCGATGCGCGGGGGGGTGGCGGGGGCCGGGGCGAAGGGCCACGCCTCGAGGTCGACGCCCATCGGGGCCCAAAAGACCCGCGCGCGATCCGCCACCCGTTCGCGCAGGTAGGCCTCCTCGTCCCGGTTGATGGCGATGAGACCGTCGAAGCGCTCCCACGCCCGCTCCTCCGCGGCGCGGTAGCGGCCGAGCGACCGCTCGCGCCACCAGACCGGGAGACGGCTCCCGGCCAGCTCGCGCTCGCGTGCGCGCCAGACGACGTCGTGCAGGTCGAGCACGCAGGGGATGCCGCGGGCCCGGAAGTGGCCTGCGATCCCCGAGGCGTGCCAGTACTCCAGGAGGACGCAGTCGAACTCCTGCCCCGCCGTCGCCTCCGCAAGCCGCGACGGGGCGAACTCCAGTTCGCCGATCACGTAGTTGGAGAGCTTGACGCCCGTGCGCAGGGCGAAGAGGGTGCCCGCCATCCGGTGCCACGCCTTCGACGCCGCCGACGCGGCGTAGCGGGAAGGCAGCAAGAGCGAGGCATCCGCCACCTCGGCCAAGCGCTCCCGTGCCTCCTTCGCCGCCCCGGGAGGGGCGAGGCCGGCGAAGGTCACGTGGAACCGTTCGCGCGCGGCGCGCAGCATGTGATAGACGCGCTGGCGCTGGCCCGACGTACGCGGCAGCGGAGGCACGTGGGAGACCATCAGGAGGCGTTTGCGGCGCGGCATCGTTCAGGGGGCGTGGGCGAGGGAGCCGAGGGCCGCCGCCACCCGCGTGGAGCAGCGGCCGTCGAGGGCGCCTCCGAAGAAGGACCTGACCAGCGCGCGGCGCTCCCGGGCGTATCGGGCCGGCGTCGCGAGCGCGTCCGAGAGAAGCGCGGCGAGCCGCTCCTCGGAGTCCGCCACCTGCACCGCGCCGGAAGCGACGATGGGGCGGTAGTGGTCGAAGCGGTAGTAGCGCGCGTAGGAGAGCTCCTCCTCGCTCACCCGCGGCGGGTTGTATCCGACGTTGACCACGGGTTTGTCGAAGAGGCAGAGCTCCAGGGAAACCGTGGAGGCGACGTTGATGCCCGCCGCCACGTGCAGGAGCGTGCTCGTGTAGAGCGCGGCGTCCTCCAGCTCGGGGGTGAGCCAGTTGGGCTCCCAGGGGATGTCGGGGACCAGGATCTCGGGGCGGCGTCCCCGCAGCGCCTGGAAGCGGCCAGTGCGGTCCTTGGGGTAGACCCGCAGCAGGAGCTGGGGCGGGCCGTGCGCGGTCATGCGCGCCAGGCGGTCGGCGATCCCCTCCACGAGGGCGGGCTCGTCGGGCATGTGGTTCGCCATGCCGGTGCTGTAGAGCACGATGGGACGCGCCGGGTCGGCGCCGACCCGCGCGCAGAACTCTTCCCGCGTCCAGCGGAACTGCGGGCGGAAGTGGAAGTCGAACTGGGGCGAGCCCGTGACGTGGACGCGGTCCGCGCCGGTGCCCGGGTACAGGGCGAGGAGCTGCTCCTTGATCGCCTCGTTCCAGACGAGATAGTGGTCGTAGCGCGGCAGGATGCGCCCCTGGGAGGTGAGGTTGTCCCAGGAGAAGAGGAATGCGGCGGTGGGAATGTCGAGCCAGCGCGCGGCCTGCACCGCCTGGATCGCGTTGCGGCTGTGGATGTGCGAGCCGTTGAAGACCAGGGCCGGGCGCAGCTCCCGGAAGGCGGCGAGGTACTCCTCGGTGGTGCGCAGCAGCCGGCTCAGCCCCCGCTCGATCCCCGACAAGACCGCCAGACCGGGCCGGTTGGCGAAGGGGAGGCTCGCGGCGGCCTTGGCCCAGCGCTTGAGCCGCGCTCGCGTCGTGATCGCTTCGCGCGCGCGCAGCCGGAGCCGCTCGCGCGCCGCCTCGGAACCGAGCCAGCGGCCGTGAGCCTGTTCGAGCAGTTCACGGGCGGCGCGCACGCACCAGCGCTCGCCGATTTCCCGCAGCTCGCGCACGCGGCCGAACCGCTCCCTCAGGAGCGCTTCGATGCCGGCGTTGGGCAGGACGGTGAGAAGATGAACCTCCGCCTGCGCGCCCAGCTCGTCGAGGGCGCCGGAGTAGACGAAATTTCGGATCGCCTCCCCGCGCGGGAGGATCGCCACGACGCGCGGGAGGCCGGCGGCGCGGGGACCGATCACGACCGCTTGCCCCGGCGCGCGAGGAAATCGAGCACCGCCTGACCCATCCGCTCCCCCGCGCGTCCGTCCACGACGCCGCAGACCCGCTCCACGATGCGCCGGCGCCCCTCGCGATGCATCTCGGGCCGGTCGCGGTACGCACGAATCGCGGCGATGGTGGCCTCGAGGTCGCGCACGAGCGCGAGTCCCCCCGACTCGGCGATCGGCTTGAAGTGGTTCCAGACGTGGTTGATCTCGTGGACCAGCTCCCGGTTGCGGCCGTCGGGCGACGGGTCGTAGTCCAGGTTGACCACCGGTCGGTCGAGGATCGCCGCGTCCACCGCCAGCGTGGAGGAGAGGTTCACGACCACTTGCGCGTGGCGCAGGCTGTTCACCCACTCGCGCACCTGCGCCTCGTCCTGGAAGCGCGCGCCGAGATCCGCGGCGGCCTGGCCCGCGCGCTGCACCCGGACCCAGGGTCCCAGCGCCTCCGCCTCGGCGAGGGAGGGGTGGGCGTGGAAGAGCGGGTGGGGCCGCACCAGCAGCTGGGCGTCCCCCAGCACCCCCTCACGCATCCTGCGCGCGAGCGCCAGGAGGCCGTGGTGCTCCTCAATGAGATTGGGCGAGCCGAGGGCGTAGAGGATGACCGGGCGCGCGGGGTCCAGCCCCTGGGAGCGCAGGAACTCCCCGCGGTCGACCTGGAACCGCTCCTGGAAGAACGGGTCGAACTGCGGCGCCCCGACGACGGTGCAGGGCACCCGGCGCGCGGAGGGATAGAACGCATGCAACTCCTCGCGCATCGCCTCGGACCAGACCAGATAGGCATCGTGGCGCAGGACCATGCGCGCCTTGGTGGAGAGGTTGTCCCACGATGTGATGAACGCCAGGACGGGGATCCCGAGGCGCTTGGCCGCCGCGACGACGGCGGGCTCCTGGAACCGGAACGGGCTCGTCGTGAGCAGCGCCGCGGGCCTCTCCGCGCGCAGCCGCGCCAACGCCTCCTCGCTGCGCGTCTCCGCGAGCAGGCGCGGCTCGAGCCAGCGCTCGAGCAGACCCTGCATGCGCAGCCCCGCGACGCACGCCCCGGCGGCCCAGAGCAGCCTGTGGAAGCGCGGCTCCTCCTGGCGGCGGCGCAGCCTCCAGAAGCTCTTGCGGCTCGCGGAGAAGCCGCGGTGGTCCCAGGCGTAGTCGAGGAGGCGGCGCGCGACGTTGGCGGCGCGGGAGTGCTCGCGCACGACGGGAAAGTCCTCGAAGCGCGCGGGAAGGGCCGCCGCCTCCTCCACGTACCGCGGCTGGCCCGCGATCGGCGTCCAGACGCGGGGCGCGGCGCCTCGGGCGAGGGCGGGGATCATGCCGCTGTGCAGGAGCATGCGGTCGGTGAGGAGGTTCGTGGAGAGCACGACGACCCCGGGGGCGGCAGGCGCGGATCGGATCACGCTCGCGCGTCCTGCATCAGGGATTCGTAGCGCTGATAGAGGTCGTCCACCATCTCCCGGGTGATCTCGACCTCGGTGGTGGAGCGCGCGCCGAACGAGCGCCCCTCGTCGGGCAGGACCCGCTTCCAGAGGCGCAGGGAGACCCCCCGCGGGATGCGCAGCAGGTCCTTGACGCGGTTGACGAGGCGGCGCCCCTCCCGCGCCTCCCGCGCGACGGCCTCCTCCCGCACCGCGGCCTCCTTCCGCGCCTGGGCGGCGGCGTCGTAGGCCGGGGGAGCGAGGCAGGCGGCGATGCGGTCCGCGCAGCGCTCGGCGGCGCGGCCGTCGATGCGGAGGTAGAACTCGGCGAGGAACGCCTCGCGGGCGGCGACCTGCTCCGGTGGCAGGGCCGCGCCCCCCACGCACGCCTCCACGGCGGAGACCGCCTCCTCCAGCGTCGTCACGACGTGGCTGCCCGCCTTGTACTCGGCCCGCGCCGGGATCCGGTAGTCGCCGATCTCGAGATCGACGACGGGCTTCCCGAGCATCCAGGCCTCCGACGCGGTCGTGCAGTTGCGCTGCAGGAGCACGTCGCAATGAACCAGGAAGCTGCGGATCGGCTCGGTATGCGCGATCCGCACGTTCGGGAACTCGCGCAGGAAGGGCGCGTAGGGCTCCGCCCACTCCGCCGGGTGCACCTTGATCACGAAGTTCCAGGCGGAATGCGCCCCGGCGAGTCGCCGCAGGAGCGCGCACCCTTCGCGGAACATCCGCTCTTCGTCGTGCAACTCGTCCTCGATCTGCCGCAGCGTCCAGTGGCCTCGGCGCACGTAGCGCTGCACGATGCGCTTGCGGTCCCGCGCCACGTAGGGCGTGCTGGTGGCCCAGAGGACCAGGGGCGCGTCGGTTCGCGCGAACCCGAGTCCGCGCAGGAACTCCTCGCGCGATGCGACGAGGGAGAGGCAGGGCTCCGCGTAGAAATCGAAGCGCGGACAGCCGGTGAGGTGCACGCGCGACGGCTCCGCCAGCCCCTGTTCAAGGATGGCGCGCCGCACGTAGTGCCCCCAGGAGAAGATCCCGTCGAGGATCGCCGTCGTGCCGAAGTGCTTCCCGGCGGCATGCACCGCGGTCTCGGGCTCCTGGAAGAGCCCCTCGGTGGGGAGCAGGAACACCTTCATGCCGAGCCGCTTCGCCAGAAGCGCCTCTTGCGCCTTGAAGTCCCAGGTCAGGTGGTCGAACACGACGGCATCCGGAGCGTGACGGAGGAGCTTCTGCGGGATGCCGTAGCCGTTGGTGAAGTGGGACGCGATGCCGTGGCGGGTCTTGAGGTGGTGCCCCACGAGCGCGGCACCGTCCAGGTCGCGCGCACGATAGGGCACGAGGAAGAGCACGGTGCGAGGGTGCATGGTCAGCGGCGACCCCGCCGCAGCGCGAAGGCGCGGGCGCGGTCCGCGGAAGGCTCCGCCGCGAGGCGCCCTCCGAACAGCTCGCGCACCTCGGACGCCCGCGATGTGTAGAGGCAGGTGTAGAGGAGCCGATCGCGCTCCCGGGAGCGGCCACCCCGGTGGTACCCGCGGGTGTCGGCGAGCAGGAGCGTCCCCGGCGGGCCGAGCCCGCGCACCCACTGCTCGCGCGGCACCACCGCGGCCATCTCGTCGTCCCCGCTCCGCTGCACTCCCCCCTCCACGAAGGAGGCCGGCTCCCCGCGCACGCGCCCCTTGGGATGAGTACCCACGGCATAGGTGAAGGGGCCGGCGCCCTCGTCCACGTCGCTCAGATTGAGGAAGAGCTTCAGAACGTAGAGATCCTCGCGGTCGCGATGCCAGAGCTGGGACTCCCGGAAGGCGCTGTCGGTGACGAAGGTGCGCCAGACGTTGTAGTAGCGGAGCTGCGTGTACATGCCGAAGTAGGCGTTCGCGACGGAGAGGAGCTCGCCCTGCAGCGCGAAGCGCGCGAAGACCGAGGCGGGATCGAACACCGGATCCTCGCCGAGCAGCTTGTGGAGGAAGGTCTTGTGCCCGATGGCGGAGGCCTCGCCGGCCTCCAACCGCGCGGCGGCGATCTCGCCGGCCCGCCCCGTCTCCAGCTCGGCCACGGCCGCACGCAGCTCCTCGAAGAGGCCTGGATCGGCGAAGAGCCGGTCCACGGACGTGACGGCAACACCATCGCGCCCGAGGGCGGCCACGAGGCGCCGTCCCTCCTCCGTGAGGGGGTGCCGCCCCATCCGATAGGCGAGGGTGGGGCCCAGGTTGTAGAGATACCGCCAGGTGAAGTCGTGCCTTCTTCCGGCGCGCAGGAACCGCTTGAGCGTCGAGGCGACCATGCTTCCTCCTTCGATGGATCGGACGTCAGACCACGAGGTCCCAGGTCAGCGGCGTCCCGCGCGGCACGTCGTGCCGGGCGGCGCGGCCGAGGATCTCTTCGAAATGGCGCGGATGCAGCCCGTTCCCGGGCCTGATGGCGCGCACGTTGTTGCCGCTGAACCGTTCCCCTTCGCGCAGGTCGGAGACGACGAAGAGCGAGCGGCGGAACGCGAGGCTGGCCGCCTCCCGGCCGAGGGCGCCGTAGCGCACCTCGCCGAGAGCCGCCTCCGCGGTGCGGATGGCGTCGACCATGGCACGGAACTCGCCGGGCTCGAGGCTGAAGGCGCTGTCGGGCCCGGGACGGGCGCGGGAGAGCGTGAAGTGCTTCTCGATGAGGCAGGCGCCGAGCGCCACCGCCGCCACCGGCACGGCGATCCCGAGGGTGTGGTCGCTGAGCCCCGCCGGAACGCCGAACGAGGCGGCAAGGTCGGGAAGCGTGCGCAGGTTCATCTCGGAGGCGGGCGCGGGGTAGGCGCTCGTGCACTTCAAAAGCACCAGCTCCCGGCAGCCCGCTTCGCGCAGCGTCGCGACGGCCTCGGCCACCTCCTCCCGCGTCGCCATCCCGGTGGAGAGGATGACCGGCTTTCCGGTGCGGGCCACCAGGCGCAGGAGCGGGAGATCGACCAGCTCGAAGGAGGCGACCTTGAAGGCGGGCATCCCGAGGCTTTCGAGGAACGCCACGGCGCTGGCGTCGAAGGGGGAGGAGAAGAGCTCCATGCCGAGCTCCCGCGCCAGGTCGCGGAGCGGCGCGTGCCACGCCCAAGGGGTCTGCGCCTCCGCGTAGAGGTCGTGGAGACTGCGACCGGCCCAGAGCGTGCCTTCGCCTACGCGGAACGGCGCGCCGTCGGAGCGCAGCGTCATGGTGTCGGGGGTGTAGGTCTGGAGCTTGACGGCGTCCGCGCCCGCGGCGTGGGCGGCGCGGACGATCGCGGCCGCCTCGTCGAAGTCCTGGTTGTGATTGGCCGACATCTCGGCCACGACGAAGACCGGCCCGCCGGGGCCGACGCGGCGACCGCCGATCGAGATCGATCCGCTCATGAGGCGCTGCTCCTTTCCAGGAGGAGTCTCAAGGACTCGCATTCGCCCACGCGCTGGCGCCCCGCGAGGCCGAAGCCCGCCTTGAGGAAGGCGCCGCCCGAGGCCCGGTTCTCCTCCTTGACCAGGGCCAGGATCCGCGCGGCTTCGGTCTCCCGGAAGAGCCGCCGCGACGCCAGCGAGATGAGGCGCGGCCCGAGCCCCTCGCCACGCCGTTCGCGGGCCACGCTCACCGACATCACCGCCTCCTCCCCCGCGAGGTCGTAGCGCACCTGTCCGACCGGCTGCGCCTCGCGGTCGAGGGCGACGAAGAAGATGCAATCGGGCGCCGAGGTCTTGCGGCGGAACCAGGCGAGGTGCTCCTCCCAGGGGATCGAGGCGCGGGAGAACGAAGCCGATCGCGTGCCGGCGTCGTTCGCCCACTCCCAGAGCAGGCGGCAATCGCTCTCGCGCACACGCCGCAGCATCAGCTCCTCCCCAAGCATCTCCGTCACCACCCGCGCGCCCCCGCCCCCGTCCACCAGGTCGCGCCCGCGCTGGCTCATCGCGCCGCGGCGCCCGGGGTCGTCCAGAAGGCCCACGACCGCCTCCGCGACGGTGCGCGCGCACTGCGGCGCGTAGCGCCCCAGGTTCAGGGCGACCCCCGCCTCCTCCAGCCCCCGCGCCACCTCAACCTGGTTGTCGCTCAAGACCACGAGAAGGGCGGGAAGCCCCATGAAGGCGATCTCCCACGCCGTGGTGCCGCCGGCGGCGACGGCCAACTCCGCCCAGTCGAGGTGGGGCGCCATCTCCGTGACGTCGGTGAGGAAGCGGAGACCGGGCGGCGTATCGAGGTCGGCGAGACGCGCGCGGAGGTGCGCGTTCGCCGGTCCCACGATGGTGCGCACCGAGAGGCCGGAGACGCCGCAGCCGAGCGCGGCGTAGGCCAACTCGAGGGTGGCGTTGCCCGGATCGCCCCCTCCGAGCGTGAGGAGGATGCGATCCGCGGTCGCCCTCGCCTCCCGGGGGCGGCGCTCGAACTCGAGGAATTCCCTCCGCAGGAGCACGAAGCGCGTGCCGAGCAAGAGCCGCGTCGAGGGTTCGCGGGAGGCGTAGAGCGCCTCGCGGGCGTGGACGTTCTGGTTCAAGATCAGGGAGGCGCTGTAATGGCGGCAGTGGCCGTAGTCGTCCAGGAACAGCACGCGCGCTCCCTCGTCCTCCACGGTGCGCTGGTAGCAGCCGTCGAAGAGGTAACCGTCCATCGCGACCCAGGAGGCCTCCGCGGCGCGCGCCACCTCGGCGGTGCGGCGAGCGTCCTCGCGGCTGCCCGGCTCCATCGCCAGGCGCATGATCGGGATCCCCTCGGCCTGGAAACGCGCGTCCAGGCGCGGCTCCGACGCCGCGGTGAGCAGGATGGACTGGCCTCCCGCGTCCTTCCAGGACTGCGCCAGCGCGAACAGGCGCATCATGTGGCCGGTGCCGAGGGATCCGCCCCCGTCAGCGCGCAGGATGAGCGTAGCCATGGGATTCGAGATCGGGAAGTGCGAGGGAGGGGTGGCTTCGGACCCAGGCGAGGATGCGGCGATAGGGCGCGACCTCCTCGGCGAGCCCGCACGACTCATAGGCGGCGCGCGCGAAGGCGAGATCGGCCTCGGTGTCCACCGTCCAACGGAGGTCGGAGTTGTCCTCCGCATCCTCCACGGAATGCGCGAGGAACAGGTCGGGGCGGGTCGCGCGCAGGTAGAGCGTCACGTGCTCGCGATCGCCCGGCGCCCGGGCGAGGCGCGCCAACCGCTCCAGGACGTCGCGAAAGAGCGCCTCGGTGTCGAGCCCGCGAGGATAGGTGCGCCGGAGCACGTTGGCGGCGTAGTCCCACCTTTCGGCGCCCGTGCCCGCTCCCGCGCCGGGCGCCAGGGCCTCGACGACGCGGTCGGCCACTTCGGGATCGATGAGCGGGCAGTCCGCCGTCGAGCGCACGACCAGGTCGGCCCGCGCCTCCCGCGCCGCTCCCAGGAACCGGCCCAGGACGTCGCCCTCGTCGCCGCGGTACCAGCGCACCCCCTCCGCCCGCGCGAGCGCGACCACCAAGTCGTCGCGTTTCAGGTCGGACGTGGCCACGACGATCTCGTCGAGGGTGCGGCATCGCCGCAGGCGGCGCAGTTGCTGCGCCAGCATCGGCCGCCCTGCCAGGTCGAGAAGGATCTTCCCCGGCAGCCGGCTCGATCCAGTCCGCGCCTGGAGGATCAGGACGCGGCGCACCGCGGCCCCTCCCTCTTCGCGAAGAGCCACCAGGTGACGTCGTCCCAGCCGTCATCGCGGGAGAGGAACCCCTCGCGCACCAGTTCCAGCCGCGGGAAGAGCTCGGCGTAGAGGCGCCCGTAGTCGCGCTTGATGAGCGCGTCTTCCGCGCCACGGTAGGGGACGACCGTCCGTTCGGCGGCGTGGTACTCCCCGCAGAGGACGTAGCGGCGCGCGCAACGGACGATCTCCCCCATCACCAGAGGCAAGGTGCTGTCGGGCTGATGGATGAGCACGCCCATCGTGAGCACGAGGTCGAATCCGGCGTCGCGGAAGGGCAGGTCGCGCGCCGGTCCCCAGACCGCGTTCACCCCGGGCAGCGCCTTGCGCAGCTCGCCCAGGGCCCGTTCGTTGATGTCGACGCCCCAGACCTGCCGGGGCGGCACGTGGTCCGCGATCCAACGCAGGTTGGCTCCGAGGTTGCATCCCACCTCGAGCACGCTGGCGATCCCCTTGCCCTCGAGCAGCTGGCGCCAGAAGCCCCCCCGCCGCTCCGCGGCCTTGCGATTGCGTTCGACGTAGGCGTTGCCGAATTCCCCCGACCAGAGCTGTTCGAGGCGTTCCGCTTCGCACGTCGGCTTCTCGTCCCGGATCATGCCTGCACCTCCTGGAGCCGGACCGGAATCCCCCGGTCCCGCATGCCCCGCTTCACCTCGAGCGGGGTGGAATGGGTGAAATGGAAGAGGCTCGCGGCGGCGACCGCCGAGGCGCCCCCTTCGAGCACGGCACGCGCCATGTCCTCCCCCGAGCCGGCGCCGCCCGACGCGATCACCGGGATGGTGACGGCGCGGCTGACGCGCCGCAGCAGTTCGAGGTCGTAGCCGCCGAGGGTGCCGTCCCGCTCGATCGAGCCGACCAGCACCTCGCCCGCGCCCCGCTCCTCGACCCGCCGCGCCAGCTCCGCCGGCTCGAGTCCGGTGGCGCGCCGGCCGCAGCGCGTGAAGACCTCGTACCCGGCATCCGTGCGGCGGGCGTCGATGGAGACGACGCAGCACTGCGAGCCGAACCGCGCGGCGATCTCCTCCACGAGTCCGGGCACCTCGACCGCCGCCGTGTTGAGGGCGACCTTGTCGGCGCCCACCTGGAGAAGGCGCCGCACGTCCTCGAGCGACCGGACGCCCCCGCCCACCGTAAGCGGCATGAAGCACTCGTTGGCCAGATCGTCCACCAGCTCGAAATCCGGCGGCCGGCCCTCGCGCGTCCGGGTGATGTCGAGGAAGATCAGCTCATCCACCTGACGCAAGGCGTAGACCTTGATCGCCTGGAGCGCGCTGCCTACGGTGCGCCAGGAGTCGAACCCCACCCCCTTCACCAGCGTCGCGCCGTTGTAGAGGAGCGTCGGCATGACCCGGACTTTGAGCATGGTCAGAGCGCCAGGAAGTTGCGGAGGAGCGCGAACCCGGGGCGGAGGCTCTTCTCGGGATGGAACTGGACACCGTGGATGTCTCCCCGGCTGACGGAAGAGACGAAGCCTCCGCAGTAGGGGGTGCGCGCGGTGATGCAAGTCTCGTCCGCGCACTGCAAGGCGAAACTGTGGACGAAGTAGAAGTCGGTCGCGGGAGCGATGCCCTGGAAGAGCGGCGCGTCGGCCCGGGGCAGCACCTCGTTCCAGCCGACATGGGGGACGCGCTCCGCTCTGTCCGCCGGCGTCAGGCGGCGCACCTTCCCCGCGATCCACCCCAGGCCGGGGGACGCCCCGCCCTCGCTCCCTTCCGACGCCAGGAGCTGCATGCCCAGGCAGATGCCGAGGAACGGGACGCGGCCGGGCAGCACGCGCTCGGTGAGGGCTTCGTCGAGGCGTCGCTCCCGAAGGCGCTCCATGGCATCCCGGAAGCTCCCCACGCCGGGGAGGATCACGCGGTCGGTCCCCTCGAGGTCCGCGGGGGCGCGGGCGAGCCGGGGCGCGCCGCCGCACTCCTCCACCGCCCGCGCGATGGAGTCGAGGTTGCAACGCCCGTAGTCGATGACGGCCACGCGGTTCATGCGTTGTCGTCGTTGATCTTCCTGAGGTTTCCGTCCGCGTCCTTGACAAGCGCGCCGCGCGCGTCGCAAACGAACAGCTTCTTGTTGGTGAAGCGATCGCAGACGCGCACGAACTCCTCGACGCCCATGCCGAGCGGTTCCAGGATCGCCTCGAGGGGAACACCGAGGTAGGAGCGGGGGAACCTCCCGTCGTGCCGGCGCACGAGGCGGATCGCGTCGGCGCGGGCGAGACGACCGCGCCTCACGTGCAGGCAGGCGAGGTCGGTGGCGCGCCCGAACCCGAACTTGAGGAACTTGAAGTAGTCGTGGATCCCGGTCTGGGCGTTGTCGAGGTTCTCGTAGTTCACGAGCGAGCCTTCGACGGTCTTCCCGTAGGTGGCGAACCCGTGCGCCTCGGCGTAGAGCGCGTTGGCGTAGCCGTCCCACGGCAGGTAGTAGCCGAGGAAGACGCCGGTCACGCCGACCCGCTCCAGCTCCGCGTCGGTGGGGTAGGTGTAGGGGATGAGGTGGCGCGCCTCGATGCCCTGCTGCCCGACGAGGTCGGTCACGCGCAGCCCGAGCAGGCCGCCGAACTCCTCCAGCCAGCGACGGGTCAAGACGTTGTTCCCGGCGGCCGCGGCCGGCCCGCCGTACTCGTTCTGGGCGTTCTCGCCCCAGACCAGGAGCGGAACGCCGAACTGGACCGCCGCGCGCACCGGAATGGTGAAGATCGTGACGTGCTCGGGCCAGGAAATGTCGCCCACCTCGGTGAGGGCGAGGCGGTTGATGCGCCGCCGGACGACCGGATTCGTCGTCACCTCCACGAAATCCACCCCTTGGGACTTGAGGTTCTCGATGTTGCGCCGGCCGATCTCGGTGAGATGGTCTGTGGTGGCCGTGACGCAGAGCGGGTTCACGCCCAGCTCGAGCATGCGGAGCACCTGGAAGGTGCTGTCCTTGCCGCCGCTCACCGGGACGATGCAGTCGTAGTTGGATCCGTTGCGCGCACGGTACCGTTCCAGCACGCCCAGGAGCTCGTCGCGGCGCGCCGCCCAATCGATCGCGGCGCGCTGTTCGTAGTTGCGGCAGGCGCTGCAGACTCCCTCCTCGTCCATCCGGAGGTCGGGCTTGGTGGCTGGCATCACGCAGCGGGTGCAGTAGCGGATCATCGTGTCATCTCCGAAAGCGTGCGCAGACTTTGTCCAGCGCCTCGATCACGTCGTCGGCATCCGCGTCGGTCATCGCGGGGAAAAGCGGGAGGCTCAGCAGCCGCGCATGGGCCGCCTCCGCCACCGGGCAGAGGCCGGGGCCGGTGCCGAACCGCTTCCTGTAGTAGGGATGCAGGTGCACCGGCAGGTAGTGCACCTGCACCCCGATCCCCTCGGCGCGCAACGCCCTGAAGATCGTGTCGCGGTCCGCGGAGAGCCGTTCGGGATCGAGGAGAACGGCGTAGAGGTGGAAGGCGTGCTCCGTCCCCGCGCGACGCGCGAGGGGCGCCACCGCGGGAAGCCTCCGCAGGGCCTCGTCGTACCGGGCGGCCAGCGCGCGCCGCCTCGCGAGGAAGCACTCCAGGCGGGCGAGCTGGCGCAGGCCGAGGGCGCACTGGACGTCGGTGAGGCGGTAGTTCCACCCGAGCTCCACCATCGCGTAGGCATGCGTCCCGCGCCGCTCGCGCTCGCGGGCGTCGGTGTCGAGGCCATGGTTGCGGAACACGCGCAGGCGCCGCGCCAGATCCGCGTCGTCGGTGACCGTCATGCCGCCCTCCCCCGTGGTCAGATGCTTGACGGGGTGGAAGCTGAAGCAGGAGAGTTCCGCGAGGCCTCCCGACGGCCGCCCGCCGCTCGCCGCTCCGAGGGAGTGGCATGCGTCGGCGACCAGGCGGAGGCCCGCGTCGCGGGCGAAGGACCGGAGCGCGCCGTACTCACAGACTTGGCCCGCGTAGTCCACGCCGAGGACGGCTTTCGTCCTCGGCCCGGTGCGCGCCTCGAGCTGGACGGGTCCCAGGAGCAGCGTCTCGGGCTCGACGTCGGCGAAGACCGGGGTCGCGCCCTCGTAGACGACGCAGTTCGCGCTGGCCACGAACGTGAGGGCGGGCACCACCACCTCGTCGCCCGCGGCGAGCGCGACGGCGCGCATGGCGCCGTGGAGCGCCGCGGTGCCGTTGCAGAACGCCACCGCCTCGCGCGTCCCCACCACCCCCGCGAAGGCGCGCTCGAACTCCTCCACCCGGGGCCCCGTGGTGAGCCAGTCGCTCGCGAGCGCTTCCGCCACCGCCGCCGCGTCCGCGGCGTCGATGGACTGGCGTCCGTAGGGGAGGAGGCTGGCGCGCACCGGCGTGCCCCCCTCGATCGCGAGGCGCCGGCTCACCCCTGGCCCCCCGCGAGCGCGCGCAGCTCCTGCACCGTGAGCCAGCGGTCGTTGGAGTCGCTCGTGAAGGCGAAGCCGTCGGGAAGCGTCTCGCCCTCCCTCCAGTTCCCGTCGCCCCACCAGGGGAACTCCGGCTTGATGACGAAGAGGTCGTCGAGGGCCACGGTGTGGCGCGCCTCGTCGCTCGAGATCAGCGTCTCGTGCAGCTTCTCCCCCGGCCGGATCCCCGTGAAACGCACCTTGCAATCGGGGGCGACGGCGGCGGCGAGATCCACGATTCCCATGCTCGGGATGCGGGGCACGAACACCTCGCCCCCTTTCATGACGGCGAGGCAGCGCTGGACGAACGCGATCCCCTGCTCCAGCGTGAGCCAGAACCGCGTCATGCGCTTGTCGGTGACCGTGACCTCGCCGCTCTCGCGCTGCTTGAGGAAGAGCGGGATGACGCTCCCGCGGCTCCCGACGACATTGCCGTAGCGCACGCAGGCGAACCGCGTCGCCTTCGAGCCGGCGTAGGAGTTGCCCTGCACGAAGAGCTTCTCCGCGCAGAGCTTGGTCGCGCCGTAGAGATTGACGGGATTGACCGCCTTGTCGGTGGAGAGGGCGAGCACCTTCGGGACACCGACGTCGATGGCGGCGTCGATCACGTTCTGCGCGCCGAGGAGATTGGTGCGCACCGCCTCGAAGGGGTTGTACTCGCAGGCGGGCACCTGCTTGAGCGCGGCGGCGTGGATGACCACATCGACGCTCGCCTTGAACGCGCGGTAGACCCGGTCGCGATCCCGCACGTCCCCCAGAAAGAAGGAGAGGCGCGGATCGACGAACTGCTGGCCCATGTCGTGCTGCTTCAGCTCGTCGCGGCTGAACACGATGAGCCGCTTCAGCCTGGTGTTCGCCAGCGCGATCTTGACGAACTGCCGGCCGAAGGAGCCGGTGCCGCCGGTGACGAGGATGGTCTTTCCGTCAAGCATGGTTCGCACTCTCCAGCGGTGTGCCGCGCGTCACGCTCCAGGAGGCGGCGGGCGCGAGCGTCGCCCGACCGATCCCCTCCGTCTGCCCGGTGACGTCGAGCAGGGCGCGCTCGGAGAGGTGGCGGGTGGCCTCCCCCGCCCCCCCTTCCGGCATGAACTTGAAATAGACCGTGTAGACGCCCGGCGCGAGCCAGAGCGCCGGGAACGCGATCGTGACGTCGTAGCTGCCCGCCTCGAGAAAGCGCAGCCCCAGGGCTTCGGTCCCGATGCGTTGGTGCGCGACGACCCCGCCGGCGGGATCGCTCACGATGCAATAGAGCTTGCCGCCGGGGCAGGAGGGTTCCACGTCGAGCACGCCGCGCGCGCGGAACGGCTCGCCGAGGCCGATCGCCCCGCCGCCGCTCCCTTCCACCGCGGCGAAGCGCCAGCGCGTCCCGGAGCCCTCCCGCCGCGTCTCGTGTTGCATCTCGAGCATGATGCGTCCGTAGCGCGCGAGCCCCTCCACCACCGGGCCCCGGTAGTGCGTGCTCCCCTCGTGCAGCACGAGGCTCGTCGTGCAGAGTTCGCGCACCGAACCGAGGTTGTGGCTCACGAAGAGGACCGTGCGCCCCTGGGACGCGACCTCCTCCATCTTGCCCATGCACTTTTTCTGAAACGCCGCGTCCCCCACCGCGAGCACCTCGTCCACCAGCAGGATCTCCGGCTCGAGATGCGCGGCCACGGCGAACGCGAGCCGCAGGTGCATCCCGGTGGAGTAGTGCTTGACCGGGGTGTCGATGAACCGCTCCACCTCGGCGAAGGCGACGATCTCGTCGAACTTGGCGTCGATCTCGGCGCGGCGCATCCCGAGGATCGCACCGTTGAGAAAGACGTTTTCGCGCCCGCTCAGCTCGAGATGGAACCCGGTGCCGACCTCCAGGAGCGAGCCGACGCGGCCGTGGAGCTCCGCACGGCCCGCCGTCGGCTCGGTGATGCGCGAGAGGAGCTTGAGCAGCGAGGACTTGCCGGCCCCGTTGCGCCCGATCACGCCCTTCACGACGCCGCGGGGAACCTCGAAGGAGACATCCCGTAGCGCCCAGAGCGTAGGAAGGGGGGCGGGGGAGCGGCCTCGGAAGAACGCCGCCGCGCGGCGGAACGGGGCGGCAAAGCCCGCGGCGAGCGTGTCGCAGAGCGTGGCGTGGCGCGCTTGCGCGGCCCCGATCCGGTAGAGCTTGGAAAGGGACTCGGCACGGATGGCGAGTTCGCTCATGGAGTCACGCGGGAACGGGTTCGCGGCAGCGGAGCATTCCCAGGCTCACCCACTGCCAGACGTAGAAGCTGTTGTCGCTCGCCCCGCGCTGGAACGCGTCCCAGGCGGCGAGCACCGCGGTGCGGTCCAGCCAATCGCGGCCGGGCCCGCGCAGCGCCTCCTCGATGCAGGCGTTCGTCCAGGCGCGGAGCGGCCCGCGCAGCCACTCCCGCTGCGGCGTCTGCAAGGGGCGTTTGGGCGCCTCCACGATGCTCCCCGGAGCAAAGCGCGCGGCGATGCGGCGCAACAGGACCTTTCCCGTTCCGCCGGAGATCTTGCGTTCGGGCGGCTGGCGCAGGGCGAGCTCGAAGAGCCGGTGGTCCAGGAAGGGTTCGCGCAGCTCGCAGGAGGCGCGCATGGAGGCGCGGTCGTTGAACCGCAGCGCGCGCGGCAGCTTGAGGTAGCGGGCGTCGCGAAGCTGCAGGTTGCGGAGACGGTCGGGGAAGGGGCACGGGGGATCGAAGGGCTCCGCGCGCGCGGCGAAGGCGGGCGCGAGACAGCCGGGGCGCACCGGGGACTCCTTCGTCCCCTGGACCAGGCCGGAGCCCCCCTCGCGGTAGTAGTCGTAGCCTGCCCACTGCTCGTCCATCCCCTGCCCGTCGAGGAGCACCGGCACCCCCTGCTCCCGCGCCTGTTCGAAGAGGCGCGCGTAGGCGAGGGTGGGCAACCCGCCGAAAGGTTCGTCCTGCGTCTCCTGGACCGACGCGGCCAGGGCGGGCACCTCTTCCGGCGCGAGGCGGCAGACCGTCGCGGGGTGGCGGGTCGAAGCGAGCATCCGCTCCACCCAGGGTGTTTCGTCGTAGGCCGGATCGCCGCAGGCGAACGTGAAGGCCCGCACCGCGCTCTCCTCACCCTGCACGCGATGCACCAGCGCGAGGAGCGTCGAGCTGTCCAGACCGCCGCTCAGGTTGATCCCCACCGGGACGTCGGAGCGGAACCGGAGCCTCACGCTCTCCGCGAGGAGCGCGGCGTACTCGTCGGCGACGGTCTCCTCGGGGCGGGCGTCCAGATCGGGACCGGAGCGTGCGGCGAGGTCGTACCAGGTCCGGGTCGCGACGCGCCCCTGCTGCCAGGTGAGGCTCGTGCCGGGGGCCAGCGCGGAGACACCGGACCAGAACGTGCGGGGCGACTGGTCGCACCAGCCGTGGGCGAGCCAGGTGGCCCAGGCCGTCTCATCGGGCTCCCGGGCCAGCCCGGCGGCGTGCAGCGCCTTGATCTCGCTCGCCAGGAGCAGCGTCCCGTCCCGCAGGTGCGCCGTGTAGAGCGGCTTGACCCCGAAGCGGTCGCGGGCGGCGAAGAGTCTCCGCTCCCGCCGGTCCCAGATCGCGAAGGCGAACATGCCCACGAACCGGTCGAGGCACGCCTCGCCCCAGCGGCGATAGGCGGCCAAGACCACCTCGGTGTCGGTGCCGGTGGAGAACGAGCTCTCCGGTAGCGCGGCGCGCAGCTCCCGGTAGTTGTAGACCTCGCCGTTGAAGGCGATCCGATAGCGGCCTTCGGGGCAGGCCATCGGCTGGCGCCCGGCCGGAGTGAGGTCGAGGATGCTCAAGCGCGTGTGGGCGAGGCCCGCGGGGCCCGCGGCGTCGAAGGCGAGCCCTTGATCGTCGGGGCCGCGGTGGCGCTGCGCCGCCGCCATGGCGCGCAAGGCGCCGGGCCCCGCCCCCCTTCCGAACATCCCCGCGATGCCGCACATCGGGTCAGGCCGCCCCCATGCGCCGTTCCATCGCCCGCAGGTCGTCGAGGCTGTCGATGTTCCCGCAGCGCTCCTCCGGCACGAGATAGGGCCGGATGCGCGCGCCGTAGAGGCTGGCGCCGTCGAGCAGCGTGTCGCGCGCCGTGATGTAGAGGCTTCCCTCGCGCCAGAAGGCCGGGGGCAGATCCTGGCGCCTCGGTACGACGCCGCGCCCCGCCGCCTGGACGAGGCAGCCTTCGGCATCCTGCAGGTAGGTCCAGAAGGGATGGAAGTGCGCGGGCACCGGCCGCACGGCGACGACGGAATCCGCGCCGCCCGCGCGGAAGAGCCTGCAGGCCGCGTCGATGTCCTGCGCGGCGCGCAGCGGGTTGGTGGGCTGGAGCAGGCAGACCGCGTCGTAGCGGCCGTCGAGCGCTTCCAGGGACTCCAGGGCGTGCCGCACCACGGGGAGGGAGGGGGTCGTATCGAGGGCCAGCTCCGCGGGGCGCAGGAAGGGGACGCGCACGCCGCACCGCCGACCGCAGCCGGCGATCTCGTCGTCGTCGGTGCTCAGGACCACGGCGGCCAGCTCCCGCGCGGCGAGCGCCGCCTCGCAGGTCCAGGCGAGGAGCGGCTTGCCCCGGAGAGGAGCGAGGTTTTTGCGCGGGATCCCCTTGGATCCGCCGCGCGCGGGAATCAGGCCGAGGATCTTCACACCATAGCGCCCAGGGGGCGCTCGACGTAGTGGAGCCGCTTCTGCTGGTAGGGGAGGAGGCGCGCCAGCGCTTGCGCGAGACGGGGCGAGACGTAGCCGTCGCCGTACAGTTCGCTCGGCGGATAGCGGCCGTGCGCGAGCTGCACGCGCACCGCGGCTTCGATGGAATCGGTGTCCACCGGGACAGCCGTCACGTGAAGATCGGTCTCGCGCCCCCCCTGGCGGTTGCCCACCAGCACCACCGGAGTGCCGAAGTGGGAGGCGTCCCGCACGAAGCTGCTCGAGTTGCCCACCGCGCAGGCGGCCTGGGCCAGCACCTTCAGGTAGTCCTCCGGCGGCAGGTTGATGAGCGTGCGCACCCAGGGCGACTTCTGGCGGTCCCTGTGGACGCGGATCGCCTTGGAGATGTGGTCGCTGCCGGCGTCGATGTTGGGCCAGAGCAGGATGGAGGGGCAGCGGACGCGGTCGAGCGCTACCAGGAGCCGCTCCATCTGTCCACGCTCCGCTCCGTACTCCGTCGTGGTCGGGTGGAAGACCACGAGCTGGTAGGGCTTGGAGAAATCGAGCGTGGCCCCGCTCCCGCGCCCGTTCACCACGGACGGATCGAAGCGGCTGTCGAGGGCGCGGGCGATGTCGCTGCTCGGGCAGCCGGTGGTGAGGATCGTGTCGGGGCGCTCCCCCATGCGGATGAGATAGTCGGCGGAGCGGCGCGTGCTCGGGATGTGGAAGTGGGCGAACTTCGTGATGGCGTGCCGCGCGCTCTCGTCGATGGAGCCGGAGACCTCGCCCCCCTGGATGTGGACGATGCAGAGGTTCATGTAGGCGGCGGCCACCGCCGCCGCGAGTGCCTCGTAGCGGTCGCCGATGAGAAGCACCACGTCGGGGCGCAACCTCTGAAACTCGCTCGCGAACTCGACCACGCCGAAGCCGATCGACTTCGCCATGGTGGTCGGGGTGGAGCCCTCCAGCTCGATGTAGATCTCGCCGTCGATGCGGAACCCGTCCTCGCGCACCACGCGCACCGGCTGGTCGAACCGCTCCAGCACCATCGTTCCCGCCGCGATCACCTGGAGCTGGAGTTCGCGCAGCCCCTGGATCGCCGTCATGACGGGCTTGAGCCGCCCGTAGTTGGCGCGGTCCACGAGGACCACGCAGACCTTACGCTTTGCCTGGCTGATCAAGATCGTCCTCCGAGAGGAGCGCGTCCGCCGCCAAGGGACGGGCGAGGACGCGATCGAGGATTTCCCCAAGGCGCGCGGCGGGAATGCCGGTGCCCGGCTTCTTCAGGGCGAGATCGTCCCGCCCGAGACGGTGGCCCATCGGGAGCTGCCGCGCCGCCACGATGCTCTTGCCGAACGCGCGGCGCAGTTCCCCGAGTTCGCGGGCGGCCGCATCCTTGTCGACGGGGTGGGCCAGCGCCGCGTCGAGAAAGGCGATCCCGTCCGCGAGCTGCCGCAGTTCGGGGAGGGTCAGGGATGCCTGGACGTCGGGTCCGAAGCAGGCGCGATGGAACACCACGTGCACCTCGACCAGCCTCGCGCCGAGCGCCACGGCGGCGAGGCCCGCCGCGATCGACCCGCTGTGGTCCGAAAGCCCCACCGGGCAGCCGTACCGGAGCCGTAAGTCCGCCAGCACGTTGAGGCCGATCCGCTCCGGCGGGCAGGGGTACGCGCTCGTGCACTGCAGGACCGCCACGGGCGCCCCGGCGCGCCGCACCGTCGCCACCGCCGCATCCAGCTCGCTCCACGGGCTCATCCCGCTGGAGAGCATCACCGGCCTGCCCGTGCGCGCCATCCGCTCGACGAGAGGCAGGTTCGCCACCTCCCCCGCCCCCACCTTCCAGGCGACCATGCCGATCCGCTCGAGCAGGTCGGCCGCCTCGAAGCTGAAGGCCGACGACAGAAAGAGGAGGCCGCGGTCCTCCGCGTGGCGCGCGAGCCCGCGCCACTGCTCCTCGCTGAACTCCATCCGCCTCCAGTAGGCGTACCGGCTCTCGTCCTGCCGGCTGAACCGGACCCGCCAAGGCTCCCCCGGCGTGGACTCCGCCGCGGCGATGTGGGTCTGGAACTTCACGGCGTCCGCACCGGCGTCGGCGATCGCATCCACGTAGGCATGGGCCGTGCCGAGGCTCCCGTCGTGCGCCTGGGCCACCTCGCCGACGAGGAGGCAGCGGGGCGCGCCCTCTTCAAACCACGTCCGCAAAGCTCTTCTCCATCCGGCGGAAGTAGAACGCCCCCGAGGCTAGAAGCGCCGCGGCGGCGAAGGCGGAGACGGCGAGCGGCGCGCCGGGGCCGTCGCCGGTGCCGAGCAGCGCGTGCCGGAATCCCTGCACCACGCCGACCATCGGGTTGAGCGCGTAGAGCGCGCGCCACCTCTCCGGCACGATCGTGCTGGAGTAGGCGATCGGCGTCGCGAACATCCAGAGCTGGGCGAGAAAGGGCACGACGTGGCGCACGTCGCGATACTTCACGTTGAGCGCCGAGAGCCAGAGGCCCGTCCCGAGCGAGGTCGCCATCGCCAGGATCAGGAGCGCCGGGAGCCAGACCGCCCCGGCGCCCGGGACGATGCCGTAGCAGAGCAGCATCCCGAGCAGCACCGCGAAGGCGATTGCGAAGTCCACCAGCCCGGAGAGCATCGTCGCCACCGGGATCGCCAGGCGCGGGAAGTAGACCTTCTTGATCAGGTTGGCGCTCCCCACCAGGCTGTTCGAAGACTGTTGCAATCCGTTGGCGAAGAACGCCCAGGGCACGAGGGCGACGAAGGCGAACACCTCGTAGGGCGCCCCGTCGGACGGGACCTTCACGAGCATCCCGAAGAAGACCGTGAAGACGACCATGGTCAGGAGCGGCTGCAGGATGGCCCAGGAAGCGCCCAGGGCGGTCTGCTTGTAGCGCACCTTCACGTCGCGCCAGGCGAGGAAATAGAGGAGTTCCCGGTACTGCCAGAGCTCTCCCAGCCGCAGGGCGACCCAGCCCCGGGAAGGGGCGATGTGCAGCACGGGAACCTCGGGGGAGGGGGCGGGGAGGGCCGCCGAACCGGGACCGATCACCGCGTGTCCACCTTGCTCGCCCAGCTCCTGTTCTGCGCGTACCACTCGATGAGGTTCTCGACGCCCTCCTCGATCCCCACCTTCGGCTCCCAGCCGAGGAAGGAGCGCGCCTTGCCGATGTCGGCCCAGGTCGCCGTCACGTCGGCAGGGTGGCGCGGCTGGAAGACGAGGTTCGCCTTCTTGCCGACGCGACGCTCGATGCCGTGGATCACGTCGATCAGCACCGCCGGCTTGTCGGAGCCGAGGTTCACCGTCTCGTAACCCGCGGGCCGAAGGGCCGCGATCGTGCCGCGGGCGATGTCCTCCACGTAGGTGAAGTCCCGCGTCTGCCGCCCGTCCCCGTAGACGAGCACCGGCTTGCCCTCGTGGATCCACTGCACGAACCGGAACAGGCTCATGTCGGGGCGGCCGGCGGGCCCGTAAACCGTGAAGTAGCGCACCACGGTCACGTCCAGGCCGTGGAGATAGTGGTAGGTGTGGCAGAGCACCTCCGCCGCCTTCTTGGACGCGGCGTAGGGCGAAAGGGTGCGATTGGTGTCGGCGTCCTCGCGGTAGGGCATGGGATTGTGCGCGCCGTAGAGGCTGGAGGTCGAGGCGAGGATGAACTTCTTCACGCCGGTCGCGCGCGCCTGCTCGAGGAGATTCAGGGTTCCGGTGACGTTGGTGTCGATGTAGACCCAGGGGTTCTCGACGCTCTGCCGAACGCCGGCGCGGGCCGCCAGGTTGACGATCGCCTGGGGCAGGGCGCTCTTCGCCCAGACGGCGGCGAGCGCCGCGCGGTCGCAGATGTCGATCTTGTGGAACGCGAACCCCTTGCGCGGGAGGAGGCGCTTCAGGCGCCAGTCCTTGAGGGCGACGTCGTAGGCGTCGTTGAGATCGTCCACGCCCGCCACGGTGTGGCCCGCGTCGAGGAGGAACTCCGTCACCTTCGAGGCGATGAACCCGGCGGCGCCGGTGACGAGATAGTGGGCCATGCGTGCGCTCCCTTGGCGGCTGCGGCGTGCGGCGCGGACGGACTCCGTCCCCGTCGCGTCCCGGGACGCGTGCGATCGCAAGGCCTCCGAGCGCGGGGCCCCGCCCCGCTTCGGGGTCAGCGATCCTGGCCGGCGTTCGAGCCGATCCGATTGGCCGGAGCCTCTTCCGCCGGCGCTTCGTTGCGCGCGCGACGGCTTCGCTCCTCGCCGTAGCCATACCCGTAGCCGTAGCCGTAGCCGTATTTTCCGTAGCGGCCGTAGTAGCCGTAGTAGCCGTAGTAGCCGTAGCCCCGTCGCATCGACTTGCGTGCGTCGAACCCGTTGTAGATGACGCCGACGAGATTCGCCCCGAGCCGCTCGATCTGTTCCTTCGCTCCCAGGACGATTTCCAGGGAGCAGAGCTTGTAACGGGCGAGGAGGAAGACCCCGTCGAGCAGCGGGAAGAACGAGGCCGAGTCCGACACCGCCAACACCGGCGGCACGTCGAAGAGGACGTACTCGAAGGACTCTTTCAATTCCTCGAGGAGACTGGCGAACTGGGTGGAATCGAGGAGCGCGCCGGGGTTCGGCGGCTTCTTGCCGGCGTAGAGGACCGAGAGTTTCTCCACCGGGGTCGTCTTCACGGCATCGCGCCACGCGACCTTCCTGGTGAGGACGTCGGAGAGGCCTGGACTGAGCGTGCCCTGGAGGTGGGTGTGCGTCGCGGGGCGCCGCATGTCGGCGTCGACCACGATGACGGAGCTTCCGCCCTGGGCCAGGGCGACCGCGAGATTGAGGGTCGTCACCGTCTTGCCCTCGCCGAGGACGGACGAGGTGATCGCGAGGGTGCGAAGCCGGCTCTCCAGGTTCGCGAAGCGGATGTTCGCCCGCAGCGTGCGGTAGTTCTCCGCCAGCATCGAGTTGGGCTTCTCGACGGTCACCAGGGCGCTCTTGATCTTGCGCAGGGCCTTGCTCTGGACGCTCTTGAAGGCGGGCAGGGCGGCATAGAGAGGCACGCCGACGCCCTCCTCCAACTCCTGCGGGCTCTTGATCGAGCGGTCGAGGTACTCGGCGAAGAACGCCGCGGTGATCGCGGCGATCAGCCCGAGGAAGACCGCGATGAGCACCTCCTTGAAGAGGTTGGGGCTCAGGCGCGACCCCGGCATGCGCGCGGAGTCGACGATATGGACCGACGCCATGGTCGAGGCGTGGGCGATCTCGGCCTCCTGCTGTTTCTGCACGAGGAAGCCGTAGATCTGGAGATTCGCCTCCACCTCGCGGGAGAGCACGGTGATGACGCGCTCGGTCTGCGGAAGGCGCTTCACCTCCTCCTCGTAGCGGGCGATCGCCTCGTGGCTCTCCGTGATCTGGCGCTCGAGCCCCGCCATCCGCCGGTCCATGAGGAGCGTCAGGTTGCGGCGCATCCGGTCCCGCCCCGCGGCGATTTCGGCTCGCAGTTTCTTGTGGACGGGGTGCTCGGGGGTCGCGTCGTCCAGGGCGGCGCTCCCCTGCTGGATCTCCAGCTTCGCCAGCTCCTCCGCCAAGATCAACGTCATCGGGTCGGCGGTGCGGGAGTCGAGGGCCACGAGCGCCTCGGTGAGGCCCGCTTCGTCCGCAAGCGTCGCCGCGAGCTGGCGGTGCCTCTCCAGCTCGACGCGGTAGCCGGCGGCCGCGAGTTCGAGGTCGCTGATCTTCTGGATGAGCCAGCGGGAGCGGTCGCTCAGGAGGGCGGCGCCGGACTCGGTGCGGTATCGGTCGAGCTCCTGCTCCGCCTTCTTGAGGTTGTCGCGCACCCGACGCGTTTCGGCGTTCAGGAACGTGAGCGCGGTTCCGACCTGCTTTTGCCTCTGATCCTGCTTGTATTCCGTGTAGCTCGAGGCGAGCGCGTTCGCCACGAGTTCGGCGAGGCGAGGCGAGTCCGTCACGAACCCGAGGCCGACGACGCCGGTGCGGCGGCCGATCTCGGAGACGGTCACGCCGGACTGGATCCAGCTCGCCGTGTGCTCGGGGCTCCGGAGCGGGAGCAGGAACTCGCGTCCGGTGGCGTCCCCTTCCACATGGAGCGTGAAGGTGCGCCCGTAGGCCTCGAACGGGACCCCCGGCCGGAAGTTCTCGATGGCCACGCCCCGCCCCTCGTTCTCCCCCCCGTGGTCCACGACGACCAGCGGGCCGATCGGGCCGCGGAATCGGAAGAGGAAGGTGTCGCCGCTGCCGCCTTCCTGCACCGGCTCGGCCTCCACCCGCACCTTGCAGTAGGGCTTGGGGCGGAACGAGGCCAGGAGCACATCGAAGGGGCGATAGGCGTTCTTCTCCGTCAGGAAGTCGTTGGGACGCAGGTGGCCGGCGGCACCCTTCGCGACCGTGAAGGAGCGCATGATCTGCATCTCGGCGTCCGCGGTGGACATGCTGTCCACGGCGGCAAGCTCTCCGAGGAGCGTCTGCGGGCTTGCGGCGCCCTCGATCTGGATGACCGCCTCCGCGCGATAGGTCGGCCGCGACATCAACGAGTTCCCGGTGATCCCGACGAAGAGCAGCAGGAACACGAAGACCGCCAGCAACCCGTGGTTGCGGAGGACTCCGAAGTAGTCGGAGAGGTGCGTCGCCGCGGTCCGGCGCTTGCGTTCGCCGCTCGATCGGTGTCCGTTTGCGTTGGTGCGGGGGTTCACGAGCGGGTCTCCGAGGCGAGAAAGTCGGCGGCGATCTCCCGCGCCCGTCGCAGCGACTCGAGTTGCGAGGGTCGGTGGAGGTCGCTGCCGAAGAAGTCGTAGAACCCCTCCTCGAGGAGGGCGTGGCCGAGATCCGCGGCCCGGCTCCCGTGATGGCCCGTCAACGAGAGCAGGTTGAGCTGGAAGCGCCAGCCCGCCTCGCGCCAGCCATCGAGCCGCTCGCGGTCGTCGAGGAGGCCGGTCACGCGCTCGGGGTGGGCCATGACGGGTCGGATGCCGCGTTTTCGGAGCGCGGCCGCGACGCGGCACACGCCGACCGCGGGCTGTTGCAACGGAAGCTCGATGAGCACGCAGGTCTCGCCCAGCTCCTGGAAGGTCGCCAGTTCCTCCGCGGAGGCGATCGCGTCGACGAAGCGTTCGCCGTAGTAGTACTCCGCGCTCCGCACGAGCTCGAGGCCGATCTCCGCGCGGGCCAGGATGCGATGGGTCTCGTCGACGTGGCGCCTCAGATCGGTCAGCGTGAAGTCGTTTCCCATCCGGTACTGGTGGGGGGTCAGATGGAGCCGGGTGACGCCCATCTCCTGGAGTCCCCGGGCCATCGCGATCGTCTCCACGGCGCCGCGGCTGCCGTCGTCCACGCCGGGGATGAGGTGCGAGTGAAGATCGGTGCCGAGCATGGCCTAGCCGCCCCCCAGGGCGTTGGCCGCCGCGCCGCTGGCCACGGGCAACTGGAGGAACGGGAGGAGAAGGTTGAACATGCGCTGGTAGTTGCCCAGCCCGCTCACGCCCACCACGATCCGGTCCCCCGGGCGGAGCTGGATGTCGAGCCCGTAGTGGTAGACGTCTTCGATCCCGATGGTGTAGCGCTCGGGCCGCTGCCAGCTTCCCCGGTAGAGGTGGACCTTGTAGCGCGAGGCGTAGACCGGGTCGATCCCGCCCGCGGCCGCGACGGCCGCGGCGAGATTGAGACCGGCCTGGGGCATGGGAACCGCCCCCGGTTGGCGCACTTCGCCCAGGACGAAGACCTTCCAGTCCGAGGCGGACGGAACATAGACGAAGTCCCCGTGGCGCATGAAGACGTTGCGGCGCAGATCGCCGCGGAGCAGCATGTCGCCCAGGCTGATGGGCAGGAGCGCGGAGGCGCGCACGACGTACGCCCCTTCGATGTCGCCCCCCTCCTTGATCCCGCCCGCGAGGCTGAGCCCCTCGAGCAGCGTCGTGTCGCCGTCCACGGGGAAGACGCCGGGCCGCTCGACGTACCCGAGGATGTAGAACTTCTGCGACTCGTGCTTCGCCACATCCACCGTGACGTGCGGGTCCTTCAGGAACTTGGTCAGCCGTTCGCGCAACCGGGTCTGCAACTCCACCGTGGTGGACCCGGCAGCGCCCACTTCCTCCAACATCGGGAGGTAGATGTTGCCGTCTTTCTGCACGCGCACGCCGGGCGGCGTGCCGCCGGTCGCGGGTCCGCCGGTGAACTCCGGATGGCCGAAGACGAGGACGTTCAGCGTGTCGTTGATGCCGATCCGGTACTCGTCCACCTGCTGCGGAAGCTCCGTCTCGACCACCTCGACGTGCAGCTTGCGAGGGGGCAGTACGCGGTCCTTGCTCGCCGTCACCAGCGCGCCGACGTCGGGACGGGCGTCGCGCCGCGAGGCGCAGGCGGCGCCGGCGACCAGGAGGAGCAGGAGCGCCGCGCGGATCATGCCGCACCTCCCCCGCCCGCCAGCTCCTCGAGGGCGGGCACGAGGCGCGCGGCGGCGGGCTCGAGCGCGCTCGGATCGCTCGCGGCGAACAGCACGCGCTGGCTGGCGCGCGAGGGCTCCCGGGATGCCCCGCCGGCCTCCGGCCGGGATGAGAAGAGGAGATCCGCGAGCGACCCGGCCAGAGCGCGGTTGAACGCCTCGGGAGCGGGTCGATCGGGCGCGGACCCCCCGGCGTCGATGTGGGCGACCGGGATGCCGCGCTTCTTGGCCACCACGGCGCAGGCGACCGCCGCGTTCGAACTCCCCACGACCACGACCACGCCGGGCACGCACGCGTCGAGAAGCGCGTCATACCGCTCCAGAATGCGCGCGGTCTCCACGCCGTCCGCCGCGGGCGGCACATCGAGGTCCACGTCCGGAACGACGATCGCGACGCCGCGGGACCCGACGTCGTCGAGACCCAGCTCGTCCCGGCGACCGGTGTGCACCACGAAGGGATCCAGCACGGCGCGGCGCCGCGTCTCCTCCACGAGAGGAGCGACTTCCAGCAGGTTGAGCCGCGATCCGGCCACGAAGTGCGCGCGCGGAAGGTTGAGGCGGAAGCCGGTCTCCGCGCGGGGCGGGACGGGGACCTCCTCCGGACCGGCGGCGCTGCGGGGCGGTTCGATGACGTAGCGGGTGACGAGGCGGGAACCGGGGGCGGGGTCGGCCCCGAGCGCCCCGAGTCGCGTGTCCGCCTTGCGAATCAGTTCGCAGAGGATGGTGCGCACCTCTTCCCGGAAGGCGGGATCGTCGCCGTTCGGGCGCCGGCTCCAGCCGGCGCCCTGCGACGCGCACTCCACGTTCTCCTCGACGATCTCGCCCTCCCCACCCGAGGACCTGTCGATCGAGATGCCGCGCACCCGGAGCGTGAGCAGGTTGAATTCCGCCGCGATCCGGTCGAGGAGCGCGGCCACATCCGAAGCGCTCTCCGCGATGCGCAGCGAGTCCTGCGCGTAGCGCCGCACGAGGTGCGCGCGCTGGAACAGCCTTCGGTTGATGAGGATGCTCGCCCAGCGCGGCCTCCCCGCGACGAAGAGGAGCACCACGCCGAAGCCCGCCCAAAGGAGCGCGATCCAGAGGAGGCCCCAGGCGTTCGGGGACGCCACGGCCACGGTCGACGTGACGAACGCGAAGGCGGCCAGCGTAGCCAGCGCCTTCCAGGGGTCCCCCCACGCGCGCAAGAGGAGATGGTGGACGTGGCCGCAGTCCCCGGTGAAGATCGGCTTCCCGCGCAGCCAGCGACGGCCCGCGGAGAGGGCCACGTCCCCGACGGGAAGGGCGAGGATGCCGAGAGCCGCCGCCGGGGAGAAGCCCGTGGGCGACTGGAGGGCGAAGGCGGCAAGGCAGAAGCCGACGATCATGCTTCCGGCGTCGCCCATGAAGACCGAGGCGCGCGGGAGGTTGTGGCGCAGAAAGCCGAGGAGCGCCCCTGCCAGCACGGCCGCGGGGATCGCGGCCCACCCCAAGGCGACGCAGGCGAGGCAGGCCACCAGCGCCACGGTGGCCGCAAGGCCGTCCATGCCGTCGATGAGGTTGATCGCGTTGGTGACGAGGACGACCCAAAAGACGAGGAGGGGAATCTCGAAGCCGTGGGTGCCAAACCCGCCGAACGGGGGCAATTCGATGCGCTCCATCCGCGTGCCGGCGACGACGAGGCAGAGGGCCGCCACCACCTGAGCGAGGATCTTCATGCGGGGGGAGGCCCCGCGGAGATCGTCGTAGGCCCCTGCCGCCGCCAGCACCGTGCACCCGAGGGCGAGTCCGAGGAACCGCGGGTCTTCCTGGATGAGGATCACCGCGAGGAGAGGCAGGAACACCGCGAGCCCGCCCAGAAGCGGCGTGCTCTCCCGATGGATGGAGCGGCCGCCGGGCGCGACGATAGCGTTGCGCCGGAGCGCGAAGCGCGCCACCGGCGGCACGAGGGACCAGCTCACCGCGAGCGCGGCGAGGAGGAGGAAGGCGGCTTCGAATCCCCGCGATGCGCCCACGCCGATCGCGGCCGCGGCCGCGGCGCAGGCGACGACTTCCTGCCGCCATCCGGCCGGAGGGTCCCCCGCACCGTTCCTATTCCTTCTTGCGATCATCCTAGCGCGCCTCCCCTTCGAGCCGGACCGTCTTGGCGACGGCCCCCCGGCGCTCATCCCACGGCCCCGTCCGCGTGCGCCCGGAGGCAAGTCGACCTGCAGCGGCCTGGAGGGCCGCCGCCGCACCCTTGGGCGCGCGCGCAGTTCCTGTTTGTGCGCACATCGACGTCCCGAACACCTTCCGCACTCGGACGCGGCTCCATGAGAGGTAAAAGGTTCCTGCTCTCCCTTTGTTCGGCTGTGGGCGAGCCGAGCCGCAGGTGCCGGGGGGGCGGAATCAGCGACCGGAGAGGAAGACGCGCGCCGGGGGAGGCGAAGAACTAGCGCGACTTGCTGCCCTCGAGGACGACCTTGACGGTCTCCAGGAGGATGCGCAGGTCGAAGAGGATGGAGTGGTGCTTCACGTAGTACATGTCGAGCCGGAGCTTTTCCACGGCGTCCGACTCGTCGGACCCGTAGCGGAACCGCACCTGCGCCCAGCCGGTGAGCCCGGGCTTCACGGCATGACGCTGGTCGTAGTAGGGGATCTTGCGGCGCAGCCCCTCGACGAAGAAGGGGCGCTCGGGGCGCGGTCCGACGAAGCTCATGCTCCCGTGCAGGACGTTCCAGAGCTGGGGAAGCTCGTCCAGGCGTGTCTTGCGCAGGAAGCGCCCCACCGGCGTGACGCGCGGGTCGTTCTTTTGCGCCCACTGGGGAGATCCGGGCGCTTCCGCGTCGACCCGCATGGAGCGGAACTTCGCGAGGAGGAACTCCTTGCCGCCCTGCCCCACGCGCACCTGCCGATAGAGGATGGGGCCCTTGGAGCTGCAGCGGACGGCGAGGGCGACGAGCGGCCAGAGCGGGGCGCTCAGGACGATCCCAAAAAGCGCGAAAAGCAGGTCGAAACACCGTTTTGAGGCGGTTCTGAGGGGGTTGTTGACGAACCCCTCGGAGAAGATGAGCCAGGAGGGCCGCAGGTCCTCCACGGGGATTTTGCCCGCGATGTCCTCGTGGATCTTGGCCTCCTCGATGATCTGGGTGCCCGAGAGCCGCAGCGCCAGCAGATCGTCCAGCGGAAGCTGCTGCCGCCGGTCCTCCACGGCCACCACCACGCTGTCGATCTCCTGCGCGTTCGCGACGGCGGGCAGATCGGCGTAGGTGCCGAGGACCGGGCGGCCGCCGATCCTCCACCCCAGGCCCGAGGCATCCTCCGCCAGGAACCCGATCACCTCGTAATGCCGGCTCCGCTCGTCCAGGATTTCGCGTGCGGTGCGTCGCGCGTGCTCCCCCACCCCGAGGAAGAGCAGACGGTTCTTGTAGCGGGGAAGGGCCGTCAGGAACTCGTAGGCGGTCCTGCTCAGGACCACGCAGGGGAAGAAGAGCGTCAGGAAGGCGAGGCAGGCGAGATCGAGGCTGCGGAAGAGCCCGCAGATCCCCCAGGCCACAAGAGCCGAGAATCCCAGGCCCAGGCCGAGCCGCCTCCAGAACTCGCGGCGCGGGGCGACTTTCCCGAGCTGATAGAGCCCGACCCAGTAGAAGGCGAGTTTGATCCCCAGGAGGATCAGGAGGGCGCGCGCGGCGCCGAGGGGGGAGCGGAGTGGGGTGAGCGACCCGTAGTGGGCGAGCGCGAATCCCCCCAGGAGCGAGAGCACGATGAGCCCGTCCTCCCAGAGGACGTAGGCCAGCGACCCGGCACGAACCTTGGCCCCCGCTACCTTCACCGACGGAGCCCTCCCGGATCGCTCATGCGAACTGCCTATCGACCCTTCGGGAGGCCCCGCTGAAGCTGACGTACCCTCCTGAAGCGGCCCAGGGAGCGGAGAGTATGCTGTGGTTACTTAGTTATCAGACACAGTCTCGCCCTCTTTCCGCAGCTCCGCGGGGAGGGAGAACTGCACCCGCTCTTCGGCGACATCGATGGTTTCGACGTCGCGGCCGCCATGCGTCTCCAGGGCGGCGACCAGCTCCCGCACCAGGGACTCCGGCGCCGAAGCCCCGGCCGTGACCCCCACCGTCCCCGCCCCCTCCAGCCAGCTCGGATCGAAATCCGCCGCCGACTCGATGAGGTGGGAGGCGACGCCGCTCTCCAGCGCGACCTCCCGGAGACGGTTGGAGTTGGAGGAGTTCGGAGCCCCGAGAACCAGGATGAGGTCGCAGAGCTTCGCCAGGGTCTTGACCGCGTTCTGCCGGTTCTGCGTGGCGTAGCAGATGTCCTCTTGACGCGGTCCCTCGATCCCCGGAAACCGCTCCCGCAGCGCGGCCACGATGCCGGCGGTGTCGTCCATGGAGAGCGTAGTCTGGGTGACGTAGGCGATCGGCCGCGAGGGATCGAGCCGCAGCCGTGCGACGTCTCCGACGCGCTCCACCAGGGTGATGCTTCCTCGCGGCACCTGGCCGAGGGTTCCCTCCACCTCGGGGTGGCCCGCATGGCCGATGAGCACCAGTTGGCGCCCCTTGGACGCCATCGTGTCCGCCTCGCGGTGGACCTTGGTCACCAGCGGGCAGGTGGCGTCGATGGAGTGGAGGCGCCGCGCCTCGGCCCCCCGCACCACCTCCCGGGAGACTCCGTGGGCGCTGAAGATGGCGACCGCCCCCTCAGGAATCTCGTCCACCTCTTCCACGAAGACCGCCCCCTTGCGCCGCAGCAGCTCCACCACATGGCGGTTGTGGACGATTTCGTGGCGGACGTAGATGGGCGCGCCATAGCGCTCCAAGGCCCGCTCCACGATCTCGATGGCACGGTCCACGCCCGCGCAAAAGCCCCGGGGGGCCGCCAGCAGGATGCGGAAGGGCTGCATGAGGGAGGAGAACCTTCGCAGGACCCTGAAGGCCCGCCAAGTTCTCTGGCTTCCAGTGTCGCAGAGAGGCGATACTTTGCCTCGTGTTGCGCCACTCCCTCGCCGGCCTGGTCTTCTTCCTCTTCTGGATGGGGGGAAGGGGGGCGGGGGCAGGGGAGCAGGACGGCGCCGTCGCGGACGCGGGGCGCTGGCCCCACCCAAGGGGGCCCGCGTCGGGGAGCGGCAGATCGCAGGAGGAGATGCCGGAGAGCCTCGGCCCGCCGGTCTGGACCCACGCGGCGAAGAGTCCGATCGTGGCTCCCCCTCTCGTGTGGGACGGCATCGCCTTCCTGCTCCACGGCGGCGCCAAAGGAGGCAGTCTCACGGCCCTCGACGTCGAGACCGGGGGCCTGCTCGCCAGCGCCTCCTTCAAGACGGCGGCGGCTCCCTTCCCGGCGGCCTGGAACCGCTCCGTCTTCCTGCTGGAGGGGGGGAACAAGCTGCAGGAGTATCGCCTGCAGGGCGGCAGGCTTGCCGCGCGCTGGAGTTTCGCGGCGCAGGGCGAGTGCGGCCCCCCGCGCATCCACGCCGGTGAGATCTACCTCACTACGTCCGAGGGGCTCCTGCGCCTGCGCGCGGGAGCCCGCAAGGCGGTCTGGCGCGCCGCTGGGGACTACGAAGGGGAGCCGGCGGTCTACGGCGATCATGTCTACGCGATCCGCCGCGGGCAGGGCGGCAGGCGAGCGTTCGTCGCGCATGACCGCGCGCGAGGCGAGCTGGCCGCCGAAGTCGAGCTGCCCGCGCCCGCCAAGCCTGCGCGGGGCGGACGCGTGGTGGTTGCGGACCAGATCGCCGCCGTCCTCCTCGCGCCGGAGGCACAGGGCGAGTGGATGCTCTGCGATCGCGCGCTCGACGCGGGCAAGCCCACCCTCAAGGCGGCGCGCACCGAGAAGCTTCTCTGCGAGCCGATCGCCCGCGACAAACTGCTCCTGGCGATCACCGCCGCGGGCGAGTGGGCGATCCTCGTCACCGGGCAGCAGTCCAAACACCTCCTTGCCACCAAGACCGAACGCCCCGACCTGGTGGCGGGGGCGGGCCCCGCCACCGTGCTGGGCGGGACCGTGGCGATGGGTACCTGGGCCATCGACTTCAGCACCCATGAGGTGATTTGGCACCTGCGCGACCGCAAGGAGTACGCGCCCTTCCACGCGGGGCTCCGGTTCGGCATCGTCCCCGCGGACGGGCTCATGCTCCTCGTGAGCGCGGACGGCAAGACGCTGTCGGCGGCGGGACCGGAGGATTTCTCGCGATGAAGAACCTCCGCCTCCTGCACTTCCGGCCCCTGCGGCCCATCCGGCTCCCGCTGCTCCTAGGGATCCTCTGTTGCGCCGCGTCCCTCGCGGGCGCGGACACCGTCGTGTTGAAGGACGGCAGCGTCCTGGAGGAAGCGGTGGCTCGCGAGGAGAGCGCTCTGCGCGTCGGCGCCAAAGCGGTGGCCCTGCGCCAGGTATTGCTCTGGGAGGACGCCGAAGGCCGCCCGCTCTACGCGCCTTCCCATGCCGCGCTCCTCCGAGCCTACGGCATCCTGGCCTCCCGGGAGACCCTGCGCCGCTGCCGCGAGGCGTTTCCCAAGGCCGTCGAGGCCGCGGACGCGGCGGCCGCCTTCGCGCTGCTCCAGCGGGCGGAGGAGGCGGGCCTCGACATGAAGGAGGCGGAGGCGTGGCAGGCGCAGGCGCAGAAGACGCTTCAGGCAGGCACCTTCGAACCACCGCCCGACACGGCCCTCGCCGATCTCCTGGCCGCGCGCGCCCAGGCCTGCCGGGCCGCGGGCCAGGAGCAGCGCGGGTTGCAACTGTTGCGATCGACGCTTCGCGCGGCCCCCGACCACGCCGCCGCGCAGGGGTTTCTGGCGGAGATCGCTCCGGCCAACTGGCGCATCGGCTCGGCGCGGGACTGGCTCGACTGGCGGCTGGAGGTGATGGGGGAGCGGGTCCGCCTCCTCGACCGCCGCCACCCCGACATGGACCGCGCGCGCAGCTTCTGGACCACCGACCTCTTCGGGTTCGAGAACCCGGACGTGGCGCTCCTCACCAATCTCAAGAACCCCGAGATCGTCGGGAAGTGCCTCCGCCTCTCCGGCCTCACCTGCCGCGCCCTCGAGCAGATGTTCGCGACCGACGACCCCAAGCGCGAGGGCTCCGATCCCCTCGTTATCTATCTCTACGCGACGCTGGAGGAGTACGTGGCCAAGTCGGGGGCGGGGGTGGGGGGCGGACACGGGGGCATGCCCCTCGGGCTCACCCTCGGCCACTACAACCCATCCGAGAACATCAGCCGCTTCTACTGGTTCGAGAGGCCCGACGCGGAACGGACGGTGACCACCACCTTCGTGCACGAACTCACCCACCACTGGATCGAGCGCGCCTGCCCGCGGTTCACCGCGCAGGACCGCGAGCGCAGCGCCGCCACCCCCGGCTTCTGGATCGTGGAGGGCTTCGCGGTCTTCATGGAGGAGGCGCGGTTCGACGTTGCCCGCGCCGCCTGGACCCATTTCGATCCCCACGCCGAGTCCCTCGACAGCGTGGCGACGCTCCAGAAGGCGGGCAAGCTCGTCGACTGGAAGAAGCTCTACCCCCTCAACCAGATCGAGTTCGCCGGGCTCGGCAAGAATTTCGAAGTGCCGGTCCGCCGCCGCTGGGCTCTGCGCGACTTCGGTTTCTCGGAAACCAACTGTTTCTATCAACAGGCCGGCGCGACCTGCCAGTTCCTCTACTGGGGGGAGGAGGGCGCCTACCGCACGCGCCTCCTCGACTTCGTCACCGCCTACTACACCGGCGACAAGGACAAGACCACGATCCCCGCGGCCTTCGGCCTCGATCCGGAGGAGCTGGGGAAGAAAGTCGAAGCCTTCGCCGAAGCGGTCGCGAAAGGGTGGCGTCCCGGCGCGTAGGGCCTGTCTGAATACTCCATCGTCGGCCCGAGCCCGAGCGAGCGGGCTGCCGGCGAACCGCGAGTCCGAAGCCGTATCGACCATGAATACGGAGATGGACGAGCGGCGAAGCCAACGGCCCGCGCAGCCGGGCGAAGCCAGATGGAGTATTCAGACAGGCCCTTGTTACCCGCGCCGCTTCTGCCCCTTCAGCGGCGTGAGCACGAAGGCGCCATCCTGGTCACGCTCCGGGAGCTTGGTGAGCCCGGGATTGGTGCGCTCCAGGTTGGCCAGCGTCTGCCGCTGCTTCTCGAGGGTCACCAGGAGCGAGTCGCGCTCGCGCATCAATTCGCCGTAGTCGATCGCCGTGCGCAGGACCATCTTCAGCTCCTCGTCGTCCCACGGCTTGAGGACGAACCGCCAGACTTCGCCGGTGTTGACCGCGCGCAGGACGCCCTCGAGGTCGGGCTTGCCGGTGAGGACCATGCGCACGATGCCGCCGTGGATCTCCCGCACCTTGTGGAGCAGATCGGGCCCCTTCATCACCGGCATGTAGTAGTCCGCGACGACCACCGCCGGGAAACCGCGCCGCACCTCCGTGAGCGCGGCGCGCGGTTCGGTGCAGGTGCGCACCTCGTAGGGCTCGTCGATCAGGAGGCGCTTGAGCGCCTCGAGGATGTTGGGTTCGTCGTCGACGAAGAGGATGGAAGGGGTCTGCGACATGGGGACTCCTTGGGCTAGAGCGTTACGACCGACCATTCGGGGGCACGCCGCGGGGGGAGCGTGCTGAGGTTGAGCAGCGATTCGTCGGGGGTGAGCACGATGGCGCCCACCGCGGTGCCCGCGAAGACCATCGGGAGGACGTGGGCCACGTGCTCCGGTCCGCCCCCGCCGGCCGGGGAGCCCGCCTGGAGCGCGCGCTGGATGGCGCCGGAGAGCTCGGGCTCGAAGACGTCGGGGGCGCGGACGCCCACGAGGCTCGTGCCTCTCCGTTCGAAGAGCGCCCGCGCCTTCGCGTTCGCGAACACCACCATGCGCTCGCGGTTCACGCCGATGACCGGCGAGGGGAGCAGTTCGAGGATGACCTGGGCGAAGTGCAGCGTGCGGTTGATCGAGCGCAGCTCCTCGGTCCTCTCGTCGACCTTGCGCTCCAGGCCGGCGTTGAGCGCGCGCAGCTCCGCGTTGAGCCGGGTGTTCTCGCGCCCGAGGCGCTGGTGCTCCAGCGCCTTGCGCACGTTGTGGAGCAGCTCGCCGTCATTCCAGGGCTTCACGAGGAAGCGGTAGATCTCCCCCTCGTTGAGGGCGTGCACGATCAGGTTGATGTCGGCGTACCCGCTCAGGATGATGCGCACGCAATCGGGACGCATCTCGCGCACCTTGCGGAGGAACTCCACGCCGTCCATCCCGGGCATGCGGAAGTCGGAGAGGATCAGGTCCACTTCCGCGCTCCGGCAGACGGCGAGGCCCTCCTCGCCGTCCTTGGCGAACAGGACGTCCCACTCCTCCTCCAGGAAGACCCGGCGCAAGGCGCTGCGGATGCTCGCCTCGTCGTCCACGCAGAGGAGCGCGGGGCGGCGGCCCTGGGCCTCAGGCATCCTTCCCCCCAGTTCCATCCACGGGCAGCCGGATCGTGAAACAGGTGCCCTTGCCCAGCTCGCTGACCACGTCCAGCGTCCCCCCGTGCTTGCGCGCGATGTCGAGGGAGATCGCGAGGCCGAGGCCGGTGCCCTTCCCGACCGGCTTGGTCGTGAAGAAGGGGTCGAAGATGCGATGCAGGTTCTCCGGCGGGATGCCGCACCCGTTGTCGGCGAACTCGAAGACGGCCATCGCCCCCTCGACCCGGGTACGGAGCGTGATCACCCCGCCCGCTACGATGGCCTGGCCCGCGTTCACCAGGAGATTCATGAAGACCTGGTTGATCTGCCCCTCGACGCAGCGCACGGGGGGCAGCTCGCCGAACTCCGTCCTGAGCTCCGCCTTGTACTTGAGCTCGTTCCAGACGATGTTGAGCGTGCTCTTGAGCCCCTCCGTGAGATCGGAGTACTTGGGATCGCTCTCGGCGGGATGCGAGAACACCTTCAGGTCGCTCACGATCTTCCGCACGCGCTCGGTGCCCTCCAGGGACTCCTTCAGGAGGCTGGGCAGGTCCTCCAGCACGAACTCGATCTTGAGCCGCTTGCGCAGCGCCTCGAGCGCCTCCCGCGCCGGCGCCGCCCCGGGCTTCAGCCGCAGCTCGTAGGCGGCAAGCATCTCCTGGATCTTCTCGAAGTAGCGGCCGAGGGTGCCGAGGTTGCTGTGCACGTACCCGATCGGGTTGTTCAGCTCGTGGGCCACCCCGGCGGCGAGCTGGCCGATCGACGCCATTTTCTCCTGTTGCAGGAGTTGCGCCTGCGCGCGCTCGAGATCGCGCAGCGCGGACTCCAGGGCGCGGTTCTGCATCTCGCGCCGCCCCTTCGCCTGGCGCGCGAGCCAGGTGGCGACGCCGCGCCGCACGCGGGTACGCAGCTCGAATGCGGTGAACGGCTTGGCGAGGTAGTCCCAGTGGTCGAGCATCTCCTCCTTGAGTCGTCCCTCGATCTCGTCCTCCACCGAGGCGCCCACTCCGGTCACCAGCGCGCAGTGGGTCTCGCCGTCGATCTCCCAGAGGCCGCGGATGGTGTCGATGCCGTCCATGCCGCCGGTGAGGCGGAAGTCGACGACGGCGTAGGCGATACGGCCTGCGCCCGACGCGCCCGACGCCGCAATCGCCAGCGCCTCCTCTCCCGAAGCGGCGGGGTGGACGATCGCGTCCACCCCCTCCGAGGCGAGGAGCGGCCCGCGGGAGAGATAGCGCGCATAGAGGGTTCGGGCATTGGAGTCGTCCTCGACGATGAGGACGTGGACCGGCGGCCGGGCGGCCTCCTGGGCCGCCCTGCCGCCTTCCAGCAGTTGCACTCCGCTCTCGAGCGGAACGTGAACCATGATTTCCCCTTTTGCAATTCCGGTGCAGAAGCCCTATCGGCCGAAGCGCCCGAATTCTGTTCCCCACCCCCCTCCCTTGCCTCCGGCCGGGGGAGGGCTAGACTTCCCCTCCAAGGGGAATCTCATGACCGAATCCCTTCCGGAACAAGGGGGCGCGCCCGCCCCGCCGCAGGCCACCGAACCGCTCGTGCTGGTGGTGGACGACGAAGTCCCGTTCGCCAAGCGGCTCGGCCTCGAGTTTGTCGAGGCGGGCTTTCGCGCCGACGCCCTCCATAGCGGGGCGGACGCGCTCGCCTACGCCGCCCGCGAGCGGCCCGACCTCATCGTCCTCGACGTCCGGATGCCCGGCATGGACGGACTCGAGTGCCTGCACCGTCTCCGCGCGGCGCCCTTCGGACGCAGCACCCCGGTCATCCTGCTCACCGGGGAAGTGACGCCCCGGGTGGACGTCGCGGCGCTCCTGCATGAGGGGTGCCTCGTCGTGAGCAAGCCCTGCAGCTACCGCACCGTCATCCGCATCGCCACGCGCATGCTGGCCACGGTCTGACCCGCACGCCTACCCGTGCCCGTCCGCGCGGCGCATTTCGTGGCTCAGGCCCAGGAGCGCGGCGATCGGCATGAGAAGGATGAGCGTGCACGATTCGCTGAGGACGCCGCCCCAGCCGAAGAGCACGCGCACGAGCAGATGGCCCGGAAGCACGGCGACCATCATCGGGAACTGCCCCGGACGCAAGAACGCGCACCCCACGCCGGTCAAGGCCCCCGCGGCAAGCGCCGCGAGAGCGCTGCCTGCGGAGGGCGGCGCCCCAAGGAGCAGCTCCGCGAAGAGGAAGAGCGCGCAGAGCTCCAGCACGGTCCGTCCCAAGGTCCGCCGAAACCTGCGCGCAAGATCCCGCTCCCCCTCCGCCTGCGTCCGCCACGCGTCCCGCAGCTCCTCCCTCGCCTCCTGCGGGAGGCGCAGGAACCACTCCTGGCCCTCACGCGGATCGCGCGGCGCGGACGCTCCCATCCCCTGGAGGGATCGGCCTTAGGACCTATTCCGATAGGGAGATCCTGCCGATCAGGAATCTTGAGGAGGAGACCAGCCCGAGGGCTGCGCGATGGGTCTGGTTGTCAAGGACGACGGCTGGCGGATCCCCGACGAACTCTG
>JBQTIG010000009.1:0-79465 GCA_052388375.1 Planctomycetaceae bacterium | reverse complement strand
GCTGACCCTCAGGCTCAGCGGGGGGGGTAGACCGAGCGCAGGTGATCGTGGAGGCGATCGTGCATGGTGGAGCCGAACCACTCCACCCCGGCGGAGCGGCCGGAGATGGCGAGGACGCGCGTGGTCCCCTCGGTGGGGCCCGGTTCGATCCGCACGTGCATTTCGATGTTCTGCTCCGCCAGGTCCCGGCCGGCGCGGTAGGCCTTGAGGAGGGTTTCGCCCTCCTCGGTGAGTTGGAACCGGCGCTCGTTGAAGAAGAGCTTCACCTCGCGGCGGATCGCCTCTGCGGACGCGGGGTAGATGCCGGGCTTGGCGTCGTCCCAGGCGCTGCCGGAACGCACGTCCTTGGTCGTGCTGCTGCATGCGGCCAGCATCGCCGCGCAGAGAGTCGTGACCCACGTCTTTGCCATCGTCTCCTCACTCCGTTCGGTGTCTTCCTCGATCTCGTCCCCGTCGCGCTAGCGCCCGAGCGCGCCCGCCATGGCGGCGCCGATCTCGGCGGGCGAGTCCACCACGACGACGCCCGCCTCCTGGAGCGCGCGCTTCTTGTCCTCGGCCTTGCCCGAACCTCCGGCGATGATCGCCCCGGCGTGGCCCATGCGCTTGCCGGGAGGCGCCGTGGCCCCCGCGATGAAGCTCACCACCGGCTTGCCGGGCCGATGCGCGGCGATCCAGGCCGCCGCGTCCTCCTCGGCGCTCCCGCCGATCTCGCCGATGAGCACGACCCCGCGCGTCTTGGGATCGGCGGCGAACAGCTCGAGACAGTCGACGAAGTTGAGCCCCTGCACGGGGTCCCCGCCGATGCCGATGCAGGTGCTTTGGCCGATCCCGCGAGCACGCAACTGCCAGACGGCCTCGTAGGTGAGCGTGCCCGAGCGCGAGACCACCCCCACCGGTCCCGGCTGGTGGATGTAGCCGGGCATGATCCCGATCTTCGCCTCCCCCGGCGTGATGATGCCGGGGCAGTTCGGGCCGAGCAGCACCGTGCCTCGCGGCCTGAGGCCGGCGCGCACGCGCACCATGTCGAGGGTGGGGATCCCCTCGGTGATGGTCACCACGAAGGGCACGCCCGCTTCCGAGGCCTCCAGGATGGCGTCGGCGGCGAAGGGGGCGGGGACGAAGACCAGGGAGCAGTCCGCGCCGGTCGCCTTGCGGGCGGCACGCACGGTGTCGAAGACGGGAATCCCCTCCCACTCGGTGCCTCCGGCCCCGGGCTTCACCGCCGCCACCACCTGCGTTCCGTACTCGCGGCATTGCCGCGCATGGAACTTGCCGGCCTCGCCGAGCCCTTGCACGACCACGCGGGTCGCCTTGCCCACCAGCACGCTCATCGCGCCGCCTCCACCGCCCGCTTGGCCGCGTCGGTCATGTCGGCGGCGGTCTGGATGGGAAGCCCCGACGCCTTGAGCAGCTGACGCCCGCGCTCCACGTTGGTCCCCTCGAGCCGCACGACGAGCGGGACTTCGAGGGAGACCGCCTTCACCGCGGCCAGGATGCCCTCGGCGATGAGATCGCACTTCACGATCCCGCCGAAGATGTTCACCAGGATCGCGCGGACGTTGCGGTCCTCCACGATGATCTTGAAGGCCTCGGTGACGCGCTCCACGCTCGCCCCGCCCCCCACATCGAGGAAGTTGGCCGGCGCGCCTCCGTGGTGGCGGATGATGTCCATGGTCGCCATGGCCAGCCCCGCGCCGTTCACCATGCAGCCGATCGAGCCGTCCAGCTTCACGTAGGAGAGCTGGTGGCTGGCGGCGCGCGCCTCCGCGGGATCCTCCTCTTCCGGATCGCGCATCTCCTCGAGGTCGGGGTGGCGGAAGAGCGCGTTCTCGTCGAAAGTCACCTTCCCGTCGAGGGCCAGGACCTTGCCATCCTTGAGCAGGACCAGCGGGTTGATCTCCGCCAGGGAGCAGTCGAGGTCGAGGAAAACGCGCGCGAGCCCCGCCAGCACCTTCGCCCCCTCCCCCGCCGAGGCGCCCTTGAGGCCGAGCCCGTAGGCCGCCGCGCGGGCCTGGAACGGGAGCAGCCCTTCGTGGGGATGGAGGGTCTCCTGCAGCATCCGCTCCCGCGGGATGGACTCGATCTCCATCCCCCCCTCGGCGCTCGCGAGGAGGACGGGCGCGCCGCGTTTCCGGTCCACCGCGATGGCGGCGTAGAACTCGCGGTCGATCGCCAGCCCTTCCTCCACGAGCACTTTCATGACCCGGCGCCCCTCGGGGCCGGTCTGGTGGGTGCGCAGGATCTGCCCCAAGAGCGCGCGGCCATGCTGCTCCGCCTGCTCCCGCGACCTGGCGATCTTGACGCCACCCGCCTTGCCGCGTCCCCCCGCGTGGATCTGCGCCTTCACCACCGAGACGGCGCCACCGAGCTCCGCGTGCGCCTTCCCGACCTCCTCGACGGTGCGGCAGACGATGCCGCGGGGGACCGGGATGCCCTGGCGCCGGAAGAGCGCCTTGGCCTGGTACTCGTGGATCTTCATGCGCGCGAGGCAGGCTAACGCAGCCCCGCGACTCACGCAAGGTGGCCGCCTCTACCGCATCTTCTCGATGTCGCGGAGCAGATCGAGCGTCTGCTGCCCGCTCCAAACAAACGTCCCGCTCGCTCGACCGCCGGGAATGCCTCCCCCCTCGATCGCCAGCCCATAGGAACAGCCCGCCAGCAACCAGTCCACCGGCACGCCGCCGTCGGCGTCCATCTCGAGCGTCACGGCCGGCTGAACCAATCCGTCCGCGAACGAGTGGTCCGCCAGGATCACGAAGCAGCCCGTCAGGACCTCTCCGCCGAGGGTGAAACGGAGGCGCGCCTGTTCTGTCGCCCTGCGCGAGTGGAGTCGCACGGAGGTGCGCTCCCCACGCACGCTTGCCAGACTCTCGTAGGCGGGCCCATGCTCCCGTGGAAACGCTACGAGATGCACCTCCCCGTCCGCTGCGACGTCGATGGAAAACGCCCCCTCGGAATTCGTGGTTCCCCGGTAGGAGAGCACACAGACGCCGAGGCCGCCCTCCTTGGAAGTTCTGGCGGCAAGGCCGCCCTCGGGCTTGAAGAGAAGCAACCGTTCGCGGACGATTTCCTCAGGAGGAACTCGCTTCACCACATACGCAGTTACGGGAACCCGCGCAAGGCCGCGTCCCGCATCGTCGGCAAGGACTCCTTCCACCCGGTGCGCTCTCTCGAGGTGCAGTCTGACCGAGACGCGCTCCGTTCCCGAATCGACCTCCACGCGCGCGTGCGAGGGCTTCCATCCGCGCGCGGTCGCGGCCACGGTCAGTCCGCGGACACGAGGGACTCGCCCGGCATAGGTCCCCTCGAGTTGACGGCTTTCCAGCCCGTACGGACCCCCGAGCCGCCCACGTCCCAGCCAGCCCCTGGTCCACGGGTAATCCGGTGTGGAGGTAGGGTCCTCCGGAACGACGAGGGCGATCGCCTTGATGTAGTTATCGGTAGGCAGGCCTCCGTCGCATGTCAGGACCACCTCCAGATCGATCTCCGCGTACGCCCAGATCGTTTCCGGTGCAGCGCCTTCCATCGCTCGCTGCGGCGGGATGCGGAATCGGGGATCCGTGGTGGTTAGGCCCTCGACGGCTGCCCGCGACACGGTCGCGTATCCGGCTCGGTCGGTATACCAATCGGGTCTGTCCCGACCCTCGGATGCCACGGGCAACCACGGCACTGGAGTCCCGTCCGCGAGGTCGAGCAATCTCACGCGAACCTGCCTTGAACCGGAAGGAGTGCCGGAGTCAGGAGCCTCCCCGTCGGGCTCGGGCGTGACCGGGTGCGGCGCCTCGTGCGGGGAAGGACGGCTTCCATCCGCCGCATGCCGTACCACACGGTGGGTGGTAGGTTCCCCGAACAAGCTTACAAGGAGGACTACCAAGCCCACGGCGAGCAACGGCAATGCCTTTGGACCTCGTAGAATCCTTGCGATCCTTCGATTCGGAGGATTGGAGTTACGGGGGAGCAGGGAACCCATCCTGACCATCGGCGCCGTCTTCCTCCAGTTCGACTGTTCCTCCTGCACCGACGCTTGCCACGGCTGGTCCACCTAACCCCTTCTTGCCACCCACCCCGTCCGCTCCGCCCGGTGTTCCCTTCAATCCGCCGTTCCCGCCATTCCCTCCGGACCCCCCCTTCGCCCGCACGCTTGCATTGGAACCGCCCGTCGCACGCCCGTCTCCACCCATTCCGCCATCGCCGCCGTTACCACCATTCCCACCGGATGCTGACGGCTGGGGGTGCAGTCCTGCATTGCCGCCCTTTCCACCATGTCCGCCCTGTCCGGCAGAGCCACCGCTTGCATCAGCACGCGCCTCCCCGGGATCGCTCGTGTCGTTCCCACACTCCGCGACTGCCAACTGACCAGCGCCACCTCCTCCGCCGCCTCCGCCCCCACCGCCGCTCCCCCCGACTGGATTCATCGGCGTGCCGTCTCCACCATTCGCAGTTTGGCCACCGCCCCCTCCATTCCAACCCGATTCACCGATGGCAATGGCGGTAGCGTCATTGCCGACCACCACCCAATCGGGAATGACTCCCCCTCCAACGCCCTTCGCGCCCCCCCCGCCACCGCCCCCTGCATGCGCTCCAGCGCCCGGGAAGCCGGACTCGCCATCGTCTCCGTCACTCCCGAGCAAGCCTCCCAGCCCGCCCGCTCCCCCGGCCCCTCCAGAGGCCAGGGCGAAACCTGCGATGAGGAGGAGAGTGAGCATCGCCACCTGCGTCATCAGCGAGCATCGGATGCGAATTCGAGTCATCCCAGGTCTCCTTCCGCGATGGACTCCGGCTTGACCAGCATGGACCGCATGCCACGCCCGCATGAAGTCCCGCTCCCACTTGTACCCCCCCCCCCCAACCGTCCATCGAAATCTCCAGGCGATCGCGTCTCCACTGGCAGCGAGAGCAGCGGGCACGCCGGCGTCGCGCATCGCGTGGGAACGCCCGCGCGCCTATCCGATGCCGGGCGTGTGGCGGTAGCGCTCGAACTTCTCGTCCCAGGTGAGCTGGGTGCGGATCACGATGCGGGCCTGCTCGTACTCCAGACGCCCCCCCACCCACATCCGCGCGTTGCCGTCGGCGGCCCGGGCTTCCATGTCGATGAAGATGGGCACCGCGCGCGTCACCTTGTTGACGAAGATGATCCGGATCTCGCGGTAGGCGCGGACTTCGAGTCCGCTGCCGAAGTAGATGCGCGGCAGGAGGTCGGGGTCGATGTTGGTGGCCTGGTCGGTGGCGATGTTCTTGAGGCTGACGACGGTGGAGCCGTCCTCCTCGGACCAGCTTTTCTTCTCGACGTACCGGAAATCGCGCGTGAGCCCCATGCGCTCCTGGAAGTACTGCCGCGAGAGGCGGATCCGCACGAAGTCGCCCACGATCAGCCTGCGCGTCTCCAGCATGAAGGTGTGGAGCGGCTCGAGATCGTCGTTGGAGATCGTGATCGACTCGCCCGGGACGGGTTCGGGCTCCTTGCGGGGCGCGGATTCGCAGGCCACCAAGACCAGGAGGAGGAGCGGGAGGGGGAGGGGCGAGCGGGTCGGCATGGTATCTCTCCCTTAGTTCGGCCCCCGCCCCCCTCTCCATGAATCGCCCGGGTGGGTGCGTGCGGGTAGAGTGGGCCCGTCCTGCCCATCCGCCTGCTCCCTCTCGCCCTCCTCGCCGCCGCCTGCGCCGGCCCGGGTCCGCGCGACGGGCATCCGCTGGCGAGCGAACGCGAGACGCTCGAGCGCGACGGGCGCGAGGTCTCCTGGCTTCACCCTTTTTACGAACTGCGCGAGGACGGCCGGGGGCGCACGGTGCAGGTGCGTCCGTTCTACTGGCGGCGCGAGACGCCGGAAGGCGTGAAGGTGCGCATCCTGGGACCGTTGGTGCGCTGGCGCGAGAACGACGTCTACCGCTCCCTGCAGATCCTCCCAAACGTCGTTTACACGGCGCGACGCGCCCCCGAGGAGCTGCGCTCCTGGTTCTTCATTTTCTTTCCGTTTCTCTTCCTGGGGAACGACGATCTCCTGCTCTTCCCGGTGGGCGGGCGATCGCGCGGGCTCCTGGGTCTGGACGATCTCCTCCTGGTCACGCCGCTCTACGCGCGCGCCCGCCAGGGGAAGTTCGTGGCGCACCACCTCCTCTTTCCCTTCTTCTCCTGGGGGACGGACGGGGAGCCGGGCGGCCGGCGACGACTGCGCCTCGCCCCCTTCTACGGAAAGTCGCGGGCACGGGACGGCACCGAAAGCGGATTCCTGCTCTGGCCCTTTTTCCACTGGCGGCGCAAGAGCGAGACCGACCGCGCCTTCTTCCTCTTCCCGTTCTACGGGCGGAGCGAGACGGCGACCACCCGGGAGACGACGATCTTCTTCCCGTTCTGGCACAGAAAGAGCAACTTCCTCACCGGGGAAGAGGATCGCGCGCTCTGGCCCTTCTGGCGCCGGGCCGGGGGAATCGACGGTCTGGAGGTGCGCCGGCTCTGGCCCTTCCACGAGTACCGGCGCACCGGATTCACGACGACCGAGATCGTGGGTTGGCCCTTCTGGCGTCGCGTGCACGTCGACGAACCGGACACGCTGGGTCGGCTCACCTGGGTCCTCCCGTTCTACCGGCGGGCGGAGTACGTGTCGCGCCTGGACGGATCGCACCGCGACAAGACCGTCGTCTGGCCCTTCGTGCGCACCGAGCGCTACGCCGACGGGACGCGGGAGGTCGCGGTGCCCCAGCTCCTCCCGTTCGACGCCCCCTCCCTGCGCGAGTTCGCGGAGCCGTTCAGCCCCTTCTTCAGTCTCTACCGCCGCCGGACCGCGCCGTCGGGGGACCGGGACACCTCCTATCTCTTCGGACTCATCCGCGGGCGGCGCGCCGGGGGGGAGCGCAACCTCGTGGTGCCGCTCCTCTATTCCGCCTGGTCCAACGCCGCGGGCGACCGCAAACGGCGCATCCTCGGGGGACTCGCCGGCTGGGAGCGCGACCCCGGCGGGCGGTATCTTCGGCTCTTCTGGGGCCTCAGGCTCCGCCTGGGAAAACCGTCGTGAACCTCCTCCTCTTCCCCGTCGAACGCGCCGGGTACACGGTGCGCCTCATGGGGCGCAGTCTCGCCTTCGCCGCGCGCCGGCCGCGCCTCCGCACGACCATGGGCCTGATGTACGAGAGCGGGCTGAAGTCGCTGCCCGTCGTGGCCGTCGTGGCCCTCTTCAGCGGCATGATCCTGTCGCTCCAGACCGGCATCGAAATGGTCCGCTACGGACAAGGCGAGATGGTCGGGGCGCTCGTCGCCCAGACCTTCTGCCGCGAGTTCGGACCCTTCATGACCTGCATCATCCTCGTGGGCACGGTGGTGAGCGCCTATGCCGCCGAGATCGGCACCATGAAGGTGAGCGAGGAGACCTCCGCCCTGGAGGTGCTCTCCATCGATCCGGTGGGGTATCTCGTGGCGCCGCGCGTCCTCGCCCTGACCGTGATGACCTTCCTCCTCACGATTTGCGCGGATGCGATCGGGATCCTGGGCGGCGCGGTGGTGGCCGCCAACCAGCTCGACCTCTCCTACGAGCGGTTCCTGACGCGCGCCATCGAGACGCTTCGCGGACGGGACTGGCTCGGCCTCCCGCGCGACGTCTACGCGGGGCTGGTGAAGGCGGGCCTCACCGGCTTCGTCATCGCCGCCATCGGCTGCGCCGAGGGGCTCCAGGCGGAGGGCGGCGCCCTGGGGGTGGGCCGAGCGGTTCGGCGCGCCGTCATCGCTTCCATCGTGATGATCCTCGTCATCTCCTACGACTTCACCTGGCTCGTCTACCGGGCGTTCAGCGGATGATCCGGGTCGACGCCGTCTCCAAGTCGTTCGGATCGCGCCACATCCTGCGCCGCTGCAGCCTGGAGGTCGCGAAGGGCGAGACGCTGGTGGTGATCGGCGCCTCGGGGAGCGGCAAGTCGACGCTGCTGCGCATCCTCATCGGCCTCGTGCAGCCCGACGCGGGGCGCGTCCTCGTGGACGGGAAGGACGTGCATGCGCTGGCGCCCAAGGAGCTTCAGGCGCTCCGTGCGCGCATGGGCTACCTCTTCCAGTCCGGCGCGCTCCTCAACTGGCTCACGATCGGGGAGAACGTGGCCCTTCCGCTGCTCGAGGTTCTCCGCTGGCCGAAGCCGAGGATCGCCGCGCGCGTCGAGCAGGTCCTGGACCTCGTGGGGCTTTCGGGGACACGCGATCTCCTGCCGGACCAGGTGTCGGGCGGGATGCGCAAGCGCGCCGGGCTCGCCCGCAGCCTCTCCACGAGTCCGGAGATCCTGCTCTACGACGAGCCCACCACCGGGCTCGATCCGGTCACGTCGCACATCATCGACCAGGTCATTCTCGACCTGAAAGTGAAGCTGGGCGTCACTTCGGTTGTGGTCTCCCACGACATGGCCGGCACCTTCCGCGTCGCGGACCGCGTGGCGATGCTCTACGACGGACGGATCATTGCCCAGGGTCGGCCCGCGGAGTTCCAGAACACCTCGGATCCGCTGGTCCGCCAATTCGTCACCGGGGCGCTCGAAGGCCCTCTCAAGGAAACGACCGCCAAGGAGGCACGATGAACGCGCGCAAGAACCTGGTCCTGGGCGGTTTCATGCTGGGCGCCCTGGCCCTGCTCACCTTCGCGACCTTCCAGCTCGCCGGGCTGAGCCTGCAACCGAGGGCGAAGTGGCGGGTCTATTTCGGATCGGAATCCTGGATCCGCGAGGGCTACGACGTCTACGCCGCGGGCACGAAAGTCGGCATCGTCTCCGCGGTCCGGCGCGTGCCCGATGCGGCGATGCGAGAGGGCCGCTACGTGGTGGCCGAGCTGAGCCTCGATCCCGACCTCACCCTCTGGGAGGGAGCGCGGGTCACCCTCGCCTCCACCGGGTTCCTGGGCAGCCGTGCGGTCGTGGTCCACCGCGGCCAGCCCCGGGGAAAGCCGCTCCCGGCGGGCGCGGATCTGGAGGGGGTCGTCGAGTCGGACGCCGTCGGCACCGTGGAACGGGTCCTGGACGACACCGGGCGCCGCCTCACCGCCGCTCTGGACGAGATCGTCGACCTCGTGGCGCGGGTGAACCGCGGGGAGGGGTCGGTGGGAAAGCTCGTGGCGAACGACGAGCTCTACGTCTCTGTGCTCGCGTCGGCGCGGGAGATCGAGGCTGCGAGCCGCCGCCTGAACGACAGGGACGGAACGGTGGGACGCCTCCTCGCCGACGGCACCATCGCCGCGGACATGGCGGAGGCGGCGGCGCGGCTGAAGAGCACCTCGACGGAGCTCGACCGGCTCATGAATGAGGAGAAGCTCGGGGACGAGCTCCTGGCCGCCGTGCGCGAGATGCGGCGCGTCGCCGAGGGGGCCACCCGCGGGGAGGGGATCGTGGCGCGCCTCTTGAACGATCGCGGTCTCGCGGATCGCCTGGGCGGGATCCTGGAGGACACCGGGGCGATCCTAGCGGACCTGCGGGAGGGGAAGGGCTCGGTGGGCATGCTCCTCAGGGATCCCGCCGTCTACAACGACCTGGCCTCCCTGAGCAGCAATCTCAACGCCATCGCCACGCAGCTGCGTCAGGGAAAGGGCTCCGTCGGCCGCCTCCTCATGGACGACCGGGTCGTGCGCGACCTGGAGGCGATGCTCCAGGCATTCCGCGAGACCGGCGAGGCGGCCCGGGAAAACGCGCCGCTCTCGAGCCTCACCTCCTTCACGTCGCTCTTCTTCAGCGTGCTGAACTGAGCGCCGCTCAGCCGCCCGGAATGGGGCGAAGGAGGAGTTCGTGCCCCTCCGTCGCGTGGCGGAGGACGAGGAGCCTGCCTTCGGGATCGCTTCGCCAGGAGACCTGGTAGGGCTGCGGCGCCGCGCGCAGGCGCGTGCGATTCTCCGAGACCTGGGTGAGCGTCACCGTGGCCCCCTCGGCGGAGAGGAGACCCTCCCGGCGCGCCATCTCCCGCCCGCCGGAGAGGATGGTGTAGAGGTAGGTGCCGTCCGCGCGGAATTCCCACCGGCTCGCCTCCGCAGGCCGCTGGGGGCCCGTCGCCTCCGCCGGTTCCGGGGCCGGGACGAAGCGCACCAAGTCGAAGCCACCCACGAGACCATCCGGGAGCGCGGGGGGCGCGCTTCGCGGCGCGGGGGCGAGGGCCCACGCCCAGACGCCGGCCGCGGCGATGAGGAAGGCGAGGGCGGCCCACTTCATGCGCGCTTGATGAGGGCGGCCACATACTTGGCCAGCAGGTCCCCCTCCAGGTTGACCCGGTCGTGGATCGTGCGCTCGCCGAGAGTCGTGCGCGCCAGCGTGTGCGGGATCAGGGCCACCGTGAAGGACTCCGTCTCCACACGGGCTACGGTGAGACTCACGCCATCCACCGCCACCGAACCCTTCTCCACCACCTGCCCTCGGATGAGCTCGGGGAGGCTGATGCGCATCGTCGCGCCGCCACCGTCGCGCTCGAACGCCAGCACCCGCCCCACCGCGTCGACATGACCCTGAACGAAATGTCCCCCGAGCCGGTCGCCCGGGCGGAGCGGAAGCTCCAGGTTCACCCGGGAGCCGATGCGTCGGTCGCCCAGGGTCGTGCGCGCCAAGGTCTCCGGCACCAGGTCGAAGGCGAATTCGCCCTCGCCCCGGTCGACTACGGTCAGGCAGCAGCCATCCACCGCAACCGAGTCGCCCAGCTCCGCCTCCGCGGCCATAGGCCCGGCGTGAAGGCGGAGGCGGAGCCCCCCGGGCCGCGGCTCCAGGGCCCGGACGGCTCCCTGGCCCTGAACGAGGCCGGTGAACATGGGCCCCATCCTAAACTCCGGCGGCAGGAGCGTCGGGGAGGACGAATCGGGCCCACCGCGCCTTGACGGACGCCATCGCTCCGTGTGAAATAGCGTGTTTGCCCTTGGGGGGGTCTGTTGAAGATCTCGTTCGTGACCCTCTTCCCCGAAGGCGTCCGCGCGTTTCTCGGCTTGGCGGTCATGAACATCGCCTCCGGGAAGGGCTTGGCGTCGTTCGAGGTTGTCAATATCCGGGACTCCGCCAAGGGCCGGCACCGTCAGGTGGACGACCGTCCCTTCGGCGGCGGACCGGGGATGCTTCTCATGCCCGGACCCGTCGTGGAGGCGGTCGAAGGCGCACGCGCGGGGCACGCGAAGGAGGCCGTGACGATCCTCCTCACGCCCCAGGGTCGTCCCTTCCACCAGCGGATGGCCGAGGAGCTGGCCCGAAAGCCCGGCCTGATTCTCGTGGCCGGAAGGTACGAAGGATTCGACGAGCGGATCGTGAACATCCTGGATCCGATGGAAGTTTCCCTGGGGGATTACGTCCTTTCCGGGGGCGAGTTGGCCGCGTTGGCCGTGGCTGAGGCGGTGGTGCGCCTGCTGCCGGGAGTCCTGGGGGACGAGGAGTCGGCGCGCCGGGACTCGTTCCAAGGCGGTCTCCTCGAGGGACCGCAGTACACCCGTCCCCGCTCCTTTCGCGGGCTCGAGGTGCCGGAAGTCCTGCTCTCCGGGAATCACGAGGAGATCGCGGCCTGGCGCCGCCGCGCCGCCGAGGCGCGCACCCGGAGCCGGCGCGGCGATCTGTTCAAGGAAGCGCCGGACGCGTGACCGCGCCGAGGCAATAGACAAAGACGACGAGGAGCCCGCCATGTCGAGGATCGAAAGCATCGAGGAACAATTCGCGCGCAAGGACCTGGAGCCGTTCCGGGTCGGCGACACGCTGGACGTGCAGGTGCTCATCAAGGAGGGCGAGAAGGAGCGCGTCCAGCTCTTCCGCGGGACCGTCATCCGGATCCGGGGCGGAGGAATGCGCACCACCTTCACGGTACGGCGCCTCGTCCAGGGCGAGGGAGTCGAGCGCATCTTTCCCCTGCACGCACCGGCCATCAAGGGGGTGAAGGTCGTCCGCTCCGGCCGCGTCCGCCGCTCGCGGCTCTTCTTCCTCCGCGACCGCACCGGAAAGGCCACACGCCTCCGCGAGGTCATAGTCGAGGGACGCGGAAGCGACACTGGAATCCGCGGCAAGTCGCCGACGGACGCGCCGGAGTCGCGCCCGGCGGATGTGACGGAGGCCGTCGCGGGCGAGGCGCAAGGCTCCTAGGCCTCCGGGACTTCGGCGCGCCATGCTCCGGCGGGAACGCGGACGAAGGGGAGAGCGCGCAGCGGAACGCTTGCTGCGACGCGAAGGGCTCACGATCCTCGCCCGCAACTGGCGCGCCGCGGGCGGCGAACTGGACCTGGTGGCTCTCGACGGGGAGACCATCGTGTTCCTCGAGGTCAAGAGTCGCGAGGCGGGGTTCGACGGCCCCTGGCCCGCGGTGTCGTACGCGCAGCGACGGCGCATCGGGAGCGCCGCGCGCGCCTTCCGGGAGCGCTACGGAATCGCCGGCCGCACCTTCCGCTTCGACACGCTACGCATCACGGGCGATCCCGAGGCTCCGGGCGCCGTCGCGTGGGACCGCTCGGGCAGCGCACAACCGGCCGGGACGGAGAACCGATGACCATCAGCCTGGAACACCTCATCCCTCCCGAGCGCGTGAAAATCCTCCGCGCGACCACGAAGGAGGAGGCGCTGCGGGAGCTCGTCGCCGTCGTGACGAGCGCCCCCGAAGTCGGGGACGGAGCCAAGCTGCTCGAGGCGATCCTCGAGCGCGAGCGGATCATGTCCACGGGCATCGGTTTGGGCATCGCCATCCCCCACGCGAAGATCCCGAGCGTGAAGGATTTCGTCGTGGCGCTGGGCAAGTCGGACGCCGGGCTGGAGTTCCATGCGCTCGACGCCAAGCCGGTCTACTTCGTTGTGCTCATCGCGGGTCCCGACGACCAGCAGGAGCGCTATCTCCAGGTGCTCGCGCGCATCACGCTCAAGCTCAAGGATGCCGGCGTCCGCAGGAAGCTGACCGAGGCCAAGGAAGTCCCGGCGATCCTGGCAGCCCTGCGCTTAAGCGGCGGCCCCCCCCGCCCCCCCCCTTCCCCCGCCGCGTATGCTGGGCGCCATGCGCGCCCTGCTTCCGCTGCTGCTGCTCGGCACCACGCTCTGCGCGTCGGAGCCCGCCGATGCCGCCGTCGCCGCGCGCAAGGCGCGCCGGGTGCGCCTCGCGGCGGCGATCGGGTCGGACTACGCCCTGCTCCTCGGCCAGCCGCTCACCGACGTACTCCAGCCGCCCCAGGAGGGCCACCTCCTCTATCTCACCGGCGTCGAGGAGCCCGACGCGTCCCTCCTTCTCGCCGGGAAACAGTCGCGGCCGATCGAGATGAAGGCGGGCGGCGCCGCGGTGCGGGCCCGCGAGGTGCTTTTCCTGCGCGATGCGCCGGAGACGATGGCGCGGTTCCTGGGATTGCGGCTCCGGCCGGACGCGGAGACCGCGCGGGCCCTCGGCGTCGAGCTGGCACGGGCGGCTCCGGCGGGAGGCGCCGGCCTGGCCCGGCAGCTCGCGCAGCTCCTTCCGAAGGGGGCGGGGTTGCGGCTTCCCCGGTACGGGGGAGCCGACGCCGTCACCCTGCGTCCCATGCGCGACGAGCTGCTGGCCCGACTGGCGAAGGAGCGGCCCGATCTCAAGATCCTCGAGTTGGACGAACTGCTCGGAACGCACCGCGCCATCAAGGACCTCGTCGAACAGGCGGCGCTCCGGCGCGCGCTCGACATCACCGCGGAGGCGTTGCGCGAGGCGGTGCCCCGGATCCGTCCCGGCATCCTCGAAGCGGAGATCCACGGAGTCCTCCTGGCTGGCGTGCGCGCCCGGGGCGCCTGGCCTGCCTTTCCCTTCGTCGTGGGGTCGGGCGCCAAGAGCGCGATCCCCCATCACTTCCGCAACGACGGCACGCTCCGCGACGGGGACCTCCTCGTGATCGACTTGGGCGCCGCGGTGGAGCGCTACGCCGCCGACGTCACGCGCACCTTCCCGGTGAGCGGTCGATTCAGCCCGCGCCAGCGCGAGGTGTACGAGGTCGTCCTGCGGGCCCAGCTTGCCGCGATCGCCGTGGCGCGTCCCGGCGCCACCTTCGGGGACATCGACCGGGCGGCGCGGCAGGTGATCGCCGAGGCCAAGCTGGGCCGCTACTTCATTCACGCCACCAGCCACCACGTCGGCCTCGACGTCCACGACCCCGGCCCCACACGCCTCGAGCCCGGCATGACCTTCACCATCGAGCCGGGCGTCTATCTGGGGGAGGAAGGGTTCGGCATCCGCATCGAGGACCTGCTCCTCGTCACGGAGCGCGGCGTGGAGATCCTGAGCTCCGCGAGTCCCAAGGAGCCCGACGCGATCGAAGCCTGGATGCGGGGCGAGTGATTCCCGTCAGGGCATGAGGCCCCAGCGCCGGGCGACGGCCCGCGCCGCGGCGCGCAATCGCTCCGCCGGCAGTTGGTGCAACTGCTGCAGGAGCACGCGATGCGGGTCCACCTCGGGGTAGAGCTCCGGGTGCGCGGCGAGCTCGCCCACGAGGCCCTCGAGGATCTCGCGATAGCCGCGCGCATGCGGCCCCGACGATCCGAGCGCCGCGACACACACGGCGACGGCAGCGTGGGGGGCGGGGCCGGAACAGACGGCGCGCAGTTGCGCGTTGCGCTCCAGGTAGGCCTGGATCGCGTCGGCAGAAAACCCGCGCCCGAGGGCCAAGAGCAGATTGCGCAGCGCGTGCCGCCCCACCGGCAGGTGCTGCTCCGCATCGAGCAGGTGCGCGTCCTCGTGGACCTGCACCTCCTCGAGGACCCGGATCGGCCCGGCCCGCAGGAGGCGCCCCTCCACGCCGGCGGGATCCTCGAGCGAAGTGAAGGGGCGGTCCGGCAGCGCCTCCCCGGCGCCCGTGCCGAGCTCCCCCTCCCGCAGCCGCCGCGCGCGTCGCTCCAGGTCGGCCTGCCACCGGGCGACGGCGTCCAGATCGATGACCACGAAGCGGTCGAGCGCGATGCCCGCGAGATCGCCTCCCCCCGCCCACTCGAGGTACCCCGGCACCTCCGGCTCGCGGACGATCACCCGCTCGCGCTCGATTCCCGGGGCGTGCTCCCCCGCCGGCCCGCGTGGTTCCCGGAGCTCGATGCGCGCGAGCATGGCCTCCGGAGGCCCCCCGATCCTCTGTCCAAGGACCAGAAGGTAGCCCTCCTGCGCGCACGCGCGCACCAAGGGATCGTCCGACGACGCGGTCGGGTCAAGCATGCGTCCCACGAAGGCGTAGGCGGTTTCGCGCGGAGGCCCGAGGAGGGGGCGACCCGTTTCCCGCTCGTAGAGAGCGCGCGCCCACGCCACGTAGTCGCGAAGCGACTCGGCCTCTTTCGTGGAGGCGTAGTGGCGGTAGCGCGCCTTCACTCCGGTGCGAAGGGCGTCCACGAATCGCGAAAACGGCTCGTGCGGGGGGTCGGGCCCGCCGCGCATCTCCGCCTCCGACGCCCCTTCGCGCAGCGCGCGCGCCCGCAGCTCCTCGGCGTACGCCTCCGCCCCGAGGAGCCCGCAGAGCCTTGCGGCAAGGGCCGGTGCAACGCCTTCGCTCCCCTCCCCCTTCACCAAGGCGGCAAGCGCCCGCTCCATCGGGCGACGCCCACCCCCGCGCGTGGCGAGCGCAAAGAGGCGCTCCGCGAGGGAAGCCTCAGCCGGCGCACGCCGAAAGGCCTCGATGGCGAAGACCAGCGCAGCCTCCAGATCACCGCGCCGGTCGGAGACGATGCTGCGCCCGAGCGGCCATGCCGGGCTCTCCGGTTCGAGCCACGCTCCGGTCTCGAACGCGGCATCCGCCGCGCCCAGACGCCCCTCCGCGAGGAGACACCGCGCGAGTCCCGCTCGCGCCCAGGGGTTCCCCGGGTCGGCCTCCAACGTGCGGAGGTAGCCTCGGCGCGCCTGCTCGATTCGGCCCCGCTCCTCCTCGACGCCCGCAAGACCGAGAGTGCGCCAGGGCGCGCTCGCGCGACGGAATGCGGACTCCTGGCGCTCTTGCGAGCCCTCGAGTCGCCCCTCCAGATAGGGGTTGGGCCCCCCCCGATAGCGACGGCGAAGCGCGAGATCCTCGCCTCTCGCCAGCGCCATCGCCTGCAGGCCGAGATGCGCCCGCACGGACCCGGGGTCGCTCGCCAGGGCGGCCGCGTAGCGGAAACCCGCCTCCGCGAACTGCCCCCTGCGCCGCAGGGCGTCGCCCTGACGCGCCGCCTCCGCGCCGGCCGAGGTCGGGGGGGGCTCCGCCTCGCGCGGCGCCACCGCGCAGGCCGCGCAGACGAGGGCCAGGGCCGCCCCCGGTCGCGCTCCCTTCATACCCTCCGGATGACGCCCTTCACGACGCCGCGAACCTCGATCTCGTCGCTCGCGTAGGTCTTGGGGCTCAACGTCGCGTTCGCGGGTTGGAGCCGGATCCTCGCCTTCTCGCGGAAGAGGCGCTTCAAGGTCACCTCTCCTCCTACCACGGCCACAACAACCTCCCCGTCGCGGGCGCTCGACCGGCTCTCCACGAGCACCAGATCTCCGTCCCGAATCTGGTCTTCGATCATCGAATCGCCCTCGACGCGCAGAAGGAATGTCCCCTCCTGCGCACCGAGGTACTCCTCGATGCGAATGTCCTCGCGCACCTCGGCCTCCAGGATCGGCTCGCCCGCGGCGATGGACCCCAGCAGCGGCACGCCTCGGGCGGGGCGGTACCTGACGTCCAGCATCTCGATCGCCCGGCTCTCCCTGGCGCGCCTGCGGATCGCCCCCTTCTTCTCCAAGGCGCGCAGGTGGGCAAGCGCCGTGACCCGGCTCGTCCCTCCCAGGGCCTCGGCGATCTCTTCCAGGGTGGGTGCGATGCCGCGCTCTTCGAGGCTCTGCCGGATGATCTCCAGCACCTCGTGCTGCTTGGCGGTGTAGGTGGCCATCACAGGTAGAACGCGAAGAAGAAGAGCGTCACGAGGCTCACCACCAGAGGAAGTTCGGTCAGGAGGCGGGATCTCCACATCGCGCCGCCCTCGCGCCGGGCATGCGTCGCTGGGAGACGGGGTCGGGCCCCCGCGGTCCGTGGGAGAGAACCGGTCTCAAAGGGTGTGCGGGTTACCGCGGGGGCCCATCTGTTCATATGCTAACGGATGTTACTGTAACAAATTACTAACGTCAACAAGAAAAGTGGCCGCTGTCATAACCTGCTATTGGATAATAGTTTACACTACTGCGGCGGAGGCGTGCTCGCGCTCGGCCGCTCCCCGACCTGGACATCCAGCTGCTCGGGCCGCCCCCCGCGCAGGATCCTCAGGAACGTGCGTTCACCGGGACGAAGGGCGCGGAGCGCTGCGCGGAGCGATTCGAGATCGACGATTCCCGCCGAACCAAGGGCGAGGAGCAGGTCCCCGGATCGCACCCCGGCCGCCTCTCCGGGACTCCCCGGCACCACCGCCTCGATCTCCAGGCCGGGCTCAGCGCCGCGTACGGGGCGCACCTGGATCCCGAGCCATGCCCTGCGCACCTCCTTGCCGGCCAGGAAATCGGCAAGGACCCGCTGCAGTTCGGATGCGGGAACGGCGAAGGCCACCGAGCGGCTTCCCGCGTCCGGCTCCAGGACGGCGTTCACCATCCCCAGCACCTCACCGCGCAGATCGAAGAGCGGGCCGCCGGAGCAGCCGGGATGGGTGCTGGTGTCGGTTTGGAGAAGGCCTGAGGGCTGGCCCGCCACGACGCCGCGTCGGCCCTTTGCCGCCACGATGCCCAGGCTCGCGCTCAGGCCCACGCCGAGCGGGTTTCCCAGAGCGAGGACGCTCTCCCCCACCGCGAGCGTGGAGTCGTCCGCGAAGACGACAGGGGGGGGACGCCGCGAACCCCAGTCCACGCGGAGCAAGGCGACGTCCGCCCCCTCGTCACGAGCGGTGACTCGCCCGGCTGCCGCCGTGCCGTCGGCAAGGAGGACCACCACGGCGTCCGCCCCCTCCACGACATGGAGGCAGGTGAGGACGCCCCCCTCCGCCTGCACGACCATGCCGGTCCCGTAGCGGATCCGCCCCTCCCCCGACTCCGCCCCGCGGAAGGCGCGCACGAGGACGGTCGACTCTGCCACGCGGGCCACGGCCCGGGCGCGCGTCCTCGAGATCGCCATCGCGATGTCGAGATCCATCGCCTCTCCCGCCTGGGCGATGTCGAAAGGGATCGACATGGCGAGGAGGCAGGCGGCCAGGGTCCGCCATCCAGGGCGCATGGCCCGACCCTGTTCACACGGCGTGCCCGGTCGCTACACGCCGTACTCTTCGAGCTTGCGGTAGAGCGTGCGGACCCCGATGCCGAGCATCTTGGCCGCGAGCGTCTTGTTCCCGCCCGTCTTGCGCATCGTCTCCAGGATCAGGTCCTTTTCCGTCTGGGCGAGGCTCGTCCCCACCGTGATGCGCAAGACCTCCTGCGGCCCCTTGTCGCCGGTGATCTCTTCCGGGAGGTCGCCCGCTTCGATGGTGGCGCCTTGCGCGAGCACGACCGCCTGCTCCACGACGTTCTCGAGCTCGCGCACGTTGCCCGGCCAGGCGTAGGCCTTGAGGCGCTCCAGCGCGGCGGGGGAGAACGCGGCGACTCTGCGCCCGTTCCGTTCGTTCGCCAAGCCGAGGAAGTGCGCCGCGAGTTCGCGGATGTCCTCGCTCCTCTCGCGCAGGGGCGGCACCCTGAGCACGATCACCTTGATGCGGTAGTAGAGGTCCTCGCGGAACTGCTGGTCGCGCACCATCGCGTCGAGGTCGCGGTGGGTCGCGCAGACCAACCGCACGTCGATGCGCACGGGCCCCTCGCCCCCCACCGGCTCGACCTCGCGCTCCTGGAGAACGCGCAGCAGTTTCACCTGGATCCCCAGGGGGATCTCGCCGATCTCGTCCAGGAAGAGCGTGCCGCCCTCCGCAAGCTCGAACTTGCCCTTCTTCGCGCGGACGGCGCCGGTGAACGCGCCCTTCACGTGGCCGAACAGCTCGCTCTCGATGATCGATTCGGTGAGCCCGGCGCAGTTGACCGCGACGAACGGCCCGCGGACGCGGAGCGACTCGCGGTGGAGCAGGCGCGCGATGAGCTCCTTCCCGGTCCCGCTCTCCCCCTGGATGAGGATGGTCGCGTTGGTCCTGGCGACGCGCCGGCTCTGCTCGATCGCGCGCCGCATGAGGGCGCTCTGGCCCGCCAAGAGCGACTTCTTGTCCTCGCGCATCCGCGCGCGCACGGCACGGTTCTCGGGTTCGCGCCGCCGCTCCTCCACCGCCGCGTGGACCAGCGCGCGCAGCGCACTCAGGTCCAGGGGCTTCTCGAGGAAGTCGTGGGCGCCGTCTTTCATCGCCTGCACGGCCCGCTCGACCGATCCGTAAGCCGTCATGACGATCACCGGGGGGGCGTCGGGGGCCGCGACGAACTCCCGCAAGAGGGTCAACCCGTCCACGTCCGGCATGACGACATCGGTGAGCACCGCGTCGTAGGTCCCCTCGCGATACGCCTGCCGCGCCTCGGCGCCGGTGCGCGCCCAGCGGACATCGCAGCCGTTCGCGACAAAGGCGGTCCTGAGCGCCTCTCCAGCCCCGGGATCGTCCTCCGCCACGAGCAGACGCGTCGGGCGCATGCCTACTCCCCCTCCCCCAGACCCACGGGCACCGCGGTCGGACCCGCTTCCCGCGGCGGGGGCGGCCCGTCGTAGGGCAGGAACAGGGCGAAGGTGGCTCCCTGCCCCGGTCGGCTCGCGACCGCCATGCGGCCGCCGTGCTCCTCGACGATCCGGTTCGCGAGGGGAAGTCCGAGCCCGGTTCCGCCGGGCTTGGTGGTGTAGAAGAGGTCGAAGAGGTGCGGCGTCTTCACGAGGTCGAGGCCGGGGCCGTTGTCGGTGAATTCCAGGAGGCAGCGATCCTTCTCGTCGCGGCTGCGGCAGACCAGGGAGCCCCCCGCGGCGAGGACTTGGACCGCGTTGAGCAGGACGTTGTAGATCGCCCGCTGGAGCCGGTCGGGGTCCATGCGGACCGGCCGCGCCGACTGCAGGTCGATCTCGACCGCGAGACGCTTCTCGCGGATCTGCGCATCGAGGAGATCGAGGGCGGCCCGCACGACGCGGTTCACCGAGCCGGGCGCAAGGTGGAGCGCCGGCGGCCTCGAATACTGCACGAAGTCGCGCACGACCCGATCGAGGCGCTTGATCTCGCGCTGCACGATCGAGGCGATGCGGTCGAGCTCCTCGCGCGGCGGCCGGCCCGAGACCAGCCCTTCGCGCAGCAATTGCACGTTCATGTGGATGGAGTTGAGCGGGTTGCGGATCTCGTGGGCGACGCTGTCCCCGAGATTCGCGATGGCCTGAGTGCGCGCCTGGCGTAGAAGGCGCTCCTCCAGCCGAACCGCCTCGCTGACGTCCACCACCGTCAGGAGTCCCAGCGACCCCTCCCCGGCGACCAGCCGGACCGGCCCGAGCGCGACGTCCACCTGGAAGCCTCCGGGAAGCGGATGCCGGCCGAGGCGCGTCGTCCGCTCGCGTTCCACGGCGTGCTGCGCGGCGCGGGCCCAGTCGATCTCGCCCCCGACGCCCGGAAGAACCGTGCCGAGCGCCTCGCCGGCGAACTCCCGCCCTTTACCCTGGAACAGTTCGCCGAGACGCCGGTTGGCAAGGAGGACCCGGCCCCCGGCATCCACGACGGCCACGCCCACATCGAGGGCATCGAGCAGGCCGCGCAGCTGTTGGGCGTCGAAGTCCCGCTCGCTCATCGATCGGACGCGGCCTCTTCCGCCCGGGCCCGCAGGAATCTGTCCCACTCCGCCGCGGCCCGCTCCCTCCGGGCCGGCGGGTCGTCGGCCCTGTAGTCCAGATAGGAATTGTAGAGCGCGCGCAGGGCTGCGATGGAGGCGGAGCGCGTGGCCTCCTGGGGGTCGCTCAGCATCCGCTGGAGTCGCGGCGCGTGCTCCACGAGGCCACGCTCCGCGACCGCCTGCGCCGCGGCGATCCTCACGGGCGCGTAGGGGGAGGCGAGCGCCACTCCCACGCGGTCGGGCGACAGGCGGGCCAGGATCGGAGCCAGGACGACCCGGGTGACGCTCACGCTGTGGCCCGGGAGGAGTTCCTTGCGGACATCGCCGAAGTAGCCGAGGTAGGGCAGGGCGGTCTCGCCGGAATCGACCAGCTGGCGGCAGGCCGCGGTGTAGACGGCGAAGTCGCGGGACCAGAGGCGCGCGATGGCGGAGACGATCTCCTGCTCGGTCCCGAGGTCGGGGCGTTCGAGGTGATCCGGGAAAATCACCTCCAAGACCGGCAGCCCACGGGCGGGCGGGTCATGGGCCATCGTCGGCCCCCCGCGATATCCCCGGCCGCCCCCCAACGGAGCCGCGCAGGAGGCCACCGCGACAATAAGAACAAGGCAACGATTCATGCACGCGCCGAACCAGGTCGGCCACCAAGCATGGTAGGTCCCGTCGGTCGCAAGTCAATGCTACGGTGCGGGTTAGGGCCCTTGCCGGTGCTCCGGGACCTGCTCCCGCACTCTCTGCGACCCCTCGGGAGACGGGACGCGGTGGGTCGCGGGGTATCCTCGCGGGATGCCCGCACTTTCCCGGCACCCCGCCCCGGCGGGGAGATTCACGAAGGCTGACCGGATCCGCACGACGGGGGAGTTCAAGCGGGTCTATCAGCGGGGCTGGCACGTCGCGGGGGAGCGCTTCGGCTGTTACGTCCTGCCGAACGGAGCCGCGCGATCGCGCCTGGGGATCTCGGTGTCGCGGAAGTACGGGGACAGCCCCCGCCGCAACCGCCTCAAGAGGCTGGTGCGGGAAGCGTTCCGCCAGGTTCGAGACACCCTGCCGAGGGCGGCCGACCTGGTGGTCGTGGCGCGCACCGCGGCTCGCGGCGCCGCTCGCGCCCAGGTGGCGGAGGATCTGGAGCGACTTGTGGCCCAGGCCTTCGCCGACCGGCGGAGGCGGGGATGAGACGGCTCTTCGTCGCCCTCATCGACGCCTATCGGCGACTTGTCTCCCCGCTCCTTCCGCCGCTCTGCCGCTTCCACCCCTCCTGCAGCGCCTACGCACGCGAGGCGGTGCAGGTGCACGGCGCGGCGAAGGGGGTGCTCCTCGCGCTGCTGCGCCTGCTCCGCTGCAACCCGGCATGCCGCGGGGGCGAGGATCCCGTCCCGGTGGCGGGGCGCTGGCGGGTCTAGCCGGGTCCTACTGCGCCGCCTCCCGCTCCTTCAACTCCTCCTCGATGCGGCTCTGCATGCTCGACGCGAACCGCATGTCGAAGCGCGTGCGCAGGACGGCGAACTGCTTCGCCCACCATTCCTCCTCCTCGCGCCGTGCGGAGGACCGGATTCCGCTCGCGGTCGTCTGGAACTCCTCTTCCGGCATCTCGGACCCGGCGATCGGCCGCCGATCGAGAAGCAGCACGAGGTAGGCGGTTCCGGGATCCTCCGCGCCGGCGCGGGCATGCACGAGTACGTCGAAGAAGCTGCCCGCCTGGAGCTTCTGTTCCGCTCGGTCCCGCTTGAGCGGTAGATCCAGTTCGCGACGCAGGAAGTGGCGGTCCCGCATGCGCAGGTACTCCGGCGTCCAGTAGAGCGCCTTGACGGGTTCCTGTCGGAAGACGGTGGAAGGCTCGATCCATTCCCCCTCCTGGACGAGACAGCCCGCCTTGCCGGCCACCTCCGCGAAGGCCGTCGTGGAGAGGCGTCCCTCCACGAACTCCTTCCTCAGCGCTTCCAGGCGCTCTTTCGCCCGGGCGCGCGCCTTGACCGGCAGGTAGAACTCGGTCTTCAGCGTCTCCCGTTCCGCCGGCGAGAGCTCCTCGTAGGTCTTGGGGCTCTCCTGCCAGTAGCCGGTGCCGCGGAAGATCAGGCGGCCGTGGCCCGCCTCCCCGAAGGTATCCGCCTTCGCCCCCACCAGGGGAAGCGTTTCGTAGTTTTCGCGCACGATGCGATTCGTGAAATTGATCGTGAATTTCGTTCCGCCGTCTTCCAGCTCCGAGAGCTGTTCCGCCGAGAGCGGCTCTTCGATGACCCGGTAGACGACGATGCCCTTGCCCGGCTCCTCCGAGCAGACGGGGGCGGCGGGATCGTCCTGCGCGCGCAGTCGATCGAAGAGTTCGCGCAGCGACTTCTTGGCGTCCTTGGCCGCTTCATCCCGCAAGAACATGTAGATCCCGCGGAGGCGAAGTTCATTGGTCGCCTGCACATGGACCAGTTCGCGCGCCTTGGCGAGCCGCTCCTCCTCCAGCTTACGGAGACGCTCCGCCTCCGCCGCCTCTTTGGCTGCATCGAGAGCCCCGTCGCCGTCCGCGGGCTCGTCCCCGTCCGCGGGCTTGTCCCCGTCCGCGGGCTTGTCGCCCTCCTCCCCGCCCCCCTCCTCGGGCTTCTTTTCGGCGACGAGGTTTTCCCACTTGGCCCCTTCCTGCTCGAGCAACCGGTCGCGGTAGTGGCTGAAATAGTCCTCCAGTTCGCGTTCGCTCGGGTCGAGCCGGGATAGATCCAGCTCCGGGTAGGTGCGGCCGAACACCTCCTTCACGCGCATCCAATCCGCCTCCTCCAGCATGCGGGCGTGGATGGTGTAGAGCAGCTCGGCTGCGTAGCGGCGCGGGTGGCGGAAACGCACGTACTCTCCGCGCACGGCGGGATCGTTGACGAAGAACTCCTGCAGCTCCTTGTCGGCGTCGGGTTTGGCCGAAAGCTCCACCTGCGCGTCGGCGAGAGCCGTCGCGGCCTCGAGGGCCCCGAAGGTGACCTGCACCGTCTCCTCGCCGCGCGCCGTGAAGCGCCCGATCACCTCCTCGCGGGAGGCGGGCGGGACGAACTCGAAGGATTGCCGGTAGATTTCGCGGAACCGGGCCGTCCGCAGGAGATCGCGGAAACACTCCTCGTAGGCGGTCGCGGTCGTGTTGAAGAGATTGCGGATGATCTCCTTGTAGCGCGCCTTGTCCTCGAAGTACTCCGGCGGCCAGAAGCGGCGCAGCTCCGTCACGAGCTCCTCGTTGGGAACCTCGATCCCCTCACGACGCGCCGCCTCCAGGAGCACGATATAGGTCCAGACTTCGGTGTCGGCGACACGCTGCTGGTCCCGACGGCCCGACGAGAACCCGGTCGCAATCTGGTAGCGGCGCTTCGCCTGCTCGTACTGGTCCCAGGTGTAGCGGTAGGTGACGCCGGCCAGGAGGGAGAAGGAGCCCGCCTCCTCCTCTCCGCGGGCGTCGTCGGGACCGCCCCGGCCGGCCGGCACGATGATGTCGATCACCGTAAAGATGACCAGCAGGAGGATGACGAGTCCGAGCATGAACCAGCGCTCGAACTTCTTGACGGTGCGACGGAATTTCTTCATGGAGTGCCCCAGGGGCGGAGACGGCCCATTGTGGAGCCTCCCGCCGCCCAGTCAATGCGGGGGGGGGACCGGGGCCGGATCCGCGGCAAGACCGGGAGGGGAGAGGTTCCCGATCGGGTGGCGTGCGAACCATCCGCAGGGAGGTCCGCTCGGGAGGCTGCCGGATCGCGCGGGATCGGCGGGCAGGATGCGCGCCCGCAGCCGGCGACCGGTCCGTGCCGAGCCCCGCCCCGATGGGCTCCCTGGATGGGGATCTGCCGGGCTACCCCAGCGTCGGCCGGGGGCCGCGCGGCCGGGCGGAGCCGGATGGGGTGGCCGGAGAGGCCCTAGATTTCCAGGGAGGCGGGCAGCTCCTTGGCATCCCTCAGGCCGAAACGGTCCAGAAAGACCCGTGTCGTGCCGTAGAGGAGAGCGCGCCCCAAGCCCTCCTCCCGCCCGGTGACGCGCACGAGGTCGAGGTCGAGGAGGTGCCGCAGGACCGGGCCCACGGCGACGCCCCGGATCCGCTCGATCTCGGAGCGGCTCACCGGCTGCTTGTAGGCGATGATCGCCAGGGTCTCCAGCGCCGCCGGGCTGAGCCGCTCCTTGTCGGGGCGGCCGCGGAGCGCCGCCACGGCATCCGCGCACTGCGGGTTGGTCAGCATCCGCCACCCCCCGCCAATCTCCACCAGGTGGACGCCCCGTTCGGGTCCGGCATAGCGTTCCCGGAGCCGGGCGAGGCCCTCTTCGACGGCGGCAGGCTCCACGCCAAGCACCTCCGCGAGGCGGCGCGTCGAAAGGGATTCGGTGGCGCAGAAGAGGGCGGCCTCCAGGCGCGCCTTGAGCGCGTCACCGGGAGCCGGAGAGGGGATCTGGATCATGCGTTCTCCCGCGGAGGCGGAGCTGCCAGGAAGCCGTGCCGCAGAAACACCCGCCGCCGCCAGCGTTCGTATTCTCCCACGGGCACCGGACGCGCCTCAAGATCGCGCTCCACCGCTTCCGCCAAGTCGCCGGGCGCCCCCGCCACCGGGGCGTGGATCGCCTCGAGGCGGTAGAACGCGAGGGCTGTGCCCTCTCCCACCCGGGGCGTCGCGGGCGCGAGCCACTGCCCGGGCTGCGCGAGGAAGAGGCGCCGGGCCAGCTCCTCGTCGCCGATGTCCTGGCGGAGGAGCGGGAACTCCAGGCGCCCGCCCGTCGGGGCGGTGGCATGCGTGGAGCGTTCGCGGGCGAGGGCGCCGAATTCCGCGCCGCCCGCGAGGAGCGCCTCCACTTCGCGCGCCTTGGCCTCCCCTTCCACGATGAGGAGCGAGACCTCAACCCGCTCGGTGACCAGCAGTTCGCGCCGAAGGAGGCGGTCCTGGAGCATCTCCACTTCGGTGTGCCGCCGCACGAGCGCCCGGAACTCCTCCGGCGTGAGACCCGCCACGGTTCGGAGCCAGAGGGCGGAGTCGGTGCCACGGCCCGTCTCGCGCCGGGCGGCCTCCTGCAGGCGCGCCTCCCACTCCCGGAGACGCCGGGTGGTCTCCCGTGCGAGGAGCGCGGGGGGCACCGCGAGCCCGAGGCGCTTCGCCTCCGACCGGGCCAGGCGCTCGAGGAGCACCCCCTCGAGCGTTCGTGCGAAGAGATCGGGATCCTTGCTTCGCAGATGGCGCGCGATCTCGTCGTAGGTGACCGGGCGTCCCTCCAGCCAGCCGGCGGGCTCGGAGGAGGGGAGCGTGGGGCCGGGGGCGGGGTCGCTCCGGGAGGCGGCGCAACCGCACGCGACGAGGAGCAGCGCGCCCGCCGCGCGCCCCATCAGCGCCGCATCTTGTCGATGTGCTCGCGCCACTTCTTCTGCTTGGCGCTCCGGTCGCCGCGCGAAGCGTTGGGGTCATAGAGGAAGGTGGCGGTGTAGATCGCCTCGAGGCAGCGAAAGGCGATCTGGCGGATGTGGAGGTGGTCGTGCAGCAACGCATCCACCATCGTCTTGCTCGCCCGGAAGCGGTCCTCTTTCACCGTGCGGTTCAGAACGGCGGCCTGGAATCGCACCTTGAAGGCGTCGGGGAGCAGCAGGAGGGTGGAGAAGTCCTCCTGGCGCGGCGTCTCCACCTGGACAGCCTTCCACTTCTCGAAGATCTCTTCGGCGACGTAGGCGGCGGTGAGCTTCTTCCCCTCGTACTCCGCGCGCCCTTCCCGGTAGTAGAGGACCAGCTTCTCCTCGCGGGACTTGGCCGCGAATTCCTCCGCCCTGCGCAACTCGTCGATGCGTGCCGTGTACTCGGCGAGGAGGCGGTCGATGCGTACGAAGTCGGGGGTGGTGGGCGGCCGGGCCGAAGCCAGCCCCCCCATCACCACGAGGCAGGCGGCGGAAGCGACGAGGCGCATGATCAGCGGAACTGTACCACCCGGAAATAGGTCGCGACGTAGCAGGTCTGGCAGCGGTCGAACCACGGCACGATCCCGTCGGTCGTCGTGTGGCTCTGCTGAGTGTAACCCTTGCCGAGGCAGGTCGGGCAGGTCTCCTCTTTCGGCTCGAGCAGCTCCACCATTCCGCTCTTCTCCGCCCAGAAGGCGTAGAGGAAGTCGCGCAGGTCGGTAGTCTTCTTCGCCGCGACCTTCTCCTTCCACCACTCCTCGGGATTCTTCATGCCGTGGGGCTTGGGCGCGGGTGCGGGCTTGCCGCTCCCGCTCTTCCCGCCCTTGGAGGAGCCTCCCGGCTTGGGGGGGGTCACCTTGGCGAGGGGATCCTTGATGTTCTGCAGCACCACGAACGTCCCGTCCCGGTAGAACGCGCGCTGTATGGGGCGCCGCGGGCGCTGGTTCCAGTAGTCCAGGGCCTCCTTGGGATCGAGCTTCAGCTTCTCGGCGACGGCGGCGAGGGCCCGGGCCGATACGGTGTCCGCCGCGCTCACCTGGCCGCCCGCGAAGCGCAGGGCTTCGGAGAGGGCGAGATCCTTGGTCTTGAGCTTGTCGCCGAGCAGGTCCTTCACCTCGCCCATGAGCAGCCGCGGAACCTGTCCTATGTACCACGCCTTCCGGCGCTCCGCGGACTCCTCCTCCAGCTCCTTGGCGTCGTTGAGGAGGTCCTCGTCGGTGTACTTCTCGCGGAACGCCGCGATCAACTGGGCCGCCTGCTCGAAGCGGTTGTAGACGATGGCCTGCTTGATCCCGCGCAACGCGCCCTCCGCCTCGCGCTGGCCGATGCGCTTCTCCACCCGCTCGAGCAGGCGGCGGATGGCATCGGCGTTGTACTTCGTCTCGCCCGCGTCGAGGATCGCCTGGTAGTGCGTCCGCGCGTGCTCGTGCGCGCCGATCTTGCGGCAGAATTCCGCCGTGCGGAAGTGCTCCTCCGCGGAGGCAGGGGCGCCGCCCTTGATTCGCCGCTGGTAGAGCTCCTCCGGCGTGTAGATCTGGAGCGAATCCACCTCCACCGCGGTCGGCCCCTCTACGACGTCACTGATCTGGATCCGCCGCTCGCCGTCGGCGGTCTTGAGCCGGTACTCCCCGTCGGCCTTCGCCGTCGCCTCGTTCAGGAGCTTGCCAACGAAGACGCTGCCTGCGCGATTGCGGATCTCGGAGGCCTCCGTGGTGAGCGAGCCCCCCATGTCCTCCACCTCGAACCCGAGACGGACACGCAACTCCTGGGCATGCGAGGCATCCACGCGCGCCCAGGGGATCACCTTCTTGCCCTGCGTGCGCATGTCGCGGATCACGAGCACCTCGTCGGTGCACTCGGATTCCACGAGATAGCCGTGCATGCGCGTTCCGTCGTCGAGCGCGATCTCCATCACATCGTCGTCGGCCCGGGCAGGCAGCAACGCCGTGCAGAGAAGGAGCAGGGTCAGGAGGCGAATCGTCATGGTGCCCTCCGCATCGTCAGCGAGGCCGGCCCGTCGTGCCGCGCGCCTTCTCGTCCTCGCGCGCCTTGAGGGACGGGCTGTTCAGGAAGGCGTGGACCGGCGTCCCGGACCGCGTGAAGATGATCTTGTCGGTGTAGGCGGGGTCGTCCTTGACGCCGGGCAGGCCCCAGATGCGGACGTTCACCGCAACGCTGGAGTCGCCGGTTCCGACCGGATTGCGCTCGAAGACCAGCTCGTACTTGCAGCCGGGGAAGCGGCGGGCTGCGAGCTGCACCTGGGGGTCGGGGTTCTGGCGCGCCTTGTCGGGGTCGCGCAGGTCCACCACGATGCTGGGGGGGACCGGGGACTGGCCCTTGGGGACGCTCGACGGATCGAACGTGTTGAAGGCGATTTCGGCGTGGGCGATGGCGAAGTTGATGATGTCGGCCACGCGGTTGTTCTCGACCCGGCGCGACTGCCAGTCCACCGCCACGACGAAGATCCCCAGGATCGAGGTGGCCCCGATGACGAGGATCGACATCGCGATCATGATCTCGAGAAGGGTGAAGCCTCTCTGGCGGGCGCGTCGGGGCATGGGCGTCCTCCCCATTATGCACCTAATTGTTGTCGTCGCGGAACGCGGGGATGGAGATGGCGAAGTCGAACATGCGCCCGAAATAGACGGGCGTGCCCTCCGCGTGGACGAGCTCGGAGGATCCCAGCGCTCCCCGGCTCTCGATCAGGAATCGATCCCGTGCCTGGGGGTGGCGGCCCTGGAGGGTGACCCACTCGAGCCCGACGCGCATCGGCTGGGAGAAGAGCTCCCCGCGGCCCGTTGCGAAATCCGTCGCCTCCACGACGAACTCTCGCTCCCCGGCCGAGAATCCGCGAGCGAGCACTGTCTCATCTTCGATCAGGGAAAACTCGACCCGGACCTTCCGCGGCCAGATGTCGTCCCCCGCGAAATTCAAGGAGCCGGCCTTCGCGAGCAGGAAGTCCTTGTCGGAAAGGAGCCCGCGGGTGGAATCCCAGGTCCGCGACGGGCCGCAGGCCGCGCGCAACTTCGCCTCGCTCTCCGTCGCGGGTCGCTTCACGACGCGCGGCTCCCCTTCGCGCCACTCCCAGGTCGTGGTGTACTGCGTCCAGAAGAGCAGGTCCCAGCGGAGCACGCCGGTGAAGATCGGGGTGGGCTTGATCGTCTCGCGCAGCTGCTCGAGCGTCGCGTGGTTCTTGGGATCGAGCAGGCTGCCGGGGCCGCCGATCGGCGTTCGGTACGCTCGGTGCACCGCCCCCACCCCCGGCTTGGTCTCGTCGGGCAGCCAGATCCAGAGCACCTCCACTTCGCCGCCGGAGGCGAGGTGGCGCCCGTTCTTGTACTCCTCCTCGTCCTCCTTGCCGTCCATGTAGGCGTCCGCCTTCGGGTTGGTGCCGGCGCGCAGGAGGTAGGCGTCCAGCTCGCGCAGCCCCGCGGCGTCGCGCACGAAGGCGAGCCAGCGGCAGGAGACCTCGTCCCGCCCGACCTTGTACCTGTGGAGGCCGCTCAGGAAGCGGTTCTCCGGAGGAAGGCGCTCGGGCTCCTTCTCCGGATCGGGGTTCTTGGAATCGAAGGGCACGCGGTCGTGGGTGGAGGGGAGCCGCAGCATGCGCAGATCGTCTTCCAGGCGCGGCAGGCTCAACTCGAGCCGGTCCTCCTGCTGCGCCACCATGTTGCCGCCCAGGTACATCTCGACGCCGCTCGTCATGAGGGTCACGACGGCGTACCCCAGCAGCGTGAAGAGGGACATGGCGACCAGCACTTCGAGGAGGGTGAAGCCCCGGCTGCTTCGTTTCATCCGCCTGGACTCCTCACGAAGATCTCACCGCTGAGGGAGACTTGGACGATGCGCACCGGGCCCCGCCCATCCGTTCCGATGATCTGGAACCGCAGCTGCACCGGCTTGTCGTGTTCCCGCCCGTCGAGGGCGCGGTTGAGAAAGTGGATCTTGGTCCCCTTCTCGATCGGCTTGCCCGCGGCGTCGATCCAGGTCACGTTCGGGGAGATTTCGAGGCGGTTCTCGTCCTTCTCGAAGATGCCGGAGATCACCAAGCTGTCGAACCCCCCGAGGTAGCCGCCACCGATGCGGAAAGGCTCGTCGGAGCGGACCAGCCGCTGGTGGCGGTCGTCCCGCGTCGCCCGGAGCTTCTCGTCCACGTAGACCGAGAGCGTGTCGCGGTCATAGGTGACCCGGAGGTCCTGCCAGCGCCCGGGGAGCACCGGCCCCTGCCACTCGGGCACGGCCTCGGCCCCGCGGAATCCGGTCTTCAGGCGGTGGGCGCCGCCATCCTTGCCCTCCGCGTCGGGCTCGAGGGTCACCTCCACCTCGAGGTCGTAGCCTCCCATGGAGGAGGGCAGGAGGCGCACGGCGAACGCGGCCCCCTTCTGGAAGAGCGTCATCGACCCGCCGGTGCGGGCGCCGGGACGGACGCGGCACTTGAGTCCGAACCCGTCGCGCATCTGCAGCCAGCCGGGATTGCCCAGCGAGACGGCGCCGTTGCCCTCGAAGAGCACATGCCGACCTTCGCGGCTGGAGCTGTCGTTGTCCACCGCCTTGACGCCCCCCTCCTTGGCGAGGATGCCGTCTTCCGAGGCGCGATCGAGATCCTCGCACGCCCAGTGGAAGACCTGCTGGTTGACGAAGGCGCGAACCGTCGCCCCGCCCCCGGCCACCGGCTCCACGGAGAGGTAGGCCCGGTCGTTGCCGATGGAGCTGTTGCTCGCCATCGTGAGAAGGCCCGAGACGCGGTTGGCCGCGTCGATCAGCTCGTTGCCGCGGCCCGCACCGGCGATGAATCCGACCGAGAGGCCCATGAGGACCCCGAGGAGGCCCAGGACCACCAGGATCTCGACCAGCGTGAAACCGTGCTGCCGTCGCTTCAAGGTCTACTTCCCCGTAACGGTGAAGTTGCAGATGTCATCATACTTGGCCAGGTCGCCCGTGGCGTCGTCCTGCGCCTGGTTGGGTCCCAGGGAGATGAGCTGGAACCTGTCGGCATTGTAGTAGGTCCCGTCCGGCTTGCGGACCGCGATGACCTCGACCTCGCTCCCGTCCGCCAGCCGGAGCTTGACCGGCTTGTCGTAGTGGTTCTTGTCGATGTAGGCGATCGGGTTGCCCCAGGCGTCGAGGATCTCCCGCGCGTCCGTATCGTTCGCGCCGGGGGGAGCCTTGTTGAAGAAGTCCTCGTCCGTGTTGCCGACGGGGTTCTCACCCGGCAGGCGCGCGGCATCGAACCGGGCGCTGAGATCGGGGTGGCGCAACGCGATGAACAGCACCTCGCAGCACTCGTTGACCCCGTTCGGCTGCGCGAAGGCCATCCCCTCGTAGTACTTGGACGCCTTGGCCAGCGCGTCGAGGGCCATCGGGGGGAGCCGGCGCAGGGCCGGATCGGCGAGGTAGCGCTCCACCGCGGTATCGAGCTCCGTGATGCGCGTCGTGGTCTGGAACTTGGCGGACTCCTGATGCGCCTTGGGAATGAGCAGGGTGACGAGTCCCATCAAGACTCCCAGGATCGCGACGACCACGAGGATCTCGATGAGCGTGAAACCCTGCTCGGACGGGGTGCGGTTGTTCATGGCTCGCCTCATTTGCGTTTCACCAAGGAGACCTTGTCCAAGAAGATCTTGTCGAAGCGTTCCCCCTCGTTGCCTTCGACCCACGCCACGAGGGAGATGGGGCGGCTGCTTCGGCCCCGCCCGAAGAGCGCACAGCGCTCGTTGTCACGACCGATCCCGCCCGCCTCGAAGACGTTCGTGCTCGCGCCGCTTCCGTCTTCCAGCCAGACCTTGATGAGGCCCTGCTCGCGGTCGGTGACCTCGATCGTGATCTTGAACTTGCCGGGCTTCCAGGGCACGTTGCCCAGGAGCACGTACTGTTCGATGCGCTTGAAGGTCTCGGTGTCGCCCCCTTCGAGGCGCACCGCAACGGTGCCGTCCCGGCGGTCGTAGCGCACCTGGATGCCGGCGGGGCCGGTCTTCTGGCTCGATGCGCCCACCACCCCGACGCCGAACTCGGCTCCGGGGTTCTCGGGCAGCTCGCCCTCGAAGACCGCCTTGTAGATGTTGGCGCCGACCACCTGATCCTTGTACTGCAGCGAGCAGAATTGCAGGACGGTGTCGGGCGTGCGCGGATTGCCCTGGAGGCTCACCTCCCCCTGGAACTCCGCCCTGGGGGGATCGCGCCGTGCGGTGATTTTCATCGGATCGCGGGCGCTGCGCACCCAGTCGCGGGGGGTCTGGGCGAACGTCCACTCCTCGACCTCCTTGAGGAGCGTCTCCTGGATGAGCTTCAGGCAGGTATCGGAGTAGGCATAGGCGGGGTGCTTTTCCGCTTCGGCCGCGCCGCCCGGCCGCGCGTACTGGGGAAGCCTCTTGATCGCCTCGAGCACGCCCTGGAAGGCCCCGATAGCCTTGGACTCCTCCCGCTCCACGTCGCGATAGATGACCACCGCGCGCCCGCACTGCCCCCAGAGGGGGAGGTCCGGCTCCTGGGGAGGCGCCGCGAGCTTGGTGACCGCCTCGAGGAGCGCATCGGCGGCGCGGTCGTCCTCATTGGCCCAGAGCAGGAACCGCGCCAGGATGTAGGAGAGCGGCGCGTCCTCCGGATTGAGCTCGACCGCCTTCCGCAGACTGACGATGGCCTCGGCGATCGCCTCCTTGCCCCCCACCCCCCCGTCCTCGGCGAGCTTGGCCCGCACGAGTCCGAGGCGAGCGATCACGAAGCGGCAGCGGTGGTTGTCGTTGAGGATCGACGCGTACATCGCCGCCGCGTCCGACGCTCGGCCCGACCGCTCCAGCGCGTAGGCGTGGAGATAGCGCACCCAGACGTCGTTCGGGTTGCCTTCCTCCAAGGCGCGCAGCGTGTCGACCGCGCCGGCCACATCCCCAGCGGAGAGCTTCAGGAAGGCGCGTCCCATCTCCGGCGCCACGGCGTTGTAGATGGCGTCGAGTTGCAACGCGCGGTCGAAGCAGGCGCGGGCGTCGGCATCCTTGCCCTGCACCGCGAGCGCCATGCCCAGATCGCTGAAGGCGGTGGAGCGCGCGGGGTCCAGCTGCGCCGCCCGCAGGAAGAACGCTTCCGCCTGGGCGGCCCGGCCGCGGGCGTACTCCACGCAGCCGAGGATCTGGTTGGCGAGGGAGGCGAAGCTCCCGCTGCCGTGCCCCCGTGCGCGCTCCTCGGCGCGGGCCAGGTCGCCGGTGGCGAGGGAGAGACGCGCGTCGAGCAGATCCACCTCGGGGCCGGAGCCCGCGATGCGGCGCTCCAGGATGGACTGCGCGTCCTCGTACCGCCCCAGCCCCATCAGGATCGCGGCGCGAGCTCGTTGGGCGTCGGCGTTCTGCCGCGCCTGCGCGTACCACGCTTCCGCCTGGCGGGAGAGCCCGAAGGAGCGGCTGTCGAGCAGCCCCCCGACGTAGGCGAGCACCTGGTCATCGCCGGGGAACTGCCCCAGGAACTCGAACGCGAGCTGCAGGACCAGCTCCTGGCGGTTGAGCCGGTTGCTCACCTCCAACGCCAGCTGCAGGATCTCGCGCAGCGCGGTCGGGTTCTGGCCCGGGACCAGGTCCCGCGCCTCCGTGAGCATGACGAACGACCACTCGAGGGAGTGGCGATCCCCCGTCGCCTTCCCCCGCTGGAGGAGCTCCGCGCCCTTGTTGCGCCTATCCCCGTAGCTCTGCGGGGGGAGCCGCAGGTAGTCCTTGAATGCGTCGAAATAGGGCTTGTCCTTTCCCGTCTCGCACACCTGGAGGCCCTGCGCCTCGGAGGGGAAGTTCATGCGGTTGACCGCCCCCACCTTGAACTTGAGCTCGAGCGAGGTGACCCCCAGGGCTGCGGCCTGGGCGGGATCGACCTCGAGAAGGCAGAGGAGCTTCTCGAACTCGCCGGCGGCCGCGCCGTAGGTCAGTTGCGGAGAGGCGCGGAGGGCGGTGCGCCCCTTGAATATGGTCTGCACCTGGCCGCTCTGGCGCGCGCCTACGTTGTTGTTGGTGGTCCAGGTGTCGCCGCGCGGGCCGGAGTCCGCTCCGGCGCCGGCGCCGCCTTCGGCCGGCTGGTCGGGCAGCACGAGGGCGGCGGGGGCGCCGGAAGGGGGGACGGCGGCGCGGCGCAGCAGGCCTTGGCGCTTGAGCTCCACCGTCATCGAGGTGGGCGGCCAGAGATTCGGCAACTCCACGCTGCGCGGGAGAGGGAGCTCCTCGCGCGGGTGCGGGCGACGCGTGCTGAACTCGACGAAGGCGCGGGAGTCGCCCAAGACCACCGGCCGGGGGGCGGTGCCCAGCACCTCGCGCAGCGGCGCGTCCTGCGAATTCGGCCGCTGGTCCCGCTCGGGACGGGCGGGATCCCGCAGGACCCCGACATAGAGAGCGACGATGCCCACGACCGCCGCGAGGAGGATTCTCTCCCGGTTCATCCCTGGCTTCCCTCGGGTTTCGCGTAGCTGGCCGCCGGTTCCACCGCCGTGGCGCAGAGCTCCAGGATGAGCTCGAGTCCGCCTCGCTGCCGCTCGCGTCGCTGGAGCGCGATGCGCCGGACAGGCGGATCGGGCGCGATGGTCTGGAGCCGATTGAGCACCTCGTTCGCCGCGCGCTCGGATCCGAAGAGGCGGAGGAGCACGGTGAACTCGCGGAGGTAGTCGGGATTGGCGCCGAACACCACCTCGTCGGTCGAGGAATCGATCCGGATCTCCTCCACGGCGCCCATGCGGGCATCGATGGAGTAGCGGATCACCCGCGCCACCAATTCCAGCTGGAGGAGGTACTTCGGCAGCTCCCCCGCCTCGATGTTGGTGACGCTCTCGAATCCGGTCTTCTCGATGCGGACGTTGCGCTCCGAGGCCTCCTCCAGGAGCTCGTCGCGGAGCATGCCCTTGAGCTGGCCGAAGCCGCCGTTCAGGTCCTCCCGCAGGGCGTCGAGGGAGGCGCGCGCCTCGGCGCGCAGCGCCGCCGGATCCGCGCTCTCGTTGCGCCGGAGGTAGGAGAGCGTCCGCTGGAGCAGCGTCAGCTCGAGGTCCCCCGCCGAACCGTCGTGGCCGATCCGCGCGGCGAGCTGTTTCGTGTTGTCGCGGAGCGACTTGGCCCGCTCCTCGAGCCCCGAGATCGTGTTGAGCGGCAAGAGCCGCGCGGCCTTGATCTTGCGGACGGAAAGGTCGTTCGCGCTCTTCTGCTGCGTCAGCTCGTCGCCGAAGACGATCCCGCGCGCGATGAGCGCGACCAGGAAGACGCCCAAGCCGGCGAGCACCTTGAGGACGAACTCCTTGTGTTGGGCCCAGAAATCCACGGCTAGCTCCCTTTCTCCGGCGAAGCCAGACGGAACTTCAGGCGGAACCGCCGCGGCTTCCCGCTGTCGAGGGACTCCGTCTCCAGGTCCACCGCGCGCCCCTCCACCGTCGGGAGCGACGCTTTCAGGTTGCGGATGTACTCGAGGCAGAGATCGTCCGGGGAGGGCGCGGTGTCCTGCACCACGCCAACGACCTCGCAGAGAGGCCAGACCACCTGTTCGGGAAGCCGCTCCCCGGTCGTGTCGGTTCCCCGGGCGTCGACAGGCTGCCCGTCGAGGTTGAACGCGACCTTCTGGTTCGTGAAGTCGACGGTTTCCAGATAGACATGCTCCTTGGGGTGCTTGGCGTGGAGCAGGGAGAGGACCGACCGGGCGAAGTGCCCCGGGAGCGTGCGCATCCGCAGGAGCAGCTCCTTTTTCCGCTCCTCCTGCTCCGCCTTCGCCGCCGCATCCCCGCGGCGAGCCACCTGCTGCGCGTCGGTGGCGCGCCGCTCGAGCCGCGCGTTCGCCTCGCGATAGGTCTTGATGTCGCTGGAGCGCGTGGTGAAGAGCAGCACGACGAGCGCGGCGGCGGCCGCCGCCGCGCCCAGGGCCCAGAGCGTGCGCTCCATGAAGCGCCGGCTCTTCCTCGCCTTCTCCGTGAGAATCTCGAGCTTGAAGCTCTGCGGCTGGAGGAGCGTCTCCGCGAGGCCCACCGCGACGGCAAAGTCCAGCGGCGCGTCGCCGAGCTCCCCGGCGTCCTGGGGGGGGAGCGCGGCGACGTCCAGTCCCTCCACCGGATCGAAGAGCTCGACCGGGACGCTCATGCTCGTCTGGAAGTACTCGCGGATCCCCTTCATGCGGGCGCCGCCGCCCGTGAGCACCAGACGGTCGATCGAGAGATCGGTCATCTTCGTCTGGGCGCGGCAGACCATCACGCTCGACTGGACCATGGAGACCAGCTGCCCCGCGGGCCCTTGCATCGCATTCGCGAGTTTCTCGGCGGTGGCATCGGGGTAGCGCGCGGTCCCCTTGGGCGTCAGGTCGCCCTTGGCGAGCTTGTTGCTCTCCGCCTTGCCCTCCTTGAGGCCGAACGCCTGCATGATGGCGTCGGTGAACATCTTGCCGCCGCCGGCTATGTTGCGCGCGAACAGCAGCTCCCCCTCGCGCAGGATCGCCATGTCGATGTTCTCGCGGCCCAGATTGACGAGATAGACGGTCTCCCCCTCGTGGGCGGGACCGTGCGCACGGTAGGCATTGAAGACCGCGACGGAATTGGCGCAGCCGCCGGTCGCCTTGATGCCCGCGGCCCGCCCGGCATCCAGCCGCGGCTGCAGCCAGCTGTTGCGCGTGAGGGCGACGAGGACCGTGTCTTCCCCCGACTCGAGGGGAAGCTTGAGCCGCCGGAAGTCCGCGGCCACTTCGCCCCCCGACTGCCCCGAGACCTCGTTGATCTCGAACTGCATGAGGAGCTGCAGGCGCCAGTCCGGCACGATGGGCAGGTGGGTGTACCGGATGATCAGGTCGCGCCCGGTCACCCCGACCAGCGCCCGCGTGCCGCTCACTCCGGCGCGGGCCAGGGCGCCCTGGACGCGCACCATGTCGGTGTCGCCCAGGACCGGGGCGCGAAAGAGCCGCATCGCTCGCGTCGTGGCGCCCTTCTTCTGGAGCACCGCGACCTTGATCGCGTGGGTTCCGATATCGACGCCGATCGCCTGGCTCGCCATCGCTCAATTCCCGCCCTTCCGGATGCCCTCGAGAACCTTGGCGAGGTAGGGATGGCTCGCCTCGATCTTCTTCAGCTCCGCGGCCGCCTCCGCCGCCTTGTCGCAAAGCGGCAGGTAGAGGACCACGTGGGCGAAGAAGACCGCGGCGGAGTTCTCCTCTCCCTGCTTGAGGTGGAACTTCGCGCGCCCCAGGATCCAGGCCGCCTGCTCGTTCTGGCGCTTCTTGTCCGCATCGGCGCGGCGCGACTGGATCTCGGCGTCGAGGCGGCTCGCGAGCGCGCCCCACTCGCCGGCGCCGGGCGCCACCTGGAAGCGGTCGCGCATTGCATCGAGGGCGGCCTGCGCCTCATCCAGGCTCGCCAGGTCGTGGAACGTGTCGTACGCCTTGATGGCTTCCTGGGCCTCGCGGGCGCGCTGGCTGAACTGGCGCAGCGCTTCGTCGAGCTTGGTGCGGAGACTCCGCCGCCGTTCCGGATCGGCGAACGGGAACTCCCCCAGCGTGCCCTGCGCCTGGCGGATGAAGTCGCCCCACTTGCCGACCTGCCAGTTGTTGAGAGCCTGGGCGATCTGACTGTTGGCCTCGTTCGCCTCGGAGACGAGTCCGGTCTTGATGCGGAACCGGAACGCCCCTTCCTCCCCCGCCGCCCCCTGGAGCGTGAAGATCACGCGGCCCCCCTCGCGCCGCACCGTCGCCTGCAACCGCGCCTCATCCCCCGCGCCCAGGATCGCGAACGCGCGGCCGGGGGGGCCCAGGAGCATCTTGCGGATGCCGGTGATCGGCTTCGCGTCGTCGGGCAGCTCGCTCCGGAAGAACGGCTCGCCCTGCGCGTCCGCGCCGAACGCACGGAAATCGCGCGCCAGGAACGCGTTCACGTCCTCCCACTCGAGCCCAGGCGTCCCCGCGGAGGCCTGGAGGGTCACGAGAACATGGTCCCCGTCCTGCTCCTCGAGAGCGATCGAGGCGCCCGGACCCGCCGGCAGCAGCGCGCTGTGGGCGAGGATGGGGGCAGGACCGTAGAGCAAATCGAGCGCCCCGCCGTCGGTCGCGACGAGGCGGAAATTGTTCTGGGCGATCTCCTGGCTCGCGGCCTCTCCGGACGACAGGAGAACGACGTCGTCCAGGAGTGCGGTGGTTCCTGCCTCGAGCTGGACGCCGAGACGGACGTTGGAAGCCCACGGAGGGGCGCTCGACGTGAACTCGACGGCCCGGAACGACTTGCCGCCGCCGGAGACCGCCGGAGCGCCGGTCCAGCGCGAGAGGCCGCGGCCGGTCCAGAGCAGTCCGAGGCGCGCGGTCCCGGAGGGGACCGCGAGCTTCGCCGTGACCCGGTAGGCCATCCCCTTGGCGCTGAACGAACGGTCGTAGATCAGGGCGCCCCCGACCTGCTTCGCCTTCACCTCGAGAGAGGAGGCGCCGCTCGACGCCGTACCCTTGCTCGCCATTCCCTCCACGGCCCCGGCCGGCTCGCTAAACCACTCCGCCGCAGAGTCCGCGCTCTCGAAGGAGTAGGGAAGATGCAGATTTCCCGCAGGAGCCGTGGGTCCCTTGGCCCCCTGGCCCGGCTTGAGGGTCATCAGGTAGGCGCCCCCGCCGAGGAGCGCGAGGAAGAGGACGGAGTAGACGATCGCCGCGGGCCGGCGCTTGCGCACCGCCGCGAGATCGAGCTCCCGCATCATGCCCCACTCGGGCTCGTCCTCCTCGCCCCCGGCCATCTCCAGATCGATCTCGGCCATGGCCGGATCCTGGAAGACGAATCGGGTGTTCCCGATGCGGATCTTCGCCCCGTGGCTCAGCGGCGCCTCGGTGACCATCTCGCCATTGACGAGCGTCCCGTTGGTGGAGCCGAGATCGCGCATCGTGTAGCCGTTGAGGTCGCGCACCACCTCGCAGTGGTAGGAGGAGGCGACCACGTCCTCGAGGCAGAGGGTATTCGTCTCCTTCCGCCCGATGGTCGTCCGTTGGGCGGAGAGGGGGATCTTGGCGCCCTTCCGCGGCCCACGGGAGAAGACCAGGGAGCAGACCTGCGCGTCGCCGGGCGGGGGGCCCCCCGCCGAGGGATCGTGGAACTGGATCTCGGCCACGCCGATGCGGATCACGTCCCCGTGATAGAGCTTTTTCTTCTTGACCAGCTGACCGTTCACGGTCGTCCCGTTCGTCGAGCCGAGATCCGACATCTCGTAGCCCGATTCGACCCTGAGCACCGTGCAATGGCGGCGCGAGGCCTGCGTGTCTTCGATGGGCAGACCGCACTCGGGCGACCGGCCGATGGTCACCGAGCCGCTCGGGTCGAGCGGGACTTCCCGAGTGCTTCCGTCCGCATTGCGCAGAATCAGTTTGGCCATTACGGGATCCTGGACCTTGCTCCATGCTCGTGGCGGGCGCCCACCCCCGCTTTGCCGAACGCGCTAACGTGTTGTGACCGCGAGGCTTCCGTCGTCGGCCTGAAAGAGGCGGGATTATAGGCCACGCGCCGAGCCCTGCGCAACTGTTATTCCTTTCGCCGGGCGCGCGTAACCCAGGGCCTGCCAGGCAATTGGGTCGGGCATCTTCGAGCGTCGGTCTTACAGGGGCGGCAACGAGGTATTCGCGCGCGGGGCGGGGCGCACGATCACTCGGGCTCCTGGAGGCCGTAGCGCTCGATCTTCTTGCGCAGCCCGAGACGGCTGAGCCCGAGCAGCTGCGCGGTGCGGGTCTTGTTGCCCTTGAGGCGCCGCAACGTCTCCACGATCATCCGCTTCTCGAGGCTTTCCACCATCTCCTTGAGTCCGCCGGGCGGGAGCGCCGTTGGGTGGGCGGCGCCCGGATCGCCGCTGTAGACCGGCCAGGAGAGGAGATCGGGGGTGATCGCCCCGCGACGCAGGAGGAGGAGCCGCTGCACCTCGTTGCGGAGCTCCCGGACGTTTCCGGGCCAGGGGTAGGCCTGCATGCGATCCACAACCTCGGGCGAGACCGCGGGACGCTCCAGGCCCTGTTCCGCGACAAACCCGTCGAGGAAGTGCTCGAAGAGCAGCGGCGTGTCCTCCGGCCGCTCGCGCAGAGGCGGCAACGGGACGACGGCGCCCGCAAGTCGGTAGTAGAGGTCCTCCCGGAACTTCCCCTCCCTCGTGAGGGCGAGAAGGTCCTTGCGCGTGGCCGCCACCGTCCTCACGGAGACCTGGCGGACCTCCGACCCCCCCACCCGCCGCACCTCCCCGTTCTCCAGAGCCCGCAGGAGCTTGCCTTGCGCCTCGAGGGGCAGATCGCCGACGTCGTCGAGGAAGAGAGTGCCGCCGTCGGCCTGCTCGAACAGCCCCTCGCGCGCCTTCGAGGCCCCGGTGTAGGCGCCCGCCTCGTGGCCGAAGAGTTCCGTCTCCACGAGTTCGGTCGGAATCGCCGCGCAGGGCACGCAGACGAATCGGCCCGCGCGGCGTGAGCCGTTGGCGTGGAGCGTGCGGGCCGCAAGCTCCTTCCCCGTCCCGCTCTCGCCGACCAGGAGCACCGGCAGGTCCGAGTCGACAAGCCGGTCCACGAGGGTCAGCGCCGCTTGCAGGGCCGCGCTTCGCCCGATGATCGCGCGGAAGTCGTGGCGCAACGCCTCGGCCGCGACCGCGTCTTCGCCGTGGCGGGTCTCGCGGCGGGGCGGTTTTCCGAGGAGGGAGCGCAGGCGCTCGCTGAGCCGCGCGATGCGGTCCCGGGCAAGGCGCAGCTGCTCATCTCTCCTCAGCAGGGTCGCGGAGGCGCGCGCGGCGGAGAGCGCGATGGCCGAGAGATCGGCCAGGGCGGTGGCGAGGGGAAGGTCCTTGGACTCGAAGTGCGACATCGTGCGCCGGTCCTCGAGGTAGAGCGCTCCGATGGGACCATCGGGGACCTTGAGCGGGACGCAGACTACCGATCGCAGCTTGAGGAAGGCGATCGAGCTCCAGCCCGCGAAGCGCGAGTCCCCCTCGGCGTCGTCGGTGATCACCGGCCTCCCCGACTCCAGCGCCTGCCGGGCGATGGATCGGCTGATCATCTCCGCGGGCCGCTCGACGTCGTTCCCGTTCCCGTCCCGCGCGGCACGGAAATCGAGCCCATGCAGCGTCACCAGGAAGAGGAATCCGCGCTCCGCCCCCATGAGGCTGATCGCGCCGTCGAGGATGCGGCGCAGGAGCGTCTCCTCGTTCCCCTCCCGCGCGAGCGCCTTGATCAACTCGAGCAGCTCCCGCAGGCGCGGGCCCTCGCGCTCGGCCGGCCCCGGCGGCGCCGGCGTCTTCTTGCGCTTCGGCTCCGGCACGAGCCCTGCCTCCCACTCGATGCTGAGCGGGGTGCCCCCGATCATCACGGTGTCTCCGGCGCTGAGGATGTGGCGTCGGGTCGGGACGCCATTGACGAAGGTCCCGTTGCGGCTCTCGAGATCCTCCACCACGATCCCGTCCGGGGTGCGGATGATGCGGCAGTGGTGGCGGGAGAGCTGGTTGTCCTCGAGGGGCAGATCGTTGTCGGGGTCGCGCCCGATGGTGACGGGGAGGGCGCGGAACTTGTGCTCGGAACCGTCGCAGACGATCCGTATCATGCGTAGGCACACCCGATCCCATGGACACGCTGGGGTCGCTCCTCCGTGAAAACGTCGCTCCCCCCGCACGGGGTTCCCTCCGCGGCCGTTCGCCCGGGTCCGCCGGCGCTCAACGCACCTCCTCGATGAGGCGTCGAACTTCGTCCACCGCCGGCTCCCCGCCACGTCCGAGGCGTTCCATGGTTTCCAGGTAACGGCGGTACCAGACCAGGGCGACGACCGGGTCTTTCTTCACGCGACTCAGGTGGCCCAGCTCGAGGCTGGCACGTGCCGCCAGTTCTCCCTCCCGCACCCCCTCCTGGTTCGCGACGCGCTCGAACTGCGTGCGGGCCTCCTCGAGGTTTCCTCCGTGGAGCAGGGCCATGCCGAGACTGAACCGGATCTCCTGCACCTCCGGGAAGAGCTGAAGCGCCTCCCGAAAGGCGATCTGGGCGTCGATCCAGCGGCGCTCTTCGAAGGCCGCGAGCCCCTCGCGGTAGCGCTGTTCGGCTCGCTGGCGATCCGGAAGGATCTCCTCCGGCGCGATCTCGCGCAACCGCTCCCGCACCGATTCGTTCTCGGGATCGTCCGGCCACGCCTCCAGGGCTTTCTTCCACGCCTCCGCCGCGAGCTGTCGCGCCCGCTCCTTCCTCGTTTCCTCCTTGATGGTGAGGAACGCGAGGTAGTAGTTGAACCCGCGAAACCTCTGGAATTGCGCATGGAGCGCCGGGAGTTCGGGGTCGTCAGGGGCGGACTGTTCCAGCGCGGCCAGCTGCGCCTCCCCGGCGGCGAAGAGTTCGTCCGGCTTTCTCCCCGTCTCCCGCCCGAATTCGGGCGTCAGGAGGAGGCGCAGCCGCTCCTTCCTCACGCCGGGAAGCGTGGACGCCTGTTCCTCCGCGCGCGCCAAGATCGCCTCGGCCTCCTTGAGCTTGCCCATCGTGCGCGCCTCTTGGGCGACCTTGAGGCAGAGGGCGGCGAACTCGCGCCGCGGATCGGGGCTCCGCGGGTTGATCGCGATGGCGCGGCGGTACCACTTGATCGCAAGCCCGTAGGCCTGGGAGCGGTCGGTGCGCGCAGCGTCGCTCCGGTCGAAGAGGAGATGGTAGACGTTGCCCAGCTCGTAGAGCGCGTCGAAGTAGTTCGGATCGAGGAGGAGCGCCTGCTGGAGCCGCTCGATCGCGGTCTCCAGATTCCGCTCGTCCCCGCCGCGCACGTAAGTGAGTCGGAAGAGCGCCGCCTGGTTGAAAAGCACCTCCTTGTTGCCGGGGTCCTTCTTCGCCACGTGGTCGAAGTCGGCGTGCGCCTGCAGGAGATCCTCGGGACTGCCCCGGGCGAAGTGCGCCGCGCCGCGGGCGAGCCGGGCCATGAGGAACGAGCCGTCGCCCTCCACGATGGCCGAAAAGAGCGCGATGGCGCGGCCCAGGAGCGCGCGGCCCTGGGTGACCCGCTCGGGGTTATCGATCTGCTCGCCGGTGCGCAACCACGCGCCACCCTCCCGGGCGAGCACCTGGCCGAGGCGGAAGCGAGCCCAGCGATCCTCCGGCTGCCGGCCGAGGATCTCGTTCAGGTCATCCTCTGCCCCGCGGAGCTGCAGGCCGCCGAAGCCGCGCGCCAGCGCGCGCAGCCGCAGCAGAAGGGTCCGCTCCTCTGCCTCGGGGTCTTGCTCGAAACGCCTCGCGGCGATCTCCTCCGCGCGCTTCAGGTCCCCCGCCACCGCGGCGGCGGCGAGGAGCAGGCACGCCTCGGATCGGACCTCGCGCAGCTCCGCGATCTCCCCCTGGAGCGGGGCGGCCCCCGCCTCGATCTGCTCCGGGCCCGCCTCCAGCGCCGAGCCCATGGCCGCGGCGGCGAGGGCGGGCGCCTCCGCGGTCAGGAGCGCGTAGGCCTTGAGCGTGTAGGCGCGCGCCACCGCGTCCCGGTAGGCGGGGCGGTCGCGCAGGACATCCGACGCCGCGCGGTAGCAGCGGATCGCGTCGTCGAAGCGGCCCGCCTCGAGGTAGATGTTGCCGAGGCCGTAGACGGTCTCGGGCTTCTCCACGCCTCCGGCCAGGGCCGCGTCGGCGGCCGCGAGCGACTCTTCGCGTTCGCCCCGCCGGGAGAGGTAGAGCGCACGCTCGGCTTCGACCCAGGAGGCGAGATGGGCGCGGGCCGCGCTCCCTTCGGGAAGCCGCTCCAGCTCGCGGCGCGCGGCGATGTAGTCGGGCGAGGAACCCCAGAGCCGGAACTCGACCCAGGCCTCGGCGACCGCCGGGGATCGCGGCGCCCGGCGCGCGGCTTCCTCCAGTTCGCGCTCCCAAGCGCCGCGGCCCTGCAGGTTCTTGTAGAGCTCCGCGAGGAGCAGGCAGGCGCGGATCGAACCGGGATCGAGGGCGCGCGCTCCATCCAGAGCCTCCTTGGCCTGCGGGAGCCTACCCAGGCGAAGCGCGGCGCGCCCCAGCTCGAAGAGGTGGTTCTCGCGGCGCCAGAGCGCGGCCGCTTCGGCGAAGTCGCGCAGCGCGTCCTGGGGCCGTGCGACGGCGGACCACGCCAGACCGCGATGGTAGAGGATGGCGGCACGCATCCGGACGGCGTCCGCCGCGGTGCGGCTTTCGAGCAGCGCGAGCGCCCCATCCGCGTGGGTGAAGGAGAGCACCCAATCGCCCTGGAGGATCGCGCACTCCTGGAGGCCGGCGCGCGCCTTGATGCGATGCTCGTCGAAGCGGGCACGCGCAAGTCCCGCCTCGAAGTCCGCGGCGGCCCGGGCGAGCAGCTCCGGATGGGGCGGCACGGCGGCCCTCGCGCGATGGAACCGGTCGGTCCCGCGGTTGAGCCAAGCCACGGCGGAGCGGTCCTGCGCGGCGATCGTGCGCGTCCAGAGCTCCTCGTTGCTCGAGAACCGGCCCGACGAGAGGACCGAAAGGAGCGCGTAGCCGACGGCCAAGACACCGGCGGCCAAGGGGCCGTAGAAGAGGCGGCGGACGGCCCAGACGGCGGTGGCGGAGACGAGGAGGAGGGGCAGGTAGAGATAGCGATCGGCGCGCGCGATGGTGGTCGCGGGAAAGACGCCGTTGAACGGCGCCAGGGCCACGAGGAAGGCGAGGAGGCCGAAGGCCACCCAGGGCGCGCGGCGGCGAGTCAGGAAGAGCGCCGCCAGCGCGGCGGCGAGCGCCGCGAGGGGCACCGCCGCAGCGGCCCAGGAGGGGTCACGCGCGCCGGGGTAGTCGACGGCGAGTCCGAGGGGAACGACCGCCGCCAGGAGCGAGCCGCCGAAGGCTGCGGCACCCGTCAGGAGGCGCGCCGCCAGCGGCCCGCCCGGCGCCACGACCCCCTCGGCGACGCCCACCGCGATGGCGACCGCTGCGGGAAGCAGCGCGGCGCAACAGAGCGGAACGCAGCGCAGCGCCGCCTCGCGGCGCGCCCCCTCGTACCGGGGCAGGAGCCACGCGGCCGCGAGGAGCAGACCCGGGAGGACGATCGCAGAGGGCTTCGAGAAGCAGGCGACGAGGAAGAAGAGGACCGCAAGCGCCCCCGCCCCTCGCCGCCCCTCCTCCCCGCGCAGATGGAAGAGCCAGGCCACGAACAGGAAAAAGGCGGAGAGCGGCTCCTTGCGCCCGGCGATCCAACTCACGGACTCGACGTGCGCGGGGTGGAGGAGAAAGAGCAGCGCGCCGCCGAAGGCGGCCCGCCGATCCCCGGCCAGCAGCGTCAGGAGCAGGAAAAGCGCGTAGGCGGCGGCGGCGTGCCAGAGGGCGTTCCCTGCGCGGAAGCCCGCGGGACGGGCGCCGAAAGCCAGGGCGTCCAGCTTGTAGCTGAGACCGTAGAACGGCAGGTAGGCGTGGAAGTAGCGACCGGTGAAGAGCGACGGGACCGATCGCGCGAGCGCCCCGTTCTCCCCGAGGAGCAGTTCGGGATCGTCCTGATTGGTGAACTCACCGCGCATCGCGGGGAGGACCATGACGAGCGCGGCGACGAGCAGCGCCCCCAAGACGAGCAGCCGGGATCCCCGGGAGCCGAACTCTACGGGGCGTCGAGGAAGGTCCTGCACCAGATCTCCAGGAAGCAGACGGCGTAAAGCCCCCTATCGTACTGCCCACCGCGAGCGAGCGCCGACTCCACCCCCTTGGGATCGACCATTCCGCGCGCCTTCGTGCGGGCATCCAGCAGCAGATCCCGGGCGAAGGGGCCCCAGGGGCCCTCGAACCAGTCGCCCAACGGAAGCGGGAAGCCCATCTTGTCGCTGCGCGCCCGCACGGAGGAAGGCAGGAGCGGATCGGCCGCCCGGCGGAAGAACGCCTTCAAGCGCCCGCCCTCGTCCACACGCGCGCCGGCGGGGAGGCGGGTGGCGCACCGCAGAAGGCGGCGGTCGCACAGCGGCACGCGTCCCTCCAGCCCGAACGCCATGCTGGTTCGGTCCTCCACATGGAGCAGGGCGGGGAGCGTGATCCTCGCCTCCATGCGCGCCGCGGCGGTCTCCGGCGGCAGTCCCCCCGCCGCGAAGGCGTCGAGGAACTCCTGGTCGGGGGCGGGGTGCGCGGCGAGGAACTCGGGGCGAAAGAGCGCCGGCTGCCTCCGGTCGAGGAGCGCGAGGGCGCGCTCCGCCGGCGGGAGGCCGCGCACCCGCGCGAAGAGGGCGGCGTAGCCCGCGAGGGGCGCGGGCGGCTCGTCGAGCAGCAGGGCCGCGGCGCGCGCGTAACCCCCGAAGAGCTCATCGCCGCCGCAGCCGGTGAGCAGCACCTTCACGTCCCGCGACGCCCGTTCGCAGACGAGCCACTGCCCGAGCGCGCCGGGGCCCGCCGCGGGCTCCTCCATCGCGCGCACGAGACGGGGGAAGGCGTCGAGACAGGCCTGGGCGGTGATCGGGATCTCGACGAGCGGAACCCGCAGCTCCGCGGCCGCCGCGCGAGCATAGGGCGACTCGTCGCACCCGGGCGCATCCACGCGGCCGTGATAGGCGGCCGAGGCTCCGCCCGCCAGCGCCGCGACCAGGGCGGAGTCCACGCCTCCCGAGAGCGTGACACCGAACCGCCCGGACGGGGTCGCATCCGCCACCGCGCGGCGCAGCACCTTTCCGAACCGCTCGGGCGTGAGGGAGGGGTTGGGGGCGCCGAACTCGAGGACCGGATCGCCCGCGCGCGCGATGCGGCCTTCCGGCAGAGCGACCAGGCCCCCGGGGGGGACGCGCAGGACGCCGCGAAACCAGGTCTCCGTGCCGTAGGCCCAGTGGAAGCGGAGCCAGCGCGCGACGGCCGCGTCGTGCAGCGCACGATCCGCGTCGAGGAGCGGCAGGATCTCCGACGCGAAACGCGCGCCCTCCTTGTCGAGGCGATAGTAGAGAGGCTTGATTCCCGCGGGATCCCGCGCCAGCCAGATCTGCCGCCCGTCGTCCCAGGCCAGTGCGTACATGCCGTTGAGGCGGTCCACCGCGGCGGGCCCGTAGACGTCGAGCAGCGCCCCCACCACGGCCGTGTCGCTCTCCCCCCCCACCGAACGCCCGTGCCACGCGAGGTCTTTCACCAGTTCGTCCACGTTGGCGATCTCGCCGTTGAAGACCAGGAGCCCGCGCGCGGTGCGCAGCGGTTGCTGGCCCGCCGCGCCCCCCCGGATGGCGAGGCGCGCGCAGCCGAGCCGCGCCGCCCCCCCCTCCACGGCGCCCTCCCCGTCGGGCCCGCGGTGTCGCAGGAGGCGAAGCATCCGGTCGACCTGCGCGGGGCGGGCGCGCGGATCCCCTCCCACGACCCCGGCGATCCCGCACACTAGACCGAAGCCTCGACGTAGTACCCGAGGGAGAGGGGATCGAGCCGGATCCGGCTCCGCCGCACGAAGGGGCGAAACAGATCCCTCAGGTCGGCGCGCGTGAAGGCGCGCAGGTGACCGGGAGCCTGCCCCTCATGCAGAGTTCCCAACCCGAACCCGAGCCGCCTCGCGCAGCGCTTGAGGGGCACCACGACCCGGTCCCAGGGGACGTAGGCCACGATCCGCCCGCCGGGGCGCAGCACCCGCGCCGTCTCCCGCACCGCGGCCGCCGGATCGGGCAGATGCTCGAGGATCGCGCTCAGCACGACCAGATCGAAGGAGGCGTCGGGGAGGGGCAACCGCATCGCGTCCGCGGTGACGCCCCGCGCGCCGGCGCGGCGCAGCAGCCGAGGATCGAGATCGAGGAGGAGGGTGTAGCGCCCGGCCCGGCGCCAGGTCGACGCCAGCGAGCCGTCTTCGGAGCCGAGATCGAGGGCACGGTCGAACGGGAGGCGCGCCGCGAGGGCGGCCACCGCGCGGCGCCGGCGCGCCTCGATGGCCCGGACCACGGAGCTCCCGTGGGCGCGCAGGTTCTCCATCGCGTAGCGGCGGTTGAGGGCCCGGTTCCACGCGGCGGCGCCGCCCGGGCGATCCAGATCGAACCGCTCCTCGGTTCCGGGAATGGTGACGACCCTCACGGCGCAGGGTGTACCGTCCGGGCGGTCATCGGCAGGTCACGTAGGAGGCGCAAGTGCGCGCGGATCGTGCGCAGGAGCCGCATCTTGCTCGATCCCGCGCGCCGCGCGCGCAGCACCGCGGGCACTTCGGCCACGCGCAAGCCGAGGGCGAGGGCGCGCGCGAGCAGGAACGCCGCCGCGGTGAAATCCGCCGGCGCGGGCAGGAGCGCGTGCGCCTCGGGCAGGCGGTAGGCGCGCACCGCGCAGGTGAACGTGAAGATCCCGCTTCGGAGCCGGCGGCGATAGAGCGCGGAGGCCGCGCGGCTGAGGAGGAGGCGGACCCGCCCCACCCCCTCCACGCCGCCGTCGGGATGATAGGGGCTGAGCGTGGAGAGCTCCGCGCCGGCAAGCGCATCCACCAGGGGCGCGAGGCAGGAGACGGGGTAGGCCTCGTCGGGATCGTAGACCAGCGCGGCGTCGCCGGACGCCCGCAGCAGCCCGGTGGCCATCGCCGCCCCGACGCCGCGGTTGGTCTCGTGGCGCACGACCTCCAGGCCGCGGAGCGCGCGGAGCCCCGCCCCCGTCCCGTCGGTGGAGCCGTCGTCGACGGCCAGCACCGTCACCGCGTGGCCCGGCAGCGCCTGCCGGATCCGACCGAGCAGGCCCGGGAGCGCGGGCAGGAGGGCCTCCTCGTTGTAGAGCGGGAGGATGACCGTGAGGTTCACGGGAACGTGAAGCGCGCCTGGAGCTGCACCACGAGTTCCCCGAGATCGTCCACCGTGAAGTCCGGCGCGTAGGCGCCCCGCGCTTCGGCGTGCTTGCCCGCGCCGCGGCGCAGACAGGTGAGGAGCCCCGCTTCGTGCGCGGGATCGATGTCCTTGAGGGGATCGTCGCCGACGTAGAGCGCCTCCCCCGGCGGGATGCCGAGGGCTTCGCACGCGAGCAGGAAGACGCGGGGGTGCGGCTTGGCGACGCCGATCTCCTCGCTGATGAAGAAGGCGCCCGGGCTGAAGGCGTGCTGGAGCCCGAGGCGCACCAGCTTCTCCGCCTGCTTGACGGTGAACCCGTTGGAGATCACGCCGAGCACCAGCTGGCTGGACCCGAGATCGTCCAACGCCTGCACGACATCCGGGAAGGGCTCGAGGCCTGCCGTCATCGTGTGGTAGGCAACGACCCCGGCGGCCACCACGAGGGCGGGATGGACGCCCGGGCGGAGGTGCTCGTGCAGCCGCAGGATCAGCTTGTCGTAATGGTGCCCGTAGTTGCTCGTGAACTCCCGGACGACCTGCTCCAGCTCCGCGTAGGCCTGGTCCGCGGAGAGATCCAGCCCCGCGTCCACCATCGCCTCCACCGCGCTTCGTCGGGCCCGCACGGCGAAGCTCGAGCTCGAGAAGAGCGTATCGTCGATGTCGAAGAAGACGGCGGAAAGTCGCACGGGCTGCAGTCCTCCGGGAGAGGGTACCTCAGACCCGGCGGGACCGCAGCCCGTGCATGGCGCGCGCGGAACCCCTGGCTCAGCCGCGCATCCGTTCCGACTGCTCCTGCAGGTCGGTGATCGTCGCCGTGACGATGATCATGAGGTGCTCCACCTCTTCGCTCTTGCCCTGGCGGGAGAAGAGGAATCCGAGGATCGGGAGGTTCCCCAGGATCGGGGCCGTCGACTTCTTGTCGACGCTGCGGATGTCCTTGAGACCGCCCAGCAGGATCGAACCGCGGTCCGGAATGCGCACGGTGCTTTCCGCGACCCGCAGATCGATCTGCGGAAGCTGGATGGTCACCGGCGACTGGGCGCTGAACGCGCCGATCGAGGCGCCGAGCAGGGTCTGGAAGGTGGCGATCGGCGTGACGAGGTTGGCGACCGTGGGCCGGAGCTCCAGGGTCACGTACTGCCGGTCGTTGCTCACCGTGGGCCGGACGTCGAGCGTCAATCCGTCCTGGATGACGCCGATCACCGGGTCGGCGATGAACGCGGTCTGGGCGACCTCGACGTCGAAGTCCTGCACGAAGCTGATCTGGTTCACCACCGTGAGGTTGGCGCGCTGGGTGTTGTAGACGGTGAGCGAAGGCGCGGTCAGTTCGCGCACCCGCGCCGACTTCTCCACCAGGCGCAACACGGCGGAGAGGCTGAAGTCGTCGAGGAAGCTCACCTGGAAGGTGCCGCCGCCCAGGGAGGAGAGGAGCTGGCCGAGGGGCGACGTGAAGATGTTCTCCGTGCGGCCGCGGAAGTCTCCATCGCCGCCGTCGTTGAAGAACATGCCCGAGGAGGGCGGCGCCGCGGCCGCCGCAGGCAGGCCGGCGCCGGAGTTGTCGCGCCCGGCGCTTGCATTGTCGTCGAGGCCGGAGGTCACGTCGTCGAGCACGGCGAGGGGGCCGCCGTTGGTGCCGCCCAGCCCGCGGAAGTCGACGCCCACGTCGCGCAGGAACGCGTCGTTCACCGTGAGGAAACGCGACTCGATGGTGACCACGATGCCGGCGAAGGCGCGCAGATCGTCGAGGAACTGCGTGACCTTCCCCTGGACCTCGGGGGTGTTGTAGATGACGAGGGTCTTGCCCTGCACCGTGCGGGTGGCCGGGGCGTCCCACTGGTCCGGCTCGACGGACGAGCCGACCAGCTCCATGAGCTCCTCGATGGTGCCGAACTGGGTCGGCGCCTCCTCCGCCTGGCCGCCGAAGAGCGGCTTGTCCGAGTCGTCGCTCACGCCCACCTGGGTGATCTGGGGCGGGATGAAATCGGTCAGCGGCAGCACCAGGTCGGCCACGGCGTGGATCTGCAGGACCATGTGCCGCTTCTGGTGCTCCTTCTTGATGAAGCGAATGACGTTGCCGGTGATCTCGTACACCACCGTCTTCTCGGGCGCCGCCTGGAGCATGATCAGCTTGAGCGCGTCCTCGACGGTGATCCGGTTGGCGATGAGGGAGATCTCGGCCGCTTCCAGGTCATCCTTGGCCCGCGCGTCGATGACGAAGTTGATGCCGCTCGCCGCGGTCAGGTACTCGCGCACCTGGGGGAAGGGCTGCTTCTCGAAGGGCAGGTCGATGATGCGGGTGCGGAGCTGGTTGAGGACGTTCTGCTCCTCGGGGCTCATTTCGCGGCCGGTCGTGCCGACGGCACGGACGGCGCGGAGCTGCGAGATCTTGTCCCAGAAGCTCTGGGCGGGCCACCGGAGGATCTGCGACGAGGGGACCTTGGTCTCCTCGATGTCCTTCTGCCACTGGCGGTAGGACTCCTTCAACTCCTCGAGCAGGCGCCGGTTCAGGTTCGTGTGGCGCGCGCGCCGCGAATTCTCCACGAGTTCGCGGGCGAGGGTGTTGTCGGGCTCCTCGGCCAGGACCTGGTGGGCGTATTCCTGGGCGGTGTCGAAGTCCTCGCGATTGAAGTGGTCCACCGCGGCGCTGAGCAGCTTGGCGCGCCGGTCGCGCGCCTCGAGGACGGCCTTTTCCTCCTGCGCGGCGATCTCCTTCAGGGCCACCTCGGTGTCGCGGCGCGCCTGCTCCCGCTGGGATTCCGCGCGCATGCGCTCGAGCGCCTTGAGTCCGTCGCGGGCGCGCGAGCCGAGGTCGGTGAGTTCGCGGTCGCCGCTGTAGGGGTTGGTGTTGACGATGAAGAGGGCGTCCTCGTAGGAGCGCCTCGCCCCTTCCCAGTCGCGCCCGGCGATCGCGGCGTCTGCGGCGCCCAGGTGGCGCTTGATGGAGACCTTCTGCTCCTCCATCCGCACCTTCTCCTGCTCGGAGAGGTCGGTGATCATCGAGCGGCCTTCGCCGCGCCGGATCCCCATCTGGCGCTGCAGCTCGTCCTGCAACGTCAACGCCTCCTGCTCCGTCGGCTTGTAGCGCAGCGCATCCTCCACGGCGTCCAGCGCCTTGCGCAGCTCCATCGAGCCGCGATAGGCGCGCGCCTGCGCCATGCGCTGGCGGTACATCACGTCGCCGAACTCGCGCTCGCGCTGGGCAAGCTCCTCGGCGCTCTCCACCATCGCGCGCGCCTCGGGGTCGTCCCCGCGGTCGGGCGGCGCATCCTCCTTCTTCTTCTTGCCCTGGGCACAGGCCGGGACGAAGAGCGTGAATGCGAGCGCGAGGATCAGGGTCCAGGAGCTGTTGCGTCGAGCCATGTTCGTTCTCTTGCCCTTCCGCCGCGCATCCCGCGCGGCGATTGTTCCACCGGACTCCGGGGTCCGAACCCATCCGCCCCGGGGCCGTACTTGCCGAAAAATGCCCTACACTTCACCCGCGACTTCCGCCCGAGACGTCGCAGGAGCGGCGAACAGTACCCGATCGGCCGGCGCCGTTCAATAGGCCTCGTCCGCCGCCGGAACGATGACACCGCCCCGCTGTCACGGCCCGGTCACAGAGGAACCGGAAGCCGGAGGCCGCCCCGCAGAACTTCAGCCGAGGAGCCGCTCCAGCTCCTCCAGGACCGCGTCGGGGACCATGCCGCGCGCCCGTTCCAGGCAGCGGCGCGCCCCCTCGGGATCCGCGGCGCGGAGATGCGCCGCGACCCGGAGCCGGAGCAGGTCGGGCGCGACGTACCCCAGTTCCCACGCCCTCTCGAGGGCCTGGGCCGCCCTGCCCGGCTCCCCGAGCAGCAGCAAGGCGCGCCCCAGCTCGAGGGGAAGGGCGGGGTTGTTGGGGTCGGCTCCGAAGAGCGCCTCGACAGCGGCCATCGCCTCCCGCGCGGCCTCTCCGTCGCGGGCCCCCACGGCGGACCGGAGGCGATAGAGCGCCGAGAGGCCCGGAAGGCCGGAGACGACATCGGGGAGGGCGCGGTTCCGGGCCGGCGGTAGGAACCCCTCGTCGGGGCGGCGCAAGGAGCCGTAGGGCGTCGGATTCTCCAGATCGCCCCCCGCCCCCCCCTCGCGCCTCCTCGCCCGGTAGGCGTCGAGAGCGCGTTCGAGCCGCTCCTGACCCGGATCCCCTTCCGTCCGCGGCTGCGCCGCCAGCTCCCGCGGGTCGCTCCGGAGGTCGAAGAACTCCAGGCGCGGGCCCGCGTCCACGAGACTGCGCTCCCCGTCGAACGCGGCGGAGACCTGGGCCCATCCGTAGAGCCGATGGGCGTAGAGGCTCTCCCCTTCGATCACCCGCGGCAGAGCGGGCGCCAGCAGGTCCCGCCCGTCGCTGCGGCGCGACGGCAGGGCGCAGAGCCGGCGGAGCGTCGGCGCGACATCGACCAGGGAGCAGGCGCGAGCATCCTCGAGCCCCTCGGGGACGCCGGGCCCGGCGAGGAGGAGCGGGATGTCCATGGTGCACCCGTAGCAGAGATGGCCGTGGGTCGCTTCGCCGTGCTCCCCCAGGGATTCGCCGTGGTCGGCGGCGACCAGGACCACCGTGCGCGCCGGATCGATCGCGGCAAAGATCCGCTCCAGGGCCGCATCGACCCTGCGCACCTCCCCGGCGTAGAGTTCCCTCGCATCGTCGATCTGCGCATCGGTGGCGGGCCGGCGCTCATCGCCGTCGAACTGCCGGTAATCGTCGTGCGGATCGAAGAAATGCACCCAGAGGAAGAAGGGCCGGTCCTTCCGGCGCGACGCGAGCCAGCGCAGCGCCCGGTCCGCCTGTTCCGGCGCATCGAATTCCGCGAACCGCAACTCGCCGCTGGCGGGGGAGGGGGGGGCCTCGAAGCGCGCGAATCCCGACGCGAGGCCGTACCGCCGGTCCAGGACGTTGCTCGCCACGAACGCGGCGGTTTCGTGGCCGGCCTCCGCGAACTCCTCCGCGAGCAGGCTGAAGTCGCGGCGGCCGGCGGCGGGAAGCGGCGGCGCGGTGTTGTCCCGGAGGCCGTGGCCGGGCGGCGCGAGCCCCGTGAGCAGGGAGGCGTGGGCAGGGAGCGTGAGGGGGATCGGGGTGCGCGCGCGCAGGAAACGGACGCCGCGGCTCGCCCAGGAGGCGAGGAAGGGCGTGTCCGGCCCCAGGGCGTCCGCGCGCATCGTGTCGATCGTGACCAGAAGCACGCTGGGGCCGGATTCGTTGGGACGCGTCGCGAACCAGACGACGGCGCAGGCGGAGACGACGAGGAGCGCGAAACCGAGCGGGCGGCCCCGCCGGGCCGCCCGCTTGAGATCCGGATCGGCGCGGGTCAGGACCCTATCCGCCCCCCACGTAGTTGCTCGAGGGATAGCGCAGGTACTCGAGCTTGCGCTGCTCCGGGGTGGGGAGCGCCGTGCCGTAGAAATCCACCTTGTCCAGCTGCAGCATGGCGAATCGGTTCAGGACGGCCACGACGTACTTGTGCGGGACCTTGTGGCCCGCCTTGATCTCCCCGAGGAGCTTCATGTCGGCGTTTCCGGCCGCGAGGTTCTTCTGCGCGGCCATCCAGCGCGTGAGCTCCTCGATGTCGTCGGTCTCCTGGTCGCCGAACCGGAAGCGGAACCGCTCCGGCATCATGACGCTTTGGATGGCGCCGGGCGGCCCGTACTGCCTCTGCGTCTCGTTCCGCGCCACGATGTGGACGCTGATCTTGAACTCCGCGATGGGATCCTGCGGGGTGGGGTTGAGTCCCTTGTCCGTCGGCAGGAACGCCTGGAGCTTCCCTTCGAGCGTCTTGAACGGAAGACAGATGAAGAAAATGATCAGCAGGAACGAGATGTCGATGATGGGCGTCATGTCCATCTGATCTTTGGCCTTGCGGAGTTCGGCGACGATCTTGCTCTGTGCCACGGCTGCCTCCTAGCCCTTCGTCGTCGCCAGGACCTCGTCCTTGGTCTTGCCGCCGAGCTGCTTCTCGGACGGCACCTTGAAGGAGCCGTCGGGGTTCACGTAGAAGCCGTCGAGGTACTTCTTGGTGCCGAACTGGAGCTTGTAGATCTTCGCCTCCGCCATGATGGTCATGATGTACTGGATGTGCTGCCAGGGGGTGTCCTTGTCGGCACGGAGCAGCACGAAGAGCTTGGAGACCTTCTGGCCCGCCTTCTCCTCCGAGCCCTCCTTCCCCAGCAGCGCCTGGCGCGCGTCGTAGCCCCGCTTGGCCGCCTCGAGAAAGGTCGCGAGGGCGTCGAGGGACTTCGTCTGATCCTTGATCAGGATGACGCCCTCCTGGCTTATGTTGACGATCAGGCGGTCGTCGCCATCCTTGCCGTCGTCATCCTGGGACATGTGGGCCAGCGGCAGCGTCAGCGCGGCGAGATCCTTCTGATTGATGTCGGTGACGAGCATGAAGAAGATGACGAGGTTGAACACGATGTCGATCATCGCCGTCATGTCCATCTTGCACTCGTCCTCTTCGGCGAGTTCTTTGACTTGGCTCATGGCGTTCTCCCGGTCGAAGGGTTCGCGCGCGTTCGAAACAAGGGTTCACTTTCCGCGGAAGCGCTCCACCAATTCGTCGGCCATGGCGGTGATCTCGAGGGATACCCGGATCACGCGGCTGCGAACGATGAAGTAGAAGACCATGCTCGGGATGGCGACGGCTAGTCCGAGGAACGTGGTGACGAGCGCCACCGAGATGCCGCTCGCGAGGTGGGCCGGCGTCACCGCGGATCCCATCGCCGTGATGATGTTGAAGGCCTCGATCATGCCGGTCACGGTTCCAAACAGGCCGAGCATCGGGGCGGTCGTGCCGATGAGCGAGAGCCAGGAGATCTTCTGCTGGAGCTTGACGGCCGCCTCGTCGTTGGCCGCGGCCATGGCCTCCTTCATCTCCGTGAAGCCGTGGTTCATCTTGGGCAGCGCGGCCGCCAGCATGTTCGTCAGGTAGTTCGGCTCCGCCTCGCAGAGTTCGAGCGCCTCCTGATACTCCTCGTTCTCGAACATGCCTTCGATCTCGTCCACGATCTGCGGCGGGACGATCTTGTCGCGCTTGATGTTCATCATGTTCTCGATGACCAGCGCGAGGCTGGCGAACGAGCACCCGACGATGATCCAGCCGACCCATCCTCCCGCGGCAATGTAGGAGTCGAACCAGCTCTGCGTCTCCGCAGCAGGCGCATCCTGCGCGAACGCGGGGGCCGCCAGGAACCCCACCATCACCACCCCGAACAAGATCCTGCCCAACACGTGCGAGCCCCTCATGAGCCGTCCACTCCTTTCGTCGTCGTCCGAGTCTGCCGACGCGGTCCTTCCGCTTCGCAGCCACCAAGACTCCCGAGCGGGACTTGGAGGCGGGTCATTGTATCCAATTTCAGGTCCCCTCTACTTTCCGGCCGGGACCTTTTTCGCCCACGGGCTCTGCGGGAACTGCTCCACGAGGTCGTTCCACCAGCGCCTCCCCTCGGCCCGCGCGATCTCCCCGCTTCCCCCCGTCCGGTCGATCTCATCGGCGTAGCGGGGAGCCGCGAACCCCAGGTAATAGAGAGCCCGGGCGACCTGCTCGGGATGTTCCCGACCCAGCACGGCCACCCGCAGCAGGACCTTGTAGGCGCGCTCGCCCTCCCCCTTCTCGTAGAGGCAGATGCCGATGCCGGCGCTCGAGCCGGTCATGAGGAAGGGATCGTCCTTGCCGGGCCCCTCCTGGAGCTGCTGGTACTTCTCCAGGGGCACGTCGAAGGAGACTTTCTTCTCCTCCGCGCTCGCGAGGAGCAGATCGGCGCCGCGCAGGAGCGCGCGGTTCGCGGCCTGGGAGACCACGCTCTGCGACCACGGCTCCTTCTGGCGCGTGACCTCGATGCGCAGCCGGTTGCCCGCCGCGCGCAGGATGCCCTCCGCCGCCTCGCTTGCCTTGCCCACCGACTCCATGTCCGCCTTCTCGAGGACCGCGGCGCAGAGAACCGTCGGGGAGAGATCGTTCTTCTTCACGAACTCCGCCACCGCCTCGAAGGCGGCCGCGGCCTCGGTCGTCTGCCCCAGCTCGCGGAGCATCCGGGCCTTGTAGAGCAGGACCTCCGGGACAAGGCGGGAATCGCCCCAGGAGAAGATCTTCGCCTTGCGCACACCCTCGACCCCGCGGTCGGTGAAGGGAACGTCGAAGTCCATCGTGCGCCCGCGCGGTTTCTCACTGCGCTGGACGAACTGGTCCACCTCCTTCAGGCCGCGCTCGAGCCGCGCCTTGTCTCCGCCGCGGCCGACTTCGTAGTGGGTCACGATGAGGTGGAAGAGCGCGTACATGTTGTGCCAGGGCTCGATCGGCTCCACCTGCCCGGGGACGCCCTTCTCGGTGGAATAGGCGATGGAGGTGAAGAGCTCCTCCGCCCCGGGCACGTTGTCCTTGGTGACCAGGTTTCCCTCTGCGAGAAGCCGATAGGCCTTGGAGAGCCGCTTCGACCAGGGGTTGCTCGCCTCGTCGTCCCCAAGTCGATAGGCGGCCACGAGACGGCTCGGGATCGTAAGGGTCTGGCGCTTGCCGCCCTCCTTGATGCGTGCGCTGAACTCCTTCAGATCGTCCTTGGTGACGGCGAGGACCTCGGCGCTGCGAAGCCCGCCGTCGGGGTGCGCGTAGGTGACGGTTTCCACGGCCGCGGCGGTGGCCGCGAACGCCGCAAGCGCGGCGAGGAGAGCGAGGAAGCTGCGGTGGGTCGTGTCCATGGGTTTCTCCCTCGCCCTACTTCTTGGCCCGGGCCTCGAGCTCCTGGATGCGCTTCACCCGCTCGGGTCCGTCCATCTCCCGGTACTGGAGGATCAGTTTCGCGGCCGCCGTGGCCGCGTTGGCCTTCGCCTTGCGCTCCATCTCGGAGGTCCCGGACTCCCCGATGGCGAGATAGACGCGGATCCGCAGCTCGGCGCCGTCCCACCAGGTGCGGATCCACTTCTCGTCGGAGGGAAGCTGCGCGATCGGCTTCGTGAACTTGTGCAGGTAGTCGATGAGGCGCACGGCGACCCAGCGACCGTCGGTATCGGGGGGATTCGCCTCGGAATAGACCATCGCCGCCGTGAGGATCACGTCGGGGAACTTCTTGATGGCATCGAAGGCGGCGTTCCCCGGGTAGGTCTGCCAGTCGCCGAGGGCGCGCAGCACGGCGGCCTGCTTGTCCGCCGCGTCGGGGATGAGTACGTCGGTGAAGAGGCTGCGCGTCTCGCCCAAGACCTCCAGGTACTTGGCCCGGTCGGCCTCCTTGAGGGGCTGCGCGGCGAGGTACTTCATCTCGGCCGCCTTGAGCTTGTAGCCGGAGGCGCGGGCGGCATCCTTCTCCACCTCCGCCGCGGACTGGAAGGCGTCCCCGGCCTCCTGGTAACGCAGCGCCTCCGCGTAGACGAGGCCGAGGTTGTAGAAGTGGCCGGGCTGGGGCTCCTTCACGACCTTGATGACCTCTTCGTAGAGGGCGGCGGCCCGCGCGGCCACCTCGGCCCTCTCCTTGCCCGGCTCCATCGCTTCGTACGCGGCTTTCAGCTTCTCGTAGATGTCGTAGTTGAGTTGCGCGAGATAGGGCATGTCGATGCCCCGCTCCAGCAGGCGTTTCATCCGCCCGAGGGCCGCCTCGGCCTTCTCCAGCTCGCCCGCCGCCAGATGCGCGCGCGCCTTGATGTCGAGTTCGTACCCCTGGAGCTTGTAGTCCTCGCTGAAGGCCGTCAGGTAGGCGTCGATCTTGGCCAGCGCTTCGGGCCAGCGTGCGAGGTCGGCGAGGGCGACGGCCTCGTAGAGGCGGCCGTACTGGAGCGCCGCCTTCGCCCCGGGCTGGTCTCCGGCCGCCTGCGCGGTCTTCGTCAAGTCGAGCGCGGAAGCCAGGAGCTCCTCGAAGAGGGCCGACGCCTTGGTTGCATCCTTCTCCTCCCGGGCCAGGATCCGCAGGATCTGCGGAATGAGCCGTTGGGCGTTCCAGTAGTTCTTGGAGGAGGCGGGAAGTTCGCGGAAGAGCTTGGCCGCTTCACGGTAGTTCTTCTTCTGCAGCTCCCCGATGGCGATCGTGTACTGGGTGTCGGAGTTGGCGGGGTGGCCGGGGAAGCTGTCGCGGAACACCTGGAGCACCCGCTCGTACTCGGCCACGTCCGACGGCACCTTCGTAGCTTCCGCGATTTGACGCAGGGAGTTGACTGCCGTGAAGCAGGCGTCCTGGGAGTACTGCCCGAAGGCGGACTGGTCGTCCGCGCCCGAGTTCAGGAAGGCCTCCACGACGGGAAGCGCGGCGAGGACCGCAGCCCAGTGGCGCCCGTCGGCGCGATAGACCGCGGCCATCTTCGTCCAGGCGAGATACCCGATCTTCTCCTTCTGCTCCGGGATCCTGGATGCCGTGGCCGCCTTCGCGTAGGCCGCCACCGCCTCCGAAAAGCGCCGCTGTTTGCTGAGCGCCTCGCCGATGGAGAAAAAGAGCTGCGGGTCGGCGGCGGAGCCGCCCGCCTGGGCGAGCCAAGCGCTCAGCGTGTTCGTCGTCTCCGCGGCAAGCTTGGCTTGCCGGTCGAGGACCGCCACCTCGAGAACGCTCCCCGCCACCTGGATGGCGCGGGCGTACTGCCCCTGCGCGGCGTAGGCGCGCGCGACCTCCACCCGCGTCCGCAGGGCGAACACGCTCTTGCCCGAGTGGGTCAGCTTGCCGTCGAGGCGTACGCCCGCCGCGATCGTCTTGTCGTAGTAGGCCGGCTTCGCCTTGAGCTTGCCCTCCCCGCTCGCCGCTGCGTTGCAGGCGCGGGTGTAGCGGTAGAAGGCGTGGGCGATCAGCTCCCCCACGTCGGGAAGCGCGGGGTCGTCCCGCAAGCTCGGCTCGTTGAACAGCGACTCGAAGTAGTTGAGCGCGGTGTCGAGCTGGGAGGAGTCGCCCTTGTCCACGCCGAGCTCGTAGCTGCAGAGCCCGAGGAAGACCAGAGCGTGCAGCCCGAACAGGTCGTTGAAGTGGACGGCCTGCAACTCGTCCAGTTTCAGGCTCGCGGTCTGGAGGAGGTTGGACTTGAGGATGCTTCCGGACGGGTGGATGAGGGCCTGCCGGTAGTAGGCGATCGCTCGGCCGAACTCCGCGCGCGACATACGCACGTAGGAAGGATCCGACAGGTCGAAGTTTTCCTGCTTCTTCACCGCCGCGCTGTCCGCGGCGTAGACCGCGTCGTACTCCTCGATGGCGCGCGCGAACAGCTTCTCCGCCTGCGCCCGATTCTCCTCGATCAGCTTCTTCCGCTCTTCGAGGCGCTCCTCGGGGTAGTTGGCGCCGGTGAGGAACTCCGCCAGCTCTTGGAGCAGCTCGGCGAGATCGAAACGCGCCTGGGCGTCCTTGGGGTTCTTCTCCGCGAAGCTCTGGAGATCCGGGATGGCCTGCTGGTAGAGGCCCAGGACCTGCTCGCGGGAGAACTTCGGCTCCTGGTCCTCGCCCATGGCGTACTCGAAGAGGATCCGGGCGCGGGCGGCCTGCTGCTTGGTGAGCAGCGCCAATCCGTAGCGGCCCGCCCGGGAGGTAGCCTCGTCGCCGCTCGACGCCAATTGGGTGAGCAGCTTCTGGGCCATCTCGGTCAGGCCGCGCTGCCCGAGTCGTTTGGCGTACTCGAGATCCTCGGGGGCCCCGCCGGCGGCAAGGCCGCAGAGGAGAGGCAGGGCGGCGATCCAGGTCCTTCTCATGGCTCCACTCCAATCGGTTCGGGCGAAAGCGCGCGCGACGGACGTGCCCCTACTCGCCGAAGGCAGCGCCCGCCCGGACGGACGGAAAAAGACAAGAGTCTACGGAGAGAGCGACCAGAGTCAATCCGGAGGAGGCCGGCCTGGGAGGAGGGGACGCGCATGGCGGCGTCGAGGGCGTTCACGAAGCGCGCGATCGGGTACGGGACGGAACCGAGCCTAGCATGGTTGACTGAACAGTCAACCCCCCCCCACGCCGCCCCGGACCGAAAAGACCGGGGGGCGCGACCTTCGCGCCCCCCGGGTGTCGTCGGACAAGAGCCTCAGCGGACGCCGTAGGAGGGCGCTTTCTCCTCCAGGACCACCACTTCGGCGCGAATCAGGATGAGCAGGTTCCGGCGCTGCACGGTCTTTGCCTTGCGCCCGAAAAGGAAGCTCAGGATCGGCACCTTGTTCAGGATCGGCAACCCGCTTTCCGCGACCAGGTCACGGAAGAACTTGATGCCGCCCAGGAGCAGCACGCCCCCGTCGGGCATCGTCACGGTGGTCCGGACGCGCGAGATGGCGATCTCGGGCACCTGGATCGTGACGGGCGGGCCGGTCGCAAGGGAGGTCGAGAAGGTCGGAATGGGACGGACAAGGTCGGCGACCGTGGGGCGGAGCTCCATCGTGATGAAGCGCCGGTCGGCGCTCACGATGGGACGCACGTCGAGGATGATGCCGTCGCGGATGGTCTGGATGATCGGGTCGCCGATCGCGGCCGCCTGAGCGATTTCGACGTCGAAGTCCTGCACATAGGAGTTCTGCGTGAGGACCGAGACGTTGGCGCGCTGGGTGTCGTAGACGGTGAGTCGCGGCGCGCTGATCTGCTCGATGCGTTCGCTCTTCTCGACCGCGCGCAGGATCACCTCGAACTGCGTGTCGTCGAGGAAGGTGTGCTGCAGGGTGAAGCCGCCCGCGTTCGCGCCGCGCGCCCCGCCCTGCTGCGCGGAGGCGGTCGCCTGCCCCGGCTGATCGAAGCCGAGGATGAAGTCGAACAGATTCTCGATGCGGCCCTTGTACTCGCCGTCCTGGCCGTCCCCGTAGAAGATGCCGGGGTTGCGCGCCGTGCCGATCGAGGAGGGCTCGGGGATCACCCCGGTCGGCGAACCGGACGGGTTGGCCGTGGATCCCGTGAAGCTGTCGTCGAAATTGGTCCCGCCGCCCAGGCCGGGGAGGCCGATGCCGCCGGTCTGGTCGCCCAGGCCGCGCACGTCCACGCCGATGTCGCGCAGGAACCGGTCCTCGGCGGTGAGGAAGCGGACCTCGAGGCTCACCAGGAGCCCCGTGTGCTTGCGCAGGTCGTGAAGGAGCTGCCCCAGCTTCTGATGCACTTCGGGGGTGGTACGGACGACGAGAACGTTGTTCTTGTTCTCGATGGCGGCGCCCTCGATCTTCTCCCACGACTCGGGATCGATGGTCTGCTTGATGACGTCGATGAGCTGATCGACCTCGAAGGCCTGCTGCGGCTCGACGTCTGTGTCCTCTTCCGGCGGCTGGTACTTGCTCGGAACGAGGTTGATGTCCCTGCCGGGGAAGTCGCTGATCTTGGTGACCAGGTCCTTGACGTCGTAGAACTGCAGCGCCGGCTTCTCGTGGGCCTCCTCCCCGCTGAGGAGCATCACGACGCCGTTGCGCACCTTCCAGGCCATCTCGTACTGCTCGGTGAGCAGGTCGAGAACCTGGCGGACATTGATGTCGTTGACCTCGAGGACGATCTCGATGTCGGACTTCTCGTCCTTGACCTTCTGCGATAGCACGAAGTTCTCGCCGGTCACGCTGCGCAGGTAGGAGACCGCCCCTTCCAGGGTGATGTCGCCCGCCTTGAAGGCCAGGTCGTAGACGCGCTTGTTCTCGAGAACGTTGAGGATCCGCTCGGTGCGCGGGTCGACCGCGGACTCGAGGCCGCCGCCGGTGCGGCGCGGCTGCCGCTGGGCGACGTCGCTCCAGCTATCGGGGAAGCGGATCACGCCGACCTGGGGAAGCGCCGAGATCTCGAGGTATTCCAGGGTCAGGCGCCACTCGTCGCTCATCTGTTCGCGGATCTCGACGCGGTCCGAGGTGTACTGGGTCTCCTTCGCGATGCGGACCAGCTCCTTGGCGGAGACGTTTTGGGGGTCGAGCGCCAGCACCTTCTCCGCGTTCGCGAGGGCCATGGCGTACTCGCCCCGATCATAGGCCTCCGAGGCCAGCTTGAGCCAGAGCCGCATGCGCCGGATCTCCTCCTCGCGCCTGCGGTCATTGAGCTGCTTCTCCTCGTCGCGCGCCCTGCGCCGGGCGTCCTCGCGCTCCCGCGCGTCCTGGAGCGACTTCCGCTCCCGGGCCTTCTCGATCAATTCCCGCGTCTTCACCGTCGTGGTGGGGAAATCCGCCTGGTAGGGGTACCAGTTGAGGATGTTGAGGATCTCCTCGTAGTAGCGGATCGCGGAAGCGAAGTCCGCCTCGTCCTCGGCTTGGCGAGCCCGCGCGAGGCGTGCGCGGATCTCGACGCGAGCCTGCTCGCGCTTGGCCTGCTCAAGGTTGTCGGATCCTTCGAGGATCTCCTCCGCCATAGCCCCGGTCTCCCCCAGCTCGACCCGCACGCGATGGTAGGCGTCGCGCGCCTCCTGGTCGTTGGGGTCGAGGAGCAGCACCCGCCGGAGCGCTTCCCGCGCCGACTCGAGATCCCCGGCCGCGCGCGAGCGCTCGGCCAGCGCGAGCAGCGACTGCTTCAGTTTGGCGGCGCGCTCCCGGTCTGCGCCGGCCATCTCTTCGAGATCCTCCATGGTGTCGGGAGTCTCGGGGGCGCACCCCTCCTCGGGCGCGCAACCTTCCGCGGGAGCGCAGCCCTCTTCGGGCATGCAACCTTCCGCGGGGGCGCAGCCCTCTTCGGGCATGCAGCCTTCCGCCGGAGCGCACCCTTCTTCGGGCGCGCAACCTTCCGCAGGAGCGCAGCCCTCCTCCGTCATGCAACCTTCGGCGGGAGCGCAGCCCTCTTCGGGCGCGCAACCTTCCGCGGGAGCGCAGCCCTCCTCCGTCATGCAACCTTCCGCGGGGGCGCAACCGTCCGTCGCCTCCTCGGAGGCGCCGCACCCGTCCGCGGGCTTCTCCGCCGGCGTCGGCTCGGGCTCTTTGGTCGTCGTCTTCTTCTTGGCGCAGCCGGCGATGAAGATCACCGCGACCGCCAACAAGAGGAATGAAAGGCTCTTTGCCTTGCGCATGCGCTCTTCCTCAGACTCTGCCCGGACTCCCGGGCGATGCCGAACTCTCCAGCCGCGACGCCCATCGACCGCGGCGACACTTCCCAGGCCATGCCCTGCGACCCGGGTCGCTCTAATTACCATGAGCCGTTTGCGGCCCGCAATACCTAACCCGACCCTGCCGGCTCGGGGACCTGCGCACCATCCCTTCCCCGTGTCACGGCGGCGTCATCGGTCGCGCCCGGACGGGGGCGGCACGGGCCGGCCCAGAAGACCCAGGACCAGCTTGAGGTCCTCCCACGCCTCCCGCTTTGCCGCGGGGTTCCGCAGGAGGTAGGCCGGGTGAAACGTCGGGACGATCCGCGTCCCCAGTTCCGGAAAGACCTTGCCGCGCAGCTTGGTGATCCCCTCGCTCCGCCCTAGGAGCGCCCGCGTGGCGTGCGATCCGAGGGCACAGAGGACCTTCGGCGCGACCGCATCGATCTGCCGCCGGAGGAAGGGACGGCAGGACTCCACCTCGTCCGGGCCCGGGGCGCGATTGCCCGGCGGACGGCACTTGAGGACGTTGCAGATGTAGACCTCTTCGCGTTGAAGGCCCATGCCCCGGATCATGTCGTTCAAGAGGCGTCCGGCGCGACCGACGAAGGGGCGCCCCTGCTCGTCCTCCTCCTGTCCCGGCGCTTCGCCGACGAACATCAGCTGCGCGGAGGGGTTTCCCTCCCCGAAGACGACCTGGGTGCGGGTCTCGCAAAGGCCGCAGCGGCGGCAGGCCTTCGCTTCCAGGCTGACCGCTTCCAGGTCGCGGGCGGGGTCCGCTCTCGATGTCGGAGGGGGTGCGGGGGACGCCCGACGCCGCCCTTGGAAGAGGGCGCGCGCTCTCACGGTGCGGGCGAGATCGCGCGCGATCCGGGCTGCGTCGTCCATGCGCGGAGCCTACCCCGTTGCGGCGACGGCGAGCGCCTGGAGGCCCGCCGCGAGCGAACGCGCGACGCGCTCGGGCGATTCGTTGGAGCGGAAGCCCGCCGCCCGCTTGTGCCCGCCTCCCCCGTGGGCGGCGGCGAACGCCGCCACGTCGGCGCGGTCGTCGTTGCTCCGCAGGCTCACCTTGGTCCCCCCGCCGGGCAGCCCGCGCACGAGCGCCGCCACCACGACCCCCTCCACCGAGATCGCGATGTCCACCAGATCCTTCACGTCCTCCTCCTCGACGCCCAGATCGGCGGCGAATGCCGCGGGGGTCGTGATGATCGCCACGCGCCCGTCGTCCGAGAGGCGCAGCGCCTCGGTGGCGCGGGTACGAAGCTTGAGGACCGCGAGGGGCACCGAGCGGAAGAGCGCCATGTTGACGGCATCGGGGTCGGCGCCGAGGCGCAGGAGGGCGGCCGCGATCTCCAGGGTGCGCGGGGTCGTGTTGGAGTAGCAGAAGCGGCCGGTGTCGGTGATGAGCGAGACGAGCAGGGCCTGCGCCATGCCTGCGTCGATCGGGACGGCGAGCTCGGAGAGCAGGGCGTAGACCATCTCCCCGGTCGCCGCCGCCTCGGGCTCGATCCAGTTCAAGTCGCCGTAGCCAACGTTGGAGACGTGGTGGTCGATGTTGAGGACGCGCGTGCCCGCCTTGAGGATCGCGGCCGCCCGCCCCAGCCGGTCGAGGCTGCCCGCGTCCACGCCGACCAGGAGATCGCAAGGGGGCAGGGGGACCCGGGCGATGTCCACCACCCCCTCGAACCCGGCAAGGAACCGGTAGGCGCGGGGCAGGGGCGTCTCGGTCACGACGATACAGCGGCGACCTTCCCGGTCGAGGCCGCGCGCGAGCGCCAAGCCGCAGCCGAGTCCGTCGCCGTCCATCGGGACGTGGCTCGCGACCACGAGCGCCCGCGATCCCCGGATCGCCTCGACGACTCCGCGCGGGACGTTCACTCCTTCCGCCTCGCGATCGCCTCGATCTCGACGAGGGCTCCCCGCGGCAAACCCGCGGCCTGCACCGTCGAGCGCGCCGGCCGGTGCGTCCCGAACGCCTCCGCGTAGACCGCATTGACCGCCTGGAAGTCGGCAAGATCGGCCAAGAACACCGTGGTCTTCACGACGGTGGCCAGCGAGGCGCCTCCCGCCGCGAGCACGGCGGCGAGATTGGCCAGCGCGCGCCGCGCCTGCGCCGCAGCGTCCTTCCCCGACAGTTCGCCGCTCTTGGGATCCAGGGCGATCTGCCCGGAGCAGAAGAGCCACTCCCCCTCCGCCACCGCCTGCGCGTAGGGTCCGATGGCCTGGGGCGCGCCGGGCGTGTTCACGAACTCCATGGGGGGCGTCGATTCTACTCGTCGTAGAGGTGGCAGGAGGCGAGATGGCCGGTCCGGCGCACCGCCAGCGCGGGAACCTCCACCGCGCACCGTTCGAAGACGCGCGGGCAGCGCGAACGGAACGGGCATCCAGCGATCTCCCGGTCGGGGCGCGGCACGTCCCCGGTGAGGACGATGCGCTCGCGCCGGCGCTCGAGTTCCGGGTCCGGGATGGGGACCGCGCTCAGGAGCGCCTGGGTGTAGGGGTGGAGCGGCTCCGCGTAGAGGCGGTGGGCGGGGGCAGTCTCCACGATGCGGCCTAGGTACATGACCGCCACGCGATCGCTCACGTGGCGCACGACGGAGAGATCGTGGCTAATGAAGAGGTAGGAGAGGGCGAACCGCTCCTGGAGGTCCTCGAGGAGATTCACCACCTGGGCCTGAATGGAGACGTCGAGCGCCGAGACCGGCTCGTCGCAGAGGATCGTGGAGGGCTCGACGGCCAGCGCCCGCGCGACGCCGATGCGCTGCCGCTGGCCGCCGCTGAACTCATGGGGGTAGCGACGCTCGAAATCGGGATCGAGGCCCACCAGCGCCAGGAGCTCGCGGACCCGGGCGCGCACCTGCCGGCCGTGCGCGAGATCGAAGTTGCGGATCGGCTCCGCCACGATGTCGAGCACGGTCATGCGCGGATCGAGGCTGGCGTAGGGATCCTGGAAGACCATCTGCATCTGGCGGCGCGTCGCGCGCAATTTCGAGGAGTCCATGGCGGTCATGTCCCGCCCCTCGAAGACGACGCGCCCCGCCGTGGGGCGCAGCAGGTGCGCGATGCCCCGCGCGGTCGTGCTCTTGCCGCAGCCCGACTCCCCCACCAGACCGAGGGTCTCCCCCCGGGCGAGCGTAAGATCGACCCCGTCCACCGCCTTCACCGTGCCCTGGAGCGTCGGGAAGTGCATCTTGAGGCCGCTCACTTCGAGGACGGGGCCGCTCATCGCCCGCTCCCCCATCGGATCCGGCAGGCGTGGGCGCGGCCCCCGCCCTGGGGAGCCAGCTCCGGCACGCCTTCGCGACAGCGTGCCTCCCGCAGGCCGCACCGCGGCTCGAAGGGGCAGGCGGTGAAGGGGACGTGCAGCCTCGGGGGAAGCCCTTCGATGGCGGTGAGCCGCTGGTGCTCCGTTTCGTCCACGCGCGGCAGGGCGCGCAGCAGCGCCTCGGTGTAGGGGTGCCGCGGGTCGCGGAAGAGGTCGCTGGTGGATGCCGTCTCCACGAACCGGCCCCCATACATGACCGCCACCCGCTCGCAGATCCCCGCCACCACGCCGAGGGCATGGGTGATGAGGATGAGGCCCATCTTCTCCTCGCGCACCAGGCGCTTGAGCAGCTCGAGAATCTGCGCCTGGATCGTGACGTCCAGCGCCGTCGTCGGCTCGTCCGCGATGAGAAGCCGCGGTTCGCAGGCGAGCGCCATCGCGATCATGACCCGCTGCCGCATCCCGCCGGAGAACTGGTGCGGATACTCCTCCAGCCGCTCCGCCGCGCCGGGGATGCCCACCCTCTCGAGCGCCTCCACCGCGCGATGGAGCGCCGCCGCACCGCGCAGCCCGGTGTGCAATTCGATCGCCTCCACGACCTGGGTGCGCACGCGAAGAAACGGGTTCAGGCAGGTCATCGGGTCCTGGAAGATCATGGCGATGCGGTGACCGCGGATCTCGCGCAGGCGGCGCGAGGACATGGCGAGCACATCCTCCCCCTCGAACCGGATCCTTCCCGCGATGCGGCCCGGCGGTTCGGGGATCAATCGGAGGAGCGCCATGGTCCCCACGCTCTTGCCCGATCCCGACTCGCCCACGATGCCGAGGGTCTCCCCTTCGTCGAGGGTGTAGCTGACGCCCTGCACCGCCTCGACGACGCCGTCGTCGGTCTTGAAGGAGACCCGCAGATCCTCCACCTCCAGCAGCGCCATCAGTTCTTCCCCTTCAGGCGCGGATCCAGCGCGTCGCGAAGGCCGTCCCCCAGGAAATTGAGGGAGAGCAGAGTCACCGCCATGGCGACGCTGGGGAAGACCAGGATCCACCAGGGTCCGCCGTCGCTCCCGATCGCCAGGCGCCCCTGGTTGACCAGGGCGCCCCAGCTGTCGAGGGCGCGCCCCTGGAATTCGACGTTCAATCCGATGAACGAGAGGAAGCTCTCCTGCAGGATGACGGCGGGGACGGTGAGCGTGGCGTAGACGATGACGACGCCGAGGGTGTTCGGCACGAGATGGCGGAACAGGATGGAAGCGTGGCTCGCCCCGCACATGCGCGCCGCCTCCACGAACTCCTTCTCCTTGAGCGAGAGCACCTGGCCGCGCACGATGCGCGCCATGGTGAGCCACTCGACCGCGCCGAGGGCGATGAAGAGCATGACGATGTTGCGCCCGAACGCGACCATGAGCAGGATGACCAGGAACATGAAGGGGATCGCGTAGAGGATGTCGACGATCCGCATGAGGAACTCCCCCACCGTGGTGAGGGGGCGGCGGAAGGGGGCGGGGAGCGCGGCGCGGACCGGCACGAGGAAAACGAGGGCGGCCGCGCACGCCACCGCGATCCCCACGAGCGGTGGGCGGAGAAAGAGGAGCGCGGCCCCCGCCGCGAGTAGCGCCAGAGTGCCGCAGGCCATGGTGCGCAGCTGCACGATCTTCTGGGAGGTGTATCCGGCGAACGCGCCGTAGAGGATCCCGATCAGGACCGAGACGACGGTGGCGACCCCGCCCACCATGAGGCTGATCCGCCCTCCAAAGACGACCCGCGTCAGCACGTCGCGCCCCTGCTGGTCGGTGCCGAGAGTATGGGCGAGGGTCACGACCGCCTCGTCCTTGCGCACCTCCTGCACGAAGCGGCCGTCGAGGCGCAGTTCGGCAATCTCCTGTCCGTCCCGGCGGATCGACGTGACGATGCCCCCGCGGATCGTCACCCCGATCCGCTCCGGAGCGGGGGTGCGCGGCCGCACCTTGAAGACGACGAGGACCTCGGTCGCCTCCTTCCCGACGGGAGGGAATCCGGGGGGCAGCGGCTGGCGCAGCGTGAGTGCGGTGTCGCGCAGGGGTTCCGAATCCTCCCCCTCGCGGAGCGCGTAAAGCAGGTGCTCCTGCTCCCCCTGCACCTCGACGCGGTCGTGCGGAACCGCTCCCTCCCGCTGCTGGATCCGCTCCACGCGTCCCTTTCGTATGCGGACGAGGTAGGCCGTGCGCTCCTTCTCGTGGACGGTGTAGGCGAGCTCGCCGTCCTCGCGCAGCATCGCGGCGATCCGCGCGGGGACCCCGATCGGCACCACCGGCTCGGACCCGACGTCGAAGCGGTTCTCCGCGAGGACCGCCGGGTGCCGGTACCCGGGCGGGTGCGCCCCGATCCAGGGCTGGCCATAGTCCGCCTCGTAGGGCATGAGCAGGCCGGCGAGGAGGGAGAGGAGCGTCATCCCCACGACCACGACGAGCCCGCCCATGGCGAACCGGTTGCGCCGCAGCCGGCGCCAGGCGTCCTGCCAAAGACTCTGCCCCTTCCTGGGGACCGGGAGCGACGACTCATCCATGGCGGATCCTCGGGTCCAAGAAGCCGTAGGCGATGTCCACGACGAGATTGAAGAAGACGATGAGGAAGCCGAAGAGGAGCACGAGGCCGAGGGTGAGGCCGTAGTCGCGGCTCAACGCGCTCTGCACGAATTCCCTCCCGAGCCCCGGCACGCCGAAGATCGTCTCCACCACCAGGGAGCCGGTCAGGATCGAGGCGAGGGCGGGGCCCAGGAAGGAGACGACGGGCAGGAGCGCCCCTTTCAGCGTGTGGCGCAAGACGACCACCGGCTCGGAGAGCCCCTTGGCGCGCGCCGTCCGGATGTAGTCCTGGTTGACCACCTCCAGCATGCCGGCGCGTGTGAGGCGCGCGGCGCGGGCGGCGAAGGGCAGGGCGAGGGTGAAAGCCGGCAGGATGAGGTCGCGCGGGAAGGAGTCCCAGCCGGTCACGCGGAACCATTCCAGTTTCATGGCGAAGATCAGCACCAGGAGCGGGCCCACGACGAAGGTCGGCAGCGCGAGCCCCAGCATCGCGCCCGACATGGAGGCGTAATCGAACACGGAATTGCGCTTGAGCCCCGCGATCAGCCCCGCGGTGACGCCGATCAAGATCGCGAGTGCGAGCGCGCTTAGGCCCAGGATCACGCTCGGCATCATGTGCCGCTCGATGATCTCGTTCACGCTGCGCCCGATCTGCTTGGTGGAGGGTCCCAGCTCCCCGGCAATGACGAGGTTTGCCATGAACTTCACGTACTGCACTCCCAGAGGGCGATCGAAGTGGTACTGGCGCTTGATCGCCGCCTCGATCTCGGGCGCGGTCTTCCGCTCCCGGGAGAAGGGGCTCCCGGGGGCGGCGCGGATGAGGAAGAAGCTGAGCGTGAGCAGCAGGAAGAGCACGATCGGCGTCCCGATCAGCCGCCCCGCCACGTAGCGCTTCATCTCCCGGCCCTGCGCACGAATGGCATGGAACAGCCAGCCGAGGAAGAGGAGTCCGAGCACCTGGACGCCGCCGATCCCGAACGGTCTTGCGAGTGCGCCGTGGGCGAGGAGGATGCACGCATACGCCAGCCAGCCCCTGCCGCGGCGGAGGATTCGCGCCAGGACCGGCCGTCCGCGCGGCGTCGCCGCGCAGAGCGCGACCCCGACGAGAAGCAGGAAGAACCACTCCGCCGCGTGGGAGACGGCGCCCAGACCGAAGGGGCGCGCGAGCAGCGAGACGGCGGCCAGCGCCACGCCCCAGAGCCACGCGACGTTGCGGCCCAAATGGCGGCCCCCGTACCCCGCGAGCAGGATCGCCGCGAGGGTCAGGGGAACGACGAAGCAGGGCGCTAGGTAGCGCTCCCAGGCCAGAGTCCCCTCGAGAAGGGTGGCGCGCAGCCCTCCCAGGGCGGCCGCCACGAGAGCGGTCACGAGGGCGCGGACAGCGCGGCGAGGGCCGGGCGGCACGAGGAGACTCAGCCCCCCCAGCACGAGGAGGAGCCAGGCGAGTTCGGCCAGCCCCAAGTCAGCGAGCGAGAAGGGCAGGAGCTTGCGCATGAAGGGCGTGGCGCCCGGAACGCCGCGGCGCGCGCGGGCGCGTCCTTCCTACCACACGCCGGACAGCGCTGCTACGGCTCGTAGTACATGTACTGGAACGGGTGGAGATCCCGGATGTTCTCGTACCAGCCCCGCAGCGTGTCGCGCTTCATCCCCTTGTTCACATAGATGTAAATGGGAAGGATGGGGAACTGGTCCTCGACCAGCATCCGTTCCGCCGTCCGGAAGAGCTCGAACCGCTTGGCTTCGTCCCGCTCCACCGCCGCCGCCGCGATGAGCTCGTCGTAGCGGGGATCGTCCCATCCGGTGTTGTTGTTTCCCCCGTCCTTGAGCCACATGTCCAGGAAGCTGTTGGGATCGGTATAGTCGCCGATCCACCCCGCCCGGGCGATGTCGTAGTCGAGCAGCTCGACCTGCCTCAGGTAGACCTTCCACTCGGTGTTGCGCAACGAGACCGTGATCCCCAGGGTCTCGCGCCAGTACTGCGCGATCCGTTCGGCGATGGTCTTGTGGGTGTCTTGGGTGTTGTAGAGCAGCGTGAGGGTCGGATAGCCCTTCCCGCCGGGATAGCCCGCCTCGGCGAGCAGCGCGCGGGCGCGGTCGGGATCGTAGGCCCAGCCCTTCGGCGGCTCGTAGCCTGCCACGGCGGGGCAGAACCACGCCGCGGGGATCTCCCCCGCCTTGGTGACGTCCCGCACGAGCGCCTCGCGGTGGATCGCCAGGGAGAGCGCCTGCCGGATCCGCTTGTCCGCAAGGTGCGGCTGCGTGACGTTGACACGGTAGAAATAGGAGCCCAGGTAGGGCATCACGAAGTAGTCGGGGTTGCGCACCGCCTCGTCGATCTTCGGGAGCGGGATGGTCTTGGTCCAGTCGCACTCGCCCTTGAGGAACATGTTGTGCGCCTGGTCGTTGTCCTCGATGGGGAGCGCGACGATCTTTTGGAGCTTCACGTAGCCGGCGTCCCAGTAGTGCGGATTGGGCGTCATGACGATGCGCTGCCGCGGCTTCCACTCGGCGAGGAGGAACGCGCCGTTGCCGACCCAGTGTTCCGGGCGCGTCCAGTCGGTCCCGTGCCTCTCCACGGTGGCCCGGTGCACCGGCATGTAGGTCTCGAACGCGCAGAGATCGAGGAAGTAGGCGGTGGGAGCCTTGAGCGTGATCCGCAGCGTCGTGGCATCGGGCGCCTCCACGCGCACCCTCTTGCGGAAGCCGTCGAACCCGCCCTCCGCCTTGCCGTCGTAGAACTCCTTCGCCCCCTCGATGTAGAAGAACAGGTAGGCGTAATCGGTGAGCGTTGCCGGCAGCAAGGCTCGGAAAAAGCTCCACTGGAAATCCTCAGCTCCGAGGGGCGCGCCGTTGCTCCACTTCGCGTTCTTGCGTAGGCGGAAGGTGTAGGTCCTGCCGTCCTCGGAGAGTTCCCACCGCTCCGCCACGCCGGGCCTCGGCTTCAACGTCTCCGGATCGTGCGTGACGAGGCCCTCGTAGAGGGCGAGCGCGAGGGTGTGCTCGGTCACTCCGGTCATCGGGTGCGGATCGAGGGTCTCCGGTTCCGCGCCGTTGTTGAAGACCAGCTCCTGCTTCGCCTTCTTCCAGGAGTCGTCCGGCGGATCGAAGGCGCGCTTCCAGGAGGGGTCGAAGGGGTCGGCCGGCGCCGCCTCGTCCGCCGGGGCGGGAAGGGCCGCCGCCGCGAGCATCGCCAGGAGGAGAAGGGCGTGGGCAGGGGTGTTCATGGATCGGAAGCCAAGGCTACCACGCTCGCGCGAACCGGTGCTCAGCCCGGCTTCCGCCGCCGCAACGCCTCCACGACCGGTGCAGGGACGAAGCGTTCCAGCGGTCCGCCGGCCCGTGCGATCTCCTTCACGAGGCTGGAGCTGATGGCGGCTACTTCGGGAGATGGGAGAAGGAGCAGCGTCTCGATGCCCGGGGCCAACTGGCGGTTGGTGAGCGCCATCGTCCGCTCGAACTCGAAATCGGCGACGCCGCGCACGCCGCGCACGAGCAGCGTCGCCCCCTCCCGCCGGGCGAACTCGACCGCGAGCCCCTGGAACGAGGCGACGCGCACGCCGTCGATGCCCTTGAGGCACTCCTTCAGGAGCGCGACGCGCTCCTCGACGGGGAAGAACGGCTCCTTGCCCGCCCGTTCGCCCACGCCGACGACCAGCCGCTCGCAGAACGCGCGGGCGCGGCGCGCCAACTCCACATGACCCGAGGTGGGGGGATCGAAGCTGCCGGCGAAGAGCGCGACGGCCATGCGGGCGATCTTACCTCTCGTTCCAGCGAAAGGCCCGGCGAGCCGCGTCCAGCGGCTTCCGGTCCCGGAACCGAGCAAGGAGATCGACCTGGAGGCTCATGGAGAAGTCGCCGTCCCCGGGATCGAAGGCGATCCGCACGCCGACGGCGAGGGTTTGGCCCAGGCGTTGGATCAAGAAGCCCGTATCGAGCCAGTCCTGACCGCGCAGTTCGAATTGCGAGAAGACGAGGAGGCGCCAGCGCGTCTCCACCTCCAATTCCGCGCTGCCGGTGAGGATGTCGCTGTCCCCTTCCAGATGGCGTATCCCCGCGCCGAGGCTCAGGTCGCGCCGGGCGTTCCAGACCGCCTCGAGGGACGCGGTCTCCAGCGACCCCCGCTCCAGTTCCAGGCTGCTGCGCGCGCGCACCTCGAGGTCGCTGGTGGGCAACCACTCCAGGTCGATCTCGAAGAGCCCGTCCCCCCGCGCTCCCAGGGGTCGCTCCCCCCCCGGAAACCAGGCCGCGAAGAGCTCCAGGCTCACGTAGGTTCGCAGCCCCTCCGCCGTGCGCCGCAACAGGCGGTTGCGCACCCGCGCCCCCAGCATCTCGTAGCGCGCGAGGCGGTCGGTCGCGTCGAGGGGGAAGAGCTCGTCCGCCTGCGCCGAGAGCGCGTAGAGATCCTCGAACTCGAGGCTCACGTTCACGATGTGGAGCCGGTCGCCGCGCCAGCGCGACAGCTGCGTGTCCGCGCGGATCGACGCGGTCCCCGCGAACCGATGGAGCTGCGCGCCGGCGAGGGACTCCTCGTACCCGGTGTAGCGAAAGACGAGGGAGGGGACGATGCGCACCGGCCCCGCCGAAAAGGAGGCGAGGAGAGTCGGGTCGGCATCGACGCGCAGGGTGTCGAAGTCCGGGAGCGGGAAGCCGTCGCCGCGGCGGTGGCGCAGGGAGGCCGCCTCCACCATGCCCGCCAGCTGCAGCACCGTCGCGCCCACCGTCACGAGATCGAGCACCGGGAGGATGGCCGCGACCCGGGGCCGCTCCTCCACCTCGTCCTGGAACCCGATCGTCCGCACCTTCCCCGTCACCGTCACGTAGCCGATCTCGTCCCGGCGCCGCAGGGTGAGCAGCGTCTCCTGCGCCTTGCCCTCCTTGAACTCCCGCTCGTCGTAGACGCGCAGCCAGAGCGAATCGCTCAGATCGCTGAATTCGCCGTCCAGCCGCCACTCCGGATCGATCTCGAAGCGGACGCGGTGCTGGGTCCAGAAGCGGTTCCGCGTGGGCGGCTCGATGCCGAAGTCCGTGCCGTGGTCGCGCAGGAGCACGGTGAAGGATCGCCCCTTCACCCGCCCGCCGAGACGATTCAGCTCCCACTCCAGATCGACCAGCGGTCCGCGGCGGTCGTAGTAGCCCGCGCCGAACAGGAAGCGGAAGTCCTGGTCCAGCGGAGAGAGCTGCATCCCCACGCCGAGGCGAACGCCGGTGTTCAGCTGGCCCCGGCTGCCCACCTCGACCTCGTAGCGCATGGGGGAATCCGAGAGATCGGTGGAGAGCTTCGGCCAGCCGAACAGCGGGACGCCGAAGGCGCGCGCCGAGAGGCCATGGAGCGTCAGCCGCGCCCCGGCGCGATCGCTCGCCGCCTTCTCGAGCGCTCCCACCGCATCCTCGAACTCCTGCGCCGTAGGCCCTCCCAGATCCCCCCGCCGCGCGGTCACCCGGTCGAGGCGCTCCAGGGCCGCCTTCACGCTCGGGTTCGTGAGCTGGAGGCGCTTGACCTGGAGCGCGATCTCGGGCTCCACATAACTGGTGGAGAAGATCGAGACCTCCTCGGCGCGCAACTGCCCCGGACCGGTCGCGCGCATCCGCTGCGCCCGGAGCACGACCGGCTCCCGCTCCTCCTGCACGCCCGGCAGCCGCAGGCGGATCTCCGCGTCGAGCAGCAGACCGCGATGGGCGAGGAAGTCGTAGAAGAACGAGGAGCAGCGGTAGACGCGGCCTTCCGCCTGGAAGACGGCCGGCGTCGCTGCCCCCTCCGCATAGATCGCCCGCACCGCCCACGCCGGCACCGAGCGCCGGTCGGCCCCGCCCCCCTCCAGGAGCGTGAAGAGGTGCTTGCTCGCCAGCGGGTCGATCCAGACGATCGCCTGGACGGCGCGCAGGCTGAAGAGCCCCGGTCGCGCCAGCTCCACAGGGCCGAGGAGCACCCAGGCCTCGCCCGACTCCTCGCTCGAGAGCGAGGCCTCCTGCTTCACGTAATCGAGGCGGATCTCGAAGGGGGGAGGTTCCTCCTCCGCCGCGAGCCGGGCGACGCAAACGAGGAGCGCAAGCAGCGCCGCGGCCGTACGCCCGGGCATTCGGGCCGAAGATAGACGAGGACGGGGACCGCGGCCAGAGGCGACGCGGGGGGAGGGGGCGGGAGGGGCGAGCGGCGCCTCAGCCTTGACCCAGCTTCACTTCGGTTTCGCGCGTCTCGTCGCCCCGCAGGAATCGCACCTTCACCGCATCCCCGACCTTGCGGCGCCCCAGCGCGCGCTGGAGCGCGCCGATCTCGGGTGTCGCCTCACCGGCCGCTTCGACGATCACGTCGCCGACCTCCAGGCCCGCCACTTGGGCCGGCCCGTTCCCGGCAAGGCCCGCGACGAGCACGCCCTTGGCGTGTTCGCCGACGCTTATCCCCAGCACCGCGCGCGGCGGCCCGAATCCCCCCTTGTCCGACTTCTGGAATGCCGGCCGCTCCGGAAGGCCCGCGAGGTCGACGGTGACCTCGGCGGCGAGCCGCGCGATTCTCTCCATGCCCGCCGAGTCGATCTTCTCGAAGTCGTCACCGGGCCGGTGGTAATCCGCGTGGAGGCCGGAGAAGAAGAAAAGGACCGGTTTCCCCTTCTGATAGAAGGAGGTGTTGTCGCTGGGGGCGAGGCCGCCGTCCCCGTAGGCCACCTCGAATCCCGCCTCCGCGACGCGTCGTTCGAGGATGGGGGAGAAGGCGGGCGAGGTCTTGACCCCCCCCACGAAGAGGGCGCGCCCGTCCAGCCGCCCGATCATGTCCATGTTGATCATGGCGACCACTTTCTCGAACGGCACCGTGGGGTGTTCGACGAAGTGGCGCGAGCCCAGCAGCCCCATTTCCTCGCCGGTGAACGTGAGGAAGAGAACGGAACGACGCAGCTCGCCCTTGCGCGCGACGAGCGCCTGGGCCACCTCCAGGACCGCCGAGGTCCCGGAGGCGTTGTCGTCGGCGCCGTTGTGGATCTGACCGCGACCCGCCGCGCCGGCGAGGGAACCGAACTCGCCCATGCCGACGTGGTCGTGGTGCGCGCCGATCACCACGAGCTCGTCGACGGCGGCGGGCGCGCCGGCCGGGAGGAGCGCGCAGACGTTGCGTCCCGCGATCTCCACCGGCTGGATGCGCGCGTCGAGGGTGACGCGGACGCGGCCGGCACGCGGCGCGGGTGCGGGCGCGCCCCCGGCGGCGAGCGCCGCCTCGAGCTCCTCCGGGGTGGCACCGAAGAGCGCCGGGAAGAGGCGACGGGCGGCAGCCAGGGTCATGTGCGCGAAGGGGATCCTGCGCTCCCCGCCCCCGATCCCGGCGGTCTGCAGCGCGTCCGGGCGCTGCGCGAAGTTGCGCGGATCGTTCACGATGACCAGCGCGATCGCGCCGCGCTCGATGGCGTGCGCGAGCTTGGCGGTGAAGGGCGCGTGCTGCATCCGCGCCTGGCCGCGGTCCCACGCTTCGGTGCCTGAGGGCGCGTGCCGGAAGGCGAAGAGGATCTTGCCGCGCGCGTCGACCTCCTTGTAGTCGTCGTAGCCGAGCTCCGGCGCGCGCACGCCGTAGCCCACGAAGAGGACCTCCCCCTCCGCCTTCGCGGTGGCAGAAGCGGAGAAGGGACGGAAGTCGGTGTCGAGCGTGAGGGGGATCGCGTCGCCGGCGTCCGCCGCGAGGCTCATCGCGCTCGCCGGATCCACGGTGAAGCCCGTCGTGAGCGGCACGCGCTGGAAGTAAGGGGGATTGTATACCAGTCGCAGGGGTCTGGTAGCCTACCCGCATGCCTACGCGCTCATGGTCACTCGCCAGAACCGACACGCGCGCGTTCTTCGCGCGACCGGTCCCCAAGTGGGCGAGGCCGTTCGTGATCTTGGCTGGCATCGCCGCGTGGGGCTTATGGAAGGGCTGGGAAGAAGCCAGAGGCGAACTTCTGCTGCTGCTCGTTGCCGGTGCCGCGCCCTGGGCTCTGTGGTGGCTCGTGGTGCTGTTGTGGCACTATTGGCGTTCGCCGCTCGTGAGTGCCGCGCGCGCCGTGTCGCAGGAGAAGCGCCACCGGCAACTCGTCGGAAATGCCGCCGACAAGGAACTTGGCCGCCTCAGAGCTGAACTCCAGACCGCACAGGAGCGTGTCGCCGAACTTGAACACGGCGTGCGCGCCAAAGAGCAAGAGCATGGCAAGAAACTGGGCCGCCTTCTTGCCGAGCATCACGAGCAATACAGGAAGTGGGGCGACGAGAAGACGGCGCTTATTGAAGAAAAGTACGCGCTAGAGCGCCGCCTCGACCGGCTGGTCGGAAGACTTCCACGGGCACGACAACGCCTCAAGGCACGCGCTGGTCGTTTGCGCGAGTGGCATCGCCAACGACTGCACACCGAAGCGGAGCCTATTCTCGTGGAACTCAATGACGCGGTTGAGGACATACGCGCGATACTGGGGGATTTTGACGCGGATGGATTCCATTTCAAAATCAAGGACTGCGACTTGGGGCTCATGCCGATCACGGAGCACCATAAAGACAACTCTACGACATCTCGTATCTACGCCGACGTGAGACGACTTGGGGAACTCGCGGATGCACTTGCAACAATGGCGGACGAGTTGACGCACGAGCGGCTGCGCCCAGAGTTCACCGGCTTCCCACAAGGGCCTGATACGGAAGCGACTGGCCCCCAAGGAGCGCCCTGAGCGTGTCACGGAAGATGAACCCGTTCTCGCGGTTGTTGAACCGGAACTCCATCTCGTCGAGGTACGCGGGCAAGTGCTTCGCGCTGAGCTTGTGGTACGTCCCGACCACGCTCCGCTTGAAGAGGCTCCAAACGCTCTCGATGGTCTGCGTATGAACGTCGCCGGTCACATACTGCCCCGCGCTGTGGTTGATGACGTGGTGCGCCGTGTCCTCGTCTCCGATGCCTTGGTAGGGGCTCCAGTCGTCCGTGTTGATCGCGCGGGCCTCGTCCGCAATATGCTCCTTGGCGAAGCCGTGGAGAGTCTTGCGTCGCCGGTTCTTGACGACCTTGAGGCGCACGGTCCCCATGCGCTCGACCGCGCCAAGGATGAGCGCCTTGCCGGTCATGTTGCCGCGTCCGCGACCGCGCGCCCTGCCGCCGGAGCGAGCCTTGCCGCCGTGGACAGTCTCGTCCATCTCGACGACGCCGGACAGCGGCTCCTCGACGAGCGAGGCCATCGCCGAACGGACGCGGTGGCAGAGATACCACGCCGTCTTGTAGGAGACGCCGATCATGCGCTTCAACTGGTTCGCGCTGACGCCCTTCTTGCTCACGCCCATCATGTAGACCGCAAGGAACCACTTCCACAGCGGGAGCTTCGTATCGTGGAACACGGTCCCAGCGCTCACCGAGAACTGGTAGCCGCACTTGTCGCATTCGTACTGGTTGCGGTCAGCGATCTTGGAAATCGTCGTCTTGGGTCCGCACTTGGGGCACTCGACGCCGCGCGGCCAACGCAGATCCTCAAGGTACTCCCGGCACTTGTCCTCGCAACCGAACTGCGTGATGAGTGTGGGGAGGTCAATAGAGGCCGTGTCGTTCATTAGGAGACTCCATGCCGAAGCGAAGGAAGGCCGCCGAGAAACTCACGGACGCCGAAGTTATGAAGCGCCTCTTCCCGAAGCCCGTTCGGGAGGCGATCAGGACCACGGCGGAACCGCGTCGGAAGCCTCGAAAACCGCATCACGGAGGCTAGTATGGCCCACCCGATACCCTGTGTCAAGGATATAATCACCGAAGTAAGTCCCTTCGTCGCCGGCCGGCTTCAGCCCGAGCCGATGGAAGAACGCGGCGATGTAGTCCGTGGCCAGCCCCTCCTCCGGCGTGCCGGTGGCGCGCCCCTTCCAGGCGTCCTGCGACAGGACGCGGACATGCTCGCTCAACTCGCCAGCGGTGATGGCCGGCGTCGAGGCGGCGTCGCCGGCGCGGGCCGGCGCGGGGAGAAGGAGGAGAACCAGGAGGGCGAGGGGGCGGGCCATGCCTCCTTATAGCCTATCCCAAAAACCCGCGTCAACAACCAGGCCCAGCGAGCGGGGCGAGCGCGAGCCGCGACGACGAAGCCGTATTGGCGAACTACGGCGATGGAGAAGAGGCGAAGCGATCGGCCCGCGCA
>JBQTIG010000008.1:0-10901 GCA_052388375.1 Planctomycetaceae bacterium | reverse complement strand
CAGCGAGCCGTCCGGAGGGCCTACGTCACTCCACGCCCAGGCCGCTCCTACCCACGGGCAGTCCGCGTCAAGATGTCCAACTACCCCCTCAAGAGGCGCCATGCCGGCTAAAGTTCCCGCCATTGGGGCTAGTCCACCTTCAGTCCCCCGAACTCCTTCCGCCAGCGGTAGTACGTCTGGTCCGTGATCTCGAGCTTCTTGCAGACCTCCTTCACCGTCATCCCGCGGGAGAGCTCCACCTCCGCCTCCCGCAGCATCCGCACGATCTGCTCCGCGCTGTGCCGCCGCTTCGCCATGTCAACTTCCTCCTTCGATCCGGCCCAGGATACGAGATTCGTCCTGGACCAGTTCTAGGGGGGAAGGTCAGAGGGTCGTAGGTCCTCTGCGTGCGGGTCCCTGCCATCCCGCCATCTTCCCCCTCTCGCGGCGGTCGCTCAACTGCGTGCCGGCGCCGCGCCGGCGGGTCTGCTAGACTCGTGCCTTTGCCGACGAGAACTCGTCGAGAATCTCCAGGAAGCCGTGACGCACAGCTCCGTCCCGTCCAGCGCCACATGGCCCAGCTTCGCGAGTCCCGCGTCCCGGCACAGCTCCAGCACCTGCACGAAGAGCCACGCCAGCGCCTCGCGGTGTCTCCGGCGGAAGTCACAAATCGCGTCGTGGTCCGGCTTCGACCTCCCCGTCACCGCCATGAAATCCACCCGCTCCTCGCAGGCACGCTCGATCGCCCGCGACGAGTAGACCCCCCGGCTGTACGCGTACAGCAGCAGCGCTACCATCAGGCCCGAGGCGTACGGCGGCTGCCCTCGCTCCTCCCCGTACGCGGCCTCCACCTCCGAGAGATCAAGCTCCCCTCGCACAACGTCGCGCACGAGGTGCGCCAAATGCCCCTCCGGCACGAAGTCCCGCACCGTCGGAGGAAACATCTGGACCTGGTCGATCTCCCACGCACGGAAGGTCTTGGCGATGCACGAAGGCTAGTGGCCCCGGGGGACAGGCCCGGAATAATCCGACAGGCTCCTAGCCCGCGCGGTCAGACGCGGTGCAGCATCGCCACGACCTCCGGGCGGTCCGCGAAGGCCGGCTCGTCGATCGGATGCAGCAGGTCGTCGTCCAGTACGCCGCCCAGCCGGAACGCGGGCACCTCCGCCATCAGGGAGTGAAGTTCGCGCCAGGTCCAGGTGCGCACGCTGTACTCTTCCGCGAACAGCGGGGGGCAGTCCTGCACGCCAAGGGTGCGCACCGTCCGGCGGATGCGTTCGACTCCGCTGGTGTCGAGGCGCGCCACCACCTCGTAGCGGACCGAGGCGAGCCCGCCGTCGGGGAGCGCGATCTCCCCCGACTCCCAGGCCGACGGCACCGGCCCCGAATCGCGGGTAAACACCATCATGAGAAAGAGGCCGCCGGGCCGGAGCACCGACGCGACGGAGCGAAGATGGGCGAGCAGGTCGAGCCTCTCGAGCATGAGCCCCGAGGTGCCGCTCACCTCGATGGCGAGATCGAAGGGCGCCGACTCGAGCCGCAGGTCGCGCATGTCGCCCCGGGCGATCTCGGCGTCGTACCCGGCGAGCGTCTTCCGCGCCGCGCGCACCATGGAGGGGGAGAGATCGTTGCCCGCGACGAAGTAGCCGCGTTCCGCCATCGGCAGGAGCCAGTTCGCCGGGCCGCAGGCGGGATCGAGCACCTTGCGCACCTCGCCGCGCACATGCGCGCGCGCCAGGGCGCAGATTCGTTCTGGGATCTCGGGCTGCGGCGCCCGCAGCGCCGCGTAGACGTCTGGACGGTCGTAAAGGTCCACGCCCCTAATCTAGCGTTTGGGTCGAAATCTCCAAAACGCGGGATTCGGTCGTACTTAACCCGTGTACGAGCATTGGGTTAGAGCGCGGCGGCCCGGAACGAGTCCACCAGTGCCCGCGGGAGTTCCCGCCAAGCCGCCCCCGCCCCCTCCACATGCTTCTGGTTCACTTCCAACTCGATTCCCAGGTAGCGCGATTCCGGAAAGACCCGGCGCAGATGCGTCACGAGCCCGTCGGCGGTGCCGCGATAGGGCGCATTGCGCGCCACGATCAGATCGGGCCGCAGCCGGAGCAGCTCCGCCCGCCACCGCGCGCAGAACCCCGCTTCGCCGCGCCGCGCCGGATCGTAGAGGAGACCGACGTCCATGCGGCGCACCTCGCCCTCCAGCACCGGCGCGAAGGAGTGCGACGAGAGGTGCAGCACGCTGCGCCGCGCGCGCACCGCGGATTCCACCGCCGCGCGGTAGGGGAGATAGTGGCGGGCGAGAAGGCGCGCTTTCGCGGCGGCGTCGAGGCCGCGCGTGAACTCGCTGAAGAGGCGCGGGTGGCCGGGGGAGCGGTTCAACTCGACGAGCAGCCGCGTGGTCGTCGAGAAGTGGAGCGGAGCGCCGAAGCGCCGCGCCAGCTCCAGCGCGCCGGGGTCCCAGCCGCGGTGGCTCGCCAGCAGCGCGCCCCGCCCCCGGAAGAGCGATCGATACGCTGCGGGAACGCGATAGCCGCCGTGCTCGCACGTGACGACCACGTCACGCTTCAAACAGGCGGCCTTCCTGCAGGCAGTCGCAGAGGCGGCGGTAGACCTCCGCTTGCGGGCGACCGGCGTTCGTCGCCCGCAGGATGCGCCGGGCGAGCGGGCCCTTCTCGAGGATGTGGAGGAGGGGGGCGGGGGCCGCCGGCAGGAGCGCGCGCTGGAGCCGGCGCCAGACCTCCCCCGCGCTGCACGGCGCGTGAAGGCCGAAGAGGCGCAGGTAGGCGCGGTCGTCGATGTGCGCCTCGTCGGCTTCCTCGGTCGTCGCCTGTAGGAGCGCGGCGAGGGGCGCGACGGGCCACGCCTGCTGTTCGCGCGTCGGAGCGTGGCGCTCCTCGCAGAGGGCCCGCAGCGCAGCCACGGCGAGGTCCAGGACGGCGAGATCGGCCGCGGGGCACTCCTGCACGTCGAGGACGCGGATCTCGATCGTGTCGCGGTCGAACCGCGCGATGGCCCCCCGCGCGTTGAGCCACTCGTCCTGGAGCACGCCCTCGGGATCGTGAGGCGCGATGTCGCGATACATCCGTTCGAGAATCTCCGTGCGATAGGCGGCGCGGCTGAAGACCGGCTCCGGCACGACCTCGCCGGTGATGGAGGGGATGCGCGCGCAGTTGCCGCGATAGGCGACGAGCCGGCTGTCGAGGGCGCCGGTGGCACGGCCCTCCGCGAAGGGGGAGGAGGCGGCCAGCGCGGGGAGGAGCGGAAGGAGGAGGCGGATGGCGGCGTGCAGACGGCCGAACTCCTCGTCGCCGGAGAAGGGGAGGTTGAGGTGGGTGCTCTGGAGGTTGGACCAGCCGTGGCCGCGGCAGCCGAAGATGCGATGGAAGGCGTCGTAGACCGCGCTCTGTTCGTGGGGCCAGAGGCGCGTCTCCTTGTCGGGGTCCATCGTCGGGTGCATCGCCGTGGGCATGAGCCTCCCGCCCAGGGGCACGAGGATCGCGTTGATCGCGCGGACCTGTTCCTGGAAGAAGGTCGCGAGCCCGTCGAGGGAGGGGGCGGGGCCGTTCGTTTTCAGCTCGAGGACATGGAGGACCAGCTCGTTGGACCAGCGGAGCGGCCCCCGTTCGACCTCCGTCTCGATCCGCCCCGCGACCTCGGCGAGCACGCGGTCGGTGACCGGCAGCACGGCGAGGGTCGACCGATCGACGATCATGTACTCCAGCTCGACGCCGAAGCCCTCGAAGAGGCGCAGCGCTCTCATGCGGGGTAGGGGCCGCGCTTGGCCCGGTCGAGCCGCTGGAGGAAGCCGACCATGATGCGCCAGTAGAGCTCGTCCCTGAGGTAGGCGTCCTCGCACCCGGCGTCGATGCTGGGGTTGTCGTTCACCTCGATGACGTAGATCTTCTTCCCCACCTGTTTGAGATCGACGCCGTAGAGCCCGTCGCCGATGAGCCGCGCGGCGCGCAGGGCGGTACGCACCATCGCCCGCGGCGCCGCCTCGATGGGCATCGTCTCCACGCGGCCGTGCCGGCTCTTGTCGTTACGCTGCCAGTTGATGATCTGCCAATGCTCGGCCGCCATGTGGTACTTGCAGACGTAGAGCGGCTGGCCGTCGAAGACGCCGACGCGCCAATCGAACGTCGTGGGCAGGAACTCCTGCGCGACGAAGAGGTCGGACTTCTCGAGGAACTGCTCCGCCGCCGTCGCGAGGGCCGCTTCGTCCGCCACCTTGACGACCCCCTGGGAGGAGGAGCTGTCCGGACGCTTGAGGATGCAGGGGAACCCGAGCGCTCCCGGGATTTCGGGGAGGTTGTCCCTGTGCGCGACGAGGGTTTTTGGGATGGGCACGTTCTGGCGGCCCAGGACCTCGGCGAGGTAGACCTTGTTCGTGCAGCGCACGATCGATTCGGGATCGTCGATGACCACGAGACCCTCCGCCACGCCGCGCTGGGCGAACCGGTAGGTGTGGTGGTTGACGGCGGTGGTCTCGCGCAGGAAGAGCGCGTCGTACTCGCCCACGCGGCCGTAGTCGTCCTTGCCGATCAGCTCGGCGCGGATCCCGAGGGACTGGGCCGCCTTCACGAACTTCGCCAGCGCCTTGGCGTCGCTCGGGGGCTCCGGCTCCTCCTCATTGACAAGGATGGCCATGTCGTAGCGCGCTCCTGCGCGCCGCGAGGAGCGGTGGCTGCGCTTGGCGAAATACTCCTGCGCGAACTCGACGATGTAGGGGCGGTGGGTCTGGGGCACCTCGTTGGCGGAGATCGGGCTCACGTTCTGGAGCACCCACGCCTCCTGCCGCACGAACTCCGCGCGCAGGAGGGGCGCCTGGAACTGGTTGAAGAGGCGGAGGGCCAGCCGATCGTAGCGCTTGGCCAGGTTTCGCCCGAAGTAGATGCTCAAGGTGAACTGGTTCGACTGCAGGTGGGCGAGATCGCGCTGGATCAGCTCGTCCAGGTCGTCTCCCGCGAACCGGATGATGGTCTGCGACTTGAGATCCTGGATGGTCGTGATGCCGGGCATCACCTTGTGCCCGCGCGCCGTGGCGAGGAGCGAGACGTAGTAGCCCAGCGTCTGGTAGGCGTAGGAACGGCAGAGATTGAAGACCTTGGTTCCGCGCAGGCCGCTGTACTTGGGATCGGTGAGGTAGGAACGCGCGCCCACCACCTCCACGCCCGGGATGTTGAAGGGCCAGTTGTTGCGCGTGTTGACGACGATCAGGACCGACATTTCACTCCTTCGGCCTGGCCCGCCGGCGCGGCTCGAGGAGGACCAAGTTGGCGTCGTAGGTAAGGTTTCCGAGCAGGATCGAGCAGACGAGCCGGTCGATGTGGACCTCGTAGAAGGGTGAGTCCGCGATCGGGTTGGACTGGAGCGGATCGGCCACCGAGACGAGGCGCCGCAGCCGGTTGTAGCCGTGCAGGATCACGAAGTGGCCGGAGGGCTCGCCCCGCAGATCGTCGGGCGAGTTGTCGCTGCCGATCTCACGGGCGCAGCGGTAGAGGAAGGTGGCGCTGAGACCGGTGAGGATGGGGACGCCGCGATTGAGGGTGGCGCGCAGCAGCGCCCGGGAGAGGTCCTCGAACCGCAGCCGACCGCCCTCCGCGAGGAACTCCAGGTAGGCCTCGGAAGCGACGCGCAGCTTCGGATCGGACTTGTACTTCATCTGCGCCTTGAGGCGATCCCGCAGATCCGTCCCTTTGCGCCCGAACCAGGTCGGATCGAACATCTGGAGGTTGTAGGTGTAGATCGTCGCCTTGTAGCCCCGCCGCAAAGCGTGGAGCGCGAGGTAGACGCCCAAGGTGCCCCCGCCCTCCAGCTGCGGCGACTCCGCGACGACGTCGGCCAAATCGATCGCGTCGCCGTAGTAGCGATAGACGGCGTGCAGGCAGGTGGGGCCGCAGGTGACGTCGTCCGGCTGCGTCTGCATCTCGAAGCGAAGCCGGGGACCCATGGGCGCGCATTATCAACGGAGCGGTCCCCAGCGTCCCGCAAGCGCCGCGTCGAGTTCGCCGAGCCCCTCGATCCGCTCCACGCTCGCCGGGAGGGGATCGCCGCCCAACGCCCACGCCTCCACCTGGGGGGGAAGGAGCCGCTCCAGGCCGCCGGGCGCTGCCGGAAAGAGGGCGATTGCGGCGGCGGCCGCCACCGCCGCCTCGCCCAGGGCCTCCGCGCCGGCCTGCGCCGAGAGCGGAAGCGGGAGCAACCCTTGCGCCCGCGCAAGCAGCGCCGGCAGGGCGAGGTCGCCGGGGCAGGACTCCACGAGGAGAATCACCGGCCCCCCGCCGTGCGGCAGGAGGCGCAGGCGCGCGAGGGCATGAACCCATACCCAGTGCCGGACGAGGGAGAGGGGGGCGGGGGAGAGGCGCGCTTGGCCCGCCACGAGAAGCGGTCCCAGCAGATCGAGGACGAGCCGCCGCGGGGGCAGGTTGGCCGCCGCCTCGGCGAGCCCCTCCTCCACTCCGCGCGCGTCGAGGCTTGACCCGGCGGCGAGGATGCGGTGCATGGGCAGGGCCCCGCCCGACTCGGGAGGCCGGCGCGAGGCGAGAAGCGCTTCGAGCCGAGGTCCCGAGAGGGCGTGGATGTCGCCGATGGAGTGGCCCAGATCGGAAGCACGCTTGAGAAGCCGCAGCCTCTCCACCTCCTCGCGCCTGTACAGGCGGCGCCCCCGGCCATCCCGCTCCGGCGTCAATACCTGGTATCGCCTCTCCCAAGCCCTTATGGTCTCGATAGACACGCCGGAGCGGAGCGATACCAGGCCGATTGGGAGCAGCGCGCGGGAGGCCATGCCCGGGCCGGATCCTATCGTGGCCGGGGTATCATGTCCAGGTCATGTCCAGTACAAGTAAGTGATTGCCTGGGGTTGTGAGGATGGAGGAGCCGTGAAGGTCACCGTGATTGGCGGATCAGGATTCATCGGGAAGAGGCTTGTCGCAGGGCTGCGGGAACGGGGGGACGCGGTGACCGTCACCGGTCGCAGCTCCCAGAGGCTCGCGGAGCTCTTCGGCGAAGGGGTGCGATGCCTGGAGTGGGACCCCGCGCAGGGACCGCCGCCCGCCGCCGCTCTGGAAGGGTGCGATGGAGTGGTCAACCTGGCCGGGGAGTCGGTGGCGAGCGGACGCTGGACGAAGGGGCGCAAGGAGAGGATCCGGGCGAGCCGCGTGGATGGGACGCGCAACCTGGTCGCCGCGCTGGCGGCCGCGGGAAACAGGCCGAAGGTGCTGGTGAACGCCTCGGCCATCGGCTACTACGGCGATGCCGGACACCGAGCGCTCCACGAGAGCTCCGCGAATGCGTCCGACTTCCTGGGCGGAGTCTGCGCGGCGTGGGAGGGGGAGGCCGCCAAGGCGCGCGCGACGGGCGTGCGGACGGCGATCGTCCGCTTCGGCGTGGTGCTCGGGCGCGATGGCGGGGCCTACCCGCTCATGAGCCGGCCGTTCCGCCTGTTCGTGGGAGGTCCGATCGGCTTGGGCCGGCGCTGGATCTCCTGGATCCATCGGGACGACGTCGTGGGTCTCATTCTGCATCTCCTCGACACACCCACCGCGGACGGCGTCTTCAACGGCACGGCGCCGCAGCCGGTCGCCAACGCGGAGTTCACCAAGGAGCTTGCGGCCGCGCTGAAGCGACCCGCGCTCCTCCCGGTTCCGCCGCTGGCCCTCAAGCTCCTGCTGGGCGGCTTCGCCGCGGTTGTCCTCTCGAGCCAGCGGGTCCTGCCGATGCGGACTCTCGCGTCGGGCTACGCATTCCGGTACCCCACGCTCCGCGGCGCCTTGGAGGACCTGCGGTAGGCCGAGGGCCGATCCCGCGAGCCTTGCCCTGAACCGCCGGGGGTGACAGGATCGCGTTGCGATGAGGCGATCCCTGCCGGCCCGCGTCCTGCTGCCGTCGTTTGGGTTCCTCGCGCTATGCCTTGCGATGCCGTGCGCCGCGGACGATGTGGACGATCTCGCCGAGGCGCTGGCGGATAGACCAGACGGCCGCCGATCCGGCGACGAGCGCCGTGGCCGATTTCATGGCGAGGGGATTGAGCGACGGCGAACCAGGCGCCCCCGCCGCCGAGTTCCGCTTGACCAGGCTGCGCGCGGGGGGTGGAGGAGGCGGCGCTCGCCCTCGAACGCATCCGCGGCGCCGGCTAGGGCCTGTCTGAATACTCCATCGTCGGCCCGAGCCCGAGCGAGCGGGCTGCTGACGAGCCGCGAGTCCGAAGCCGTATTGACCCCAGACACGGCGATGGACGAGCGGCGAAGCCAGCGGCCCGCGCAGCCGGGCGAAGCCGGATGGAGTATTCAGACAGACCCTAGGCGAGGGAGCGGATGATCGCGTCGCGCACGGCGGACATGGGGCGCGGCGCGGCGCCGTCGCCGAGGAGGAGCGGGCCGTCGGCGGGGTCGGAGGGAAGGCGGCCGTGCGAGCCCCGCACGATGGAGGGGTCGAGGGGCACGACGCGGAACGTCGTCCGAAAGCCGAGCTTCCTCCGCGCCAGAGTCCAGGCCATCGAGAGCTTGGAGGCCCCCGGGTCGAGGAACAGCTCGCAGGGGTCGTAGCCCGGCTTCCTGTGGATGTCCACCGTTCGCGCGAAATCGGGGGCCTTCGAGTCGTCGAGCCAGTAGGGGTAGGCGAACCAGCAGCCGGGCGCCGCGAGGGCCACCAGTTCGCCGGAGCGTTCGTGGTCGAGACCCGCCGCACGCTTGTCGAGCAGCCGGTCGAGGCCGTCGAGCCGCTCGAGCACCTGGCGCGCCGCGGCGAGATCGGCAGGGTCGCGCACGTAGACGTGCGCCAGCTGGTGGTCGCAGACCGCGAAGGCGCGCGATCGGAACGGGTCGAGCAGCTCGCCGGTGGCGTTCTCCTGCACCGCGAGCAGCCCCGCCTCCCGCAGCGCCCGGTTGGGAAGCGCCGTGCGATCCACCCGCGTGATGCCGTACTCCGAGACCACGAGCGCCTTGCGCGCCGGCGCGGCGTCGAGAATGCGCCCCGCCTGCTCGTCCACGAATCGCACCTGCGCCGGGATGCGCGGGTCGTCCGGGCCGAACCTCTGCAGGTCGTAGTCGAGATGGGGCAGGTAGACGAGGCAGAGATCGGGGTCGTGGCGCGCGAGGGTGGCGATGGCCGCGTCCGCGATCCAGCGCGTGGCGTCCCCCCCCGCCCCCGGCCCCCAGAATCGGAACAGGGGAAACTCCCCGAACTCCCGCTGCAGGTCGCGCCCCAGCTCCGGAGGCGTCGCATAGACGTCGGGCCCCTTGCGCCCGTCGGCGAAGTAGGCGGGTCGCGGCGTGACCGTCACCTCCGCGCTCGTGGCCATGTTGAACCACCAGAAGAGCACCGCCGTCTTCGCGTGCGCCTCCTCCCAGGGCATGCGTCCCGCCACGAGGCGGTTCGACTGGCGCCAGAAGAGCACCTCGTTCCAAGCGCGCTCGTACCAGCCGTTGGCGACGATGCCATGGTCGCGCGGCGGCGAGCCGGTGAGCATCGTCGCTTGGCTCGTGCAGGTGACCGCCGGCAGGGGAGGCGTGAGGGGGGCAGGGGGCCCGAGGGAGCGCAGCCGAGGCGCGTGGGCGAGAAGCCGCGGCGTCAATCCCACGATGTCGAGGACGATCGACTTCGCCACGCGGTCAGCTTAGCAGGGGCCTTTGCGCCGGGGCCGCGCCGGTCTTATGCTGAGGGCAACGGAGGACGACATGCACGGAAAGTTGCAGGAGATCCTGGGCGACAAGGGCGGCGCTCTGCTCGACCATGTCTGCAGGACGATTCCCAAGGAGAGCCTTCACCTGCCCGGCCCGGACCACCTGGATCGCTGCTTCGTCGGAACCGACAGGAAGCCCGCGGTCCTGCGCAACCTCCAGTCGATGCTCGGCCACGGGCGTCTGGCGGGAACGGGCTATCTCTCGATCCTGCCGGTGGACCAGGGGATCGAGCATTCGGCGGGGGCCTCCTTCGCGCCCAATCCGATCTACTTCGATCCCGAGAACATCGTGAAGCTCGCCCTCGAGGGGGGCTGCAACGCGGTCGCGACCACGCTCGGGACCCTGGGCGCGGTGGCGCGGCGGTACGTCCACAAGATCCCGTTCATCCTCAAGTTCAACCACAACGAGTTCCTCAGCTTTCCCAACCGTTTCGACCAGGTGGCCTTCGCGAGCATCGACCAGGCGTTCGACCAGGGCTGCGTCGGCGTGGGGGCGACCATCTACTGGGGCTCCGAGGAGTCGACGCGGCAGCTCCAGGAGGTGGCCCAGGCGTTCGCCCACGCCCACGCGCTGGGCATGTTGACCGTGCTCTGGTGCTACCTGCGCAACAGCGGCTTCAAGAAGGACGGAGTGGACTACTCCGTCGCCGCCGACCTGACCGGGCAGGCGAACCACCTCGGCGTAACCCTGGAGGCGGACATCATCAAGCAGAAGCTGCCGGAAAACAACGGCGGCTACAAGGCGCTCGCCTTCGGCAAGACCCACGACAAGGTGTACGGCCAGCTCAGCTCCGACCACCCCATCGACCTCTGTCGCTACCAGGTGGCGAACTGCTACATGGGGCGGGTCGGCCTCATCAATTCGGGCGGCGCCTCGGGCAAGAACGATCTCCAGGACGCCGCCGTCACCGCCGTGATCAACAAGCGCGCCGGCGGCATGGGCCTCATCTCCGGCCGCAAGGCGTTCCAGAAGCCGATGAAGGATGGCATCGCGCTGCTCAACACCATTCAGGACGTCTACCTCTCCCCCAAGATCTCCGTGGCCTGACCCTCTGGCGATCCGTCGTCGTAAAGCGTTGTGCTCCAGAGAGTTGCAGCATCTTGCCGCGGCAGCAATGGGGAATGTCCCGCCATTGACGGATAGACGGGGTTTAGGGGGGGCAGGAGAGTTCAAGGGGGGAGGAGGCGGGGCTGCGTCTGTCGCCGCGAAGGAGTAGGGGGGTTCCTGCCAACAAACCCTTGA
>JBQTIG010000007.1:0-3977 GCA_052388375.1 Planctomycetaceae bacterium | reverse complement strand
TCATCGCCCAGTCCTGGGGCAGAGCCTCGCGCGTGTAGACCTCCAGCGCCGCACGGTAGGCCGCCACCGCTTCCCCCAACAGCCGCGCGCGTTCGCTTCCTTCGGAGGCACGAGCCTGAGCGCTCAGCACAACGGCCAGGTTGTTCTGGGTCATCGCCCAGTCCTGGGGCAGAGCCTCGCGCGTGTAGACCTCCAGCGCCGCACGGTAGGCCGCCAAGGCGCGCTCGCGGCGCTTTCCGATCTCCGGCCCTTCCGCCACAGCCGCCCAGTCGTTGGCCGCGAGGCCGAGTTCGCGCTGCAGGGCGGCCCAAAGTTCCGGTCCCTCGACGCGCGGCGTGAGCGCGAGCGCCGCCTCGAACGCCTCCACGGACTCCCCGGGGCGCCCCGCGGCAACGAGCGCCTGGCCTTGGAGCGCCAGCGCCCCCCGCTCCGAGGCGCGCGCGCCCTTGGCCTCGGCGGTCGCGCGCTCGGCGAGTTTTTCCGCCGCCACCCGGCGGCCGCGCGCCTCCTCCGCGGCCTTCCCCGCGTTCTCCGCGGCCCTGGTGAAGTCGCGCCCCGCGAAGTCCGCCAGCGCCCGGTCGTAGAAGTCCGCCGCCGGGTCGGCACGCACTGCCGCGACGAAGAGGTCGATGGTGCCCCGAAGCTCGGCGGCCTCGATCCCTTCCCGCTCCGCCACCTGCGCCACCGCACGGTCGAAAAGTTCCGCCTCGGACAGCTTCAGCTCCCGCAGGTGCGCCTGCTGCTGCGTGTAGGCCTCCGCCACGGCCTTCACGTAGCTCCGGTGGCGCTGGAGCTCCGTGGTCACCTCGCCCAGTTGCGTCTCGGTTCGCTCCGCGCGCGCCGTCAGCTTCCAGACGGCGACGCCCAGACCGAGCGCCAGCAGGATCCCCGCGACCAGCCCGAGCGCCATCCGCTTGCGCGACCGCGCGAGCGCGCGGCTGAGCTCCTCCACCCGTGCCTGCAGCGCGTGGACCCGCGCCGACAACTCCTGCGGCGTCGCGACCGCCTCGAAGAGCGCGTCGCCGCCCTGCAGCCGCTCCCGGTGCGCCCGCTGCAGCGCGCGCCGCTCGGCGTCCTCAGGCTCATGCACGTCGTAGGGGAATCCCTCCTCGCAGACGAAGACATAGACCCGCTTCCCCAACTCCCGCGCGATCTCGTACTCCAGTTGCGTGTAGCTCTTGCGCGGCTCCCCCGCCCCCCTCTCGCGCGGCTCGGCGCCAAACGCGACGCCCGCCAGGTGCACCACCGCTGGGCACCCCGCGAGCCGCGCGCGCAGCATCTCCCGCACCGACCGCGCGTCGGGCGGGAAGTTGGACTGCTCCACCGGCACGCAGCCTAGCGTCAGCAGCGCTTCCTTCACGACGCGGCGGCAGCTCCCCAGGTCGCGGCTGGTGGCACTGACGAACACCTCAGGACGGGCCGCTGCGGCCATGCGAGGCGTGAGTCTAGCAAGGCGCGGCGGGGTATGGTGGGGGCGTGGGAGACGCCGTCGCGCGCGCCGCGGCATCGGCCGGATTCGATCTCTGGGGGGTCGCCCGCGCCGCCGACGATCCGGGGCGGGAGCGGTACGAGGAGTGGCTCGCCCGCGGCTACCACGGCGACATGCAATACATGGATCGGCGGCCCCCGGTGGAGGCGCTGCTCCCAGGCTGCCGGTCGGTGATCGCGCTGGCGGTCAACTATTTCGTGCCCCACGAGCCTCCGCCCGGCCCGCGCGTCTCCCGCTACGCCTGGGGCGAGGACTATCACCGGGTGCTGGGCCGGATGCTGGCGCGGCTGGTGCCGGAGCTGGAGGCCGCGCACCCCGGCGAACGGTTCCTCCCCTGCTGCGACACCAAGCCGGTGCTCGAGAAGGCCTGGGCGGAGCGCGCGGGGCTGGGATGGATCGGGAAGAACGGCTGCCTCATCTCGCAGGAGTTCGGCTCCTACCTCTTCCTCGCGGTCGTACTCACGACGGCGGAGCTGGCGCCGGACGCGCCGCACCCCGACCGCTGCGGCTCCTGCACGCGCTGCCTCCACGCCTGCCCCACCGGCGCCTTCGTCGCGCCCAAAGTGATCGACGCGCGCCGCTGCATCCCCTACCTCACCATCGAGCAGTGGAAGCCGATCCCCACGACGCTGCCCGTGGCGCCCTGGGCGTTCGGGTGCGACGCCTGCCAGGAGGTCTGCCCCTGGAACGGCAAGGCAAAGGCGTGCCGGCGCCAAGAGTTCGCGCCGCGGCCGGGACAGGACGCGCCCGACCTTCGGGCCTGGGTGGCGATGGACGGGCCGGAGTTCCGGGCGCGCTTCGGGGACACGGCGCTCGCGCGTCCGGGCCGGCGCGGCCTTGCGCGCAATGCGCTGGCGCTGCTGCGCGAGACGGGGCTCGACGCGGCGACGCGCGCGGCGGCGCTCGCGGACGCCTCTGCCCTGGTGCGCGCTCAGGCGTCAGATGAGGTCGCCGGCGGCGCCGCGTAGCCCCTGGGTGTGCCAGAGGTAGACGCGCTCGCCGTCGCCGTAGAACAGGCGCATTCCGCCGTCCTGACTCACGACGTAGGCGAGCGTGCCCGCCTGCTCGTCGCAGAGGCGGTAGGCGGACTGGTGGCGCGTGCCGAGGCCCAGTTCCGCCAAGGTCACGTAGCCCTGCGGCTGGAGCGTGCGCGGATCGGCCAGCGCGCACTGACACGCCGCGTCCCCCGCCCCCCTCCCGCCGATCACCCCCCCGAAGCCGGTGACCTGGAGCTGGGCGTTGAGCACGACGCAACCGTCCACTTGCGACAGATTGCCCACCGCCCGCGTCACCGCCCGCGCGCGCACCTTCGCGCGCTGCCAGGCGTGGATCGCCTCCTGGTCCATGTCGGGCCCTTTCGCGCTGCGGTAGGCCTTGACGCAGCTCGCCCAGAAATCGAAGAGGCTGTCGCGCAGGTCGAGGGTGGCGAGGCGGTGGCGCACGTGGACGTCGGCGGCGTCGGGATCCTGGAGGACGGCGAACATCGCGCCGTGGCGCGCGGCGATCGCGGTCTGGAGGATCTGCGACCAGGAGTCCTGCACCAGCCCGGCGAGCGCCTCCTGTCCGCCGAAGTCGATGCGCACCTCGTCGCCGAACTTTTCCACGAGGCGGCCGAGGATCGAGGCGGCGACGGAGCGGAACGACTCCTCGACGGGGCGGATGGTGACGTAGGGCCAGGCGTGCTGCAGGCGCCCCGCGGCGTACTGCACCGAGATTCCTTCGTGGACGCGGAGGATGCCGGGGCCGTCGACCGTGAGGACCATGCCGCCGGGGAACTGGATGAGGTTGTGGGGGGTGCCGGGGAGGCTGCCCGCAGTCGGGTCGAGGCCGATGTCGATGAGCGAGACGATGCCGTCGCAGAGGAGGGAGGAGGCGCGGGCGTGGCCGTCGCTGGGCGCGCCGCGCTCCTCCACGAGGTGGAGCGCGTGCTCGAGGGAGGCGACGGCGGGGGCGAGTTTGGCGAGGGCGTGGGCGGTGAGCGGGATCGGCCGTTCGAAGCGCGCGAGGAGCGGCGAGCTTTGGCCGGCGCGATCGACGAAGAGGCGCAGGGTGAGGAAGCGGCCCTCTTCCGCGCGCATGCTGGCGTGGTAGGCGAGGTCGATGAGGTCGCTCAGCGCCGCGTCGGAGAGCGCGCCGGTGCGATCCTGCCCCGCGCCGCGGGCCCACGCGCGGTAGTCGAGGAGCACCGCCTCGAGCTCTCGGATGGAGCAGTCGCCGTCGGGGAAGTCGTATTGCCAGGCTGCCCGGGGGGCTCTGCCGGTGCCGCGGGCGAGTTCGGTCCGCATGCCAAGGAGAAGAGATCGGATGGAAGGGGGCGGGGAGGCCCTCCCATCCCGGGCCGGGCTTCCGCTGCGGCACCGGTGGGGAATGTCCCGCCATTGACGGATAGACGGGGTTTAGGGGGGGCAGGAGAGTTCAAGGGGGGAGGAGGCGGGGCTGCGTCTGTCGCCGCGAAGGAGTAGGGGGGTTCCTGCCAACAAACCCTTGA
>JBQTIG010000006.1:0-17197 GCA_052388375.1 Planctomycetaceae bacterium | reverse complement strand
CATGATCACCTCGGGCGCCATGTAGCGGGGGGTGCCCGCCCCCCCGTCCCCGAACTCGAGAGCGAGGCTGGCCTCACCCAGAAGGCGCGCCAGACCGAAGTCGGCCAGCTTCACCTCGCCCGCCGCGCCGAGGAGCACATTGGCTGGCTTGATGTCGCCGTGAGCCACCCCGCCCCCGTGCGCGGCCTCGAGACCGCGCAGGATCCCCTCCAGGATCCGCTCCAGCCGTTCCGGGGGGAGCACCTTCGTGCGCTGCAGGAGAGCTTCCAAGGACTCCCCCTCGATGTACTCCATCTCGAACATCCATCTCCCTGTCCCGGCGGCGCCGTGGACGCGATAGAGCGTCACGACATGAGGGCTCTTCAGGGCGCCGACGATGCGCGCCTCCGCCAAGGCGCGGTCGGTCTCGGGCGTGGCGGCTCCGGCGGAGGGGAAGCGCAAGACCTTGAGGGCGACCGGGCGGTGGAGCAGCGTGTCGGTGGCGAGATAGACGACGGCGAAGGCGCCGTGGCCGAGCACCCGCTCGATGCGGAGGTCGCCGATCCGCTCGCCTGTGCGCAGCTCGTCCCAAGGGCCCACGCGCCACCTCCGGGCCCATTGTAAGAGCCTACCCGAAAACCCGGCGTCAACACCGAGGCCGAGTGAGCGGGCCGAGCGCGAGCCGCGACGACGAAGCCGTATTGGCGAACTGCGGCGCTGGAGGAGAGGCGAAGCGCTCGGCCCGCGCAGCCGGCCGAATGTAGCCGGGTTTTCGGAAGGCTCTGAGCAGACGCACGCCGGGCGCGGGGGGGTTGGCGCGGCCCCGGCCGCGGGACGGGCCCGGCCTACTTCTTCTGGCGGCGCTCGCGGGCCTCCTCGAGGATCTCTTCCGCGATGTTCCCGGGCACCGGCTGGTAGTCGGCGGGCTCCATGGAGTAGCTGCCGCGCCCCGTCGTCATGGATCGCAGCTGCGTCGCGTAGTTGAACATCTCCGCCAGCGGCACCCGTCCGCGCACCTGGCTGAAGTCGCCGCGCGTCTCCTCGACGGCCTGGATCTCGGCGCGCCGGGCGTTGAGCGATCCGATGACGTCGCCGAGGAAGGCGCTGGGGCACTGCACCAGGATCGACATGATCGGCTCGAGGAGCGTGACCCCGGCCCGCTCGACCGCGGCCTGGAAGGCGAGGCGGCCCGCCTCCTGGAACGCCATTTCGCTCGAGTCGACCGCGTGGGCCTTGCCGTCGTGCAGCTCGGCCTTGATGCGCACGAAGGGGAACCCCGTGGGTTCGCCTCGCACGCAGGCCGCCTCGATGCCCTTGCGCACTCCCGGCACGTACTCCTTCGGCACGTTGCCGCCGAACACGCCGTTGATGAACTCCGTCTCCTGCGCCTCGCCCAGGCTGAAACGCACGTTGACCACCGCGAACTGGCCGCGGCCGCCGGTCTGCTTGACATGCCGGCCCTCGACGTCAACGGCCTTCGCGAGGGTCTGGCGGTAGGCGACGCGGGGGGCGCCCACGTCGACGAGGATCTTGAACTCGGTGCGCAGGCGGTTCACGACGATCTCCAGGTGGAGCTCGCCCATGCCCGCGATCACGGTCTCGGAGGTCTCCTCGTCGGTGAAATAGCGGAACGTCGGATCCTCGCGTCCGATGGCCGAGAGCGCCTGCGCCAGCTTGTCGCGGTCGGCGCGGTTCTTCGGGGCGATCGCGAGGGAGATGACCGCCTCGGGGAAAGCCATCGCCTCCAGCAGGATCGGCTCCTCCTTGGTGCAGAGCGTATCGCCGGTGATGGTCTCCTTGAGGCCGATCGCCGCGACGATTTCGCCCGCACGCGCCTCGTCCACCGGGTCGCGCTGGGCGGCGCGCATGATGCAGAGGCGCCCGATCCGTTCCATGGTGCGACGGCGCGCATTCCAGACGGCATCGCCCCGGCGGAGCGTGCCGCAGTAGACCCGCAGGAAGGTGAGATCGCCCGTGCGATCGTGGATCGTCTTGAAGGCGATGGCGGCGAGCTTTTCGCCGGAGTCCTGCGAACGCGTCATGGGCTGTCCCTCCTCGTCGGTGCCGCGCACCGGGGGGAGGTCGAGGGGGGAAGGCAGGTAGTCGATCACCCCGTCGAGCAGGCGCTGGATGCCCTTGTCCTTGAGGGCCGCGCCGCAGAAGACCGGCTGGAGCTCCCCGGCGACGACGCCGGCCCGGAGACTCTTGATCAGGTCCGCCTCCGGGATCTCCTCCCCGGCGAGGTAGAGCTCCAAGAGCCGCTCATCGCGCTCCGCGGCGGCCTCCACGAGCTTGGTGCGCGCCGCCCGCGCCTCCTCCGCCATCTCGGCGGGGATCGGGATCTCGACGCGCTCCTCGAGCGACTTGTAGTGCCACGCGGTCATGCGGACGAGATCGACGAGGCCGCTGAAGGAATTCTCGCGGCCGATCGGCAGCTGGACCGGCACGGGGTTGGCGCCCAGCTTCTTGCGGATCGAGGCCACCGCCGAGACGAAGTTCGCGCCCGGCTTGTCCATCTTGTTGATGAAGCAGAGGCGCGGCACCTCGTAGCGGTCCGCCTGGCGCCACACCGTCTCCGATTGCGGCTCGACCCCTTCGCTCGCGTCGAAGACGCAGACGGCGCCGTCCAGCACCCGCATGCTGCGCTCGACCTCCGCGGTGAAGTCGACGTGGCCGGGGGTGTCGATGATCGTCACGAGGTGGTCCCGCCAGATCACGTTGATCGCGGCGGAGGTGATCGTGATGCCGCGGGCGCGCTCCTCTTCCAGGTAGTCCATGGTCGCGGCGCCGTCGTGCACTTCCCCGATCCGATGGATCTTGCCCGTGACCTTCAGGATGCGCTCGGTCACGGTGGTCTTGCCGGCGTCGATGTGGGCCATGATGCCCACGTTGCGGCGGCGAAGCAGGGCCGGATCGCCCTGGGGGCGGACTTCGGCAGGATTGGCCATGGTCGTCGTCACCGTGCTACTTCCCGGGAAAGAGGATAGGGCGACCCGGGTGGCGCCGAGGCCACCATCGGTTATCGCCGAGCCCAGCATTCAACCAGAGAATCTCGGCTTGGCAAGCGGTGCGGCATGAGCCCCCCGCCCCCAGCCGATCCTGTCGGTCGGGACTGCTACCACGCAGCGCGATGGTGGAAGCGGCCCGGGAACGGGACCCCGAAGCACGCCTGGAAGCGGCCATCGCCGACTTCCACGAGGGGCGGATCGTGGAGGCGGCCTCGGCACTGCGCGCCCTGTCCGCGATGGGTTACCGGAGCGCCGAGGTCTATCTCTACCTCGGGCACTGCGCCCTGGAAAGCGAGGAGCTGGGGGATGCGCTGGGGGCCTACCGGGAGGCGCGGCGCCGGAGCCCGCATCGCGCGGAGGTGCATTTGGGGCTCGCGGTGGTTGCGGCGCGGCGGCTCCACTTCGCGCGCGCGATCCGGTTGCTCGAGCGGGCCCGCGGACTCGATCCCTCCCTCCAGGAGGTGGAGGACAACCTCATCCTCTGCCACGCCGCGCTGGGGAACGTCGCGTCCGCGGAGGCGGCGTTCCGTCGATCGGTGGAGCTCGACTCCCGCTCGCCCCACGCCTACTTCAACGCGGGCTTCCTGAACTTCGACCGGGGGCGATTCGTCGCGGCGCGCCGCCTCTGGCTCCGCGTCCTCGAACTGGCGCCCTCCTACCCGGACGCCGATCGACTGGTGGCCTCCGCGGACCGCGCCCTCGGAAACCTCGAGGCGGCGGAGCGCCGACTCGAAGCGCTCGGGAAACGCAGTCCGCGCGACGTGAACGCCTTGGCGGACCTGGGGGTGGTGCGCGAGGAGCGCGACGCCTGGCAGGGGGCGATCGAGACCTACGCGCGCATCATGGAACTGGACCCCACGTTGGCGCGGGCGCGGGCGCGGCTCGGCGTGCTGCTTTACCGCCACGGCCGCCCCCTCGATGGCCTCGCGCACCTCCGGCGGGCCGCCTCCGAAGCGCCCACGGATCCGGAGGTCGCGGAGCGGGTCGCCCGCGTGCTCCTCTTCGAGGGCGATCCGCAGGGTGCCGTCGCGCGGCTGCGCGTCGCGGTGCGCGCGGCCCCCGCGGAGGCGGAGCCGCGCGCCGCCCGGGCGCGCCATCTGCTCGCGGCCGGGGCCCCGCTCCGCGCGGCCGCGGAGTTCCGGAGGGCGCAGCGCGCCGACCCCGAGCACGCGGTGCATGCCTGCGGCCTCGCCCGCGCCCTGCTCGCCGCCCGTCGCGCCCGGGGCGCGGCGCACGTGCTCAAGCAGGCGGCCAAGCGCTTTCCCACCGAGGTCGAGCCGTCGCTCCTGCTTGCCCGCATCTGGCGGGCGCGAGGTCGCACGGCGCCCGCCGCGCGTCTCCTCGACCAGGCGCTGGTGAGGATTCCCGGGGACGGCCGGCTCCTGCTCGAGTTGGCGGAGTGCCGGCTGAGACTGGGAGACGTGCCCCAGGCCATCGCCCTGGCGGGCCGCGCCCGCCGGGACGACTCCCTCGATCTCGACTGTCTCGACCTCCTGGGGCGCGCGCACCTCGCCCTGGGGGACGCTGAGGCGGCGGCGCGCCTGGCCTCCAAGCTGCTCGACGACGCTCCCGGGGACGCCCGCGGCGTCCAGCTGCGCGGCCGGGCGCTCCTCGCCGCGGGCTGCCCGGAGCGCGCCGCGCCCGATCTCAGGAGCTACGTACGCCAACGGCCCGGCGACCCGTTCGGCTATCGCGATCTCGCGCGCTGCCTGCGGCAGCTGGGGGAGGCCGCCGCGGCCCGCGTCCAGGTGCGCCTGGCCGCCTACGTGGAGCGAGTCCAGTGAGCGCGGCGGGGGAGCAGGTCTGGGTGGTGCCGCGCGCGACGCTCTTTCCGCGCGGGGCGCCGCACGGGTTCTGGCGGCCCGGCGCGGGTGAGATGGAATTGCTCGCCGCGCGGGGGCGATTCGCCGAGCGAGCCGCCGTGGAGGACAATCCTTCGCTCAAGCAGGTGATCCCCTACGCGATCGTGCGCCGGGGCGACGCCATCCTGGTCTGCCGCCGCGCCCGGAAGGGCGGGGACCGGCGCCTCCAGGGGTTGCGCTCCATCGGCGTGGGCGGTCACATCAACCCCTGCGACGCTCCGGATCCGGTGGCCGGGGCGCTCCGCAGGGAGATCGAGGAGGAGCTGGTGATCCCGCGCGGTTGGCGCTGGCGGATCGCGGGTTGGCTCAATGACGACACCACGGCGGTGGGCGCGGTCCATCTCGGCGTCGTGGCCGTCGTCGAGCCTGGCGAGGGGGTCGTGGAAGTGCGCGAGGCGGATAGAATGTCGGGGTCCTTCCTGGCGAGGGCGGATCTCCTGGAGCTGCACGCGCGCGAGCGCGCGAGCTTCGAGAGCTGGACCTCGCTTCTCTTGGACCGGCTGGACGAGGTGATCGGATGGGCAAGACCGCGCGTCTCCTCTACGACGATTCCGAAAGCAACGCCGACCTCTACTACCTGAGCGGCTTCCTGGCGGGCGATCCGTTCCTCTTCCTCGAGTGCGACGGGAGGCGATCGCTCTTCCTCTCCGATCTCGAGGTGGACCGGGGCCGCAAGGAGGCGACCGTGGACGCGGTGACGCGCCTGCAGGACGTCGTGGAGGCGGTCCAGAAGGATCCGGGGGCGCTGCCCGAGGAGCCGGTGGCGCGGTTCGCCCGCCTCGTCGCCCGCATCGCGCGGGATCGCGGGGTGAGCGGCTTCGACGTGCCCGCGGGCTTCCCGATCGCCCAGGCGGACGCCCTGCGCGGTGCGGGGTTCGGCGTGCGCTGGCTGCCCGCCCCGTTCGTCGCCGAGCGCGCCCGCAAGACGCCGGAGGAGGTGGAGAAGATCCGCGGGGCGATCGGGCACACGGAGGCCGCGATGCGCGTGGCCGTCGATCGCATCGCGCACGCCACCGTGCGCGGCCAGGGCCTCTTCGAGGGCGCGCAGCCGCTCACCGCCGAAGCGGTGCGCCTCGCCGTCGACATCGCGCTCCTCGAGCGGGGGTGCCATGGCTACGTCGCCATCGTCGCCGGAGGCGAGCAGGGGGTGGATCCGCACGAGCGCGGCAGCGGGCCGCTCCCGGCCCACGCGCCGATCATCCTCGACATCTTCCCGCGCGACCTCAAGACGCGCTACCACGGCGACATGACGCGCACGGTGGTGAAGGGAACGCCCACGCCGCAGGTGCGACGGATGTTCGCCGCGGTGAAGGAGGCGAAGCAGGCCGCGGAGGCGACGCTGCGCGACGGCGTGGATGGGGCCGCCGTGCACGCCGCCGTGGAAACGGTGTTCCAGGACGCGGGATTCAAGACGGGCCTGGAGAGCGGGCGCATGGCCGGGTTTTTCCATGGCACCGGGCACGGACTGGGCCTGGATGTCCACGAGTTCCCGCGCGTCTCCAAGTTCCACGAAACGCTCAAGGCGGGCCATGTCGTCACCGTCGAGCCGGGCCTCTACTATCCCGGCGTCGGCGGCGTCCGGCTCGAGGACGACGTCGTCCTCACGAAGGAGGGCTGCCGCAATCTCTGCAGCTTCGAGCAGGTCCTGGAGGTGTGAGGGGCCCGTTCACTCGGGGGGGTAGCGGCGGAAGAACCCCTCCACGATCCGGAACAACTCCCGGTTCTCCTCGAGGAACGGGAGGCCCGTTGCCTCCAGGACGGGGGCGACGAGGGACGCGGGGAAGTGGCGGCCTATCCTCTCGGCATCGACGTGGCCGCTGAACGGACTCCCCGCGCTGTAGAGAAACAGCGACGGCGCCTCGATCCGCATGCTGCCCTCGAACCGGAGCGGGGGTACGGTGGCGAAGCCCTGGGGATCGCGCGCGCTCCTGAGCAGTTCGCCGATCTCGAGATCGCCGGCGTCGCGGAAGGCGCGCTCCAGCGAGACCGCCTGGATGCGTTCGAGCGTCCCCGCGTCGAAGGGTTCCCGGTTCTCGTGCAGCAGGGTCCGCGCGACGTAGCGCTCCCCGGGGGTGCCGCGGTCGGCCGCCCGCCGCAGCGCCGCCGCGTAGGCGTCGCGGTCCAGCGCGGTGTCGATGAGGAGGAGGGCCGCGCAGCGATGGGGGTGGAGCTGCGCGAAGCGCATGGCGATCCAGCCCGACGCCCCGTGCGCCAGGAGTACGAACCTCTCGAATCCCGATTCCGCACGGAACGCCTCGAGGGCGTGCACGAGCCGGTCCACCGGGTAGACCGGGACGTCGGCGCCAAAGCCGCTCCGCCCCGTGAGGCGCTGGATCGAGGGGAGTCGCACCCAGGTGATGCCGCTCCGCTCGCTCAGGGGGAGCAGGTAGGGGCCGAAGGAAGCGGTGCTCCAACCGAACTGGGGCAGCGCCAGCAGATGGGGGAAGGGCCGCGCGCCGGGCGCTGGCGGTGGGGCGGCGACCGTGCGAGTTTCGAGCGGGACGCCGTCGTACTCCTTCTCCACGATTCCGGGATCGGCGGGGCGGAACTTGGGGTCATGCTCGTTCCTGCTCCACCAGCTCCTCCAGGCCTCCGCGTCGAGGACGCAGGGCGCGGAGGCGAGGGAGCGAAGGGTCGCCGCGATCCAGAGCCGCGTGCGGGGATCGCTCTCCCGCCCCAGCGCCTCGACGAGAGCCGAGACGGCGCGGCGGTCGCGGTGGCGGCCCAGGGCGCGCGCCGCCGCGCGTCGCACGGCGGGGTTCCTATCGCGTCGCAGCGCGAGGCCGAGGAGGGTCGCGTCGCCAAGCCGCGGGTCGAGCAGGCAGGCGAACGCGAGCGCCTCGCGCACTCGCGGCCGCGGGTCCTCCAAGAGCAGCCTGCGTGCCTTGGGAAACTCCGTCTCCGGGATGCGCGCCAATGCCTCGACTGCACGCCAGCGCGCTTCCCATCGCGGAGCATCCGCCTCCCGAAGGATCTCGTCGAGGCTGCGCGACTCGCGCCCGGAAACGAGTCCGGGGAAAACCAACATCGCGAGGAGAGGGAGCGAGCGGCGCACTCACCCCTTGTAACGCCGCCGCTCTCCGCAGCGGAGACGTGCGCTCGCGCACTCTTGATAGAAAGTCGCACGGTACGGAGGGCCGTTGCGAGGAGCGTGCGGCCGCGCTCAAGTGCATAAGTGCTTTGCATACATAGGGTTGCGGAATGCAGGTCGATTGGCAAGCAGCTTGCTTTAGGTCGTGCGTCCCAAGCGTAAAGCCGACGCCCGAACAGAGAGATTACGGGGAGGAACGAATCGAGAGAGCGGGCGACGGAACCGTCAGGGGGTCCGTTCCTCCCCATCGTTTTCGCGCATCGTTATCCTGCGCGCATGCTCTTCGCCCATCGGGCAGCCCTTCTCGAAGAGCGGTTGGCTGCGCTTCCCTCCCTCTTGGTCGCGCTCTCGGGCGGTGTCGATTCTTCCGCCCTGCTCGCCGCGGCAGCACGGGCCCTCCCCGGCCGGGTGCGCGCGGCCACCGCCTGCTCCCCCGCGGTTCCCGAAGACGAGGTGTTGCAGGCGGAAGCCGTGGCGAGGGTGCTCGGCGTGCCGCACCTTCGCGTGCCCACCCGTGAGATCGACGACCCCGCCTACCGTGCCAACAAGGGAGACCGCTGCTACCACTGCCGGCGGGAGATGTACGACAGGCTCCTCGCGTCGGCGCGCGAGCACTCCCTTGCCGCGGTCGCCGACGGATTGCTGGCGGACGATCCCGTGGGGGACCGCCCCGGGGTTGCCGCGGCGCGGGAGCGGGGCATCCTCCATCCGCTGCGCGACGCGGGAATGGGCAAGCGGGAGGCGCGGCGCCTGGCCCTCTCCTTCGGTCTCCCCAACCACGACAAGCCGGCCCAGCCCTGTCTCGCCTCCCGCCTCCCGGCGGGCACGGCGGTGACGGTGGAGCGGCTTGCGCGGGTGCATCGTTCCGAGCAGGCGCTGCGCGCGCTTGGGTACGGGATCGTGCGCGTGCGCTGCGAAGGGACGCACGCGCGCGTCGAGGTCGCCCCCGCGGAGCTCGCGCGCGCCCTGGCGGCGCGGGAGTCGCTGGAGGGAGCGTTGCTGGCTTCAGGCTTCCACTCCGCGGCGATCGACCCGCGCGGGTATCGCGGCGCCGTCTGACGCGCTACTTCTGGAAGAGCGGGAGCAGGCCGTCCGCCACGGAGAGGGCGAGGCAGCTCATGGCGGTCGCGAAGGCGCGCCCGTGGGCGCGCGGCGCATCGTTGCGCATGCCGTCGTCCCATGCGCCCGCCTCGCCGGCGAGCGCCGGAGCCTGCCGGTCCAGGATGTGGGGAACCACGGTCTCGTTCCAGTGGCGCCAACCTTCCCCTCCCGCGCGGTAGAACGCCTGGGCTGCGTAGTAGTTGGCGTAGTAGTACCACTCCAGGTCGTCGGGGCGCGCGTACGCCTCGCGCAGGAAGGCGAGGCCGCGCTTGACCGGTTCGGAGTAGTACTCGCCGAACCCGTGCAGGGCGCTGATCGCCGCCGCGGTGAGCGCGGCCGTCGACTTGTCGTGCTGCAGCGCGTACTTGAACGACCCGTCGGACTTCTGCGAGTCGTGCAGGTAGTTCAGGCCCATGCGCGGCAGCTCGCGGTCGACGACGAAGCCGGCGTCGACTGCGAGGCGGAGCGCCTGGACGGCGACCACGGTGATCGACCCCTCGTGGCTCGCGTCCGGCGTGGGGGAGTACCCCCACCCGCCGGTGATGGTCTGCGCCCGCTGGATCACCTCCACGGCGGCCACGATCTTGGCGCGAAGCTGCTGCGTGCGCGGATCTCCCTGGCGTCCCGAACCGTACGCGAGGAGGAGCGCCTGGGCGGCGTAGCAGTGGCCGTGCATGCGCGAATCGGCGTCCCGCAGGGCGAAGATGTATCCGGGGGGATAGGGGGGAACCGTGGAGACCGAGGGGTTTTTCTCGCTGGGCGGGAGGCTTCGCGCGATCAGGTAGTCGATGCCGCGGCGGACCGTCTCGCCGTACGGCCCGCGGCCCTCCTGGTGGCCCGCCGCGAAGAACGCGAGGATGCAGAGCGAGGTGACGCCCACGACCCCCGTCTCCGTCTTGCCGAAGGAGCCGTCGCGATTCTGGGCCTGCTCGAGGAACTCGAGACCCGCGGCCACCGCGCGCAGCCTTCGCCCGTCGTAGCGCCCCCGCTCCCCGGAATCCTCCCGGGCGGGAGCGCCTCCAGCGGCGATCAGGACCAGCAGGAGCGTCGGGAGGGGTCGGCGCACCTACCCAGTCTACTTGGCCGCGCTATCGAGGCGAATCCGCCTCGTCCGCCTCGCGCTTCGCCCGCGCCTTCGTGTAGGCCTCGATCATCGTGCGGTAGGGGGCGGGGACGTGGCTCAGGTCCCCGCGGCGGAGGCGCTCCTGCTCCTCCGGGGGGAGCCGCGCGAGCCACGCCTCGATCTGCCGCATCCGGTCGGGGCTCGCGGTCTCGTCCTTGGGCCGGCGCCCCTCGGGATTCGACTTCTCCCGCTCGTCGCGGGGCTCGTTCGGGTCGTTCTGCTTGAGCTCCTCGCGGTCCTCGGGCCGCCGGTCTCCACCGTCGCGAGGTCGCTCCTTGCCCCGGGGAGGATCGCCCGAGCCCTGGCCCCGCCCGCCCCGCGGCAGGCTGCGCAGCAGCTCCTCCAGGGACTTCACGAGCTTCTCGCCCTTTTCCTGCTGGCCCCCCAGCAGCTCCTCGAGCTGACGCCGGAGCTCCTCCTGCTGGCGCTCCAGGGCCTGGCGCTCCGCGTCGCGCTTCTCGGCCGCGGCGCCTCCCGTCTCGGGCGGGTCCTTCAGGAGCGCCTCGAGCTTTCGCGCGACCTCGGCCTGGCGCTCCTGGACCCGGTCCACGCGGGTGATCTCGAGCAGCAGCCGCTCGCTCTCGCGCATCAGCTTGGAGATCTCCTCCATCTGCCTGCGGAGCTTCTCCCGCGGGTCTTCCTGGGCGACGGCGGCGGCCGCGAGCGCCGCGAGCACGGCGAGGCAACGGATGGTCATCGGCCCTCCTCCTCCTCGGGGAAGGCGGGGACGGCGTCCGCGCCCTCGGCTCCCGCGAGCGATTCCTTCAGGCTGTCGAAGAGTTCGGCGAGCGATCCCTGCTGATGGTAGAGCCGCTCGAGGCGCGACCGCTCCTGCGCCGTGGGCGTGCGAGCCGCGAGGTCGGGACGCGCCCGGAAGAAGTCCTCGCGCTCCTTGTTGAGCATGCGCTGCAGGACCAGCACCATGCGGATCTCGGCATCGGGGGGCACGAGGCGGGGCGTGCCCTCGGCTTGACTGCCTCCCCCCTGCTGGCCGCCCTGCGGGTCCTGTTGTTCGCCGCGCTCCTCGCGCATCTCGCGCAAATCGCGCTCGAGACCCTGCAGGGCGAGGTCGAGCTGACGCACGACCTCGGACAGGATCTCCTGCGGGAGCAGGCCCACCTCCTTGATGCGCAGGTGGCTCGCCACTTCGTCGAGCGAGTTGGAGCAGCTCTTGAGCAGATAGGTGTAGACGATCGCCCCCTCCTTCTCGATGGCGGCGATGTTCTCGCTCATCTCGCGCCGGGTCTCGCCCAGGCGATTCGCAAGGGGCTCCACGCGCGACCGGAAGAGCGAACGGCTCACTTGTCCGGACCGGCGCGCCTCCGCGTCGATCGCCTGCAGCTCCTCGAGGCCCCCCTGGGCGGAACGCCGGAACCCCTGCAGCTGCTCCTTCAGGCGGAAGAGGAGTTCGACCTGGCGCAGGGAGCGGTAGCGCCGCTCCTCCTGGCCCAGCTGGCGTTCGGCCTCCTCGAGGGACTTCTGGGCGCGCTCCTGGGCTTGCTCCGCCTCCTCGGGCTCGCCCTCCTCGAGGGCGTTCTCCGCTTCCCGCATGGCGGACTGCGCATCCTGGAGCTGCTCGACGCCGAGGTTTTGCCGCCCCTTCTTGAGGCGTTCCTCGAGCTGCTTCACCTGCTCCTTGAGAGCCTGCTGGCGCTCGGCCAGTTTCTTGAGGCGCTCGCGCGCCTGCTGGTCGGGAGCGCCGCGCTGCTCGCGAACGCCTTCGAGGGCGCGGCGTGCACTCTCGACCTCCGCCGCCGCCTCCTTGCGCTCCTGTTCGGCGCTCTTGGGCATGCCGTCGGTGAGGCGGCGGAGCGAGCGCCGGAGCGCCTCCGCGGCGTTTTCCGTTTCGCGGGCTGCCTCCTCCATGGCGGCCTTGGCCTGCTCCTCGCGGGCGGCCTTCGCCCCCTCGCGCACCCCCTTGGCGATCTCGTCGGCCCGCTTACCCGCGGCGTCGGTGGCCTCCGAGAGCGCGTCGAGCGCCGCCCGGCCGGCCTCCTTCTCCTTCTCCGCGCGCTCCTTCGCCTCGCGCACGAGCGCGTCGAGCGCCTTCACCACCTTTTCCTGCTCTCCCTCCGCCTCGCGGAAGGCCCCGTCGCGCAGCTTGCGGGCGGCCTCGGCCGCCGCCTTCGCCGCGGCCTCGAGCGCCTCCTTCTCGGGCGCCGCAGGGGCGCCCTCGTCCAGCCCCTTGAGCTCCTCGGCGACGGCATTCTGGCGCTCCGCCATGTCCCCGCGCTGCTCCAAGGCCTGCTGGAGATCGCGGCGCGCGGCGGCCGCGCGCTGCGCCGCCGCCTCCGCCGCCCGCGCCGCCGCCTCGGGGCGCGCCTCGGCGGCGTCCTCCCCGGCGCGCCGGAGCTCCTCGGCGGCGCGCTGCGCCGCACCCCGCGCCTGCTCGGCGATCCCGCTCAAGCCGGCGTTCTGCGCCGCCGGGTCGGCGGCGAGTTTTTTCAACTCCTCGGCGAGCGCTTCGGCGCGGTCGACCGCGGCGGCGCGCTCGCCATCGCGTGCCGCCCGGGCCGCCTCGCTCTCCGCCTTGGCGACCTCCTCCTTCACCGCCTCCATCGCCTTGGCGAGCGCTTCCGCGGCGCGCCGGGCGTCGCTCGCGGCGGGGCGGGACTGCTCCAGCTCGCGGGATGCCGCATGGGCTGCCTGCTGCGCCTCGCGGAGTGCCGATTCGGCGGCTTCCGGCGTCCCCTCCGCCTTCAGCGCCGCACGCTCCATCTCCCGCGCCAGCACCGCCTCGTCCCGGGCGAGGGTCTCGCGGGAGGGGGCCGCCTGGAGCATCGCCTCCAGCGCCCGCTGCGCAGCGGCTCGCGCCTCGGCCGAGGAGGGCTTTTCGCCCGCCTCGCGCAGCGCCTTCGCCTCCGCCTCCTGCGCCTCCCTCGCCGCCTTCGCGAGCCGCTCGCGGAGCGCCTCGGGCAACTCCTCCTGCGCCTCGCGCAGCTCCGCCGCGAGCTGCTCCAGGGCCTCGCGCTGCTCGACCTCCGCGGCCAGGCGCGCCTGCCGTTCCGCGAGCCGCACCAGCGCTGAGGCGAGCTCCGCCAGCGAGGCCTCGCGCCGGGCCGCGTCCGAGGCCGCCCGTGCGGCGCGCTCGAGGGCTTCCAGCTCGGCGAGGCTGCGGTTCACCTTCGGCCGCAATTCGTCGGCGGCGCCGGAGCGCAGTCCGGTCTCGGACCGGAGCCGCTTCTGCTTTTCGAGGAGCATCTCCATGCGCGAGGCGCGCTCGCGCGCCTCGTCCAGAGCGGCCAGGTCTCGCCGGGCGCGTTGGTCGAGTTGGGCGAGGCGGCGTGCGAGCTCGGCCAGCTCGCGCGACGCGCGCTCCGCCGCCTGCTCCGCGGCGGTGGGGGGGAGGCTCGTTTCGGTCTCCGCGCGCAGCTTCTCCTGCTCGTCGGCGAGGCGGCGCACTTCGTCCCGCGCCTCGGCGATCTGTTTCTCGCGCGCTTCGAGCTCCTTCACGTCGCTCTGGCCACCCAGGATCTCGATGATGCGGCGCAGGCTCTCGACGACGTCGCGTCCGACACGCGCGACTTCGGAGCCGCGCTCGGGGTGCTGCTCCAGGATGCGGGCCATCTCATTCATGGCGCCGTGGAGGCTGTCCAGGATCGCCTCGCTGCGGTCCTCTCCCGCGGCCACCTGGCTCACGCGGATCTTCCGCTCCTCCACGATCGTGCGCGCCTCGTCGAGCAGGTCCGCCTTCTGGACCTCCCCCCGCTTGCGCAGATCCTCGCTGAGCGCGGTGATCTCCTTGAGCAGCCGCTCGAGGCGGTCCACCGCGTCGCGCTGCTTGCCCGCCAGGCGCCGGGCGTTCGCCTGGTCGGCGCCGCTCCAGTCCTGCGCCCGCGCTCCGGGCGCGAGGGCCGCGATGAGAAGGAGGGAGGGAAGGAGGACCTTGGCCATGGGTTGGTTCATCTCCCGGAGGGCGCGAGCCGCTCCGCTTCCTCGGCGACAGCGCGTTCCGTATCCACCAGCGACTTGAAGATGCGAAGGACCCCCTCGTAGCTCTGCCACTCCTGCATGAGCCGAGCGAGGCGGGCGAGCCCCTCGTCGAGGGCACGATGCTCCACCAGCGCCGCCTGCAGCATCGGGCGGGCGGCCGCGGCGTCGCGGACGAAGGCCATGCGGTCCAGCTCGCGGTAGAGCGCGGGGGCGCGGTCGGCGGCGAGGCGGTCGCACAGATCGGCCATCTCGATCAGCTTGGCGAGGGAGCCGCTGGCGTGGATGGTCCGCTCCGTGAGGGCGGCCCAGAGCGCGCGGTAGAGAGAGCCGCGGAAGGGCGTGCCGGCCTCCTCGGCGCTCTCCAGCAGGTGGCGCTCGAAGAAGGGCAGCGCCTGATCGGCTCCCGACCGGTCGTCGAGGCGGTTCAGCACGTAGAGGTTGACGAGGTCGCGGACCTGTCCCGCGACGCGACCGACGTCCTGGACAACCCGTCCCTGCAGCGCCTGGGCCCGGCGCGACCAGGCGCGGGCGTCGTCGAGGGAGGGCGCGGCCGCCTCGAGCGATTCCCCCAGGGAGGCGAGGTGGCTGCCCGCCTCGCGCACGCGCTCGCGCGAGCCGTCCACCAGTTCCTTCAGGCTCTGCTGATGCGCCTGGATGGTGCGTCCCAGTTCCTCCTCCGAGACGACCTCGACGCGGCGGGCGCCGGTCTCCTGCACCTTCCCCGAGGAGTCGCGCGCTTCCACGCGATAGCGCACCACGTCGCCGCGCGTCAGGGACTGTCCGTCCTCGCGCTTGAGCAGCGCCAGGTCGAGGACCCCGAGCCCCGAGACGAGCTCGCGACGGGTGCGCGGCGCCTCGAGGAGCCGCGCGGCCAGGCTCTCGGCATCCCCGAGGGGCACCTCGCGCTCCGGGCCCTGGTTCACGGAGTAGAGGAGGCGGGCCACGTCCACGCGATGATCGTCGCGGGCCGTGAAGGCGATGAGCGCGACGCCTCCCGCCAGCCGCTCCGCGCGCTCCGCGGGCGTGTGGATCCGGACCACGGGCGCCTGGTCCCGCACCGCGCGCAAGACGTAGCTGTCGGAGCCCGCGTCGTTCTCCTGCCCGTTGGCCCCGGTGAGGCGGATCGCGTAGCGCAGGTCCTTGTCGATCACCAGGGCGTGCACGAAGCCCAGCCCCTCCTCCCAGGGCATCGCCACCGGGGCCTCCGCGCCCAGACTCAGCGCGGCGGAGCGCACATCCGCGTCGGTGCGCACCACCAGGCGTGCGCGCGTGCCCTGGGGGAGACGCTGGTCCCCGCCCTGGAGGGTCTCGGCGGCGCGCTCGAGGTAGGCGGGATAGACGCACTCCACCGAGATGCCCAGCACCGCGGGCGGTCGGAGCGCCTGGATCCGATAGACGAGCGCCCGGTCGTCGTCGCCTCCGGTCACCGTGAACCGGTAGGAGCTGTAGACCGGCAGCACGAGGGTGAAGAGCCGCGGGTCCTCGGGGGAGGGTTCCAAATCGACTCGCTCCGGGCGGGGGCGGATCGCCTCCTCTTCCCAGTAGGTGAGCTCGATCCGGTCGGGGATCCAGCCCTCGGCGCGGATGGCGAGCAGCGTCTCCCGCCCGCGGGTCACCTGGCGCGGCACCTCCGGCTCCATGTCCAGGACGAGCAGGGTGGTGCGACGCGGCCAGGCGATGTCGCGCCCGAGCACGTTGCGCTGCAGGAAGATCCCGAGCAGGTCGGCGCGCGCGGCGCCGGCCCCGGCCCCGGCCGCGAGGAGCAGGAGCGCCGCGCCGGCCCAGAGCGCGGCGGGCCGCGTCCGTACGACGCGCGGGAAGGGGAGGGCGCGCGCCGCCTCCAGCGTCTCCTCCACCACCGCGTGCATGAGGGCGGGGGAGTCCTCGTTCTCGGGGTCCTCGCCGGCCCGCTGGAACGAGAGGCTCGAGACGAGTCGGTCGCCGAGGTGGGGGAAGGCACGCTCCACGTGGCCCGCCAGCCGCTCGTCGGGGAGCGGAACCGCGAGGGGGCGGAGGAGACGGCGCACGATCACCAGGGCGAGCCCGGCAAGCAGCGCGAACAAGAGGACCCTGCGCACCAGGCCCGGCAGGTGGAGGAGGAAGTCCGCCGCGAAGAGGAGCGTCAGGCAGGCGATCAGGAAGACGAGGGCGCGGGAGACTCCCAGGAGCAGCAGCGCGGCCCGGGCCTTGCGGCGCATGGCCGCGAGCGCGCGGACCAGCGGGGCGGCGCGGTCCCTCAAGCTGTTCACCGCGCCGCCCTCCCGGCGCGCGCCGAGACGCGCACGTTGTGGCCCGAGAGCATCACGACGACGGTCGACTCCCCCTCGGGGACCGGCACCGCGAGCCTGAAGGTCTGGGTGCGCGCCTCCCCGGGCGCGAGGACCACCGTGCCGCCTCCCGGATGGAGCTCTTCGCCCTGCTCCGGTCGAAGCGGGTAGTTGTGACCGCCGTAGCCGGCGAAGAGGAGGGGCTCGCCCCCGGTGGGGGGCACGAGGCGGATCGGGTCGGGCATCTCGTTCCTCACGACGACGCGCAGTGTCGCCCTGTCCACAAGTTCCGCCTGAAGCGAAGGCGTCGTGAACCAGGCGCGCTCGCGCGACGCGTCGGAGGGGGCATCGGCGACCTCCTCCGCCGCGCGGAGGGCGCGCCCGGGACCCAACTCGATCTCCCGGTCCCGGTGACGGCAGACGACCTTTCCTTCGGTCACCGCGACGCGGACCCCGCCCCCTTCGATCTCCACCAGGAAGGCGGTGCCGACCGTGCGGATCAGCAGTCCCGGCGCTTCCACGAGGAAATCGGGATGATCCCCGGCGCCCTCGAAAAAGAAGCGGCCCGCGCGAAGCGCGAGCCGTCGGTTGCCGGTGAGGACGAGATCGGTCCCCTCATCGAGGGTGAGGGTGATCCCGCCGGGGACCGTCAGGCGGGAAACCCGCGTGCAGCGCCAGACGCCCCCGCCCGCGGTAACAGCGTCGCCGTGCAGGACGCGCGGCTCCCCGCCTTTGTCGGCGGGGGCGAAGAGGTAGGCGGCGAGGATGAGCGCCGCCGCGGCGGCGGCCATGCCGTAGCGGCGGAGCCACGGGACCGGGGCGGTGGAAGTTTC
>JBQTIG010000005.1:0-64160 GCA_052388375.1 Planctomycetaceae bacterium | reverse complement strand
GGTCTGGGTCCTCGAAACGGGTTTGAAGAAGCCGTCTCGATACCCGGCCGGACGGACCCCCTTCCTTCGGTTTCAGGGGTCCCTTTTCAGCTCGCCGCGGGGTCCCTTTTCAGCTTGCCGTTTCCAGCAGAACCCCGAGATTCGCCGCGGCGCTGCGTTCCACGCACGACGGACGCCCGGAAACGGCCTGTTTTTGCCTTCAACTGTTCAAGTTGGGCTAGCAGCGCGCCGGGTCCCCGCGCGTCCGCCTCACAACTCGTTGTTCCACATACGGTTAGGACTACGGATCGAATCGGCGTCGATTCGCCTTGGAACCGAACGATCGTTTGCTATAGTCCATAACGAGCGTTCGTTCATCAGGCTGCGGAGGTTCCCTTGGGAACGCGGATGCACTCCTGGCGCATGGTGGGCCCGGGCGAGCCGCTGGAGGCGGTGAGCGAACCGGTGCCCACCCCCAAGCCCGGGGAGGTCCTGCTCGCCGTGCGCGCGTGCGGGCTCTGCCACACCGACCGCGGGTTCCTCTACGGCGGCGTCCGTCCCAAGGCACCTCTCCCCCTCACCCTAGGCCACGAGATCGTGGGGGAGTGCGTGGCGGCCGGGGTGGGGGCGGAGTCGATGCTCGGAGGCACCTATCTGGTGCCCGCGGTGCTCCCCTGCGGCGATTGCGAACTCTGCGCCCGTGGCCAGGGAAACGTCTGCCTGCGCCAGAAGATGCCCGGCAACGACTTCCACGGCGGATTCGCCTCGCACTTCCTGACGCCGGGTCGCGCCCTCTGCCGGGTTCCGGAGAGGCTCGCGGGACGCGTGGACCTCGCCGTCGTCGCGGACGCCGTCGGGACCGCCTACCAGGCGGTCGCCCGGACCGGAGCCTCGGCGCGCGACCTCGTGATCGTGGTGGGGGTGGGAGGCGTCGGGATCTTCGCCCTGCAGTTCGCGCGCCTCCTCGGAGCCGCGGTCGTCGCGATCGACATCGACCCGGCGCGCCTCGAGACCGTCGCGTCCCTCGCGGATCTGGCCTGCTCTGCCCGGGAGATGGACGAACGGGGGCTGCGCAAGGCCGTGTCGGGTTTCGAGGGGGCTCGGGGGATCCCGCCGCACGGGCGGCGTATCGTGGAGTGCTCCGGTACGGCGGCGGGGCAGGCCACCGCGTTCTCCCTCCTCAACCACGACGCTTCCCTCGCGCTGGTGGGGTTCACCCTCGAAAAGGCGCCTGTCCGGTTGTCGAATCTCATGGCGTTCGATGCAGTGGCCTTCGGGAACTGGGGCTGTCTCCCCGAACACTTCCCCAAGATCCTCGAACGGGTCGCCCAGGGCCGGCTGCAGATCGCCCCCTACGTCGAACGATTCCCGATGAGCCGGCTCAACGAGCTACTCCGGCGCGAGCACCACGCCCGCCGGCCCGTCCTGATCCCCGACTTCGGGGTGCTTGGATGCTGAAAAACCACGAACTGCTCGAAGGCTACGAGTTCCGTCGCGTGCGCTACGAGCGCCGTCCGGCGGTGCGGCCCGACGGCCGCCCGGCGGAGGGGTTGGTCAACGCCTGGATCCTCCTCGACAACCCGAAACAGCTCAATTCCTACACGACGGACGCGATCAAGGAGGTCATCCTCGCGTTCCGCCGTGCGTCGGTGCAGCGCGATGTCGCCTGCGTGATCTTCACGGCAGTGGGCGATCGCGCCTTCTGCAGCGGCGGGAACACGGCCGAGTACGCGGAAGTCTACGCCGGACGCCCGCTGGAATACCGGCAGTACATGCGCCTCTTCAACGACATGGTCACCGCCATCCTCGAATGCGACAAGCCGGTGATCAACCGCGTGAACGGATTGCGCGTGGCCGGCGGCCAGGAGATCGGCATGGCCTGCGACTTCAGCATCACCGCCGACACGGCGGTCTTCGGGCAGGCGGGGCCCAAGCACGGGTCCGCCCCCGACGGGGGTTCCACGGACTTCCTCCCCCTCTACGTCGGGTTCGCCCGCGCCATGGAGTCCTGCACGCTCTGCAAGGTGTGGAGCGCCTACGAGGCCTACCGTTACGGACTCGTCAACGACGTGGTCTGCGTGCTCAAGCTCGACGGCCGGTTCGTGCCCAATCCCCTGGTCGTCACCGACCGGTGGCTCGACGCCACGGGGCGGATCGTCCATGGGCAGTTCAAGGAGGGGGAGGCGGCGCGCGAAGCGCGCGAACTGCACGGACGGTGCGAGATCGACCTGACTCCCCTGGACCAGCGCGTGGAGTCCCTGGCCGGGGAGCTCCTGCTCACCATGCCCGATTGCAGCACGAAGACGATCGAGTCGCTGCGCAAGCACAAGCTGCGGCACTGGCATGCCAACCGCGAGTCGAACCGCGCCTGGCTGGCGCTCAACATGAACACCGAGGCGCGCGCCGGCTTCCCGGCGTTCCACTACGGGCCGAAGAGCGAGCGCGAGGTGGACTTCGTCCAGTTGCGGCGTCTGTTGGCCGAGGGGAGGCCCTTCGACGAGGAGCTCATCCGCGCGATCTCACCCCAGCACCGTGCGAGCGTGCCGTGAGGGTACGCGTCTTTGACCGCGACGGCATTCGCGAGCTGCGACTCGACGATCCGCCGGGCAACGTGCTGGACAGCGAGGCTTGCGGGGACCTCGCGGCCGCGATCCGCGAGCGGACCGGCGATCCCCATCTCAAGGCGTTCCTGTTCACCGCGGCGGGCCGCCACTTCTCCTACGGCGCCTCGGTGCCCGAGCACGAGGCACAAGCCGTCGAGTCCTTCCTTCCACGTTTCCACAGCCTGTTCGTCGCGCTGGCGGACGCCTCCGTCCCGGCCGTCGCGGCGGTGCGTGGGCTCTGTCTGGGGGGCGCCCTCGAATTGGCGGCGTTCTGCCACTTCGTCGTGGCGGAGCAGGGCGCGGAGTTCGGCGCCCCGGAGATTCGGCTGGGGGTGTTTCCCCCGCTGGCCTGCCTGCTCCTTCCCTGGCGCTGCGGCCGCGCGCTCGCCGAGGATCTGATCCTCACCGGCCGGCGCCTCCCCGCCGCGGAGGCGGAGCGGAAGGGGCTGGTTTCGCGCCTCTGCGAACCGAGCGCTCTCGAAGCGGCGGTGGAGGAGTTCCTCGCGCGCGAGATCGCCCCGCGGTCGGCGGCGGCCCTCCGGCTCGCGGTGCGGGCGGTGCGGGCGGTGCGCGGCGGCCTCAACGACGCGCTGCGGGAACGACTTCCCCGGCTGGAGCAGCTCTACCTCGAGGATGTGATGGCCACGCACGACGCGCGCGAGGGGCTCCGCGCTTTCCTGGAGAAGAGGGCCCCCGTGTTCCGGGACGAATGAAGGAGGGGGGCATGGCGCTCGCGCTCTTCGACGCCCGGGAGGGAATGGGGCTGGGGGAGACCCTCGGCGCGTGCCGCGACCTCGTCACCGATCCCGGCTACCCCACCGTGCGGGCCTGGAGGGAGGGAGGCGGCAAGGTGGTCGGCCACTTCCAGGTCTACTTTCCCGAGGAGCTCGCGCACGCCGCGGGGATGCTCCCGGTCAAGGTGCGCGGCGCGCCGGTCGAGGCGGTGCACGCGGAAGCGCGCTTCGGCTCCTATCTCTGCTCCATCCTGAAGACGTCGCTCGAGTTGGCCCTGAGCGGTCGCCTCGAGCTGGACCTCTTCGTCTCCCATCCCATCTGCGACGCCGCGCGCAACCTCGCGGCGATCTGGGGCCGCAACTTCCCCTACCCCTGCCAAGTGCTCTACCTGCCGCAGAACCCCAATTCCGCGCACTCCGCGACCTACCTGAGGGAGGAGTACGTCCGCCTCCTGGCCGACGTGGAGGCGATCGCGGGCCGGCGCGTGACGCCTTCGGACCTCGAGCGCTCCATAGCGGTGTTCAACGAGAACCGCCGCCTCCTGCGGGATCTCTACGAACTGCGTCGCGAGCGGCCGGAGCTCCTGGCCGTGGACGAGTCCTACGCCCTGGTCGCCGTCGGCGGCATGGTCCCTCGCGAGGAGCACAGCGCGCTTCTGCGACGAGTCCTCCCGATGCTCCGCACGCGCCCGGCGCGCCGGCAGGATCGCATCCGGGTCACCTTCGAGGGGGGATTCTGCGAGCAGCCGCCGCTCGACCTCCTCACCACCATCGCGCGCTCCTGCCACGTCGTCGACGACGATCTGCTGCTCGGGCTACGCTGGCTTCTCGCGGACGTCGAGCCGGGCGGGGACCCGCTTGGGGCGCTTGCCCGCGCCTACGTGGACGCCTCCGCGACGAGCCCCGTCCAGCACGATCTGCGCAAGCCGAAGGAGCGGATGCTCCTCGAGCGCGCCCGCGCCGCGCGAGCCGACGCGGTCATCGTCACCGCCGCGAAGATGTGCGAACCGGGTCTCGAGGAGCAAGTGGCCTATACGCGCGCGCTCGACGAGGCGGGCATCCCCTACTTCGTGGGCGAGTTCCAGGAATCGATGACGAGTTTCGAGCACTTCGAGCTGCAGCTCGAGACCTTCGTGGAGAACATCCTGTTCGCATGAGGTGGACGATGGAACGCAACGCCGTGGACGATGCACTGGTGGGGCGCGGGGCCCGCGACGGCGCGCGCCTGTTCCGCGAGTGGTTCCAGGGCTTGACGGCAGCGGGAGAGGAGCAGCGTCGAGCGGCCTATGTGTTCGTGATGGGAAGCCTCGCCGAGCTGCTCCGCGTCTTCGACCTGCCCATCGTCTTTCCCGAGATCAACTCGCTGCAGACCGCGGTACGCGGCGTGGCGCACGAGTACCTGAACGAGGCCGAGGACTATGGCTACTCCCCCGACATCTGCGGCTACGTCAAGGCGGACGTCGCGCTCCAGCTCCGGGGCGGTCAGCATCCCATGGGTCGCGTGCCGCGGCCGGGGCTCGTCGTGCTCACGAACGCCTGCAACACCTACGTGAAGTGGGCGGAAATCTGGGAGCGCCTCCATCATGTCCCGGTCGTCACGATCGATGTGCCAGGCACGCGCGCCGAGGGCCGCGCGGAGCCGCCCGGTTCGCCCGGCTTCCAGCGCGACTGCCGCTATGTCGAGGCGCAGCTGCGTGAGCTGATCCCGCTCTGCGAGCGCGTCTCCGGCGTGCGCTTCGACCCCGACCGTCTTCGCGAGGCCCTGGGCCATGCCAACACGCTCTTCACGAACTGGCGCCGTGTGATCGCGCACAACCGCGCCCGTCCGGCGGTCTTCAACGCCTTGACGGAGGGGACGATCTTCCTCGGCGTCGCCAACGCGTTGCGGGGATCGCCGCAGGGCGGCCGGTACTTCGCCGAGCTGGCCGAGGAGTTGGGCCATAAGGCGCGCCTCGGCATCGGCACGGTGGAGGAGGAGAAGTTCCGCCTCCTCTTCGTGGGTGTCCCCTGCTACCCGATCTTTCGCCGGTTCAACGAGATGTTCACGCAGTGGGGGGGCGTCTTCGCGGGCTCCACCTACCTCTCGTTCGCGTCCGGAGGCGCCGGCGAACCGTTCCAGTACGATCTGGCGGACCCTCTCGCGTCCCTCGCGGCGGGACTCCTCCTCGGCGTCCGGTCCGCAATGGACAGCATGTTCTTCCAGGACCGTGCCGTGGAGCGGCTCGCGGACGAGTTCGGCGCCGACGGCGTGGTCTACCACCCCATCAAGAGTTGCCGGACCGTCTCGACCGGGCTCGCGGACGGGCGGCGCGCCCTGCTGGAGAGGCGCGACATCGCGACGCTCTTCCTCGAGTCCGACATGATGGACCGTCGCGTCGTCTCCGAGGCGCAGCTCAAGAACCGCATCGATGCCTACTTCGAAGGTCTGGAGTCGCGGCGGCGGCGCCGCCAGGCCGGGACCTGAGGGGGATGCCATGGCCTACGCCGCGGGAGTTGACGTGGGATCGACCCAGACCAAGGCGGCCTTGATCGACGAGGCGGGCCGCATCGTCGCCCGCGCGATCACGGACACCGGGGCGAACGTGATCCAGGCCGCGGCGCGCGCCTTCGGCGAGGCGCTGGAGGCGGGGGGGGTGCGCGAGGAGGAGGTGGAGTACGTGATCGGCACCGGGTACGGCCGCTACCGCGTCACGTTCGGCAACGCGCAGGTGACCGAGATCAGCTGCCATGCACGGGGGGCGGCGCACCTTTTCCCGGGCACGCGCACGGTCCTGGACATGGGAGGGCAGGACACCAAGGCGATCCGCCTCCGGCCCGGAGGCGAGATCGACGATTTCTGCATGAACGACAAGTGCGCGGCGGGGACGGGGCGGTTCCTGGGCGCCGCGTCCGCGGCCCTCGAGATCCCCCTGGCGGATCTCGGGCCCACCGCCCTGCGCGCGGCGAAGGCGGTGCGCATCAGCACGACCTGCACGGTGTTCGCCGAATCGGAGATCCTCTCCTGGCTCGGACGGGGCAAGCCGATCGAGGAGATCCTCCTCGGCGTCCACGAATCGATGGCTTCGCGATCCATCTCCCTCCTGCGGCGCGTGGGGATCGAGGAGGAGGTCACGTTCACCGGGGGCGTCGCGCGCAACACGGGAATGGTGCGCATCCTGGAGAGGCTTCTCGGCTTGAAGCTCAACGTGGGCGAGCAATCCCACTTCATGGGGGCCATCGGGGCGGCGCTCTTCGCGCTGGACCGCATCCAGCGCCGCCGCGCGCCGGCGGGGAGGGACGCATGAGCTTCGTCGCCGGGATCGACGTCGGATCCACCTACACCAAGGCGGTGCTCCTCGACGACGAGGGGCGCGTCGCCGGCCGGGCGCTGCGGCGCACCGGATTCCGTCTCGGCGAGGCGGCCGAGGCGGCGCTGGGCGACGCTCTGGCCGCCGCCTCCCAGGAGCGCGCGGCGGTGGCCTACGTCGTGGCGACGGGGTTCGGACGCCACCAAGTGGCGCTGCGCGACACGCAGGTCACCGACCTGACGGCGGGAGCCCGCGGAGCCCGCCACCTCTTCCCCGCCACCCGGACGCTGCTGGACATCGGCGGGCAGACGATGAAGGCCTCGCGCATCGACGAACGCGCCCGCGTGCTCTCGTTCCGGCTCAACGACAAGTGCGCCGCGGGGACGGGAGCGTTCCTCGAGAAGACGGCTCGCTATCTGGGGTTCGAAACCCACGAAATCGGCCCCCTCGCCGCCACCTCGAAGTCGGTCGTGCCGATCTCGGGCGTCTGCGCCGTGTTCGCCGAATCGGAGGTGATCAACCACCTCTCCCAGGGGAGTGCGCCGGCCGACATCATGCACGGGGCGATGATGTCGCTCACGGAGCGATGCCTGCAGCTGCTCCGGCGCCTCCGCCCCGAGCCGGAATTCACCCTCGCGGGGGGGATCCTGCGGTTTCCGACGATGGTGCTGGAGCTGCGCCGCGCCCTCGGCGATGCGGTCAACGTGCCCTCCGGGGATCTTGTCCAATTCGTGAACGCGCTCGGCGCGGCCCTCCTCGCCCGGCAGCGGTGCATCCGCCTCGTCTCGCGCCTCTGAGCGCGGCTACATGGCCTGGCCGCCGTCGACGCGGATGCACTCCCCCGTGATGTGGCGGGAGCGGTCGCTGCAGAGGAACGCGACGAGCTCCGCCACATCCTCGGGATCGCCGATGCGCCCCAGGACCGACTCGCGCAGCGCCTGGTCGAGGAACGAGGGCGGGAGGCCCTGCACCATTGCCGTGCGCACCATTCCCGGCGCGACGGCATTCACGGTGATCCCGCTCGGACCGAGTTCCCGCGCCGCCGTCTTGGCGAGCGCGAGGAGCCCCGCCTTGCTGGCCGCGTAGTTGGCCTGGCCGAACTTCCCGCGCAGGCCGTTGATGGAGGCGACGGCGACGATCCGGCCCCGGCGCCTCGCGCGCATCGGCCGGGCGGCCGCGCGCAGGTAGTTGAAGCAGCCCTTGAGGTTGACGTCGAGGACGCGATCCCAGGCCTCCTCCGACATCTTCCACAGCACCGCGTCCTCCGTCACGCCGGCGCAACAGACGAGCGCATCCAGGGCTCCGAGCTCCTTCTCCACGCGATCCACGACCTCCTGCGCGCTCCGCGTGTCCGCGACGTCCGCGTCGATGGCGAGCGCCCGCCGGCCGATCGCGCCGAGCGCCTGCGCCACGGACCGCGCGTTGGTCGCGTCCTGATGGTGCACGAGGGCGACGTCGAATCCGTCGCGGGCGAGCGTGCGGCAGATCGCGGCGCCGATGCCGCGGCTTCCGCCCGTCACCAGCGCGATGCGTCGAGGCGAATCGTCGGCCATGCTCGCTTCTCCTCAGGCCGCTCCGGTCGTGGAGGGCGCCGGAGCCTCGCGCGCAAACCGGCATGGGTCGAACGCCCCCCCCGGGGGAGTGCGCTGGAGGAGCACGCGGGCGGCGTGGCGCCCCACGGCCCACGCGGCGGTGAAGCCATGTCCCCCGAGCCCGGCCACCCAGAAGAGCCCCAGGACCTCCGGGTCGGGGCCGATCACGAAGCGCCGGTCGGCGGGGAAGGTGCGCAGCGAGGCCCACCCGCGCCCGATGCGCCAGCGTCCCGCCCCCCCGGAGGCGCGGACGAGCTTGGCGGCGAGCCGGTCGCGCACTGCAAGGTCGATCGAGGGTTCCCGGGCCGCGTGCGGGGATTCGTCGCAGGGCGAGAGGAGGAGCTCCTCCCCCTCGGGCCGGAAGTAGACCCCGGCATCCTCGTCCCAGACCGCGGGCCAGAGCGCCGGCGTCGCCCCGTCGAGGCGGCCGCGGAAGAGATGCCTGCGCAGGGGCTGCAGGTGCGGCAGGCGGCTGCCGGCTATCGCGCCCAGGCCGGAGGACCACGCGCCCGCCGCGACGACGACCGTGGACGCGGAGACCGCGCCGTCTCGCGTGATGACGCCGATGACCCCGCCCCCCTTCCGAGCGACCCCGATCACCTCCGCGCCGAAGCGGAAGACGACGCCCGCCCTCTCCGCGCGCTTCTGCAGGAGATTCAGGAACGAGAGGGGGTCCGCCAGAGCGTCCTCGGGATCGTAGAGGCCCAGTCCCTGGAGCCCGGGGATCAGCGAAGAGGCGGGTGAGATCCTGGCCCGGGGGCCGGCGCAGAGGCGGCGGATGCGGCTACCCATCACGAGGGTGCCCGCCCGGCGCAGCGACCCCGGGATGCTCCGGAGGTACCGGCGGGCGGCGCGGGATCCTGCGCGGAGAAAGGCCGCGATCGCGGGATCCTCCGAAGACTGGCGCAGGATGCCCGCATTGCGCCCCGAGGCGTGCATCCCCGGGCCGGGCTCCCGCTCCAGCAGCAAGACCTCCCGCACCCCGCGCCGCGCGAGATGGTACGCGGTGGCGACGCCAGCGAAGCCGGCCCCCACGATGACGACGCGCATCGGCCTTCGGTCAGCGAGGGGCGTGCCCGACTGCGGGGGGTTCCGCGCGGCGCAACAGCGCGAGGTTGCGCAGGTAGGGGATCGGACCCAGGGCGTAGCCCGCGATCATGACGGGGTCGACGCGGTGGATGGCGTAGGCGAGCATGAACGCCGTCCCCACCAGCGACATCCACCAGAACTGCGCGGGAAGCACGGAGCTCCCGACCCGTTCCGAGATCCACCACTGGACGAGGAACCGTCCCGACCAGAGCAGCGATCCCGCGAACCCTACGGCTGCCCAGAAAGGCTCGGGGAGCGCGGGGCGCGCGAGCACCGCCCAGACCAAGAAGGCCGCGAGCCCGGCCGCCTGGGGGGCCAGGCGTGCGCGGGCCGCGGCGCGCCGAATGAAAAGGTTGCGCGCGTAGACGAACGACTGCGGAAGCGCGCTGAGCAGGAACACCGGGTCGTGGCGCAACAGCGCGTAGGTCACGACGCAGGCGGATCCGGCCAGGCTCACCGGCCAGTACCAGGCGGGCAGGACGCTGCGCCGCACCCGCTCCGAACTCAACCACTGGAGCAGGGTGCGTAGCCCGAAGAGCGCTTGGCCGGTGATGCCGACGGCGAGGATCGGGGCGGGGATCACTCCCGGGGCTCCGCGCTCGTGACCCGTCGCTTCAAGAGCCAGCGCACGCCGAAGAGATCGCGGATTCCCCGCGCGCCGCGGCCTAGATTCGTGTAGTGCGTGCGGCCGTGGGTGAGCGGCCGGTGGGAGACGGGGACCTCCTTCACACGAAAGCCGTGCGCCTCGGCGAAGATCGGCACGTAGCGGTGAAACCCGTCGAATTCGGGGATCTCCTCCGCCACCGCGCGCCGCCACGCCTTGAGGGAGCAGCCGACGTCGCGAAACCGGTCCCCGAGCATGAAGCGGCGGAACCAGTTCGCGAGTCGCGCCGCGGCCCGCTTGCACCAGGTGTCGCGCCGCTTGGCGCGCACGCCGCAGACCAGGTCGCACGTTTGCAGCGCATCGAGGAGCGCGGGTAGATCGGCCGGGTCGTTCTGAAGGTCCCCGTCGAGGGTGACGATCACCTCCCCGCGGCTCGCGTGGATCCCGTCGACGAAGGCCGCGGACTGGCCGCCCCGCCGGGCGCGGCGGAAGACGCGGAGGTCCTGCCCCCGCGTCGCCTCCTCCGCGAGCCACTCCGCGCTGCCGTCGTCCGAGGCGTCGTCGACCACGAGGATCTCGAAGGGCCGGCCGTACCGGACGCCCGCCGCGCGCATCTCGCCGATCAGGACAGGCAGCGATTCCCGCTCGTTGTGCGCGGGGACCAGGAACGTGAGGAGGGGCGCGGGGCGCCCGGTCGCGAGGCGGTCCTGGTCCATGAGGGGGGCGGGGGAGCTGGGCGGCAGTTGGCTCAACGGGGCGGATCGTCCTGCGAAGCCGATTCCGGGGCGAGAATGACGGATTCGCCCTCACGAGGGAGCAGCCTCCGGCTCGGTACGAAGCGGTTGTGCCACGTTGCTCCGACGAGGATCACGTCGACGGTATTTTCGCCCAGGACGCGGCCGATCGAAAGATCCGGGCGGAACCAGGGCGAGCCCCCCCCGAGGCGCCGGTGGTGCGCGTCGTAGAAGGGGACCGTGGCGGGGAGGAGGAGTCGGTCGGTGCGCAGCGCGCCCCCGAGCTCCACCGGGTAGGGGAGGAGGCGGATGGCCACCGCGGCGGGGCGGATCGCAGGCCGCGCCGCCCGCCTCAGAGGTCCAGGTTCGTGATCGGCCGCAGGAGGGGGTTCTTGGGGATGACGGTGATCCCGGAGTCGGAGACGGTCCAGCCGCGGGCGCGATCGGCGGCGCGGTCGTAGCCGACGTCGACGCCGCGCGGGATGTGCGCGTCCTTGTCGAGGATGGCGCGGCGCACGCGGCAGCCCGCCTCGATCACGACCCCGTCCATGAGGATCGAACTCTCGACCAGGGCATTGGAGTGGACGCGCACGTTGCGTCCCAGCACGCAGTCGATCACCTCGGCCCCCGAAAGCACGCTCCCCGACGCCAGGATGGTGCGCGTGGCGCGCGCGGTGCGGCCGTCCGCGTCGGTCACGAATTTCGCGGGCGCGGAGTTCGTGCCGGTGGTGTGCACCTGCCACTCCCGGTTGTAGAGGTCGAGCTGCGGGACCGGGTCCTTGAGGTCCAGGTTGGCGTCGTAGTAGGCCTCGAGCGTCCCCACGTCGCGCCAGTAGGTGTTGCGCTGATCCTCCGGCCTGCCGGGGATGCGGTTGTTCTCGAAGTCGTAGGCGTAGACCGCGCGGCCCGACTTCACCATGGCCGGCAGGATGTCCTTGCCGAAGTCGTGGGAGGACCCGCGATCGGCGGCGTCCTCCACGAGCATCTCCTCCAGGACCTTGCCCGAAAAGACGTAGTTCCCCATCGAGACGCAGCAACGCTCCGGATCGCCGGGGATGGTGGGCGGCGTCGCCGACTTCTCGTGGAACGCCGCGACGCGCCCGCTCGCGTCGCTCTCGATCACGCCGAAGCGCGGCCCCTCCTCTTTCGGCCGCGGGATGGCGGCGATGGTGACGTCCGCCCCCGTCCGGAAGTGCGCGCGCATCATCTGCGAGATGTCCATGAAGTAGATGTGGTCGCTTCCGAAGATGCAGACTTGATCCGGTTTGGTCTCGCGCACCAGGTTGAGGTTCTGGAAGACCGCGTCCGCGGTGCCTAGGTACCAGTTCTCCCGGGGGGTCTGCATCTGCGCCGGCACCGGGATGATGAAGTTGCCCGGCATCAGGTTCGTGCCGGCCCAGGCACGATGCAGGTGCTCATTGAGCGACTGGCTCTTGAATTGGGTGAGGACGTAGATGGACTTGATGCCGGAGTGCACGAAATTGGAGAGCACGAAGTCGATGAGTCGGTAGATGCCCCCGAACGGGACGGAGGGTTTGGAGCGGTAGAGGGTGAGCGGCTGCAGGCGCTCCCCCTTCCCTCCCGCCAAAATGATGCCAAGGACGCGGCGGCGCACGCACGCGATCGTAGCAACTCGGCGCCGCCAATTCATGCCGCCATGCAGCGCGACTATCCTGGCCGGTCGCCGTAACCGCTTGCGGCGCAAGCGCGTAAGCCGCCTCGGCCCCGCCGGCGGCGGGGTTTTCGAGGGTGGATCCTGGGAGGGGGGCGGGGGAGGATGACGCGCGTGAAGCTCATCACCGCGGTGCTCGCGCCCGAGCGGCTCGATGCGGTCGCGACCGCGCTGGCCAAAGCCGAGGTCTACCGGATGACCGTCACGGAGTGCCGCGGGGTCGCGCGCACCGCCGCCGCGGCCCCCCCGGCGCCCAAGGTCAAGCTTGAGATCGCGGTGAACGAGGGATTCGTGGCCCCCACCCTCGCCGCCATTCAGGCGGCGGGCCGTTTGGACGAAGATGAAGGGTCGGGGTTCGGCAAGATCTTCGTCACCGAACTTCTGGACGTGGTCCGCATCCGCACGGGGGAGCGCGGCCCCGACGCCATCTAGCAAGCCAAGGAGAATCGATGAAACCCGCCGACGTGATCGCTTTGGCCAAGGAGAAGAACGTGAAGGTCCTGGACCTTCGCTTCATGGATCTCCTGGGCACCTGGCAGCACTTCACCATCCCGGTGAGCCATCTCGACGACGACCTCTTCACCGAGGGACGCGGCTTCGACGGCTCCTCCATCCGCGGTTGGAAGACGATCGACCAGAGCGACATGGTGGTGCTGCCCGACCCCGCGACGGCGTGGGTGGATCCGTTCATGAAGGAGACCACCCTCGTCCTCAGTTGCAACGTGGTGGACGCCATCACGCGGGAGGAATACCTCCGCGCCCCCCGCAACATCGCGCGACGCGCCGAGGCCTACCTCCAGTCGACCGGGATCGCCGACAAGGCCTTCTTCGGTCCGGAGGCGGAGTTCTTCATCTTCGACGACGTGCGCTACGACAGCGGCCAGAACTTCAGCCACTACTCCATCGACAGCGCCGAGGGCAAGTGGAACACGGGGCGCGACGAGGGACCAAACCTCGGATACAAGGTGCGCGCCAAGGAGGGTTACTTCCCGGTCCCGCCCACCGATCAGCTCCAGGACATCCGCACCGAGATGCTCCTGACGCTCATCCAGTGCGGAATCCCCTGCGAGGCGCATCACCACGAGGTGGCGACCGCGGGCCAGTCCGAGATCGGCATCCGCTTCGACACCCTGGTGTCGATGGCCGACAAGCTCACCAAGTACAAGTACATCCTCAAGAACGTGGCCCGCAAGCACGGCAAGACGGTGACCTTCATGCCGAAGCCGCTCTTCGGCGACAACGGCTCCGGCATGCACTGCCACGTGAGCCTCTGGAAGGGGCAGCGCAACCTCTTCACGGGCAACCTCTACGCCGATCTGAGCCAGGAGGCGCTCTGGGCCATCGGCGGCGTGCTGCGCCACGCGCCGGCGCTCTGCGCGATCACCAACCCGACGATGAACTCCTACAAGCGCCTGGTGCCCGGCTACGAGGCGCCGGTGAACCTCGCCTATTCGCAGCGCAACCGCTCGGCGTCGGTGCGCATCCCGGTCTACAACGTCTCCGACAAGGCGCGCAGGTTCGAGTTCCGCTGCCCGGATCCCGCCTGCAACCCCTACCTCGGCTTCAGCGCGATCCTCATGGCGGCCCTGGACGGCATCCAGCACAAGGTCGATCCGGGCAAGCCGATGGACAAGAACATCTACGATCTCCCGCCCGAGATCCTCAAGGACATCCCCAACACGCCGGGCAGCCTGGGCCAAGCCCTCGACTGCCTGGAGCGGGACCACGACTTCCTCCTGCGCGGGGACGTCTTCTCGAAGGATCTCATCGAGACCTGGATCGAGTACAAGCGCACCAACGAGGTGCAGCAGGTCTCGATCAGGCCCCACCCCTACGAGTTCCACCTCTACTTCGACGCCTAACGCAATGCCCCTCCCCGTGCCTCTTCCGGGGCGCGGGGAGGGAGCCGCTCGCTCAGGGGGCGAGGCTGCGGCTGCCCGACTTGAGCTCCGACAGGTGGCGCTCGATCTGCGTCAGGGCGTAGGCGGAGAGCAGTTCCGTCTCCCGGCGCAGGGAACTCTCGGGGTCGAGTTCCATCTGCTGCAGCAGGCTCATCAGGTTCTCGATCATGTTGATGCGGTCGATGTGCGAGCGCATGGCTCCTCCCGGCGGGTCCCGCGCGCAGCTCGCGCGGGACGGATGGCGTGGATTTTCTGGTACGCCCGCTCCGGCGCGGGCGTCGCCCCGGACGGCGTGAAGGCAGCAGTCTACCCCATCCCCTGCACTACAATCCCGCGGTGCGCGCGCTCCCCTGCCTCCTCGCGGTGCCCCTGATCGCCGCCTGCGCTCTTTCGCCCGAGCACGGGCCTCGCGTCGACGTCTCGGCCGCGCCCGGCGAGGGAGGCCTCCTGGTGCGGTTCCGCCGCACCGAACCGGGGGTGATCGAGAATCTCGCGCGGCTGGAAGCCTCGGGAGGGACGCTGGAGGGGACGCTCCACTCCGCGGACCGGTTGACTGCGGCAGTGCGCTGGCGTGGACCGAAAGGGACGCTGCGCTGTGCATTCGCCTACGGCGGCGTGGGCATCTGGCCGGCGGACGCTGCGGTCGATACCGCCACCCTGGACTATGTCTTCCTGGAGTGCCCCTGGGCGCGCATCTCCTCGAAGGTGCCGCGCGGCTGCGCCATCGTGGCCGGCCTCGATCTGCTGCTCGAGGTCGACGAGGCGCAACTCCCCGCGCGCCTGGAGCTCCCCGACGCGAGCACCCTCGACGTGACCGCTCGGCCCCAGCGCCTACGGCTCGAGTTGCTCCAGTCCACGCCGGGCGTGTTGGCCGCCGGCGAGTGGCGTCTTCTGCTGCGCGGAGCCGGGGGGGAGGAGGCGCTCTTTGTCATCGGCGTCGATCCCGACGGCGCCCCTGCAGCCGTGACCGGATATCTCCGAAATTGGTAGAGGGGGCTAGAATCCCATTCGCCATGCCGGACGGTGAGCGCTACACGGAGATCCTCTTTCCGGAGTACTACGAAGACATCTTCACCGAGGGGGATCTCGACTTCCGCTTCCGCCTCATCCGCTCCCACATCCACCCCAAGCTGCGCGTGCTGGTGACCGGCTGCCTCGAGACCGTCTCCGAAGTCTACGAGACCGATCCCTACACCTTCAGCAAGCTGGCGCGCGAACCGCGCACCCACGACGGCGACGCCGAGCGCCTCCGCTGCGCGCTTTACGGGCTCCGCCCCAACGAGGTGCGAGGGAGCGGCTTCCCCAACCTGCGCTCCAGCTCCGGACGCGGGCGACACGTGGCCGACTTCGACCTGAGCTTTTTCGCCGACCGCGACGGGCTCGGGCTCGAACTCCACGTCGGTCGTCAGGAGGAGCTGGCGCTCCTGGAGCACGTCTACACCGACCATCGCGCGCAGGTGGACGCGCTCCTGACGTTCGTCCGCCTCGGCGTGGACGGGCCTTCGGAGTCGCGCCTCCTGTCGCTCCAGGGGATGCTCGCGGCGGCGAAGGGGGCCGGCGAAGGCTGGCTCGCCGTGTTCGAGCCTCGCTATCCCTTCCCGATCGCCGCCCGCGACTTCATGGCGCGCTTCGAGGATTGCTTCCTGGCGCTCTACCTCGTCTACGACGCCATGCTCTGCCGGGCCCTGGGGATCGACGACCACTTCAAGGCGCACTTCGAGAAGCTGGAGAAGCACTACCAGCAGAGCGCCCAGATCGACGACGAGCCCCCGCCCCCCTCCTTCGCCTAGCGCGTTTTTTGCTACCCTTGCCCCTCATGAAGGGGTGGCTCGTGACCGTGGTCGCGCTCCTTGCGGGGGGGGCCGCGGGGTATCTCCTGGGAGCCGGGCGCGAGACCGTCGCGCGCTCCTCGCGGTCCGCACCCGACGGGCGCGCGCCCGAGTTCCAGCCGCCCCCCCGCCAGCAGCCCTCCAGCGACCTGGGCGAGGCGCTGCGGGCGCTTCCCACGCCCGCCCCGGTGCGCGGCACCGGCTCGATCTCCGTGCGCGTCCGCGGGGCGGACGGCGCGGGCATCCCCGGGGCCACGGTTCGCGCGACGCCGGTTTCGCGAGGCGACGGCGGCGGCGCGCGTCGCGGCGACGGCCCGCCTTCCCCGGTCGCTCTCGAGGAGGCGGTGCGGCTGTTCGTGGCGCGCGAGCTGCGAGCGAGGGCGGGACTCGTCGAAGCGGTCACTGGCGCGGACGGAGGTTGCCGGCTCGAGGCGCTCGCCGACGCGGGCTACTCCGTCACGGCCTACCTTGCGGGGTACGAGGTGGTGCCTTCCCCGGGGCAGCGCGTCGGAGACGTCCGCCCCGGGGCCTCCCTCGAGTTCACGGCGACGGAAGTGGTCGAGCTGCCCGTCGAGGTATTCGGGCTCGACGGCGAGCGGATCGAACGCGTCCTGATCCGCTGGAGTCGCGGGTCTTCGGGCGAGTCGGGCACGACCTGGTGGACCGCCTCGCGCCCCTCGGTCGCCTTGCCCCCCGGCCACTACACGCTCAGCGCACAGGGGCAGGACGAGGAGGCGCTGACTTCCGACTCCGAGTCGGTCGAGTTGCGAGCAGGGGGGGGCGCGGGGGGGGTAGTCCTGCGCCTGCGTGACCGCCCCGGCATCCGCGGGGTCGTCACGTTCCGCGAGGGGGTGCGGCCGCGGCACCTCACGCTCTATTGCGTGCCGGGATCGGAAGACGGGCCGGCGGGCGACAAGCGGCTCGTCGAGAAGGGCGCGCAGCATCACGCTTTGGATCGGCAGGGCTATTCCTACACGCTCCGCGATCTCTCTCCGGGGACCTACCGCGTGGGAGTCGCCATCCAGCGCGCGCTCCTCGCGACGCGCACCGTGGTGGTGGGCTCCGGCACCGCGCGCTGCGACCTCGAGGTGGAGGCGATCGATCCCGCCGCCTACGTGTTGGTGCGGGTCTTGGGGCCGGACGGCGAGCCGGTGACGGACGTGGAGTTCGATACCGCCTATCGCACGGAGACCTCCTCCAGTTCCGGGGGAGGTACGTTCCTGCGCCGGGAGGACGGCGCCTTCCTGGTTTTCCACCACGATTCGTCCGGCAGCGACCCCGGCGGCGAGCACTTCGTCGAGGCGGGCTCGGCCCGGTACGGGCGGAAGGAGCTCTCCTACCGCCGCGGGTCCGTGAAGGAGCTGGAGCTGCGGTTCGGCCCACCCGCGACCCTCGAACTGACCGTAGCGGGGCTTGCGGGGAGCAGGTTCGAAACGGCCGTGACGTTTTCGCTCGCGGCCGCCGGGCGCGAAGCGGAGGACCGACCCCGGGGAAGCCGCGAAGGCTCGAAGCCGCAAGAGACGGGGCGTCTCCTTCTCGGGCCCGTGGAGGCGGGCGAGTACGATCTCGTCAGCCGCGCGGGAGTGGATCGCCACAGCTCCCTGGAGGCGGGCCGCCAGAGGCTGCGGCTGCTGCCCGGGGTCAACAAACTCTCGGTGGCGATGCCGCGGCTTCACTCCCTCACCGTGAGCGTGCCGGATCTCGAGCAGGGAGCGCGCCTCTCGCTGCGCCTCGAAAGGGACAACGGAGCCTGGGTCCAGCAGATCCTCGGCGAGGATCGCCGCGCCCTCTTCGAGCCGCTCCCCGACGGGCGCTACCAGCTCCAGGCGCAGCGGGGCAAAGTCAGCGGGGCCATGACCGTCACGCTTCCCGGGCCGGCCGAAGTGGTCTACCAGCCGCGGGAGATGAACGCGATGCGCGTCACGATCACCGAGGCGCTGGGGGCGCTTGCCGAGCAGGGGTTGCGCGACGGGGACCTCATCGTGGCCGCGGGCGGGACGGAGTTCGAAAGCGGTATGCAGATGCAGCTCGCCCTCATGGGCGCGCTGGGCAAGGACGAGGCGACCCTGACGGTGCTGCGCGGCGGCCGCCGGATCGATGTGACCCTGCGCGGCAAGGCGCTCATGGCGAGGGCCGACGCGATGGGGGGACGTCTCGACCCGGTGGCGCGGTAAGCCGGGGGCCTACTTGGCGTTGAGGCGTCCTTTGAGCTGCAGCGTCCTCTCCTCGAGGAACCCCGCAACGGTGAGGCTCCCGATGGCCGGGGCCGACTCGCTGGCCCCGAGGGCTGCGGCCAGCGCGCGTCGGTCGGCGTCGGGCAGCTCCGCGAGCACCTTGCCCTGCACGATCGCCCCCAGGACGTAGCGCTCGACGGTGTTGCGCACCAGCTCGTAAAGCGCCCAGCCCGGCTGCGAGCGGTCGCCGCCGGTCGCCACCATGCGGTGCGTGAGATCGCAGAGGTAGTCCGCGCGCGTGCCCGCCGCGATGATGATCTTGTCGCCGCGCTCGGCGTAGGCCACGGGAAGCCCGCGGGCCCGGTCGCAGAGGAGCGTCACCATTTCCCAGAGCGACTCGGGCAGCCCGTCGAGGGAGGGCACGCCGTCCACGAGCCAGGCCGAGAAGCCGAGGGCGTGCGGTGCGCGGGCACGCTTGTCGAGGATGAGGGCGCCGAACGAGCTGCGTTCCGCGGTGCGCAGGCGGTTGAGGATGGGCGAGGGGGGACCGGGGGCCATGGTGCCGGTCATCACGACGGAGACCGCGCCCTTGTCGACGTCGACGCCGAAGGCGAAGGGTCCAGCGGCGTCGAAGGCGGTGAGCGCCTCGCGCAGGAAGCGCACGAGCGCTTCGCGGTCCTTGGACTCCTTGATCCCCGCGTGGGCTGCTGCGTGGGAGGCGACCGTTTCGGCGAGGAAGGTGGGGGGGAGGGTCGTCTCGACCCGCACCGGGAGCCAGCTGGGGAGGAGATCCAACAGATTCGTCGCGCGTGCGTGCGCCGCCTGGGCCAGCGCCTCCTCGGTGGCGCCCTGCGCGCCGGGAAGGAGGCGCCCCTCGAAGAGGCAACCCGCCGGATCGCAGGTGATCCCCAGTTCGAGGGTGTCGGTGGGGAAGAAGAGCTGGGCGAGCAACGGGTGGTGGCGAACGCGGAGGGCGAGGTCGCCGGAGGGAAGCGGCGCCGCCGGCGCGGGCGCTCCCGGCGCGCCTCCCCCGGTGAGGAGGACGAAGTCGCCCTCCTCGCGGTAGCCGACGCCGCGGGCCACGCGCTCGCGGAGGGCGAGAGCGACGGTTCGCTTGTCGAGCGCCGGGAGGAATCGCACCCAGGCGCCCTGGGGCGTGAGGGCGAGTCCGCCCGGCCGTTCGGGGTCGATGCCCTTGCCCGCCGCCTCGGAGCAGAACTCCTGGATGGCGTCGCCGTTTCGGCCGAAGGTGGCGAGGAGCGCCTGGAAGTCCACCGGGCGCGCGCGCACAGCGCTCTCGGGGGGGAAGCGTACGAGCGTCGTGGCGTCGGCGGGGACCAGAGCGAGGAATCCCGCCGCTGTCTCTCCCTGGCCTCCCGCCCGCGGCTGCCGCTCCCGGCAGGCAAGTCCCAGGGCCGCAGCGAACACGACTCCTAGAAACCCCCGCATCGGGGCCACAACATACCAGTGGGCGGCGGAGGCGGGCGGGGGGGACCTCGCGGCGCGGTCGCCATGAATTCCCCTCGCTGCAGCGGCGCGCCTCGACGAGACGTGCGACGAACTTGCGAGCGTCGGCCTCAGGCCCCCTCGGCGCGTTCCGAACCCTCCGTTGCCCGGCGCCCTGCTACGCGGCGTGCCGCTGCGCCGGCAATGGCGCGCCCCTGCGCCCTAACCCACTGGAATCAAAGATGTTACGACCCCCGTTTCGTTGCGATGCAAATCTGGGCAATGACGGAGGCGACCTGGCGGGGGGAAAAGGTGGCTGTGGCGCGCAGAGCGCCGCCCTCGATCGTGAGGGAGGCGGTCACGGGTACGCTCGTGCGGAGGCGCAGGTCAAGGAGGCCGCGGCCCCCGGGGAAGAGGAAGGGGCCCGCCTCGCGGCATCCTTCCACGAGGCCGGCGAGGTCCACGGTGAGGGCGGCGAACCGCTTCGGGTGCAGAAGCGCGACCTGCGCCGAATGCGGGTTCTCGATCATCTCGCCGCTGGCCAGGCCGTCGAAGAAGCGCTCCGCCTCGGGGCGCGCGCGCTGACCGATCACGACGCCCAGCCGCTCGCCGCCAATCCCCACGTAGGCCACCACCGGTCCGCGGAGAAGCGTCGCCAGCACCGTTGCGGACGGCCCCGCCTCGCGCAGGCGCTGAAGCGCCGGCCGTCCCACGTGTCCGGTGACGAGGCCGACGACCGCGCCCTGGCGGCGGAAGATCTCGGGTGTCCAGTCGAGGTGACCGCCGTCGCCCGCCAGTTCCCGGAGCAGGTTCTCGAACGAGGAGGAACGGAAAAAGGCGTGGGTGGCGGCAGCATCGTCCAACTCGGCGACAAAGCAGAGCGACCCCGGCCCCTCGGCGCCGAGTTGCACGGAGCATGCGGCGCTCGTGCCCAGGAACGCTGTCGCATCGGGCGGAAGGCGCGTCCCCGCCAAGGCGACCAGTTCGTCGCGCGGGCTGGTCCACTCGGCGTATAGCGTCGCGTTACGGGGGAGCAGGCGGGCGGCACGGGAGGAGTCCGGGACGAGCCGGGAGAGGGTCGAAGCCAGGGCGCCCTCCGCGCGCGGCGCGAGACGCAGATCGATCTGCAGGTCGCCGGGGCTGAATCGCAGCGCCAAGTCGATGCGGGTCAGGTCTTTTGCGTGCCCGGCCAAGGATGCAAGCGCGGGCGGCGTCAGGCCCAGCGGCTCGAGCAGTTCGCTCAGCCCCGCGGAGAGATCGGCGAGCGCGCCCGGGACAGCCAGGAGCGCTGCCTGGCCGGCCAGGACGTACCCGCCGCGACCGGCGGGCGCGTAGGCCGCCACGAGGTCGGGCGGCCCCACCGCGCAATAGAGCGGCCCCGTCCGTTTCATCCGCTCGCTCTGCTGCGTTCCGAGCGTCGGAAGGAACCCCATCCACCTCCCCTTCCACCGCACGAGGGCGAACGGCCGACCGGTGTCGAAGTCGACATCGGCGGGCAGCTTGAAAGCGCGCCGCAGGAATCCCGAAGGCGAGCCCTTCGGCACGCCGGCCACGGACAGGAGGCGCCGCACCTCCGCGACGTGCGGCGTGACGAGCTTGTCCAGCGTCGCCATGTCCTCGAATCGCAGGAGCATGTCGGCCCCCTCGGGATAGAGCGCGGCCAGGGTGTCCGGCACGAGCCCGGCCTGCCGCGCCGAAGCCTCCGCCGCCTCCGGCCCCACCGCCGGGCTGAGCCCCTCGAGAGCGGCGCGCGCCGCGTGTGCCGGGGCCAGGGAGCGATCGCGCGGGCCCGCTTATCTGCAAGCGCCATGAAGAAGGAGCGGGGACAAGAGGGCTAGACGCATGGGGACGCGTCTCGCCTATCGGCAGGGCCCGACTAGCGCCTTGAGCGCTCGAGCCGCGCCATGCGAAACGACTCGAGGGGGGGGGCGGGGCCCCAGGTGAGGATTCCGATCCCGAAGGCCGGGAGCGGGGCGGCGTCCACACCGTCGAAAAGCGGCAGGTCGTTGACCAGGAGCCACCATGTGGAGCCCACGCGACGCAGCCGCAGCCGGTACTCCGCCGCTTCCGCCACTTCCGCACCCGGCTGCAGGTAGAGCAGCCGGTCGTAGCGGTACCAGGAGCAGGCGAGATTGCCCTCCTCCTCGTGGAGGACGAACGTGTGACCCGATTGCCCGTCGTTCTCGCCCTCGCCGTCCACGGTGATTCCGAACTTGGCGGGCAGCCCCTTCTTCTCGGCGACGGCGACCAGCTCGATCTCGAAGTCCGGCGCCGCCGGGAGTCCTGTGGCGGCGAGCCAGAGGATGTTGCTCGGACCATCCTTCGGCTTGTCGGGATCGACCACGAACCTCTGCCAGAGGCCCCCCCGCTCCGCCGCGAGCGGCCGCAGCCGTCCGTTCTGGGTGTCGAATCTGCCGACGCCGGTCCGCCAGCGGGTGGGGGAGAGCGACTTGAACTCGTCGTTCACGAGTCCCACGGCCCTCGTCTCGACCGGCGCCGGGAGGGCGAGGTCGCCCTCGTGGTCGGCGGCGTCCGCCCGCAGGCCCGGGATGGGGGCGCCCTCCCTTCCCTCCACGCGCAGCAGGAAACCCCACGCTCCGCCGGTGTTGTGCACCTTGAGGAGGAGGCGGTTCCAGCCCTTGCGCAGCAGCACGTCATGGAGGTGGTCATCGAGGCGGAACGGATGGCTCCCCTCCGTCTTCTCCACCAGCGCGCCGTTGAACCAGACGGCGTGGCCGTCGTCGCTTCCGATGCAGAGGCGCGCGGGCAACTCCTCCTCGGCGCGCAAATAGGTGAGCGCGAAGGCGCAGGCGTTTTCGGGGTATCCGAACCCCTGGGTGAGGAGATCCACGGTGCCGTCCGGACTCACCACCGCGTCGCGCCACATCCCCGCTTCGATGCCGTAGCGCACCTCCTTGCCCGGCTCGATGCGCGTCTCCGGGGGGAAGACGACGTGGGCGGTGCGCCCGCGCGCATGGAACGGCCCCACCACGCGGAAGGCGCGCACGATCCCCAGTTCCGCGTCGAGGGCGCGGGCGCTCTCTTCCTCGCCGCGCGCGAGCGCGATGCGGAGGAGGGCGTGTCGCGCGCGCGAGGCGAGGGTGGACCGGGGGTCGAGGGCCAGGGCCTCGCGAAGGGGCTCCTCCGCCGCGTCGACCTGCCCCTTCAGGAGGAAAAACTCGCCGCGCCGCACCAGGGTGATCAGCTCTTCGGTCTCTTTCAGCACCTCGCGCCAATCCTTGCGCGAGACCGGGAATCCCCACTCCGCGAGGGTGTCGAAGACCTGCTCGCCGTACTCGGTGGCGAGCAGGTAACCGAAGTAGCGCATGAGCTGGTGCTCCCGCTCCGGCCACGCCCCGAACTGCGCCTCGCGCATCCGGTGAAAGACGCGACGGTAGGGGGCCCAGTCGTAGGGGGCGTCGCCGGGCGGCAGTTGGCTGAAGAGGAAGCCCGCCGCCGGGCGGTAGGGCTGGATCTGGAAGTAGGGCACCTTGCGCCCGAGGAAGAAGCGGACGAACTGCTCCCGCGACTCGGTGATGAAGGAGCGCGCGGCGTCGGTCTGGCCCAGGGCGTCGAGACTGAACCCCGCGGCGAAGTCGGCGAGCCCCTCCGTGAACCCGTCGTGGAGCCAGCCGCGCCCGAAGATGCAGTGGCCCAGTTCGTGGTAATGGAGCATGCCCGCCACCGGAAGCCCGATGGCGCGGTTGCCGATGCGGATGAGCTTGCCGCCGGCGAGCCCGCCCCCGAAGTCGAAGGTCTCCTGGTAGTAGAGGCAGATCCGGACGCCGTCGTGGGTGAGGGGCTGGCCGGCCAGGTCGGACTGGAAGATGTAGGCGAGATCGAGGAGCGTCTTCTCGCTGTTCGGGAGCGAGGCCACGAACGCCCTCGGGCCCACGAAGAGGAAGTGGCGCGAAACCCCCGCGTCAAGCCGGCGGAAGCGCTCGTCATCCAGGATGGCGCGCACCTCGTCGCGTTCCACGGGGGTCGCGCCAGCCGCCGCGGCCGCCTCCGCCTGCTCCCGCAGCCCCCGCCCCCCGTTCCTCGCCTCCTGCGGATAGGAGCCGAATTCGAGCTCCTGGCAGAGGCGCACGACGAGTCGCAACTCCCTCTTCTCGAAGAGCGCCTTCGCGGACTGCAGCAGCGCCTCCCCGTCCTTGGCGGCCCGGATCATCTTCTCCGCCAGCACCTTCTCCTCGGCGGTGGGGCGCCGCGTGAGCTTGCGCACGATCTCTTCGATGCGCGCCTGCTCCTCCTTCACCCCCTCTCCGTCGGACGCGAAGAGATCCTGCAGGCTCTTGCGCAAGAGGATCGCGCCGCAGAGCTTCTCCTCGCGCTCCAGCCGGTCGGCTTCCGCCCGCCAGACGCGGACCTTCTCCGCGCGGATATGGGCGACGACCACATCCCCTTCGGCCTGGGAGACGGGGCGCGGCTCTGCCCATCCGGAGGCGCGGTAGGCGTCGCGGAGCCGCGCCTTCTCCGCCGTGGTGTCGGCAAGCCGCAGGGCCGTCTCGAATTGATCCAGTGCCTCCGCCAGCCGTCCGGCCGCCAGCGCCTCCTTGGCCTTGGCTTCCGCCTCCAGGGCGGCGGTTCCCGGGGCCGCCAGCAGGAGGAGGAGGAGCCCCGGAACCATCACTGCGAAATTCTATGCCGAAAGTGCCGATAAGTAGGGAGCGGTGAAACCCCAACCCCAAGATCCCTCGGTGGCGGCCGACCGCCGCGAGTTCCCCCGGCTCAACGCCTCCTTCGAAGTGCGGTTCGGCGTCTGCGGCGCCGCGGGCCGCGAGGTGCCCGGCTTCACCAACGACCTGAGCGTGAGCGGGATCAGCTTCGTGACGCCGGAGACGCGCGCCAAGGTGGGGGACCACCTGGCCGTCGAGATCAAGGTCCCCGGCTTCAGCGAACCGCTCTACTTCCTGGGGCAGGTGGTGCGCACGCGTCTCGTCGCGGGCGGCACGGAGCTGGCCTGCCGCTTCGACTGGTTGGGCAAGTCCGACCGCTACAAGGACAAGCTCGCCAGCCTCGTCGCCTCCCATAGTTGAGCGCAGGGCGCACAATGGGAGGATGCCTCCCGAGATCGCGATCTTCGGCCTCTGCCTCCTCGTGAGCGGGTTTTTCTCCGGCTCCGAGACCGCGCTCCTGAGCGCGAACCGCCTCCGCCTCCGCCAGATGGCCTCCGACGGCGACCGAGGCGCCGAACGCGCGCTGCAGCTCGTGAAGAACCCCCGCCGGCTGCTCGCGGGCATCCTCGTCGGGAACAACCTCGTCAACACCCTCGCGGCGAGCACGGCCACGGTCTATTGCGTGCACGTGCTGGCCCTGGGGGAGGGGAAGGGCGTGACGATCGCCACCGCGGCCTCGACTGTCCTGCTGGTGCTCTTCGGCGAGTTCATGCCGAAGGCGCTCTCGGCCTCGCATCCTGAGGTGATCTCGAGGAAGGTGGCGTTGCCGATGCAGGGCGCCATCCATCTCCTCGCGCCCGCCGTCTGGGCGCTCCAGGCGGCGCTCCGCCCGTTGAGCTCCGTGTTCAAGGCGGGTCGGCGCGACGGGATCGCGGTGGCCGACCTGCGCGTTGCGGTGGGGGAGAGTGCGCGCACCGGCATGCTCGACGAGACGATGGCGCGCGTCCTGCGCGGGGGGCTCAGCCTCGCCTGGAAGACCGTGGGCGACGCGCTCGTGCCGCGGGTCGACGTGCGCGGCGTCGAAGTGACGAGCGGCTACGAGACCTGCCTCGAACTCTTCCGTCGCGACAACTATTCGCGGCTCCTTGTCATGTCGGGCACCCCCGACAACGATCTCGGGTACGTCTCGGTCAAGGACATGCCGCACATCCCCGCGGATCGGCGCGGTTCCTGGAAGGCGGGGGACGCCGTACGGCAGGCGTTGCGGGTCCCCGCCAGCCTCCCCTTGGCCAAGCTCCTGATGCGCATGCGGCGGAGCGGCGTCCACTTCGCGGTGGTCAAGGACGAGCACGGCGGCACCGACGGCATCGTCACCCTGGAGGACGTGCTCGAGGAGCTCGTGGGGGAGATCCGCGACGAGCACGACATCGAGGAACACCCCCCGGTGCGCGAGACCGCCCCGGGGCAGTGGCTCGTGCGCGGAGACGTGGCGGTGCTCGAAGTGAACGATCGGCTTGGCCTGCAGCTGGAGGCGGAGGAGGCCCACACCCTGGGCGGGCTCATCGCCGAGCTCCTGGGCCACCTGCCCCGCGAAGGGGAGGGGGTGGACGGGGAGGGGGTCCGCCTCGTGGCGGCACGGGTCTCGGGCCGGCGCGTGCTGGAGGTGCTCGTCGAGCGCCGCGGCTGATCTGGCCAGACCCTTGAACCCGCCGCTATACTGGCGGGCTTTCCGGGCCTGTAGCTCAGCTGGGAGAGCGCTTCGTTCGCAATGAAGAGGTCAAGGGTTCGAATCCCTTCAGGTCCACCAGCCACTCCGGCCGGAGGCCAACCCTCCGGCCGGAATGGTTCGTATAGGTTGATGGTTTCGGCGGTCGGGCCGCCGCGCGGGCCGGCCCGACGCGGAGGCAGGCGGTGCAGGAATGATCGAGGTATCCGGTCTCACCAAGCTCTACGGCGAATTCCGCGCCCTCGACGGGGTCACCTTCCAGGTGCCGCGGGGCGAGATCGTCGCCTTCCTGGGTCCCAACGGGGCCGGGAAATCCACGACGATGAAGATCCTCACCGGCTACATATCGCCGAGCGGGGGCTCCGCCTCCATCGACGGCCGTGACGTCGTGGAGCGCTCCCTCGAGATCCGCCGCCGCATCGGCTACCTCCCCGAGACGACCCCGCTCTACTACGACATGCAGGTGAACGAGTTCCTGGGCTTCGCGGCGCAGCTGCGCGGGCTGCCGCGGGCGATCCGCGGCGGGCGGCTGGCGTGGGTCGCCTCCATCTGCCACCTCGAACCGTTCTGGAAAAAGCCCATCGGCCAGCTGAGCCGCGGGCAGAAGCAGCGCGTCGGGTTCGCCCAGGCGATCCTCCACGACCCCGACGTGCTCATCCTGGACGAGCCGACCGCCGGGCTGGACCCCAACCAGATCGTCGAGGTGCGCTCCCTCATCAAAGGGTTCCAGGGCCGCAAGACCATCATCCTCTCCACCCACATCCTGCAGGAGGTCGAGGCGCTCTGCCGCCACGTGATCGTCATCCACCGCGGGCGCATCGTCGCCGACACGACGGCGGAGGAGCTGCGCGCCTCCCACGGGACGATCGAGAACGCCTTCCGCGCCCTGACCGGCGGCAAACCCGTGGAGGCCGCCTCCCATGCGTAGCACCCTGGTCCTCGCCTGGAAGGAGGCGCGGCAGATCTTCGTGAGCCCTATCGCGTACGCCTTCCTCGTCGTCTTCATCTTCTTCACCAATTTCATGTTCTTCCGGGAGTTCTTCCGCGCCAACCAGGCGAGCATGAGCAACTTCTTCGGCCCGCTCATGGCCATCGCCTTCGCCGTGGTGATCCCCGGGATCACGATGCGGATGTGGGCGGAGGAGCGGAAGCAGGGGACCATCGAGTTCCTGCTCACCGCTCCCGTCAACACCTGGCACATCGTGGTGGGCAAGTTTCTCGCGGGGCTGGCGCTCGTGGCGCTCTGCCTCCTCCTCACGGTTCTGGTGCCTTACACGATCTCCCGCTTCGGGGACCTCGACTCCGGGCCGGTCTGGGGGGGCTACATCGGATCGCTGCTCCTGGGCGGCTCCTGCCTCGCCATCGGCATGTTCTTCTCGTCGTTCACCCAGGACCAAGTCGTCGGGTTTCTGGTAAGCGCCATCGTCCTGTTCGCGCTCGTGCTGGTCGGCATGCCCTACATCCAGCAGGAGTTCGGCGGCGCGACCTGGATCGGCGCCTTCCTGCGGCACGTCAGCCCGACCTCGCACTTCGAATCGATGGGCCGGGGCGTCATCGACGTGCGCGACGTCTTCTACTTCGCCTCCATCATCGGGTTCTTCCTCTATCTGAACGTCCGGGTGATCGACCTGCGGAGGTGGAGGTAAGCCATGACCGGTTCCCCCCGCCCCCCCCAGCAGTTCGCCCGCTACCTGCTCGCCACGGTCGGCCTGCAGACCCTGCTCGTCGTCGCGCTGCTCGTCTTCGGCTTCCTCGTCGTGGACCGCATGGTCTGGCGCAAGGACCTTACCGAGGACCAGCGCTACACCATCGAAGCGGCGAGCAAGCGCATCGCCGCCGCGGTGCGCAACCCCCTGCGCATCAAAGCCTACTTCTCGGGCAACCTGCCGCCCATGTACGAGCCGCTGGAGCGGCAGGTCTTCGACATCCTGGACGAGTACGTCACCGCCAACCCCGAGGGCAATCTCCGGGTGGAGCGCGCGGATCCGAGCAAGTCCCAGGCGGTGGAGTCGGAGGCGCGCAACTACGGCGTTGCGGTGGTGCAACTCCCCGTGGTCGAGACCAGCTCGGTCTCGCTCATCAACGCCTACGGCAGCATCGTGCTCCTCTACCTCGATCGGCACAGCGAGGTGATCAACGTCGCCGCGCGCTACCGGGCCGGCTACGAGGGGCTCTCCGCCCTCGAGTCCGAGATCTCCAACAAGCTCTGGCAACTCACCAACGAGAAGCCCAAGATCGGGATCTGCGGGCAGCTCAACGGCGCAGGCCGCCCCGCCAACCCCTTCTCCCCCGCTCCCCAGGAGCAGCCGGAGTTCCAGTCGCTGCGGCGGCAGCTGGGCGAGACCTGCGACGTCGAGACGGTGGATCTCAAGACCACCGAACCCGATCCCAAGGCGATCCCGGCCCTCCTCGTCGTCCGCCCGAAGGAGTTCAGCGATGTCGAGGTGTTCCGCCTCGACCAGTACCTCATGAAGGGCGGCCGCGTGCTCATGTTCGTGACGCAGGGGACCATCGACCAGGACCCCTACGGCGGCAGCGGCTTCCAGTTCCGCCCCTTCTCCACCGGCCTCGACGAGTGGCTCGCGCACGTCGGGCTCCGCGTGCCGAAGGAGTTCGTCTGCCACTGGCGCAACGCCTACCCGATCCGCGTGCAGGGCAAAATCGGTCCGCTCGACGCCGAGATCCCGGTGCCCTTCTGGTTCTGGCCCATCCTCAGCGAGCCGGGTTCGATGGACACCGACAACCCGGCGGTGAGCACGATCAAGACCATCCACCTCTTCTGGCCCCACCCGGTGGACATCCTCCAGGACAATCTCGGCGACCAGCGCACCGCGACGGTGCTGGTGCGCTCGCACGCCAACGAGTCCTGGCGCTGGACCGACCTGAGCCGCGTCGACCGGCGCCACCTGGACGAGCGCGCCGACCGACCCCGGCGGGAAGAGGTCGGCTCGAGCAATCTTGCCGTGGCGCTGGACGGGAACTTCACCTCCTTCTTCGCCGAGCGTCCCGTTCCCCCGTCGCTCACCAAGCCCGCCGAGAAGCCCGAAGGGGAAGACGGGGAGGGGTGCGGGGAGGAGGGGGAAGGGGGCGGGGAGCCGAAGCCGCCTGCCCCGGCCCAGGGCCCCGAGGTGGTGAAAGCCACGGTGAAGCCCACCCAGCTGGTCGTGGTGGGCAACGCGCTCTTCGTGAGCGATTTCGTGATCGGCGGGGCCGACGACTCCGGCGAGGCGGCCAAGGCGATGACGCTTCTGGCCAGCAGCCTCGTGGACTGGCTCGCCCGCTCCCCCGACCTCATCGCGCTGCGGAACAAGCGCTACGCCGACCGCACCCTGCGGGACAAGGCGTTCGACGAGAAGATCGAGAAGATCAAGGAGAACGAGGAGCTGGACGAGGAGGAGTTCTACAAGGCGCTGGACAAGGAGATCGAGGACCGCGACGCGAACCGTACCTGGTGGCGGTGGGTCAACGTGCTCGTCCCCTCGGGCGTGGTCATCATCTGCGGGTTCCTCCTCTGGATCCTGCGCGCCGCGCGTCGGGCGCGCCGTTCCCCGCTCCCGCCCCCCTTGCCGCCCTCCTGAGGATGCCGCCATGAGCCGTGCCAACATCGTCCTCTCCGGCGCCGTGGTCGCGCTTGCCGCCGTCTACTTCATCGTGATGGGCGGGAAGGGCGCGGACCCCGAGTCCGGCCCCGCCCCGCGGCTCTTTCCCGAGTTCAACAAGCAGGCGGCCGACCGCATCGTCCTGAGCGAAGGCTGGATGCAGCACGCCTTCACCATCCAGCGCGTCGGCTCCGACTGGGAGCTCGCCTCCGCGGGCGGCTACCCGGTCAAGGCGGCGACGGCGGGCAAACTGCTCGATGCCGTCGCGCAGCTCCGGGCGCAAAACGAGGTGAGCTCCAGCAAGGAATTCCACAAGGAGGCGCAGGTCGACGAACAGGGGCGTCGCGTGCAGGTTCTGCGCGGGGAGACGGTCATGGCCGACTTCCGCGTGGGCCGCAACCCGAAGGGGAGCTACCAGGAGTTCTTCATCCGCAAGGAGGGCTCCGACACCGTGTATCGGACGAGCACGCTCCTCAACCCCGAGGCGCCGAAACGGGAGCCCGCCGCCCCCTGGGACACCGGCGGGAGCGGATTCAGCTGGGACACCTTCGTCCAGAAGATCGGGGTCGAGTGGATCGAGACCGAGATCTTCAACATGGGCGACTCGGAGGTGCAGGAGGTGCTCCTCGAGGGCGCCGAGGGAACGATCAAACTCCTCCGCAAGGGGCAGGACGAGTGGGCGCTGGAGCAGCCCGAGGCAGCCCCCGCCGACACCGACGCGGTCCTCTCCGTCACGAACGCGCTCCGCTACCTGAGCTGCTACGACGTGCTGGGCAAGGCCGCCGATGTCTCCGCCGCCTTCGGCCTCGACAAGCCGGTGGGCACCGTGACGCTCGTCGCGAAGAAGAAGGTCGAGAAGAAGGCGGAGGAGACGCCGCCCCCCGTACCGGGCGAAGAGGAGAAGAAGGACGAGGAGACGAAAGAGGAGGAGGAGTTCGTCCTCGTGCGCACCGGGGTGCGCATCGGCGCGCCGAGCAAGCGCGCCGACCGCATGGACGAGGGCAAGCTCGTCGAGAACGAGTACGCGCCGGTCACCGTGAGCGTGGAGCCCGCCGACGAGAAGCTCGCGCGCCGCTGCCAATACGCCTTCCTGGTCAACACCTACTCCACCGCCTTCCTGAAGAAGAAGCTGGAGGAGTTCCGCCAGAAGCCCAAGGAGCCCGAGAAAGAGGAGGGCGAGGAGGAGGGGGCCGGGGAGGGCGAGGCGCCCCCCGAGGAGCCGGGCGAGCCGGAGCAGCCCGGCGAACCCAAGGATCCCGAGGCGCCGAAGGAGCCGAAGGAAGGCTGCGGGGACGGCGGCGGCGAGGGGTGCGGGGACTGAGTTGCCGTCCGCGCCGTTCCATCTCGCGCTTCCGGTCCACGATCTCGCGGCCGCCCGCAGGTTCTACGGCGGGCTCCTCGGTTGCCCCGAGGGGCGCAGCAGCGACGCCTGGGTCGATTTCGATTTCTTCGGCCACCAGCTCGTGGCCCACCTGAGTCCGGGGGAAGCCGCCGGGAACGCCACCAACGCGGTGGACGGCGAAAAGGTCCCCGTGCGCCACTTCGGGGTCGTCCTCGCCTGGGACGAATGCCCCACGATGGAGGCGCGGCTGCGGGGGGCGGGGGTGCGCTTCCTCATCGAGCCCCAACTCCGCTTCCGCGGCCTGCCCGGGGAGCAGCGCACGATGTTCCTGCGCGATCCGAGCGGCAACGCCCTCGAGTTCAAGGCGTTCCAGGATCCGGCGCGGCTCTTCGCGAAGTGATCAGCGGGCGCCGCGGAAGAGCCAGTCCGCGGTCGTTCCCGGGGAGGCCGCCTCCTCCGCGCGCGGCTCCGAAGCCGCGACCGCCTCCCGCGCCCCGCCCGCGGCGCCGGGCGCCGGATGCGAGCGCGGCCCCCGGAGGCTTTCGCCGCAGCGATCGACCAGGGGCCCGAGCCAGCTTCCCCCCGCATGCGCGGGAAGCAGGATGATCCCGACGAAGAGCGCCACCAGAAGGATGGTCGCGCTCAGCCCGCGGTCGAACTGCGCGGCGCGGCTCTCCCGCGCGGGCGGCACGAGTGGGGTGGCGCGAAGCGCCGGCTTCCGCCGCACCGGAGCAAGCCCCGGGCGTGCGGGGGGCCGCGCCTGATTCCGGGCCGTGATCTGGGCCAGGAACTCCTCGGCTGCGCTCCGCGGACGGACCATGGGAATCCTCCAGCAGGAGGCGTGCCGTGCCCATTGTCGAAAGGAAGCGACGTTCAGCGGCCAAGCGCGATCCGCTCGACGATCAGGATCAACATGTCCCCTTGCATGGAGGCCCGGATCGCGGGCGCCCGCCCGCTCACGAGGAGGGTGTCGGAGGGGGGCGGGGGCGCGCCGGGCTCGGGGAGAGGAGGTCCCTCCGGGCTCCGTTGCGTGGCCAACTCCGTGCGCCAGGCGGAGGCAAGCGCGGCCAGCGCGGGGTCGCTTCCCGTCGCGCCGGCGGCGGCAAGCACCACGCGCAGGCGTCGCCCGATGGTGACGTACTCTTCGAGCGACATCGACTCCCGCTCCAGTGCGGCGGCGAGCGCGCCGAGCATCTCGATCTGCGTGCCGTGGCCGTGGTAGAGGTCGCTGGAGGACTCCTTCGAGCGCCGCGCGTAGACCTCCCCGGTCGCGGCGCGCGCCCGCAGGTAGGCGTCGAATCGGTCGGGCGCAAGCTCCGCTTGCGGCGTGTAGGGGAAGCGCCCGTCGAGGGCGCGCAGGGTCTCGCTCGCGGCCGCAAACTCGCGATCGTAGCGCTTCCCGATGGAGTCGAGCTCGAAGTAGAGCCAGAGGGACGCCCCTCCCAGCACCACCACGAGCGCGGTGACCGCGATCCAGACGACTTTCATGCGCCGCCGTCCACTCCGAATCCGCGCGGCGGCTGGCGCCAGCGTTTTCCCGGCCCCGCATCCGCGACGGCCCCGCCCGTGAAGCGGTTCCCTCCACCCAGATCGAGGAAGAATCCGAAAGGCGCGGCGTGGGGATGCCGGTCGACCGCCGAGCCGTAGCCCCAACCGTTGCTTCCGCAGCGGTAGTCGTCGTCCCCGGCTTCGTCCACCAGGAGCCCGAGGCCCGAGAGCGCGTTGCCCGCTCCCTGACAGAGGCCGACCCCCCGGTAGGCGTCGTCGCCGGATCGGTCCCAGAGGATGCCGACGCTGAAGTCGTGGCCGCAGCCTTGGCTCGTGGTGCGCGAGAAGTACCAGTCGTCGCCGTCGAGATCGAGAAGGCAGCCGGCCGCGGCGTGCGTCCCCACCCCCTGGCCGTACCAGGTCGCGCGGTAGCGGTCGCGCCCGGACGAGTCGACAAGTATCCCGAGCGAGTACCAGTAGGCCGAGCCCTGTGCGAACACGTCCGCTTCGTACCGGTCGTCCCCGCCCCCGTCCAGCAGCATCCCCGCCCCCCCCGGGATCTGCCCGGTGATCTTGAAGCGTTGTTCCCCCTTCTCGTCGCGGGTCACGACGCCGAACCGGTGGCTGTAGGCCGACCCCTGGGCGAAGGTGATGAAGGTGGCGGGGCGACGCCAGCCGTCCGGTTCGTCGCGCCCGGCCAGGAAGCTGTCGTCGCCCGACCGGTCGAGGAGCGCGCCGAATCCGCCGCTGGAGGCGAACCCTTGGCAGAAGCAGCCCGCGACGTACTCGTCGTCGCCGCCGTCGTCCTTGAGGAGGCCCGCGCCGAAGAGGCCCGCGCCCTGCGAACCGAGACCGGCGTAGTAGCGGTCCTTGCCCGACGCGTCCCAGAGCAGGCCGAATCCGCCCAGCCCGCAGCCGAGACTGTAGTCGCCGCCGCGGTAGTCGTCGTCGCCTTCGCAGTCGATGTGGATCGAGACGCCGAGGAGCGAGGCGCCCCAGGAGTAGGGCGCCTTGGAAAGGTAGAGGTCGTTGCCCGCGCAGTCGATGAGGAGGCGGACCAGTCGGTCCGTCGGCGTGTCGGGGAGCCGGTACTCGTCGTCGCCTCCCAGATCGAGGAGCAGGAAGGCGTCGGCGTCGCCGGAGTCGTTTCCTTCGCCGCGCACGACGACGGGGCCGAAGCGCGTCTCCACCCGGAGCGTGCCCGCAAAGCCGCTGGGCTTGCGCAACGCGGGCAGGATCTCCTCGATGGCCGCGACGAGCTGCCCGGCCCCCGGCACCACGACTCTCCCCCTGCCCCCGGGCAGAATCGCCGCCGCCTGCATCATCGCCTCGCGCTGGGCCGCATCCTCTTCGCCCCGCTTGGCGAGTTCCATCTCTTCGGGGGTCGTGCGCCCCACCCAGCGGGGAAGGATCTCCGCGAGCCGCGCGCGCTGCTCAGGGGGGTGGCCGCCGCTCGCGGAGGCGGCCGCGGCGAACCCCGCCACATGCCGGTAGAGCAGCGCCACGGATTCGGCGAGCTCCGGCGGAAGCGCGGAGAGATCGGGGCCCAGCTCGTCGAGGGCGGCCGCGGGGAGCGGGGGAGAGTGGAGAAAGGCCGCCAGCGATTCCTGCGTCTCCTTCCAGTCCTTGGCCGCATGCGCCGCCCGCGCGAGCGTCTCGGCCCGCGCGGGCAACTCGAGCGGCCGGTCGAGCGCCTCCCGCACCGTGCGCAGGAGATGCGCCTCCTCCTCGGGGAAGTGCTGGCGAAAGCGTTCGTCGGCGCGCAGCAGCTCGCGGTCGCGCACCGCGAGATCCGCCGCTTTCATGTCGAGCTGGCGCAACAGCTCGCCCACGAGCGCGCGCGGGGAGGGCGGCGGATCCTCCCCGGCGCAAGGAACGGCCAGAACGAATGCCAGGAGCGCCACTTTCCGCACGACGGGCCGATTCTATCCGCCGGTGATACGATCCCGCCGCATGGAACGCGTTGCCGTCCTCCGTGCCGTGCGCACGCCCATCGGCCGGTTCATGGGCGGGCTCGCCGGCCTCACCGCGGCCGAACTGGGCGCGGCGGCGACCGAGCCGCTCCTGCGCGGCCTCGACCTCCCCGTCGGCGAAGTCATCTTCGGCTGCGCGCGACAGGCGGGACAGGGGCCCAACCCCGCGCGCCAAGTCGCGATCCGCGCGGGGCTGCCGGAGACCGTTCCGGCCCATACGGTCAACATGGCCTGCGGATCGGGGCTCAAGGCGATCTGGCTCGCCGCCGACGCCATCCGGCTCGGCCGCGCGCGGGCCGTGGTGGCGGGCGGCGTCGAATCGATGAGCCGCGTCCCCTTCCTCCTCGACCGCATGCGCGGCGGCTACCGGCTCGGCCACGCGCCGCTTCTCGACGGCATGGTCAAGGACGGGTTCCACTGCCCGCTGGCGGACCAGGTGATGGGGCTCACCGCCGAAACCCTCGCCGAGCGCTATTCCATCGCGCGCAACGAGCAGGACGAGTTCGCCCTCGCCTCGCAGCAGAAGGCGGCCGAGGCGATCGCGGCGGGCGCATTCGCCGACGAAGTCGTGCCGGTGAAGGCGGCCAAGGAGACCATCGCGGCGGACGAGCATCCGCGCCCGGACAGCACGCTGGAGCTGCTCGCGCGGCTCAAGCCGGTCTTCTCCGACAGCGGGGGGGTCACGGCGGGCAACAGCTCGGGCATCACCGACGGCGCCGCGGCCCTGCTCCTCGTGAGCGAGACCCTGGTGGAGGAGCGCGGGCTCGAGCCCCTCGGCTGGTTCGAGGAGTGCGCCGACGCGGGCCTCGACCCGAAGGTGATGGGCCTGGGTCCCGTGCCGGCCACGCGCCATCTGCTCGCGCGCACCGGGGGCCGGCTCGAGGAGTTCGACCTCATCGAGCTGAACGAGGCGTTCGCCGCCCAGGTGATCGCCTGCGAGCGGGAGTTGCACTTCGACCGCGACCGGCTCAACGTGCATGGCGGCGCCATCGCGTTGGGCCACCCCATCGGCTGCACCGGGGCCCGCATCGCCGTCACGCTTCTCCATGCGATGCGGAGGAGGGGGGCGGGGAGGGGCCTGGCCACCCTCTGCATCTCCGGAGGGATGGGGCTGGCCGCCTCGTTTCGAGCCGGATAGGCGCGGTCCTGCCCGGCCCCGGTTGGGACTACAATCACAGGAAGCATGGCCGCTCGGCTCCTCCTCCTCGCTTCCCTCCCTATCCTGCTCCTCGCTCCCTCCGCCTCGGCGGACGGTCGCTCCGAGTTCATCGCCGCCCGCGACGCCCTCAACGCTCGGGCGTTCGAGGAGATCGGCGCCGACGAGCGGGACCGCCTCTTCGAGAAGCTCGGCTCCCATGACGCCTCCGAGGCGATCCGCCCCTTTGCCGACATCGCGTCGCGCTACGGCACCTTCCTGAGCGCCATCGAGTCGCAGATGGAGGCGTTGCAGGAGAAGCTGCGCAAGGTGAACGACCGTCAAGCGCTCAGCGACGACGAGATCGCGCTCCGCGCCACCTGGGAGCGGAGCCTGCAGAAGCTGGAGGCGGAGTGGCGCGCCGGGCAGTCCTCGCAGGAGCTGCTCATGATGGTGCTGGGCCGCTTCCGCGACTGGTCCACCATCCAATCGGCCCTCGGGGTCCTCGAGAAGCACCCCACCTGGCGCGTGCGCTACCTCCTCGCCGGGGCCTGCGGCATCTGGCACGCCACCCTGCGCGACGAGAAGGTGACCAAGGCGGTGCTCGCGACGCTCAAGAAGCTCAAGGCGGACGCCGAGCCGCGGGTACGGGCGGGAGTGGCGCGCGGCCTGGGGTCGATCCGCCGGGAGGAGGCGCTCGAGGTCTTGAAGTTCTACGTGAAGGACGCCGACTGGCGCGTGCGCGCCGCGGCCATCAAGAGCCTTGCGCAAACCCGCAGCGAAGAGGTCGTCACCATCCTCATCGACGCGATGAAGGGAGAGGAGGGCCGCCTCCGCGACGACATCAACGGGGTCCTCAAGGAGTTGACCGGCGAGAGCTTCGGTTTCGCGGACATCTGGCTGCGCTGGTGGGACAGCATCGGGCGCCGCCTGCCGGACCCGAACGCCAAGAAGACCGAGGGGGGCCAAACCGAAGTCTCGCGGGAGGAGGACGGGCACCGCTTCTACGGCATCGAGACCCGCTCCACGCGCATCGTTTTCATCATCGACGTGAGCGGGAGCATGGAGCATCCGGTCGATCCGCTCAAGCAGAAGCCGGTGGTCACCGGCCGCAAGGACGCGGGCAGCGACCCCGCCCCCGGCCGGACGCGCCTCGAAGTGGCGCAGAACGAACTGCGCCGCGCCATCGACAACCTCTCCCCGAAGGTCGAATTCAGCATGATCTTCTTCAGCCACGCGGTGCAGCTCTGGAACCGCGACATGGTGAAAGCGACCCCGGAGGGCAAGAAGGAGGCGCACAAGGCGATCGACGGACTGCGCGCCGCCGGCGCCACCTTCACGCTCGGGGCGCTCCGCGAGGCCTTCTCCATGGCGGGGGCGATCGGCTCCGCGCCCAAGACCGGCAAGGTCTCCTCGAAGGTCGACACGATCTTCCTCCTCTCCGACGGCGCGCCGACCGACAGCAAGTTCGACAACGCCGAGCTGATGGACCCGCAGATCATCCTGGAGGCGGTGCGCGAGTGGAACAAGGACCTCCACGTGACGATCCACACCATCGCCGTCGACGTCATGGACAACTACTTCCTGCGCACCCTGGCCGCCGAGAACGGCGGGCAGTTCGCGGAGCGCAAGGGTTGATGCGCGGACCGGGCTGGGTCGCCCTGCTGTTTTCCGTCGCGGCCTTCGCCGGCCCGGGGGACGACGCCGCGGCGCGCGCGCGCTTCCTGGCCGCGTTCCGCGGCGACGCCGATCCCGCGGCGCGGCTGGAGGCGATCGGGGAGCTGGCGCGCTCGGACAGTCCGCAAGCGGCCCAGACGCTCCTCGAGACCTGGGACGATCTCGAGAAGGAGGCGCTCAAGCGCCGCAAGGAGCTCCACGCGGTCCTCTTGAAGCTGCGCACCCTCGAGGGGGACCGCCTGCGCACCGGGGTCTACCCCTCCACGCCGGAGCGGACCGAGCTCGTGAAGCGCGAGGCCGAGCTATCGGGGGCGCAGATGCAGACCGACGCGGAGCAGGGGGCGGTGCTGGCGGGTATCCGCGCGCTCCGGTCCACGGAGGCGCTGGCCTGGCTCGCCGACGAAGGCATCGCGAAGGTGACCTCGCCGCTTCTGCTGCACGAAATCTCGCTCCATCTGGTCTCCTCGCAGGACACGGGGATCTCCGCCCTCATCGTCGCCCTCGAGAGAGCACGGCGCCCCGAGCAGCTGGTCCCGCTCCTCACCGCCCTCGAGCGGCGCGGCCGGGAGGCGGGCCCCTCCGCGGTGCCCACGCTCCTGCGCCTCCTGCCCCACGGGGACTGGGTCGTGCGGGCGGCGGTGGCGCGGGCGATGGCGGCGCTCGCGCTGCCCGAGTGCGTCGGCCCCCTCGTCGAGGCGGTCCAGAAGGAGAAGCGCGACACCCGGGGGCTCCAGGAGTTCATCGGGGCGCTCCAGATCCTCACCGGGCAGCCCATCGGCCCCTTCCCCGATATCTGGGCGCGCTGGTACGCAGACCGCCGCGACGACGTCCTCAACGGGCGCATTCCTCTCGGTCGCGGCAAGGCGGGCTCCGACGAGGCGGGCCCCGGCGGGCGGTTCTACGGAATCCCCCAGGACTCGCTGCGCATCGTCTACGTCCTCGACATCTCGGGCTCGATGGAGGTCTCGTTCACCAATCCGAAGTGGGTGGACAACCTCCCGGTGCCGCCCAAGGCGGACGAGGAGTCGCGGTTCTCGGCGGCGCGCAGCGAGCTCCTCCGCGCGACAAAAAGTCTGCGGAGCGGCACGCACTACGCCGTGCTCCTCTTCAGCGACCATGTGTTTCCACTCCACGACGACCTGGTGCCGGTCTCCGAGAAGGCGCATGCGCGGCTCACCGAGGACCTCTCCGCCTCACAGCCAGGCGGGAACACCAACATTCGCGCGGCGATGGAGGCGGCCGTGCGGCTGTCCGGGGTCCACCCCGATGAGCCCGCCAAGGATGCGCGGGCCGACGCGATCTTCCTGGTCTCCGACGGGGGGCCCACCGACGCCCTGGGAAACCGTGAAGATCCCGAGTGGACCCTCCAGGCGGTGCGCAACTGGAACGCCCTGCGCCGGGTCACGGTCCACACCATCGGCATCGGCCGCGAGCATGGCGCGGGCTTCCTGCGCGCGCTCGCCGAGCAGAACGGCGGCCGCTACCTCGCCGTGGTGCCCGAGGGGAAGTAGCGCCCTCAGCGGCTCCGCGAGGCGTGTACCGCCGTCGCCAGGAGGATGGTCGCGCCGCCCGCGAGGACCCACGGTCCCGGCCTCTCCCCGTGCACCAGCCACGCCCAGATCGGGTTGAGCGCGGGCTCGAAGAGCAGGAGCAGCGAGCCCTCGAGGGCGGGCACCCAGCGCATGCCGCCGGTGAGCAGGACGTAGGCCAGCCCGATCTGGAACGCGCCGAGATAGACCAGCAACGTCCAATCGAGCAGGCGCGGCGCCTCCATTGGAAGCGCGAACGGCAGACAGATCGCGAAGGCGAGCAGATTGCCTGCCGCGGCGGCCCCCGCCGCCGTGCGCGCCGCCCCTTCGTCGCTGCGTGCGAGCCAGCGAAGTCCCAGGACCGTGAAAGCCCAGGAGAAGCCGCTCCCCGCGGCGAGGAGATTGCCCAGGGCGGGATCGGGCGCCGTGGCGCTGGCGACCTCCCCGCCGACGAAGACCATGCCCATCGCCGCGGCCAGCACTGCAAGGAGGACCACGTCGGGCCGCGCGATCGGCTCGCGCAGGAGCCGCGGGGAGAGCAGGAGCAGGTAGACCGGCGCCGTGGACTGGAGAAAGATCGTGCTGGCCGAGGTGGTGAGCTTGTTGGCCAGCACGAAGAGCGTGAGGGTGGCGGCGTAGCCGACGCTCACGAGGAGCGTGCGGCGCGACCACCCTCGGCGCGCCGCGGGCACGAAGAGGAGGATCGCGAGCGCCGCGAATCCGGACCGGAAGGAGGCCACCTGCCAGCCGGTGAGGTCGCAGGCCTTGATCGCCGCGCCGCCCGTGCTGAAGAGGGCCGCGGCGCCCAGCACCCGCAGTCGCGCCGCGTTGCGAGCTTCCATCGCAACCCTAGGCGTGTGGCGCACGCCGCGTCGACACCACGCCTGGAGAGGATCGCCGCATGGCGGGCCATTATGCCAACGTCATCGATGCTCCGCGCGCCGCAGCGATGCGCCGCGCGCAGGAGGGACGCCACGCCACGCAACGCCTTGCGCGCCGGCTCGGTGCGTTCGGCGGCCTCCCAAGCCTACTTGCCAGGCTCGACGAAGCGATCGGGCAGGAAGGCGTAGCGGCAGCGCTCCCTCTCCGCCCGCCACCGTCGCGCGGCGGCGGGCAGATCGGCGCCCAGGAAGCCGAGGGGGAGGATTCCCTCCAGCTGCTCGCGCGCGCGGCGGCAGGTCGCTTCGGGCAGCGGCGACTGCACGAGCTGGAAGAGCGCGTCCGCGGTGGCCCGCGTCCGGATCGAGGCGAGAATCTCGAGCGAGGACTCGGCCCCCGCCCCCCCCTCGCGCACTTCCTGCACCAGCTCCGCGTGGCGGGGCTGTTCGAGGAGGGTCTGCAACTCCCGCTCCGCCTGCGCCGCGGGATTGCCCTGCAGCGTGAACGCCTGGAGGGAGGCGACCCGCCCGTACCGATCCAGGAAGGCGGCCCAGGGCAGCTGGTTGCCCTGGTAGAGATCGAGGGAAACCGAGGCGGCTCCAGGGCGCTGCCGGTCGATGGCGACGGGGAACGGCGGCTTGCGCTCCTCCACCCAGGCGCGCACCGCGGCGGGCTTCTGGTTGGCGTGGTCGTCCACGACCGCCGCCACGCCCACGATGCGGAGCCCGCGGCCGGCGTACTTCTCGCGCAACGCGGCGAGACGGCCCAGCACCTTGCTCGATTGCGGGTGCGAGATGGAGAAGAAGACGAGGAGTGTCACCTCGCCGGAAGGGTGGGTGGGGTCGACCGGCGTGCCCAGCCAACTCTCGACCTCCAGCGCGGGCGGCGTTTCGAAACGGATGAGCACCGCCCGCACGCGCTGGGCGGCGGCGGCGTCGCCCGAAGCGCCGTAGGCCGCGAGCGCCGCGCGCGCGTCGCGCTCTTTGAGCGCGTCCCCTCGCCAGAGCCAGACCACGCCGGCCCAGCGCCCGTGGGGGTAGCGATCGAGGAAGCGCGTCGCCTCCTTCTCGAACGTCTGCAATGCCTCCGCGCCGGGAAATCGTCGCGCCTGGTCCCGCGCGGCGCTCACCTTGCGGTACGCTTCGTCCTCTTCGCCGGCCCATGCCGACGCGGCGACCGCTAGGAGAAGCAGGAGAGGAACAGCCGGGACGTGAAGCAAGAGCATGAACCGACCTAGCAAAGAGGGTTCCACTGGGGATCCGATCCCCAACTTGGCCTCTGCCAACAGGTTACAAGAAAATCCCCCCCCGAGGGAAGGGCGCTTTCTGTCCCTGGCAGTGGACGCGGAGACCTCTTTCGGTCCCTTTCTTTCCGCCACGCGGGGGCGGTTCACCCTCTCGCTCAGCGCCCTCATCCCGGTGGCGGTGGCGGCCCTGGTCCTCGCCGCGGTCGGCCTCGCCGGACGCTACGCGCTCCTGCTGGCCACGCTGCTGATCCATGAATGCGCGCATGGGCTCGTGGCGCTCGGCCTCGGGAGCGGCCGCGCCTGCATCGCGATCTGGCCCATCTTCGGCCGCGCCCTGGTCCAGCGGCTGCCCGGGAGGCGCGAGGCCTGGGTGGCGCTTGCGGGGCCCGCCGCAAACCTCATCCTGGCTGCGGGCCTCGCCCTTTGCGGAGCCCGGTTCACGCTTGCGCTCCTTCGTGCCCCGCTGCTCGACTTCGCCTTCATGGTGAACCTGGGGATGGGGGCGGGGAACCTAGTCCCGATCTCTCCCATCGATGGGGGGCGCGCCTTGGCCGCCCTGCTCCGACCCCGCGCCTGAAGGAGTATCCTGGGCCGGATGCGAAGCCTGGCCCTCGGAATCCCTCTCCTCTTCGTCTGGACTGCGGCGGCCGGGGCCGGGCAGGAGGACCCGGTCACCGCGCTCGTTCCCGGGGAGAGTCCGATCGTGCTGCGCCTCCCCTCCCTCGATCGGATCGACGCCCTGGCCAAGGAGTTCCAGCCGCTGCTCGCCAACTTCATGGGGGAGCGCGAGCGCGGCCGGCTCGAGCGTGCGCCGGTCTCGACGCTCCTCATGGAGGAGTTCGGGATCACGACGGAGCTTCCCTTCGTGCGCGATCGGCCCGTCTACCTCGCGCTCTTCGACGAAGAGCCGATCCTCTACCTGCCCGCCGAGGACGGGGCGGCGGCCGGGCAGCGTGAGCTGCTCCGGAACCGCGTCGCCGTCCTGCGCGAGGGGATGTTCTGCATCGGCAAGCGCGCCGAAGTGGAGGCGCCCATGCGGGGTCGGGCCGTGGCGCTGCTGCCGGGGGACGCCGCGATCCACGTCTTTCTCGCCGAGGTGGTCGAGCGCCACCGCGCGGGGATCGAAGAGTTCTTCAAGGACATGGAGAAGGAAGCGGAAGCGGAACATACGCCGCGCGCTGAGCGCGCCTTCCTCAAGGCCGCCCTCGGCGTCAGCCGGGATGCGGTGTACGGCATGGCCTCGGCGGAGTATGCCGTCACCTGGGACGGCGCGCTGCTCCTGGCGGAGGGGATCGTGCGCACGCAGCCCGGCTCGCGCCTGCGCGGCTTTCTCGGCCGCGCGGGGGCGCCGGGCGCGAACGATCTCGCCGCCTTCCTGCCCACAGACCCGTTCTTCATCATGGACACCACCGGCACGGCCAACTGGATCTCGGAAGAGCTCGCCAGCCTGCTCTCCACCTTCCTCGGCCCGGGCGCCGGCGCGGCCGCCAAGCAGATCCTCGGTTCCGGCTACCTGCCCGCGGACCACTTCACCGGGCGCTCGGCGAGCGCCGTCACGCTCTCCGGCATGGCGGGCTCCTCCCTGATGGTCATGGAGCTCAAGGATGGCGCCAAGTCGCGCGACCTTCTCAAGGCGTTCGACCCCGCGCCGCTCAATCAGGCGCTGCAGGAGGCGGGGATCCCCTTCTCCGTGGAGTTCCAGCCAGCGGTGGCTCGGCACGAGGGAGTCGAGATCCACGAGCTCAAGATCAAGGTGGAGGACCCCGCCCTGGCGATGCTCCGCATGATGCTGCCCGAGACGCTCCTGGCCGTGCAGGGCTCCATCCTCGCGGCCGCGCAGTCTCCCGCCGCGGAATCCGATCTCAAGGCGCTCTTGGATCGCATCCGCGCGGGGCCCGGCAAGGAGCAGCATCCGCACGTCGAGGCGATGGGTCGGCTCGGCGCCGCGCGCCACTTCGGGCTCACGTTCAACCTGGGCGGGCTCAAGCCGCTCGGCTTCCTCTTCGGCATGGCCGATCCGGCCGCGGTCCAAGTGGTGGCCGGCATCCCCGACGAGCTCTATCTCTCCACCTCCATCGCGATCCAGGAGGGGCACCTGCACTGGCGCGGCGACTGGCCGCTGAAGGAGCTCGCCAGGATCGCGGAGGCCGTCTTCGTGGTCGAGCGCGAGGCACGCCTCGAGCGCGCGCAGCCCCCGCAGCGCGCGCAGCCCCCGCAGCCGCCCGACGTTGCGCCGGGCGGCCGCTAGTTCAAGATCTCCACCTCCGCGTCGCGGATCCGGTAGAGATGGAGGACGCGCCCCTTGGCGTCGCGCGCTGCCCCGACCTCGAGGGTGCCGCGGACGAGGTAGTAGTTGAGGAGATAGTGAGTCTTGGTCCCCGGCTTCATCGAGACCTTGACGATCTCGTTGGTGCGGGGCGTGCCGAAGCAGCAGACGTAGTGGTTCGGCATGAAGTGGAACTCGGTCACGTTGGCGGGGTCGTCGACCCCGTAGTACATGACCCCCTTGAGCTCCACCGTCTTTCCGTGCAACGCGAGGATGGAGTCGGGGATCACATCGGCCTCCGGGTCGTAGTCGTAGCCCGAGAGCTCGTCGAAGTCCGTCCGTTGGGCGCCGGGGCGGGGGGGAGGGCCTTCGGGGGCCTCCGTGGGGGCCTCGGGGGGGATGTACCCGGGCCCGGCGCGATCGGGGGGGGGCGCGGGGGGGGGCGCATCCGCTTCGCCGCCGCCCGGGCCGCCGCCGGGCTGGAGCACCAGGAAGAGCGCCACCCCCGCGCAGACCAGCAGACCGAGGAGGCGGCTCACGCCCCGAGCTTACCGCCAGGGGAGAAAAAAAGTGCCGGGGCGGGTACACCCCGCCCCGGCTGGCCGGGAGCCGGTCCCGACGACACTCCACGGCCGGAAACTGTCTTGGTTGGGGTCAGCGCGGGCGCTCCCGCAGTGGCGCCGCGAACGCTTCCAGTTCCGGTGCGATGCAGCAGATGCGATCGATGGCGGCGAGGCGCGTCACGGCAATCCGGTCGAGGAGCGTGCGCACGCCGGGGAGCGCGGCCAGGGCCGCGAACTCCGCGGATGCCTGCAGGCCGAAGAGCTGGTCGAGCATCTCGAAGGGGCCGGCGCGTCGCGGCGACTCCAGGATGTGGAAGGCCGCGTCCGCGGGGACGCCGCCCTTCTCCCGCGCCAGCGCGATCGCGCGTTCCAGCCCGCCCAGTTCGTCCACGAGGCCCAGTTCGCGCGCCTTGCGCCCGCTCCAGATGCGGCCGCGCGCCACCGGCTCGATCTCGGCCGGCGTGCGGCCGCGCCCGGCCGCCACCTTCGCGACGAAGTCTTCGTAGAAGGACTTCATGTAGGCGCGGAGGACCTCGCGGTCCTCGTCGCCGAAACCCTGAGTGGTGAGGAGCGCCCCCGCCCGCTTGCCGCGGGTAAGACGCTGCGGATCCATGCCGATCCACTGGAGGAACCCCTCCAGGTTGGGGATCATCCCGACCACGCCGATCGACCCGGTGATCGTCTGCGGCTCGGCGACGATCGCGGTGCTGTTGGCGGCGATGTAGTAGCCGCCGCTCGCCGCCACGTCGCCCATCGAGGTGATGACCGGCTTTCGCTCCTTGGCGCGCGCGATGGCGCGCCAGATGATGTCGGACGCGAGCCCGGAGCCGCCCGGGCTGTTGATGCGCAGGACGATCGCCCTCACCTCGTCGTTGCGGGCCGCCTCCTCGATCGCCTCGACGATGGTCTCCGACCCCATGGCCGCCACCTCGCCGGTCCAGCCGTACTGGCTCTTTCCGCTCACGATCGTGCCGGTGCAGTAGATGACGGCGACCTTGGGGCCGGCCGGGGGCTTCTCGCGCCCCCCCCCCGAGAGCAGATTCATCAGCTGCATCAGGGCGGCCATAGGGTTCTTGGCGTCGATCTTGAGCCCCGGCTTCCGCTCGTAGGCGGAGACCGTCACCTGCTTTCCGGGGAAGAACGCCTCCATGCCGGCGCGGAACTGGTCGGCGTACTCCACGCGGTCGATGAGTCCCGCCGCCTGCGCTTCCCGCGCGCTCAGGATCCCCTTGTCGATCGCGGCCTTCACCGCGTCGGCGGGGATGCGGCGTCCCTCGGCGATCGCCTGGACCATCGACTCGTACATCTCGTCGAGGATCGGGTCCAGGGACTGCTTCAGCTCATCGGACATGGTCTCGCGCACGAAGGACTCGCCCGCCGACTTGTATTCCCCGATGTGGATGACGTCGAAGCGGATGTGGAGCTTGTCCAAGAGCCGCTTCATGTAGAGCGACTCGATCGCCAGTCCGGGGAGCATCACCGAGCCGGACTCCGGCATCGAGACGCGGTCCGCCAGGGAGACCAGCGCGAGGTCGGGCGCCGACATCGACTCCTGATAGACGAAGATCTTCTTGCCCGAGGCGCGCAGCGTCTTGAGCCCCTCGCGCACTTCGAGCAGGCGCGCCCAGCCGACGCCGTAGCTCTTCGGCGTGAGGAGGATCCCATCCACCTTCGGGTCGTCGGCCGCGCGGCGCATCGTGGCCAGCAGCTCCCGGAGGTTGCGCGACTTGGGCCCGAAGGGGAAGTCGGAGGGGGGATCCTCGGCATCCGAGATCTCGAGGGTGATCTCGGCGATGGCGGCCGTTTCGGCTGCCTTGGGAGCGCTCTCCTCCGCGCGGGCAAGGGCGGGCGGCAAGAGGAGCAGGACGATCAGGGCTAGGTTTCGCGAGGTCATCGGGACTCCTGTTGGATACATTCCTGTATCACATCGCGTGCCGCGAAATCCCGGCTCGCGGGCGGCAAGGAGCGCCCTGCCGTGTGCGGATTCCGCACGGCGTACGGGATTGGCCGGGGGTGCGGGGTGGTGGTACCGTGCCGCCATGAGTTACGAGGCCCCCGATTTCTACGACGTCGACGCCCTCCTGACGGAGGACGAGCGCATGATCCGCGATACCGTGCGCGACTGGGTCTCGCGCCGCGTGGTGCCGGTGGTTGGGGACCACTACCTGGCGGGAACCTTTCCCGAGGAGCTCATTCCGGAGATGGCCGCCATGGGGCTCCTGGGCGCGGGCATCGAGGGGTACGGCTGCCCGGGACTCGGGCCGGTCGCCTACGGGCTCATCCTGCAGGAACTGGAGCGGGGCGACTCGGGGATCCGCTCGTTCGCATCGGTCCAGGGCTCCCTGGTCATGTGGCCCATCTCCGCCTACGGTTCGGAAGCCCAGAAGGAGCGCTGGCTTCCCGCGATGCACGAGGGGAAAGCCGTCGGCTGCTTCGGCCTCACCGAGCCCGACCACGGGAGCGATCCCGGGGGCATGACGACGCGAGCCGTCCGGAAGGGCGACACCTACGTCCTCAACGGCGCGAAGATGTGGATCACCAACGGCACCGTGGCCGACGTCGCGCTGGTCTGGGCGAAGCTCGACGGGAAAGTGCGCGGGTTTCTCGTGGAGCGCGGCATGAAGGGATTCTCCGCCCCCCTCATGGAGAAGAAGTACTCGCTCCGCGCCTCGGTAACCTCCGAGCTGATCCTCGAGGACGTCGTCGTGCCCGCCGCCAACATCCTGCCCGGCGTGGAGGGGCTCAAGGGGCCGCTCAACTGCCTCTCCCAGGCGCGCTATGGCATCGCCTGGGGAGTCTGCGGCAGCGCCATGGCCTGCTTCGACGAGGCGCGTCGCTACACGCTCAGCCGCATCCAGTTCGACCGGCCCCTCGCTTCGTTCCAACTCGTGCAGGCCAAGCTGGCCGAAATGCTCACCGAGATCACCAAGCTCCAATTGCTCAATCTGCGCCTCGGCCGCCTCAAGGAGGGGGGCAAGGCGTCGGCCGCGCAGGTCTCCCTGGCGAAGCGGGAGGGCTGCCACCGGGCTCTCGAGATCGCCCGCACCTGCCGCGACATGCTGGGCGCCAACGGCATCACCGCCGAGTACCAGGTGATGCGCCACATGTGCAACCTCGAGTCGGTGAAGACCTACGAGGGGACCCACGACATCCACTCCCTCATCCTGGGCCAAGAGATCACGGGAATTCAGGCGTTCCGGTAATTCTTACCGGCAGCGCACGGCAGCCGCCGCGGCGCCCCCAGGCCCGGTTCGGCTCCGCCCGCGATCCTGCGCGGTGGGGTAGGCGTCTCAGCCGCGGCGCCCCGGTTGCCGATAGGGGATGCGGAACATGCCGGAGACGGGCCGGATCTACGCGGATCTCGAGGTCGAGGCGGTGCGGCAACTGCTGCGCAGCCTCGTGCGCGCCATCCGCAGCGTACGTCTCTACGACCGGGAACACCCCACCCTCACCGGTCTTTTCAACCAACTGGCCTTGCGCTGGGACGAAGCGACCCGCGGCGGCTCTCTCGCGCTCCGCCTTACGGAAAACGCGGTCTTCCTCGACGAGGAGGAGGTCTTCCAGGCGGCTACCGGTCGCGACGTCGTGCCGACCCTCCTCTACGAGCATGGCGTGGTGGGGTTCGTACTCCACGCCGGGATCGACGACTCCGAAATGAAGGCCCTGGTCGCTGCGCTCTCCCGCGAGGCCGACGGCTCCATCGACTATCCCACGCTTCTCTGGGAGGCGGAGTTGGCCCACCTCGGCATCCTCCTCGACACCGATGATCCGATGGGCGACGAGGAGGGCAACGCCGAGGAGATGGCGCGCCGCATCGCGGAAATCGGCACTCCTTCGGATACCCCGCCCGGGGAGGACTACGAAGCGGAGCGGAGCGAGCTGGAGCGGCGCACCCGCGAGCAGATCGAGGCGGTGCAGCGCCAGCCCGTGGACCGCGACCGGTTCGTACTGAGCCACGTCGAGCGGCGCCGCGTCCTTCAGCACCTGGAGGAGGACCGTTTCGCCGCCACGGTGCGCCACGCCGCGCTGCTGCTCCTGCAGGCCTCGACGGAGCCGGGGGACGAGGGCGCCCTCGAGATCTTCATCAACCAGCTGCGCACTCTCGTGGCGTGCATGGTGGCCGGAGGGAGTCTCGAGGGGCTCCTGGAGGTGCTCGACCGCGGACACCTCCTGGCGACCTCCGGTGGAGAGGGGGCGAAAGCCGCCGCGGAGGCCGCGCTCGCCACGCTGCGCGACCCCGCGCAGCTGAAGATCCTCTTCAAGAAGATCGACGCGCGGGGTTCGTGCGAAACGCGGCTCCTTGCGGAGCTTCTGCTCGCCCTGGGACCCTCCTGCGCGAAGCTTGCAGCCCAGTGGCTCGCGGAAACGCCCTTCCACGAGGAGGCCTCCTGCGCGATGCGCGTGCTGGGCGACCCCGGCGTGGCGGCGCTCATCGCCGCCTTCGCCACCTGCGGGGAGGGCGCCCGCGACCGCATCGCCGCCGCCCTGCTGAACCTCGGCACTCGCGATGCGTTGATGGCGCTCGCGAACGACTTCTCCCAGTTGCCGCCGGCGGCCCGCCAAAACCTGGTCGCGCTGGTGGCGCGAGGGGAAGGGGGGCCGCGCGAGCTGCTCATCGTGGCGATGGACGATCCCGAGGAGCGCGTGCGTCGCGCCGCCATCCAGTCCCTCGGACGCGGGGACGGACCGCTGCTCGGTCCCGCCCTGCAGCGCATGATCGATTCGTGCAGCATCGAGCGGCGTCCCACGGAGGAGGCGAATCTCCTCTTCGAGGCCGCTGCGCGCGCCGGGGACGCCCATGTCGCCCACGTGCTGGCCAACACCTGCACCCAAGGCGGCTGGAAGAACCTCTTCCGGTCGCGGACGCCGCTCCAGGAGACCTGCGCGCGCACCCTGCGACGCATGCGCTCCACCGAGGCGGCCTCGGTGGTGGAGCAGCTGCGCACCCAGGGCCCCCGCTGGCTCCGCGATCTCCTCGACGACCCGCTCGCGGACCTCGACCTGTAGCCCGCCGATGCCCGTCAGACCCTAGGCCGCCAGGCCGGGCTACCCCATCCGATTTCGCTCGGCTGCGCGGGATCGGGCCGACGAGGGAGCCGGGAGCCGGACCCTAGAGCGCCGAAACGTAGCCGCCCACCGTCGGGAAGATCTCGTGGGCGGGAAGCACGCCCTCGATGGAGCGCGGGAACGAGCCGTCCTCGGCCCGCTCCGCGAGGTCGACGCTCGAGTCGGGAGGGAGCGTGCCGTCCGCCAGCTGCACGACGCGCACCCGGGGGCGATCGACGTAGTGGGCGTCGGAGGGCCCGGCCGTCACGATGGCGATCTCGCCGGTGGAGAGCCGGACGACCGTGCCCGCAGGATAGGTGCCCAGCGCGTTCACGAAGACCTTGAGCAGGAGCGGGTCGAAGAGCGTGCCCGCCTTGCTGAAGAGGAGCGCGAACGCGTCGGTGCTGCTGTAGGGGGTCTCGCGGAAGGACCGTGGTGTGGTGAGCGACTCGTAGCAGTCCGCCACGGCGACGATGCGGGAGACCAGGTGCTGATCGTGCTCGATCTGCGGGAAGCCGCTGCGGTCGAGGTGCACGTGGTGCTCGTAGGCGGCGATGGCGGCCTTCAGGATGCCCTCGTGCGTCGTAGGCACCTCGAGAAGCATGCGAAGCCCGCGCACGGGATGGTGCCGCAAGGACTCCCAACTCCCGACGGGTTCGCCCTCCGGCGGCTTCTGCTCGCCGGTGTTCCAGGTCTTCCCCAGATCGTGGAAGAGGGCGGCCAGCCCCAGTTCCCCCAGCTGCTTGCGCGACATGCCCAGCCGGTGCCCGATGGCGAGGCTGAAGAGGCAGACGTTCAGGCTGTGGTTGAAGAGGCGGACGTCGTGGCCGCGGATCTGGGCGAGGGCCAGGACCGCCGCCTCGTCTTCCAGGATCCGGTCCACGAGGCCCTGCACGGCGCGGCGGGCGCGTCGCACCTTCCCCCGATCGCCCATGCCGCCCCGGCGCAGGATGTCGCGGAACGCGCGGAGGCCGCGCAGATAGGAGCGCATTGCACTCTCACGGCGCTCATCCATGGGGACCGGATCGTTCTGGCGCTCCTCGCGCGGTTCGACGGTGATCCCTTCGGCGCCGGCCGCGGCGGTGGCCGCGATGAGCCTCTCGGCGGTGCCGGGCTGGACGACATCGACGTCGAGGAAGGAGACCGCGAACGCCTCCAGGGCCCGCGGCGTCACGCCGGAGGCGAATCGCACCGCCTGGATGCCGCGGCGCGACCACTCGTCCACCAGATGGCCGACGGCGAGCTGGCCGCAGTCGGACGCGCGCATGCGCTCGTCGTTGACGAGGAGTCGCGGCCCCGAGACGCCCACGGACGCCTCGCCGCCCTCGGCCGCTTCGCGCACGGCGTTGGCCAGGGAGGCGAGCGCGCCGGCGGCGGCGTCGTGGCGCGGGCCGTACATCTGCACCAGCTTGAGCGTGCCGAAGAGCGCGCCGACGAGACGGGCGCGGGGAAGGAGCGAAGGGTGGCTCACCGGCGGACCCCCGTGAGCTGCGACTCGATGACGATGCGGTCCCGCCCCGCGTCCTTGGCGGCGTAGAGGCGGTTGTCCGCCAGACCGATGAGGGAGTCCGTGTCGTCATGCTCGGCGGGGCAAAACGCCACGCCGCCGCTCAGCCGCACGCCGCCGGAACCGGCCTCCACTTCGATTCCCGCGAGGACCTGCCGGAACGACTCGAGCCGGGCGCTCAGCGCGGGGACATCCGAACAGTTGAGGATGCAGAGGAACTCCTCGCCGCCGAACCGGCAGGCGAATTCGCGGTCCTGGGGGCGGACCAGCGCCTTCGCAGCCTCCGCGACCTTCCGCAGGACACTGTCGCCCACAGCGTGACCGAACTGGTCGTTGATCCGCTTGAAGTGGTCGATATCGAAGAGGAAGAGCGCGAACGGCTGGGTCGCGCGGGTCTTCAGGCGCTCGCCGAGAAGCTCGTAGCAGTGGCGGCGGTTGGAGAGGCCGGTGAGCGGGTCCTCCTCGGAGAGGACGCGAATCTCTTTGGCGCGGAGGATGTTGGTCAGGACGAGGGAGCCCAGGTTCGCCACGGCCATGGAGACGGAGTGCGCCTTCTGCACGACGCGGCGCATGCCGCCCACCGCGACCAGCCCGATGGCGACGCCCCGGTGGACCATCGGCACGTAGAGGTCGAACTCCCGGCTGACGTCCTGCGTCGGCGACTGGAAGGGCTGCCCCTTCTGCTCGAGGGCGGTGAAATCGCTGGAGCGCATGATGAGGCACTTCTCGGCGGCGTACCCGATCCTGCCGGCGCCGAGATCGAGGACGAGGTTGGTGGGGCAGTCCTCCTCCTTCAAACCGGCGCGGGCGGTCAGGGCGAGTTGGTTGCCTTCGCGCACGAACACTACGCCCTGAACCGTTCCCAGCACGCGGTTGAACGAGCTGAGGAGCACCGTGCTCAACTCGGGGATCGTCTCGACCAGCACGAACTTCTGCGTGATCTCGGGGAACCGATCGAGCATGTTCTGGAGGATGAGTCGCTCGCGGCTGAGCTGGAGGGAGGTCTCCCCGGCCCCGTCCCCGAACTGGTCGCCCGGGTCGGCGGTGCGCATGCGCCGCAGCACCTCCTCGAGCGCCTTGATGCGTTCGTTGAAGCGCCGTCTTTCCCTGAGGGAAATCAGCGCGGAGACGATGGGCGCGAATACTGCCGCGCCCAGCGCCCCCCAGAAGAGGAACTGAACCTGAATCCAGCCGTGCATGCCATCCACCGGCCACCCGCCGGGAGTCCCCCATGCCGGACCCCCCCACGGGTATTCGTGGTATCCGCATGGCGTATCGGGCTTTTCGAGCCGCTTCCTTGAATGCGGAATCCCCGCGCAAGGGTCGGAAAGCGGCAACCCGTTGTGCGGGAACGGGTTGTGGCTGGAGGCTGCGCCATCGATGGCGCGGCCGGGCGGCTATCGGCGGCCGTACTCGATGAGCTCGATCCGTCCCGAGGGACTCGACTCGGAGACGAGCCCAACGCCGGCCCCATAGAGCAGGATGTCGGCGTCGTCGACCTCCTCGGGGTTTTCGACCGCGAGCAGGCAATTCGCGAAGACGCCCGCGGGCACCGATGCCACCGCCGAGAGCGAGAGCACCAGGAGTTCGTCCCCCCCGTCGGGATGCGGACCGCTGTAGCGATCCCCCTCCCGCGGAGCGGCCGGGAGGAGCATCCACGGCATCGCACCGCGCACGCCCGTCATCCAGGAATCCCGGCTCAGCCGTAGCTCCCCATCATCCATCTCGAGGGACTCCTCCCCGAACTTCCACACATTGCCCGCCGGATCCTCGGCAAACCACTCCGTCGTCAACTCCGCGAGCTCGCCGTCCAGGAAGTGCCGCTGCTCCACCCCGGTGCAGGGCGTTCCCGCGATGATGCGCACGTCCTCCAGCACGCTCACCTCGTCACGCCGCGCTCGGCCCTCATCCTCGCCCTCGTAGATCCAATACGATCCCGCGGCGAGAGGGAAATAGGAGTGGCGCTCCCCCGCGGGGGCATAGCCCGCGAACTCGAGAGGCTCCGCCTGTTCGTCGGCCGGCTCCGCGGGTGGCGTGGGGAGGGGGGCGGGGGGGGCGCCCTCCGCGACCGGGGATCCCGACCCCTGGGGCGCCGGGAACTCCTCGAAGGCATCGCAGGCCGCGAGGAGGATCGAGAGAGCGAGCGGGATGAGGAGGCGAAGGTTCACGGCTTTTCTCCTTGGAAAGTGAGTCTAGCCAACAGTCTTATGTTCTCCTTAGGTCGCCCCCGCAGGAGGAACCCCCCCAGTATAGGGGATTGGGCGGCCCAGGAGGCCGCGCTTCAGGCGAACCCGGAAGATGCCGTCCCGATCCTGGTCGAAGGTGACTTGGAGACCGAGGAGCGCCACCAGCGCCGAGACCACCGAGAGGCCGAGACCCGCGTGACCCGGCTCGGACCGCGCGTCATCCTTGCGCCAGAACGGCTCCGTGAGCCGCTCCAGCTCCTCGCGGCTGAGCGGGTCGGCGCTGTTCGCGACATCGATCAGGAACGCGTCCCCCTCCGCGGATCCCCTCAGGAGGATCTCGCTCCGAGGCCGGGCATAGCAGACCGCATTGCCCAAGACGTTGTTGAAGACGATCGCCAACTTGCCGGGATCGGACGCGATCACCAGGGAGGGCGGCATCTCCAGGCGAAGCGCGAGCCCGCGATCCTGCGCGCGGGGCGCGAGCTTCGCCCAGCTCGAGGCGACCAGTTCCCGCAGATCCGCGGGCACCGATGCCACCGCCTCGACGCCTGCCTGGCATCGCGCGAGGAGCAGGAGGTCCGCGATCACGGCGTCCATCTGCGAGGCGATCTCATCCACGTCCTCGAAGTAGCGCACCGTGGCCGCCTCGTCCTTGGGCCACGTCGCCCCTACCTGCGCCAGCGATCGCAACTCCGAGATGGGCGTGCGCAGCTCGTGGGCGACGCTGGCGGTAAACCGGCGCTCCCGCTCGAACGAGGCGTGAAGCCGATCCAGGAGGGCATTCATCTGGCCCACGACCGAGGCCAGCTCCCGCGGCATGCGCGGCACGGCGATGCGCGCCTCGAGGTTCTCCGCGTCGAGCCGTGCGACCTGGGCGGCAATCGCGTCGATGGGCCGGAAGCCCGAGACCATGGCGCGCCACACGAAGAGCGCGCCGACGAGCACGGCCCCGCCCCCGACTCCCAGGATCGCAGCATGGATCCCGGCCAGGAGCCGGTCGAGCCGCTCGCGCCCGCGCCCCACCGCCAGCACCACGCCGCGCCGTTCCCCCGGGGAAGCAGGCGGCGCCGAGGCCTCCTCCGGATCGTCGGGTCCCCCGACGTGGTGGGGCAGGAAGAACCAGGTGGCGACCCGCCCCGAACGCCCATCCGGCAGCGGCGCGTCCGCCACGGTGGGCTGGTCGAGCGGCAGATCCCGGCGCGGCAGATCGCCCTGGAGGTGGCGCGAGCGGAGCAGCACCGTGCCGTCGTCGAGCCAGAACTGGAAGTAGTCGGGAGCCTCCGCGCGCTCGAATTCGGGCATGGCCGACGGGACGTAGTCGAGCTCGATGCGGCCGTTCTCCTCCTCGGTCAGCGCGACCAGGGCCTGCACCTTCGCCAGCAGCGCCTCGTCGAACTCCTCGGTGACGCGCTCCCTCACGCGACCGGCGAGATCGACCCCCGCGAGCGCGAGGAGGATCGCAAACCCGCCCGAGAGCAGCAGGATCAGGCGCCGCCGCAGGGAATGCATCAGTCGACCAGGTATCCGTGGCCGCGGCGCGTCCGAATGACCTCCGCGTCGCCGTCCCCAGTCTTCTTGCGGAGCTGGTGGACCAGGACCTCGATGGCGTTGTCCGATCCGTGTCCCGCGCCCGCGTAAATGTGCTCGAGGAGCTCGCTCTTGGAGACCACGCGCCCGCGTCGGGCGACGAGGTACTCGAGCACGGCGTACTCGTTCCGGGTGAGCGCGACCTCCTCCTCCCCGCGCTTCACGGCCCGCAGGCCCGTGTCGATGGCGAGGGGGCCGACCTGGTGCACGGGGGACTTGGCCCCGTGCTCGCGGCGAATGAGGGCGCGGAGGCGCGCGACCAGCTCTTCGAAGGCGAAGGGCTTGGTGAGGTAGTCGTCGGCTCCCACCTGGAGGCCCTGGATGCGCTCCTCGACCTGGTCCTTGGCCGAGAGGATGAGCACGTGCACTTTGCTGCCGCTCGCGCGCAGCCGGCGCAACAGCGTGAGGCCGTCCATCTTCGGGAGCATCAGGTCCAAGATCACGACGTCGTAGACCCCATGGCGCGCGAAGGCGAGCCCCTCCTCCCCGTCGCCCACCGCGTCCACGGCAAATCCGGAGCGCTGCAAGCCGTGCTGGAGCGACCGCCGGAGCCGCTCGGAGTCCTCTACGACGAGCACTTTCACCGCATCACCCCGTGGGAATCGAGGTTCGTCCAGTGCCTGTTCACGCCCCGATTCTCCGGATCCTACCTTACGATTTCCTGATACGGACCTGCCTTGCGACCCTTTCACGGTCACAAGGCCTTGCTGGGGAATGGGTTAACGCAGCCCTCTGCACCACCGCCGCCGCAGCCTTCCCCCCGGGGGCAGCGAAGGCAGGGAACTGGAGTTCCACGGCCTGCTCGTGATAGGCGAAGCGGTCCGCCTCCTCGGCCCGCCCGCCGAGAAGCTCCGCGGCTCCCCCGAACACCTCGATCCCTGCCCATGAATCGAGGGGCCCGGGGGCGGCTACTGGCTCGAACCGGACTCCTGCGCCGCCGGTGTCCCCCGCCGTTCGCGCTCCGCGACCCGCCCTCCTTCCGCCCGTGAAGCGGCGATCGCTGGAACCGAGCGAGCCTCGACCATCTCCGAGCGGAGTGGGACCTCTCCGCGGAGGACCCATTCCTCGCCCCGCCCTTCGCGATGCGCACCGCTCACGAGGTCGCGCTTCGGCGCTTCTCCGGGCAGTACCGGGAGAGTGGCCGACCGTTCCCCTGCCATCTCGTGGGCGTCGCGAGCCTGCTCGCGTCGACCGGCGCGACCGAGGCCCTCACCTGCGCCGGGCTCCTCCACGGCGCCTGCATGCGCACCTGCGCAGCGAAACCGTCAAGCGGAGGTATTCGGGAAGATCGACGCGCTCTGCCGTAGGATCGCGACGAGGCTGGGGGCGGCCCAGCTGGCAACCGCCTTCGCGGAACTCGAGGATCCACCCCTCCAGCAGGAGATTCCGTCCCCGCTCCGATCGGCGCGGGGGGCGGCCTTTCTTGCCGCGCCGGCGTCGCGCCGCAAACGACTTCTCGTCCTCTTGCGGAGTCCCGCGCGCGGCCGCGCAAGCCGCGGCAGATGACCGCGGCACCCACTGCCGGCTTGCGGGCTGCGGCGCGGTCACTGTCTAATGGACGGATGATGAGGGAAATCCTCCTGGCGCTGGCCCTCGTGCAGGCGGTGCAGGCGGAGGATCGGCGCCCCAACATCCTCCTCATACTGGCCGACGACCTGGGCTACGGCGACCTCGGTGTTCACGGCGCGACGGATCTCGCCACGCCCCACATCGACTCCATCGCGAAGCAGGGCGTGCGATTCTCAAACGGCTACGTGACCAGCCCGGTCTGCGCACCCACCCGCGCGGGCCTGCATACCGGCCGCTACCAGCAGCGCTTCGGATTCGAATTCAACGCCCCGGAACCGCGCGCCCAGGACTACGGACTCCCCCGCGAGGAGACCACCCTGGCGGAGCGGCTCAAAATCGTGGGCTACCGCTGCGGCATGATCGGAAAGTGGCACCTCGGCTTTCGGCCGGAACTGACCCCCCCGCAACGCGGGTTCCATGAGTTCTTCGGGTTCCTCTCGGGAATGCGCAGCTACTTCCCCCGCGAGGAGGCCGACCCGGTCCTTCGGGGAAACGATCCCGTGACGGAAGCCAACTACCTCACGGAAGCATTCGGCCGCGAGGCCGCCCTGTTCCTCGAGCGCTCTCGGGACCGGCCCTTCTTCCTCTTTCTCTCCTTCAACGCCGTCCACGCCCCGCTCCAGGCGCCCAAGCAGGTAGAGGAGCGACTCGCCGGCATCGCGGACCCGCGCCGCCGGACCTACGCGGCCATGGTGACCGCGATGGACGACGCCGTGGGAGTCGTGCTCGCCAAACTGCGGGAGACCGGCCTGGACCGGCGCACCCTCGTCATCTTCCTCAATGACAACGGCGGTCCCACGCGCCAGACCACCGCGCGCAACCGCCCGCTGCGCGGAATCAAGGGGCAGCTCTACGAGGGGGGGATTCGCGTGCCGCTGTTCCTGAGATGGACGGGACGGCTGCGCGAGGGCCGCGTCTACGAGGAGCCGGTCTCCTCGCTCGACGTCGCCGCGACCGTGATCGCCGCGGCGGGCCTCGAAGTGCCGAGGGTATTCGACGGCGTCGACCTCCTCCCGCACCTCGAGGGCAAAAACCCGCAGCCTCCCCACGCCGCGCTCTACTGGAGGTATGGAGATCAGGGCGCCATTCGCATGGGGGAGTGGAAGCTCGTTCACCGCGATGGGAAGGGCGAGCTCTACCACCTCGGCCGCGACGTCGGCGAGAAGCAGGACCTTTTCGCCGAAGAACCTGAGCGCGAGCGCGGCCTTCGGGCCGCCTACGACCTCTGGGCGGCCGACCTAGCGGCCCCGCGCTGGCGCAACAAGGACTAGGCGGCGCGGCGGCATGCGAAGTCGGATCGTTCTGCTCGCGGCGTCGATACTGCTCCTCGCGCTCCTGTTGCGCGCGGAGCATGCCGTCACCCGGGGCGGGCTCTGGCGCGACGAGGCCAACGCCTACTACGTCGTTCGGGAGAGCGCGTCGGTGGGGGAACTGATCCGCAACCTCAAGGTCGAAAGCTCCCCGCCCCTGCAGCCGCTCCTCGAGTATGCGGTGCATCGGGTGGCGGGCTCGGGCCTGGGCACCCTGCGCGCGCTCTCGATCCTCTTGGGCACCCTCACCGTGCTCGGAATCCTGCTCTTGGGATGGCGCGCCTTCCATCCCGCTTGCGGGATCCTGGCGGCGCTGCTCGCCGCGGCGAGCCCCTACCTGATCCGCGTCTCGGGCGAGTTGCGAAGCTACCCGCTCTTCGGGCTGCTGGCCGTGGTGCATGCCGGTGCCTATCTCCGTTACGTGGAGCGACGGGGCATGAAGGAGGCTTGCCTCTGGGGCCTGAGCGCCGCGGCGCTTGCCTGGACGCACTACTACGCCTTCCCGATCATCCTCTGCGCAGGCCTGGGGGCCCTCGCCGGAGCGCCCAACCGCGCTGAGGCGGCGCGTTGCGTCGCCGCGGGAGCGACATTCCTCCTCGCCTACGCCCCCTGGCTCCCCACGTTCCTCCTCCAGTTCCGGTCCGATCTCCAGCCCTGGTATCTCCCCCGCACCGACCCCGCCGGCTTGCTCACGGTCTTCCGTCTCCCCCTCGGGCGCGCGGGCGCCTACCTCCTCGTCGCGGCGCTCCTGAGCGCCCTCCTCTCGCTGCGGCGAGGCGCCGCCTCGGGAGCCGAGCCGCGGGACGTTCGGCGGCTTCGGTGCTGGTCCCTCCTCGCCCTCGGCGCCGCTCCGGCGGCGCTCGCCTGGGTGATGCAGGTCTATCGCGGCGCATTCGACGAGCGCTATCTCGTGGCCGCGGTGGTGCCGCTCCTCCCTGCAGCCTGCGTCCATTGGTCAACGATGTTCCAGGGGCACCCCCTCGCGCTCCCCCTGCACTGGCGCGGGCTGAAGATCGAGCTCTCTGGAGCCTTGCGACGCCGCCTCGCCTGGGCGCTCCTCGCCGCCGCCTTCACCACGCAGATCCTCGATCCGGCGCGCTGGCTGCGCCCCTCCAGCCCCGCCCGCGAATTCGCCGAACTGGTGGAGCGGAGCGCCCGTCCCGGCGATCTCATCTGGATCTTCCCGGCGCCCTACGCCTCGTCGTTCAATTTCCACTTCGACGGCCCGCAGGCGCAGCTCGCCTTCCCCTTCAGGGGCCGCGTGACCCGAGTGGAGTGGATAAACCTTCGCGTACGAGAGCAGGACCCCGCCGTCATCCAGGAGTTCCTCGACGAGTTGGCAAGCCATCTGGACCGCGGGGGGAGGGTCTGGGCGCTCTTCGTCGAGAGCCTGCGTCTCGACGAGGACTGGGCCTACTCCTCGGGCCCCGCGCCTGCGGACTCCTCCCGCCTGGCGCGGGCCGAGTACCACGTGCACCGGCACGCGCTGCGGCTGCTCTACGCCCGAGCGAAGGTGGTGGGCTGGTGGGATCGCCCGCACCTCGATTACCACGAAGGCCTGGTGCTCGCGCTTTTCGCGCCGGGATCGGCGGCCCTCCCCGTTCGCTAGTCGAACGGCAGGACGCCCGCCGGGATCTCGTGCGGAGCGACATGCTCGGCGCGGTAGACCCAGAAGCGCGTGTCGCTGGAGGCGATCTCCCAGACGTTCTCCCCGGGAGGCGTGATCTCGAAGATGCGCCGGAGCGTGCCGGCGACGACGAGGATGTTGTCGTTGGGCAGACGGTCCGCATCGCCGACCGCCCCGGCGTAGTAGTCGGGCGTCTCCCGGTACTCGATCAACTCCGTGACGGTGTCCGCCGCTTCGTCCCACCGGAGCTGCACGACGCGCGAGTAGGGCGGCACCCTCCGGTTGCCGTTGTCGAAGACGAGGAGGGTCCCGTCCTCCTGCACCTCGGGGGCGTGCGGGTGGCTCAGCAGGGCATCCCCCCCCAGCCCCCCCTTCCCCAGGACCACGCGCACGTCGCCGCTCGGGTAGTGCACGCCCAATAGGCGTTCGAGATGGCGCACCGAGATCCAGATAAGGCTGCGGTCGGGGTCCCATACGGCGGCATTGGAGTGCGTCCAGTCCTGGCCCATGCCCGACCGGCCCGTCAGGAGGATGTCGATGGGATCCACCTCGTCGGTGGAGACGTGGTCGAAGATGTCCCACGACCAGAGGACGGTGTTGGTGGCCGGATCGACCAGTTCGAGCCCGTCTCCCTCGTAGAGGAGCGCACCGACGTTGCGATGCGTGTAGGTGAGGCAGAGATGATTGCCGCCGGGCCCCGGGCCCACTTCGTGATGCACCTTCACGCCATCCCGGCTCTGCCATACCTCCACGCCGTCCCAGGTCGATTCGTACGCCTTCTGCGTGCCGGCCGCCGGCGTAATGAAAATGTAGAGCAGGTTTCCGTTGGGGAGCACGCGCGCGTCGGTGAAGGTGCCCAGCGGACGGCGCCAGAACCAGACGACCTCACCCATCTCGTTCACGAGAAAGAGGGCCGAGACACGATCGGCGGGGGTGGGGGGGGCGCGATCGGTGATATTGAACAGGCGATACCCGGGCTGGGTTTTCTGCGCGTCGCGCCGGACGAGGGCGAAGCGGGGGAGGTCGGGGGGGAGCAGGATCACCTTGAAGCGCCGGACAGCGCTCGTGACCACCACGGCGCCCTTGTCGTCGAGAATGTCCACGACGGCGTAGACCGCGGATCCGTCCGGCAGATCCACCGAGACCGCGAACTCGGTGACCCCCTGCACGTCGCTGCTTTCGATGAGATCGGCGAGGGCGGCGTCGCGATAGCAGCGCACGCGGTAGCGGTCGTACCCCGCGAGGGCGCCCCAGCGGATGACCGGACGCGGATCGTTGGCCGCGCCGTTGGGCGCGGGCGACAGGATCGAGAAGGCGAGAGCGTCGAGGACGGTGCCGCCCCCCCCTCCGCATGCCGGAACGAGCAAGAGCAGCGCCAGGAACCGCACGTTGACCCGCATGACCACGACCTCCCGGCGCGCATTGTCCCCCACGCCAACCGCCATGCCTAGCCTTCTCGTCGACCGCGACCGTTCCGCTGGAGCGGCGCCCGCGCCGCGAGGATTGCTTGGGAGCGCCGACCAACGGCGGAGCGAGCGAACGCGACGCTCCCGCGCCGCCGCCCGCCTACCGCACGCCCGCCCTCACTCGCAGCCTGGCCTCCGCCGGCGGCGTGAGCGGCGAGCGCGCGCGCAGATCGGCGGCGATGGCGTCGCGCAAGAGGAGGCCCGTGGTTCGCACCTTCCGCCCGTCGCGGAAGGGGCCGTAGTCGTCCCCGCCCGCCGCGAGGAAGGAGTTGGTCGCCACGCGGTAGGTCCTGGAGTCGTCGAGGGGCCGGTCGCCCACGATGAGACCGGTGGGGCGGAGCTCCTCCCCCTCCCGTTCCGCCTCTACCAGGAGGCCGCTCCAGTCGAGTCCGGGAAACCCTCCGGAGACGAAGCTCCTGCCGACCAGCGCGCGCACCTGCGCGCCGGTCAGATCCATGGAGACCACGGTGTTGTCGAAGGGCATGATCCGATAGACGTCCTCGAAGGTGACGTCGCCCGCCTCGAGGTCGCACCGCACGCCGCCCTTGTTCATGAAGCCGATCTCGGCCTCGCCGGCCTGCCGGATCACGTCCGCCAGCCAGTTCCCCGCGGCCGACGCCTCCTCGCCGCGGCCGCGGCGCGCGGGCCCGGCCAGCCGGCCGACCCGCTCCTTGAGCTTGCCGGAGAGCGCCTCCCCGTGGCGGCGGATCACCTCGGACACCTGGGCGTCAGGCTCCACCGCGCCCGGGTCCACCGGCAGCAGCTCCGCATGGACCCTGCGCACGACCCAGCCCTCGGGATCCACGTCGAGATCCACCCGTCCGAGAGAGATCCCCTTCCCGTGGGTCTGCACCACCGCCGCCCCCGCCCCCCTCTTGAACATCGCCGTGTGCGAGTGGCCGCCGACGATCAAGGCGACGCCCGGCACGGCCTCCGCGAGAACGAGATCGTCCTCGCGTCCCAGGTGGGTCAGGAGCAGGAAGAGGTCCGCGTCGATCTCGTTTCGCAGCGCGCGTGCCGTGGCGGCGGGATCGGCGAACGCGATCGTGCGGCCCAGCCGCGTGGAGGTCTGGTAGGGGGTCTGGGGGGTGAGGAGGCCCACGATGGCGACGCGGCAGGGAACGCGGGGCGGCGCGAGCACGACGTAGGCGCGAATGCCCGGGAGCGGCGCGTCGCGGCGGCTCGCGTTGGCGCAGAGGAGCGGGAAGCGCGCCCGCCCCGCGAGCCGCAGCAGGTTCTCGACGCCGTAGTCAAACTCGTGGTTGCCGACGGCGGCGGCGTCGTAGCCCAGGACGTTCATCGCGTCGATCACCGCGTCGCCGCGCGTCTCGTTGCCGATGGGCGTGCCCTGGAAGAGATCGCCCGCGTCGAGCAGGAGCAGGGAGGCCCTGCGCTCCTCCGCCTCGCGCCGCAGCGCGCGCACCATCGTCGCCAAATGCGCAAACCCTCCCGCCGGACGGTTGCGCAGGACCGGGCTGATCGGCGACGGCGGCAGCGGCTCGAGTTGGCCGTGCAGGTCGTTGGTGTGCAGGATCGTGATGCGGACCGGCTCGCCCGCCCACGCCGCGGAAACCGCAGCGAGGAGGAGCGCGAGGAGGCGGCGCACGCGCCCACTCTATCCGATGCGGACGGGGGTGCGCGCCGTGGCAGGCCGCACGGGATGGCGCGGAGGATGCCACTCCTTTCCCCATCAAGGGGACCGACCGGAAACGTGACGCAGGGAACGGCGTGAGGTCAGGCCATGGCCTTCCTTCCAACGGCGGTCCCAGATCGCAGGCGTCGCGCCGTTCCGGAGGCACCGGGGATGCCGGTGCCTCAGCGGCGCGGCGCGGGCTCTCCCCCGTCCGACTCCCACCGCCGCCACCGCGCCACGGCTTGCAGGTTTTCGCGTATCGGCGCGTCCGGCCTGTACCCGAACTCCTGACCGGAGTAGGCCTTCAGGACGAGGAAGGCGTACTCGTTGGCGCGGCGCGGCGGATGGCCATACTTCGGGCCGTCGTCGGAGAGCGCCGCGATCAGGACGGAGAGCCCCTCCTTGCGGCCGCGCTCCAGGAGCGTCTGCGCCGCCCGCACGCGGACGCTCCTCGAAGGATCCCCCAGGAGGCGCAGAAGGACCGGCTCCACCTTCGCATCCCGGCTCTCTTCGACCACCGCGGCGACCGCCCAGCGCACGATGGAGTTTTGGTGCTCCGCCCCGGCCAGGATCTCATCGAGCTTGTGTGCGTAGCCCACTTGGTTCGCGAGCGCTCGCAGGCCGTCCCGCACGGCGACCGCCCGGCCGGTCGCGATACGCGCGAAGGCGTCGGGCGCGTCGGGGGTGAGCGGCGGCTCCAGGGGGCTCGGGACTTCGTCGCACCCTCTCGTCTTGGTCCCGTGGACGCCGTAATTGTTCGTGCTATAGGGCTCTCCGCAGACGTCGGGGAACTTGACCCCGCGCAGGAACCAGAGCAGCCCTGCGACCCATCGCAAGAGCCACGTTCTGCACGCCGTCGGGCAGTCCGTCTGGAACGCGGCGGGGTCGTAGCACTTCCACTCGCGGAACAGCGCCTCGATGTGGTAGTCCCTCACCGCCACTTCCCCGCTGATCGAGCCCATGATGCTGACGGGAGGATCATCGTTGCAAGGAGCGGTCTCGTCCTCGGTCACGTACTCGTATTCCTCGGGTAGCCCGCCAAGGAGATGCCCCACTTCGTGGGCCACGACCGCATCGCTGTCGTCCAGGCCCCAGTCGCCCTGCGCTTGGCCGGGACCGCTGTCCGAGGTGGACCGGTCCGAAGTGGACCGGTGCACCGTGATGTCGTGCCACTCCTCGGGTATCTCGTCGAACTCCTCCGCCGCGATCTCCGCGCAGACGCGCACCTTGCAGGCGCCCCGCATGAGGAAGCCCCCGGGGCCGTTCCAGTAGCGCTCGATCGCCTCCTTCCACTTCGCCGGGAGCAAGGCGAGTTCCTCCTCCGTGGGGGGCCCCGCGCCTCTGCAGGTGCGGGGCTCCTCGCCGTGGCCACATCGCCGCAGATGGATCCGAATCGTGACCGTGAACGTGCAGCCCTCGCGAACCAGCGCCACGGGATAGGCCATGGCCAGATTGTTCCGCAGACGCAGCGTCGTAGCAATTCGATCCTGTTCCTGCTAGCTTCCCCCAGCCGGGACCCGCGCCATTCAGGAGGAGGATCCATGCCGTTGCACACTGGGACGACTTGGCCGTGGAACGACAACTGCGCGGAAACGGGCTACCCGCCCGGCTCTGCTCACAGCTACCTCAAGAGCATCGTGGAGCGGGCGTTGGCGGTGGCCCCCGCCAACGCAACGGACTCCCGGAACAAGTGGCGCACGGTCTTTTGGGCGGCACGGTGCGCGCTCAACCACGCGACTCCGCCCAATCCGACGGTGCCCGAGGCGAAGACCGCCTGTGGACACCTCATGGCGGCCTTCGACGCCGCGGGAGATGGGGCCTGGACCCTTTGCCAGTCGGAACTCAACCATGGCGGGGACCAGCCCAAGCCGACGACCACGGCCTCGCACCCGAAGAAGCGCAAGAAGTAGCGCGCGAGGGCGGCAGGAGGAGGGACGACGGGGCCGCCCGATGACCCCGCCCCCCTACTCCACGTCCACGCCGGCGGCGACGAACTCGATCCAGGACTCGGCCGTCAGGCCGCGCGGAAGGATCACGCCCACCGAGATCGTGAGTCCCAAGGCAGCGGCGGCGGGGGCGGGAAGTCGCAACAGCGGCGTCTGCGCGCCGGTGAGGCGCTGGTCCCAGCCGCGGTCCTCGGCGAAGAGGCGGCGGTCGCCGTCCCAGAGGTGCACGTGGGCGACACCGATCGCGCGGTCGCTCCGGAACCGGAGCGCCACGGCGCGCACCTTCGTGCCGCCGGGGGTCGGAAGCGAAAAATGGAACCAGCGCAGGTCGTGGCCCTTCTCGCCCGCCTTGCCGGCAGCGAACTCGATCCGGCCGTAGTCGCCGCGGCGCGCGATCCGGGCGATGCGCTGCTCGCTCTCCAGGAGAAACGCGTTGCCGTGGATCCAGAGGGCGTCGGAGCGCGATGGGGGGCGCGCCTGGGGCTCCGCGGCGACGTCCTCGCGGCGAAGGGGGGGGCGGGGGGGCGCGGGCGGCGGGGGGGGGGCCCATGCCACGGCCAACACCACGGGCACCCAGGCGCCGGCCCGGGTCCGGGC
>JBQTIG010000004.1:0-2370 GCA_052388375.1 Planctomycetaceae bacterium | reverse complement strand
AGGTACTCGCGGCAAGCCTCCTCGCTCGCGAAGTGCCGCTCCAGCTCCGGAAGGGTCCGCGGATAGTCCTCCAGGCACCCAACCCCTACCGGCGGGGTCTACTGGAGTCAAGGACATACCCACATAGCGCCAATGGCAGGGACTTTAGCCGGCATGGCGCCTCCTCTTGAGGGGGTAGCTGGACATTTTGACGCCGACCGCCCTTGGGTAGGAGCGCCCCGGCCGTGGCACAACTTGGGCCCGGATCACGGCGTTCCGGAGGACTGCGAAGCGGTCGGCGAGCTGCGAGGGCGGTAGCCTCATCATGTCGCGGATCGCCTCGCGCAGCCTTTCGAGCGTGGTCGTGAAGCTGAGGCGCAGGGGCTCGACCGTTTCGGACTGCTCCGCCGGCGTTGCGGCCGCGCTCTGCACCATGAGCCGACGGACGGCGTTGTAGGCGATGAGCACACCGTAGATCTCCTGCTCGACGCGCTTGGGGGTGCGGCTGCGCAGGATCAGGGGCCGGTTGACCGTGGCGGCATCGCCGAGGTGCGTCTTGATCTCGTCGATGGCGATCTCCTCGTCCCAGCGGCGCGGGTAGAGCGACGCGATCTCGCCGCCGCGGATCTGGGAGTCGAGCAGACTCGTGAAGAGGTGTCGACGCACGCGGCTCCCGGGTACCTCCGCCACGATCTGGCGCAGGATCCACGTGCGCGGCAGCTCGGGGCGAAGGGTGCGGAGAGAGCGGGGGATGCGGACCCGGACGAGGAAGTCCCCGGGGCCCAGCTGCCGGAGGCGACGGACCCTCATCTTGCGCTTGCCGCGGACGAGGAAGTCGTTGCCCTGCTGCACAAGATCCCACAGAAACCCGTACGCCACGAAACCGCGGTCGAGCAGCACGAGGGAGCCCGGCCGGAGGTCCGGCCGAAGCTCCTCGGCCAAGGTGATCTCCGCCTTCGCGTACGGCCCGAAGCGCACCGCGGCCAGGACGCGCGTGCCGACGTCGAGGCACCCGACCAGGCGCACCTGCGGGAAGGCGCTCTTCCCGCGGCTCGCGCCCGGCGCCCCGAAGTGCGCCCGGCTCTCGTCGCTGTCCCACGTCTTGAGAGTGAAGCCGTCGATCGCGCAGACCCGGCGACCGTGGAAGGACAAGCCGCCGTCCGCCTCCGCCCACTCCCCTGCGCTCCGGCGGTACAGCCGCGCCAAAGGCTCGATCCCGATACGGTCCCGGGCCTTCGTGAGCGCCGTCGAGCACGGCAGCGCACCCGACCAGTACCGCCTCGCCCAGCCGCTCCCCTCGAGCATCCCGAGCAGGTTCAGGTAAGAATGGCGGCGGAAGAGCGCCAAGAGGATGACCAGCCAGACCGTCATCGCGCACGGCAGCCGTCGACGCCGCCGGGTCCGGATCCCGGACGCCTCCAGCGACTCCCGCACCCACTCCTGCGGGAGGACGGTCCCCAGCGCCTCGACCCCGAGTTCCTCGCTGCCCCGATCAAGGCAATCCATGATCCTGGCGATCCAAGACACTGGGCACCTCTCTGTCTGCCGGGTTGTTTGGCTACAACCTCAAATCGGCAGCGCGGGGAGGTGCCCTCCTTCCCCGCCAATCTCCCTGCCTATTGGTGTTAGCCCGCTCTTACGCGTAAAGGCGGCGTTACACCGCACGGAGATCGTTCCCTCCCCGCACGCTCCCGCCAGGTTCGCGCCACGAGCCCCATCTGGACGCGGCCGAGGTGTTCCAGCGTAAGCGTTCCCTTTAGGGGGAGGTCAAGCCCTTGGGTTTGATGTCGTCGGTCTTCTTCTTCAGACCCAAGTCTAACAGTTTGAGGCTCGTTTCGGGAGGCCGCCCATCGCAGAACGCGTCGAAACCGGTGTTTCGAGTCGTTCCCCGGTTTCCGCCCGATGGAATCCTGGTGCAAGTGCGTTCGGGAAAGACGGAGAACGCTGGCCGTCCTGTGTGGTTTTCCCTCCGTGACACCGGTAGCATGCTGGTGGAATGTTCGTCCGGGTGAAGACCGTGCGGAGCGAGGGCCGCACCTATCGCTACCGTCTCTGTTTACCGGGGTGACCGCCGTAGTGGCCGTTCGGGGGGATCCGAGCCGATTCCTTGATGGATGGGCAGCGAGGTCCTCGGCCGTCCGTCGTACGAGGAGCTTTGGGAGAGGGTCCAGCGTCTCGAGCGCCGGGTGGGCGAGTTGGAAGGGGCGGTAGCGGGTCGGGACCGGCGCATCGACGAGTTGGAGGGGGAGAATCGCAAGCTTTGGGGGCTCCTCGACGAGGCGCGGCGGGCGGGCAAACGGCAGGCGGGTCCGTTCTCGAAGGGCGAGCCCAAGGCCGACCCGAAGCCACCGGGGCGCAAGGCCGGCAAGGCCCACGGTCCCGCCTCCTTCC
>JBQTIG010000003.1:0-7660 GCA_052388375.1 Planctomycetaceae bacterium | reverse complement strand
CTTTTCAGGCCGCCGCAAAGGTCCCTTTTTGTCTTGCCGCTGCCAGGGGCCGGCGCAATGGGCGCCGGCCCGGCATTTTCATGAGAGGGGGAGAGGCTGAGGGGAAGCCCTCGGCTGCTCGTCGACCAGCTCAAGACCAATCCGGTTCTGACGAGAATCCCCCCCTCGGCCCCCCTCTCGCCAGGCCTCGGGAATAAGGTCACATTCCGCCGGTGGATCGACCGAGGCCGAATGTGGCGGATTTCCCGTGCGACCCGCGAATTCCAGGTCCGGACGTCATTGACGTAACTGTATTGCTAACAACGTCTTGCGGCATAGCAGAACCAAATCTCCACCGAAGCCCGTGCGGGCACGGGGCGTGTGTTGGTTCGGCGGGAGGTACGCCATGAATCGAGCCTCGCGTGGGTTCTTCAGTCTCTCCTGGATCGTGGCAGCGCTGGCGGCTCTGGGCGCCGGCGGGTGGGTTGGAGCCGCCGAAAGCGGCCACGACTTCGAGGTCGTGGACAGCGATCTGGTCTACCTGGGCAAGGCCACCCACCCCAAGGCTCCCTCCACCATCCGTGCGGACGATGTCTGGGCGGCGATTCCCGAGTATCGGAAGATCCTCGACAACGATCTTGGGGAGGACGATCCCGAGTATCACCTCCTCATGAAGAAGGCGAGCGAACGGTTCGCCAAGGCGCTGGAACGAGAGGCGAAGCGCGAGGGCTTTGACCTGATCGCCGAGGTGGGCGCCGTGATCTCGGGCACTGGCCTGACCATACCCGACGCGACGCAGGACATGATCGATCTGGTCACGCGGAATTGAGGGTGCATTGAACCGAGCGTCCCGTTCGCTGGCGGCCTTGTCGGGTGTGCTGTTCCTGCTTCCGCTCCTCGCGCGTGCGGAGGATCCTCCGCCTAGCGCAGGTGACGAGCCCGCCGCCGCCGAGGCCAAGGCATCGGCCGAGGCTCCGATCGAGGCCCAGGCCGATGACGGCGTGCTGCGCGATTTCTATTTCCAGAGCGACGACCTCATCCGGAACAAGGACGGGACGATCACCTGGTTCTACTACACGAACCATGTGGGCTCCCAGGCACTCAAGAAGTCGATCGAGGCGCTCGGCATCGAGGGAATCCGCATCGCGCTCCGGGAGCGGGATCGCTTCAAGGTGACTTGGAACGCCGCGGAGCGGCGCAGCAACCGCGACCCGCCGGAGCGACAGCCGCCGGTGGTCGACGAAAACGTCCTCATCTTCACCTTCCAGCCCGCCTACCGGGAGATCCTCCACGAATTCCTCGACCGGTTCGATGTTCCCGAGCCCCAGGTCTACATCAAGGCCAAGGTGGTCGAGGTGACCCTGGATTCCAATCTGCAGTACGGCGTCTCCCTCTTCTTCGACAAGTCCACCGCGACGGTGGGGAATCCCGGCACGTTCTTCCGTTCGTTTCGGACAGCCTTCCGTCCGGCATCGTTTTCCATGCCCTTCTTGAGCGAAGGGAACACCGGTATCGGGCTCAGCTTCAACGACGTGGGGACCGACGAGGGAACCCTCACGGCGCAGATCGAGGCGCTCCAGGCCCGCGGCAGCGCCAACATCCTCTCCGAGCCTGGGATCATGGCCACCCAGGGGCAGCTGGCGACGCTGGTCACCGGGCAGGAGACGCCGGTGGCGGACGTCCAGATCACGGGATCGAGCGAGCGGATCATCACGACCTTCAAGGAGACGGGAATCCGCCTCGACTTCACCCCGCTCCACATCGGACGCGAATACGTGAAATTGCGGGTGCGCCCCGAGGTCTCGTCGATCACCTCCTTCCTCGAAGTGAAGGGACCCTCGACCACGGTCCAGAACCCGGTCATCGCCCAGCGGAACGCGGAAACCGTGGTGACGATCCGGGACGGGATGACCCTGGTGATCGGCGGCCTCTACTCCATCTCCGAAATCGAGGATCGGGCGGGCATCCCGGTCCTCGGCGACATCCCGGTGCTCCGCTTCCTCTTCAGCCGCACGCGCAAGACCAAGGTTAAGTCCGAGCTGGACTTCTTCATCACGCCCTTCATCCTGCGGCACCGTCTCGACAAGAACGTGTTCACGCCGCCAGGAGAGCGGGAGCGGCTGCGCCAGACGAAGAAGAAGGAGGGCGGGGGCGCCGATTCGAAGTGAGGCCCGCGCCGGGCCTCGAAGATGGGGGGGAGGGAACGACGCAGGGCCGGCGAACGCCGGCCCCGGTACGTTTCGATCGATGTCGGATTAGCCGACTGCGCGGACGTTTTCCGCGTGCAGGCCTTTGTCGCCCTGCACGACGTCGAACTCCACCTGCTGGCCGTCCTTGAGGGACTTGAAGCCGTCCCCCACGACGTTGCGGTAGTGGACGAACACGTCCTCGCCGTCCGCCTGGGTGATGAACCCCCAGCCCTTGCGGTTGTCGAACCACTTCACTTGTCCTATCGCCATGGAAGCATCTCCTATGTCACAAACATCGTCTGGGCCCAGCCCAGCACCTGGATTCCGGTTTCGTCGGGTGCGGTTGAGGGGCCTTCCTCGCGGACTCCGGCGCGCCGGGGATCGTTGGCGAGCCCGCCTAGGTGGGGCCCTGCGACGCCTCCCCGCTCTGGTGGCCTCTTCGCAGGTCGTCGTGCCGCGGTGGACCTTGGCGATCCGTCCGGGGAGCGTCGCCGCGGCCTTGCGGACCGCGGTCCCGATCGCCGTGACCCTGGGGGCCCCGCCCCCGGTCCTCGCGATCCCTGCGGCCGCGATCGTCGGGACCGCGTCCGCCCCGATCGCCCCCCCTCCCGCCGCGTCCGCCGCCGTCGCGGGGAGCCCGGGGCGCGGGCTCGTACACCTCGCCGCGCTCTTCGAGGAGCACCGCGCGTCGACTCAGCTTCACCTTTCCCATCTCGTCGACGGCGATGCACTTGGCGCGCACCACCTCGCCCAGCTTCACGACATCCTCGGGGCGCTGGACGTAGCCGTCCGCGAGCTCCGACACGTGGATCATGCCGTCCATGTTGCGGAGGATTTGCACGAAGACACCGAAGTCGCGCATCGAGACCACGGGCCCCTCGTAGATCTTGCCGACCTCGGCTTCGACGGTGATCTCCTCGATCCACTCTTTCGCGCGCGCGGCATTCTCGGCTTCGGTCGCAAAGACCTTCACCGTGCCGTCATCGGAGACCTCGATGGTCGTCTTGGTCTCCTCCTGGATCTGGCGGATCATCTTGCCGCCCGGGCCGATGAGCGCGCCGATCTTCTCGGTGTTGATCTTGAGTACGGTGATGCGCGGGGCGTAGGGGGAGTAGTCGCCCCGGGGCTGCTCGATGGCCCGGCGCATCGCATCGAGGATGCCGATCCGGCCTTCGCGAGCCTGATCGAGCGCCCGCTCCAGGATGGCGCGCGTGAGGCCGCGCACCTTGATGTCCATCTGGAGCCCCGTGATCCCCTGCGCGGTGCCCGCGACCTTGAAGTCCATGTCCCCGCTGTGGTCTTCGTCGCCCAGGATATCGCTGAGCACGACGACCTTGTCCTTCTCCATGACGAGGCCCATGGCGATGCCCGCCACCGGCGCCTTCAGCTTGATCCCGGCGTCGAGCATGCAGAGCGTGCCGCCGCAGACGCTGGCCATGGACGACGAGCCGTTGCTCATCAACACGTCCGAGACGATGCGGAGCGTATAGGGAAACTCCTCGGGAGTGGGGAGCACCGCCTCCAGGGCGCGCTCGGCCAGGTTCCCGTGGCCCACCTCGCGCCGGCTGGTCCCGCGCATGGGGCGCACCTCCCCGACGCTGCTCGGGGGGAAGTTGTAGTGGAGGAGGAACTTCTTCTTGTACTCCTCCTGAAGCCCGTCGATGAATTGCTCGTCCCGGGAGGTTCCCAGGGTGGCCGTCACGAGGGCTTGGGTCTCGCCGCGCGTGAAGAGGGCCGACCCGTGGGTGCGCGGGAGAACCCCGATCTCGCAGGTGATCTCGCGGACGTCGCGGGGCCCGCGCCCATCCACCCGCTTGCCCTCCACGATCAGCTCGCGGAGCGCCTCGTCGGAGACGTCGCGGAATACGCCCGCCACGTCCGCCGGGCTCCACTGCCCCTTGGGCACCGGGACTTCCTTGCTGGCGAAGAGCTCGATCGCCTCGGCCTCGAGCCCCTTGAGGGCCGAGCGCCGTGCATGCTTGTCGGGCGCGACGATCTTCCTGCGGACCTCGGCCTTGCTCTTCTCGCGCACCTTGGCTCGCAGAGCGGCCTTGGGGTCGGCAGGGGCCACATAGCCGACATGCGCGGCCTTCACGCCTGCCGCTGCCATGACCTCTTCCTGCAGCTTGCAGATCTGGCTGATCGTCCTCTGGGCGAGGTCGATGGCGTCGAGGATGAGCCCCTCCGGGAGCTCTTTCGCGCCCGCCTCGACCATGGTGATGTGGTCCTTGGTCCCCGCGACGACGAGATCGAGGGAGGATTCCTTCGCCTGGAGGTCGCTGGGCCAGAGGACCAGCTTGCCTCCGAGGTAGCCCACATTGACCCAGGCGACCGGCCCCAGCAGGGGGATCGGGCTCATCATGCAGGCCAGGGAGGAGGCGATGCCCGCCAGGACGGCCGGTTCGTTCTCCGTGTCGTAGCTTAGCACGTTCGAGAGGAGCTGCACCTCGTTGAGGTAGCCCTCGGGAAAGAGCGGGCGGATGGGACGGTCGATGAGACGCGAGGAGAGAATCTCCTTCGTCGTCGGCCGACCTTCCCGCTTGAAAAAGCCGCCCGGAATCTTGCCGGCGGCGGAGGTCTTCTCGCGATAGTCGATCGTGAGAGGGAAAAAATCGATTCCGGGCCGTACCCCGGCCTCACAGGCCGTGGCAAGCACGATCGTTTCGCCGAGCTGCACGAGCGCGGCGCCCTGGGCAAGGCGCGCCATGCGCCCTACCTCGAGGGTGAGTTCCTTGCCGCCGATTTCGGCGGTCTTGCGAATCAACAACGCAGTCTCCTTTTGGATCCCTAACGCCGGATCCCCAGACGGGAGATGAGCGCTTGGTAGCGCGTCCAGTCCTTGGTCATCAGGTACTTCAGCAGACTGGCGCGTTTTCCCACCATCATCAGCAAGCCTCGCCGGGAGGCGTGGTCCTTGCGGTGACCCTTCAAGTGCTCGGTGAGGTGCCGAATGCGTTCCGTCAGGATCGCCACCTGCACCTCGGGGGAACCCGTGTCGGATACGTGGGTCTGGTATTCCCCGATGATCTGCTGCTTCCGGTCGTTCGTAGTCTTCATGTCGCGGATGTCCTTGCGATCCGCCCGATCCCGTAGGTGCGGCTGCGACAGACCGCGAAACCGGATCGGGGGAGAAAGTGAAACACGGAATGCTACCAGACCAAGGCGCCCCGTGCGCCTTCCTGCTGGCCCGCGCCTAACTCCATGGCCCGGCGCGGTTTAGAGCCTATCCGATAACCCGGCGTCAACACCGAGGCCGAGCGAGCGGGCCGAGCGCGAGCCGCGCCGACGAAGCCCTATTGGCGAACTACGGCGATGGAGGAGAGGCGAAGCGATCGGCCCGCGCAGCCGGCCGAAGGTAGCCGGGTTTTCGGATAGGCTCTTAGCGAAGGCCCGCGAGGCGGCGGCGCACCAGTCTGGCGCGCTCGGTCAGCCCGGCGAGGCGATGCAGCCAACGCTCTCGCCGCACTGCCGCCTCCGCGACCCCGGCGCGCCAGGCCCGCAGGATGCGGGCCGCCCAGCGCGCCTCCGCCAGGGCTTCCTCGCTCCGCCCCTCACGGAGCGTCTCCTCCAGCCGGGCGATCGCCCGAGCCGATCCGCGCCGGAGGAGCTCGAGGCGGATGGAGAGCCGCCGCGTCCCCGCCCCCTCCCCAAGCCTCCGCGCCTCGAGGAGGAGGTCGAGCCCCTCCTGCCGGCGGCCCTGGGCGACCAACTCCTCCGCCTCGATGCGCAGCTCTTCGGCGGCCAGCGTCGCCGCCCGGGAGAGAGCCTCCGCATCGTCGGCAGGCGCTCCGGCGGCGTGGACGAGGGTTGCCAGGAGGAAGAGCGCAAGCCTCATGCGAGCCGCTCCCCTTCTTCCCCGGCGTCCAGGAAATCCTGGAGCAGGAGACAGGCCGCCGCCGAATCGCGCCGTTCCTTCCGCTCCCGGAACCCCAAATGCTGTGCGCGGAGGGCGCTTTCCGCCGCCTCGGTGGAGAGCCGCTCGTCCACGCCGAACACCGGCAACCGGCACTCCACGGCGACCACCATGGCGAAGGCCCGAACCTCCTCCTCCATCCCCGACGTGGACCCGTCCATGTTGTGGGGAAGCCCGAGGACGATCGCCTCCGCCGCGATCTCGCGCGCCAGATCCGCGAGACGGCGCAGATCCTCCGGGCGGGTCGTGCGTTCGAGCCTCGGGCGGGGATGCACCGTTCCCAGCGCCGTCGCGATGGCGATCCCGATGCGCTTGCGGCCGTAGTCCAGGGCGAGGAGACTGCGTGCCATGGACGGGGGGTCGCCCTAGAGGACGTCGGAGAGCCCCTTCTCCTCGAGGAGCTTCACGATCTGCCGCACATCCTCGGCGCGGTGCTTGGGGCAGACGAGGGTGGCGTCGGGGGTATGCACGACGATGAGATTCTCCAGTCCGATCGTGGCCACGAGGTGACCGTCCGCCATGACGATGCAGTTGCGCGTGTCGAGCCCGATGTGGCGGCCGCCCCTCACGACGTTTCCCTCCGCGTCGCGCGGATTCAGCCGCCCGACGGCGAGCCAGGAGCCGACGTCGTCCCATTCGAAGGTGCCGGGCACGACCTCCACGTTGTCCGCCTTCTCCAGGATCCCGATGTCGACGGGGATGCTCTCGAAGCGCGCGTAGACCGCCCGCGGGATTTCGGCTGCGGCAGCGGCGTAGCCGGCCAAGGCGCGCAGCACATCGCTATGCCCGGGCAGGTGCCGGGCAAGCGCGTCGAGGAACGTTCGGACCCGCCAGACGAACGCGCCGGAGTTCCAGACGTAGCGGCCGGAAGCGAGAAAGGCCTGGGCGGTGGCGGCGTCCGGCTTCTCCTTGAAGCTCTGGACGCGGTAGATCGGGTGGCCGTCCCGCTCGTCGATTTTGCTCCCCAGCTCGATGTAGCCGTATCCCGTCGCGGGCCCGGTGGGGCGGATCCCCACGGTCAGGAGGGAATCGGTTCCCGCGGCGCGCGCGATCGCCGCGCGCATGGTCGCGACGTAGAGGTCGAGGGGGCGGATGACGTGGTCGGCGGGGACCACCGCCATGACCCCGTCGCCGGCCCGCGCCCGGATCCGCTCGGCGGCGAGGGCGATGGCCGCGGCGGTGTTTCGCATCGCCGGCTCGGGGAGGACCTGCTCGGGCGGCACGGACGGGCACTCCCGGCGCGTGGAGGAGAGCTGCACCTCATTGGTGACGATGTAGGTGCGCGCGGGAGGGGCGAGGGGAGCGCACCGCTCGAGGGTCTGCGCCAGCATGGTCGTCCCGCCCGCCACCGGCAAGAGCTGCTTGGGGCGCATGCGGCGACCGGCGGGCCAGAAGCGGGTGCCGGCCCCTCCGGCAAGGACCACGACGTAGGTTTCCACGAAACCGGCGAATTAGAGCCTATCCGAAAACCCGGCGTCAACACCGAGGCCGAGCGAGCGGGCCGAGCGCGAGCCGCGACGACGAAGCCGTAGTGGCGAACTACGGCGATGGAGGAGAGGCGAAGCGATCGGCCCGCGCA
>JBQTIG010000002.1:0-37927 GCA_052388375.1 Planctomycetaceae bacterium | reverse complement strand
CCGGTCACAGGATCATGAGCGGGGGATTCAGCCTTTTCAGGGTGGCATCTTCTGGGGCACGGTTTGCGACGGCGGGGTCGGTAGGGGGCCAGGCGGCGATCAGGGGGCGGGCGGGAGTGAGTGGGCGTGCGGGAATAGGTGGTGCGGTTGAGGGCGGCGAGGGGACAGCACTGGCCGGTCGTCGCGTCACGCAATTCTATGATCCGTCCAGAGGAGCATTCGGTCCCGGGGCTCAGGAGGCCCTGACCGCCCATCCCAAGTCCGGCCTGAAGGGCTTCATCGAATGGGCGCTTGAGGGCGGCCCGAAGGGGCCTTATACTTGGGTGTCTCCGCAGTCGGCGTCGGAGCAAACGTGGCTCTCGCGGGTACTGACGGGGCGACCTGGGTATCGTCACTACGTTGAGTTTGCGGTTCGTCCGGGGGAGACAGTGTCAGTGGGCGGAATCAAGGGCGCCATGCTGCTCGGGAGGTATCAGCAGTTCGTCTCCGGCCGTGTCGCGCTAGCGGGGCGTGGAGCGGAGTTCGGCGTACTCCCCGCGCTGCCTGGGCAGAAGCTCATCGTGCCCGGCGGAATCCTGGTCGTCGGAGTCGGTGGCTACGCCGTTTACGAACGCATCGATGACGACTAGCCAGTGGACCCTGATCGGGCTCATCGTCGCCCTCTGGGGGACCGTGACCGTGCTCGGGTGGAAGACGTTCTCCCTCTTCCCCGTGGTGCCCGTGGTCCCCGTCGTGGCTCTTCTGGTCGGCCTCCTTCTGGACCGCTTGAGGGAGTGGGCCGGGACCATCACCGTCGGACTGCTCCACGTGATCCCGCTGACATTCGCGGCGGTCGCCTATCGCAAGGAGATCCGAGCGAAGTCGGAGGATCCACGTGAATCTCCGTGAGAAGTCGCAGGCGCTATCGACGAGGCCTCCGCGGCCGGATCGTGTAGTTCCAGTCGCCATGGAAGTCGTGCCTCTCGAGCCGGACCTTCTCCAGCTCCTCGGAGGGGACCTCGACCCCCTTGGGGTAGCGGCCCTTGTCGATCTCGGCGCGCACGCGGAGCCCGGTCCTCGTCGTGGTCGCCGCGATCAGGTTCACGATCGCGACGAGGCTCGTGAGCGGCCTCCCCCGCCAGTTCGCGCTGATGAAGGAGAAGAGCCGGTGCTCGATCTTGTTCCACTTGCTCGTCCCGGGCGGGAAGTGGCAGATGGTGATCGCGAGCCCGGTCGCGTCGGCGAGGCGCTGGAGCTCCCACCTCCAGAGCGCGTTCCGCGGGCCGTTGCTCCCTCCACCGTCGGCCGTGATCATGAGCGACCTGGCCTTCGGGTAGGCGCGCTTCCCCATGAGCTGCCACCAGCGGCGGATCGTCCGCACGGCGAAGCTCGCGGTCTCGTGGTCGATGCAGACGCGGACGTAGCCCTTGTTGCGCGTCAGGTCATAGAGCCCGTAGGGGATCGCCTTCCCGTCCTCCTTCACCATGAAGTCGTGGACCTTGACGCGCTCGGGGTTGCCCTTCGGCCGCCACTCGCGGCCCTCGTTCTTGAAGTTGCCGACCAGCTCCTTCTTCTTGCAGTCCACGGAGATGACCGGCTGCTTCTTCCGCTGGAAGCCGACCGCGCAGTCGTTGATGTACCGGAACTGCGCGTCGCGGGCGGGGTGGCTGTGGCCCTCCTGCGCCTTGCGGTTGCTCTGCAAGGTGTACCCCGCGTCGCGCAGCACGTCCGCGACCGTCCCGTAGCTGATCTCGTGCCCCATCGACTGGAGCTCGTCGGCGAGGTGCCGGAGCCTTTTGCTGCACCAGAGGAACGGGGACTCGAGGTTCCCGGACGCCGTCGGCTCGACGAGCGCGCGCAGGTCCTCGAGGAGCTTCGGGTCCTTCTCGAGGAGCTTCTTGCGCCCCGCGCCGCGCCGCCGGACCCTGCCGGGCTCGACCTGCTCCCCGGAGGCGAGTTCCTTGAGCCCGCGCCAGATGGTGTTCCGGTGGAGGCCGGTCGCCCGCGCGACCAGCGCGATGCCGCCGCGGCCGAGGTCGCGCGCCTCCGCGGCGCACCAGAGCCTCCGGCTGCGCTCCGTCAGCGTGGGGGCGAGCGTCCGGTACTTGGACCGGAGCCGCTTGGCGTCCACACTGCCAAGGATCGGCTGCCACGCCAGAGTTCGCTACATTAATTTTCTCACGAGTCCTTAGAGCCGATCCGAAACCCCGGCTACATTCGGCCGGCTGCGCGGGCCGATCGCTTCGCCTCTCCTCCCTCGCCGTATTTCGCCAATACGGCTTCGTCGTCGCGGCTCGCGCTCGGCCCGCTCGCTCGGCCTCGATGTTGACGCCGGGTTTTCGGATAGGCTCTAGGCTAAGACGGGGGCCAAGGAAACGGCTAGGATGGACGCCGATGAGGCGCATCTTCGCGCTCTTCCTGATGGCGCCGTTCCTGCGCGCCGGGGAGCCGCCCGGCGACGGGCTGCCGCTCGTCGAAGGGGAGGCCATCCTGGCCCACCTCAAGTGGCTCTCCGACGACGACCGGGCGGGCCGCGGGGCCGGCTCGGAGGGGGAGACGGCCGCCGCGGACTACGCGGCGCGCCACTTCGAGCGGCTCGGCCTCCAACCCTTCGGCGACGCCGGCGGCTTCTTCCAGGCCTTCAGCCTCCCCCAGGGGTTCACGGTCCGCAAGGAGACCGCGCTCGTCGCCACGCGCGAAGGGAAGTCCTGCACCCTCGCCTACGACGAGGATCTCAAGCCGCTCAGCCTCTCCGGCCCCGGCGACGTCACCGCCGAGGCGGTGTTCGCCGGCTACGGCATCGCCGCTCCCGATCTCGGCTACGACGACTACGAGGGGCTGGAGGTGAAGGGCAAGGTGGTCCTCGTCTTTCGGCACGCCCCCGCCTACGACAGCCCCAAGAGCCCCTTCAGCAAGCCCGAGGCGCGCCGCCAGCACGCGGTCTTCGAGTCGAAGGTGCGGGTGGCGATCGGCGCGGGCGCGGCCGCCCTGGTCATCGTGAACGACCCCGACCACGCGATCAAGCCCAAAGACGACGTGGCGATGCAGGACGTGGGCGGCAATGCCGGCCCGATCCCGGTCTTCCACGTCACCTACCGCGCCGCGCGCGAGCTGGCCAAGATCTGCGGCCTCAACCTGCAGCGCGAGCAGAACGCCATCGACAAGTCGCTCGAGCCCCGCTCCCGCATCCTCGAAGGGGTGACGATCCGCGTGAACGCCGCGCTGGAGGCGAAGGCGCTCCCGGTGCGCAACGTCTGCGCGCTCTTGACGCCGCTGCCCAAAGAGACGACGCCCAGGGAGGGGGGCGGGGATGCGCCCCCGCCCCCCTCCCGCGCCATCGAGACCCTCGTCGTGGGCGCCCACATCGACCACGTCGGCTTGGGCGCCTTCGGCTCCCTGGCGGGCAGCAAGGGGAAAGGCGCCATCCACAACGGGGCCGACGACAACGCGTCGGGGAGCTCCAGCGTGCTGGAGATCGCCACCTTCCTCGCCGCCCGCCGCCCGCTCCTGCGGCGCAACGTGCTCTTCCTGCTCTTCACCGCCGAGGAGATGGGGCTCCTGGGCTCCAAGCACTACGTGGAGGCGCCGGTCATCCCGCTGGAGGAGTGCGTCGCCATGGTCAACCTCGACATGGTCGGGCGGCTCGAGCGCGGGCGGTTGCAGGTGGGAGGCGTCGGCACTTCGCCCGTCTTCCCCGACCTCATCGAGGCCAAGAACCGCGCGTTCAACATCAAGACCAAGCTCAACCCGGGCGGCCGCGCGCCGAGCGACAACACCTCGTTCTACGACAAGGGGATGCCGGTGCTCTTCTTCCACACGGGGCTCCACTCCGACTACCACCGGCCCAGCGACGACTGGAACACGATCGACAAGCGCGGCATCGAGAAGGTGGCGCGGCTCGCGGCGCAGGTCTGTCTCGACCTCGCCACGCGGGAGACTCGGCCCCCCTTCACGCGCGCCGACGCGAGCGGATTCGACAGCGGGCCGTTTCTCGGGTTGAGCATCGAGCAGCGCCCCGACGGCGTCTACGTCACCTTCGTGGAGGAGAAGAGCCCCGCCGCCCGGGGCGGCATCGACGCCGGCGACAAGGTGGAGGAGTTCGAGGGCCAGCCGATCCCGAGCCTCACCGCCTTCAACCAGGTGCACAGCAACTGCAAGCCGAAGCAGGTGGTGACGATCGTCGTGCGGCGCGGCCCGCGCCTGGTCAAGAAGAAGGTCGTCCTCGGAGACTGAGCGGCCGCGATGAGCCCGATCGAGGCGATCCGGTTCGCGCTGCGGAGCCTCGAGGAGAGGCCGGTCGCGAGCCTCCTCACCGGCCTCTCCATCGCGCTCGGCGTCGCGCTGGCGGTGGTGGTGATGCTCCTGGAGCGGCAGGCGCGCGGCGCGTTCGAGGGGACGGCGATAGGCGTGGAGGTGCTCGTCGCGGGCGACAAGGGGAGCCGTATCGACGCCGTGCTGGGGACGCTCTTCCACGTCGGCCGCGCCCCGGGGCGCGTCTCGCTGCGCTACGCGGAATCGCTCGCCGCCGACGATCGGGTCGCCTACGCCATCCCCGTCGCGGTGGGCGACAGCTATCGTGGCGCGCCGGTGGTGGGGACGACGGTGGAGTTTTTCACACGCTTCGCCCCGCGCCCCGGCCTCTCCTTCGGCGTGGAGCCCTCCGCGCTCGGTCCCGGAACGGCGGTGGCCGGCTCCGAGGCGGCGCGGCGCTGCGGCCTGCGCGTGGGGGACGAGTTCTTCCCCTCCCACACCGGCCTGGAAGGGGACCACACGCATCGCCACGAGCGCTTCCGCGTCGCCGCCGTCGCGCGCCCCACCGGCACGGCGCACGACCGCGCCATCTACGTCGACCTGGAGGACTTCCTCCACCTGAAGGGCCACGAGGGGCTGGATCGCGAGGAGGGGGGCGGGGAGGCGGTCTCGGCGGTGCTCCTGAAGACCGCGGCGGCCTCGCCGCTCGTCGTGGAGCCCCTCCTGAAGGAGATCAACGACGGCACCGAGGCGCAGGCGATCCGCCCCATGCAGGTGGTGGCCGAGCTCTTCGAGCTGGTGGGGGAGGCGCAGCGGATCCTCGGCTGGGTCGCGGCGCTGGTGGTGGCCGTGGCGGCGCTGTCGGTGAGCGTGGCGATCACCAGCGCCATGGCGGGGCGCCGGCGCGAGATCGCGCTCTTCCGGGCCGTCGGCGCGCCGCGCGGCGCGGTCTTCGCCATGGTGCTCTGCGAGGCGGCGCTCTTGTGCCTGTTCGGCTGCCTCGCCGGGATCGCCCTGGGGCACGGCGGCGCGGCGCTCGCGGCCCCCCTCGTGGAGGCGCGCACCGGCGTGCGGCTCCCCGGCTTCCTCTGGCTGGGCGTCGAGCCCTGGCTGCTCTTGGCGCTCACCGGCGCCGGCTGCGTCGCGGGCCTCCTGCCCGCGCTGCACGCCTACCGCGTGGAGGTGGCGCGCGGGCTCAACGCTTCGGCAGGATGACGACGAGCGAGCCGCCCTTCACCTTGGCGGCGAGGCCGGCCGGGGCGAGCATCCGGGAGAGGAGGCTCTTCGCCGAGATTCCCGACGCTTCGAAACGCGCGGTGGCCTCCTCGATCCGGTTCATCGCGGGGGGATCGATCGCGAGGGAGATCTCGGCGAGGGCCGCGAACGCCTCGAGGGCGGAGGAGAGCGGCTGCTCCCCGGCGTCCGCCGCCTCGATTCTCCGCTCCAGCGCCTCGATGAGCCGTTCATCGCGCTCGTCGGGGTCCTCCTCGGGGGGAAGCGCCACGTCGAGGGGCACCTCGGCGAGCCGCTTCGGGTCCGCGAAAAAGATGCCCTCCCAGCGGAGATCCCACGCCGTGCCGGTGAGGGAGGCGATCTCGATGAGCAGATCGAGGGCGCGGACCTGCTCCCGGCGCAGGCTCAGGGTCTTCCCGCGAACCGGACCCAAATCGAGAGTGAGATCGATCGCCGCCACGACGCGCAGCAACTCGGCCGCCTCCTCCAGCGTCGCGCCGGCAAGATCGATGGCCGGGAGCCTTTTCGACTTGAGTCCCGCGAGCACTTCCCGCCCCCATGTCGGCAGATCGCCTGCGCCAAGCTGCCAGACCCCCTCCTCGTCCTTTCTCGCCGTCGCATCCGCGGCATAGGCGAGATAGCGGAGCGCGTCCGGCACCCGCGCGCCGCCCAGCGCGAGCGTCACCTTCCGTTCGGCGAGGCTCGAGGCGAGCTTGACGCGAACCCCGCTCGACCGCGCGATCGCCTCCACCGCCGCGCCGAGGGGCGTCTCCGCCGCGGCGACATCGACCAGGGGCTCCTGCCCCGCGCCGGCGAGGAGCGCCGGGAGCAGAACCAGGATCATGAGGGGGCGCGGGGGCATGCCCCCATTCTCGCGCAGGCCCAAAGAAGCGGGGACTCAGGGGTTCGCGCGCGTCGGGGCCAAAGGTTGCAATGGGCGCCATGCCTCACGCAATCGCACTCGCCCTGGGCGACCTTACCGCGGGCGTCGCGACGAAGGGGGCGCAACTCGTTTCGCTGGCCAAGAAGGGAGTCCCCTACCTCTACGAGGGAGACGCGCCCGCCTTCTGGGCAAAATGCGCGCCGCTCCTCTTCCCGGTCGTGGGGCGGTGCAGCGGCGATCGATTCGAGGCGCGCGGGCGCTCGTTCCCGATGCCGCGCCACGGCTTCGCGCGCGATCAGGAGTTCGCGGTCCTCGCGGCGGACTCTGCCTCGGCGCGCCTGCGTTTGCGCGCCTCGGCGCGGACGCGGGAGCACTACCCGTTCGAGTTCACTCTCGAGGCGCACCACGAGCTTTTTCCCGGCGGCCTCCGCTCGGTCTATCGTGTGGGGAACGAGGGGGAGGATCCCATGCCCTTCTCGTTCGGGTTGCATCCCGCGTTCCGCTGGCCTCTCGACGCCACGCCGCGCGACCGCTGGCGCGTGCGCTTCCCGCGCGCGATGACCGTGGAGCGGGTGCACCTCGTGGAGGGGCTCCGGGGACCCCGTTGCACGCCGCTCCTGACCGCGCAGGATTCCCTCCCGCTCTCCGATCCCCTCTTTCTCGACGACGCCCTGGTGATCGAGGATCCCCGCGTCACGACGCTCGCCCTCGAGAGCCCCGACTCACGCCGCTCCGTGACGCTCCGCTTCTCCCCCGTCTCCTGGCTCGGCATCTGGTCCCTCCCCGGTGCCCCCTTCGTCTGCCTCGAACCCTGGCAGGGCGTCGCCGGCCGCGCAGGCGAAACCGGCCGCAAGGAGGGGCTCCTGACCTGCGCGCCGGGCGCGGAGTTCCGTTTCGAGCTCGAGATCCGGGTCGTCTGAGCCCCCCCCTCACCCCACCGGCAGCGAAAGCTCGAAGGCGGCGCCGCCGCCGGCGCGGTCGAGGACAGCGACGCGGCCGCGGTGCGCCTCCATGGTGTGGCGGACGAGGGAGAGGCCCAGGCCGGAGCCGCCCACGGCGGCGGCGTTGCTGCCGCGTTGGAACGGGAGGAAGATGCGCTCGCGCTCGGCGGCGGGCACGCCGGGGCCGCGGTCGCAGACGCGCAGGGCGATCTCGCCGGCGCGCGCCTCGGCCTCCACGCGCACCTCCTTGACCCCGCCCCCGCCCCCATCCCCGTACTTCACCGAGTTGTCCAAGAGGTTCACGAGCACTTGCACCAGCGCGTCCTTGTCGAACGAACAGGCCGGCAGCGTCTCGGGCACCGCCACCTCCAGCGCGAATCCCTTCTCCTTGAGGTAGGGCCGCAGGAGCTCCGCGGTCTCGCGCACCACCGGCGCGGGGTCGCCGAGCCTCAGGTCGAACGTCTTGCGCCCGCGTTCGATGCGCGAGAAGTCGAGCACGTTGTTGACGAGCCTCGCGAGCCGCTCGCTCTCCGACGAGATGAGCGCGAAATAGTCGCGCGCGGTGTCGGAGTCCTTGACCCAGCCCTCCTTGAGCATGTCGGCGTACATGCGGATGGAGGTGATGGGGGTGCGCAACTCGTGGGAGACCGCCGAGACGAATTCGCCCTTGCGCGCGGCGAGCGTCGCCTCGGCCCGCACCGCGCGCCAGGCGAAGAGCCCCCCCAGCGCCACCATGGCGCCCATGGCCGCGAGGATCCAGGTGACCCGCGCCTCGGCCGCTTCCACCGCCCGTGCGAGGGCGTCGCCGGCGCGCACCTTCACCGCCAGCAGGACGCCGAACGGCAGGAGCACGCGGGGCGCGTTGCGGTCGTCGGGCTCGACGGAGAGGTGCAGGAGCAGCGGCAGGCCGTAGGCGCCGGTGGGGAGGCGGCCGAGCGCCTCGTCGCGCACGAGCTCGGCGCGCTCGAGCCGGTCGCGCTGGAAACGCGGCATGAGCCGTCCGCCCGGCGCGAGATGGATCGCGTTGAGCCGCTCCACGTCGATCCGAAAGCCCTGCAAAAGCCGGTAGCCGTCGTCGAACCAGATCGTGCGCTCCACGATGCCGGACGCGTCGCGCAGGAGGAGGCGTGAAGCGATGACCGTGGCGCGCTCGTCGCGACCCTCGGACTGGCCCGGCGCCGCCCCCTCGAGGAGGCGCCGGTTGGCGGCCACCAGGGTGCGCGGGAGCCGCGCCGCCTGATCCCCCGCGCCGCGCGGAACGTTTTCTGCACCGAGCCAGGCGCGCCGCGCGGCCAGCTCCCGGATCTCCGGCGGGAGCGCGTCGACCGTTCCGTAGGGCACCAGCAACCGGCCGTCGGGGAGCGCCAGGAAGCGGTCGGCGATGCCGCGGTCGGCGTCGGCGCCGGCGGAGAGCGGCGTGGCGAGGAGCGCGCCGTCCTCCGCGACGTAGCGCGGCTGGTAGTGGAGGTAGTCGCGCAAGGACTCCGCGCGATGCTCCTCCTGGAGAGCGCGCACGAGGGAATCGCGCAGTTCCTCCGCGCGCCGGAAGAGCGCCGCCCGCTCCTGCTCGATGAGGAAGTCGCGCTCGCGCCGCATGCCGGCCGTGCCGAGATAGAAGGCCGCGGCGACCGGCACGCCCACCAGCCCGAAGAAGAGCAGCGCCAGCGCGCTACTGCTCCGCAAGCCGGTAGCCCTTGCCGCGCACGGTGAGGATGATCCGGGGGCGCGCGGGATCGGGCTCCACCTTGTGGCGCAGCTTCATCACGTAGTTGTCCACGGTGCGGGTCTGCAATCCGGCGACCGGGTACTCCCAAACCTTCATGAGCAGCTCGTCGCGGCTGATCACCCGGCCGGGATTCTCCAGGAGGAAGCGGGCCAGGTCGATCTCCTTCGGCAGCACGGGCACCAGATCGCCGTTGCGCCGCACCTCGCGCTTGGAGAAGTCGAACTCCGCCTCCCCCATCCGCACCGGGGCGAAGACGCCGGCGTCGGCGGCGCGGCGCCGCAGGTGGGCCGCGACCCGCGCCACGAGCTCCTTGACGCTGAAGGGCTTCACCACGTAGTCGTCCGCGCCCAGCTCGAGCCCCTTCACGCGGTCGGTCTCCTGGCCCCGCGCAGTGAGGACGAGCACCGGCGTCTGGACCGCCGCCGCCCGCAGCTTGGAGAGCAGCTCGAACCCCGAGAGCCCGGGCAGCATGAGATCGAGGACGATGAGGTCGAAGGCCTCCGCGAGCGCGCGCTCGAGCCCCTTCCGCCCGTCGGCCGCCACCTCCACCGTGTAGCCGTTGAAGCTCAAGGCGTCGCGCACTCCGCGCGCCACCGCTGCCTCGTCCTCCACCACAAGGATCCGCTGCTTCATCCGCACCCCAAGGGTAGCCCTTATAGACGCACGGGACGTGTCAACAGTTCGTCACCTCTTCCGCGATTACCATGGCGGGATGCCGCGGCGCCCCCTCCTCGCCATCCTCCTCCTCGCGGCGCTGGCGGGCACTCTCGTGGTGGCGGCGGGACTCCTGACCTCCAGCCCCGCCCGCTCGGGCCGCAGCGCGCGGGAGGAGCCGGCGCAAAGCCCTCTCCAGCCGCCTCCCGCGCCCCCTCCGCGCGACAGGCAGCCGGGGGAGGGGGGCGGGGGAGGGCGCACCTCCTGGCGCTTGGAAGGGCGGGTGGAGGATCCCGAGGGGAGGGGCATCAGGGGGGCGCGGGTGGTCTGGGGGGAGGCGCGGACGGACAGCGACGCCGGAGGCGCCTACGCGCTGGAGACCGCGGCGATCCCCGCGCGCATCGAGGTGGCGGCGGAGGGCTACCTCCCCGTGGCGGAGCCGTTCCTGCCGCGCGAGGCGCCCCCGTGGCGCCGCGATTTCACCCTGGCCGCCGCGGCCTCCGTCGCCGGCCGCGTCACCGGGGAGGGGGGGCTCCCGGTGAAGGGGGCGGCGGTCTACGTCATCGCGGCGGGGCACGCCTTCCTCGATCTCGCCACGGTCGCCAACACCGCGCATACCGACGAGGAGGGGCGCTACCTCCTGCCCGGCGTCGCCGCCGGGACCACCGATCTAGGCGTGCGCGCCACGGGGTATCTCCCGCGTGTCGAGCGCGACGTCGCCGTCCCCGCGCGAGGGCGCCTGACGCAGGACTTCGCGTTGCGGCGCGGCCGCGCGGTCTTCGCGCAGGTCTTGGAGGAGCCGCCGCAGACCACGGTGATGGCGTGGGACGGCCTCCTGCGGGATCGGCTCCTGACCGGAGACGGGGTGGAGGGGCTCGCCGACGCGCTGGTCGGCCGCTCCTTCGAGCTCTCCCCGGTGGTGCGCGGCGTGCGCGAGGGCAACCGCTTCGTGCTCTCCGGGCTCTCGCCCGCTCCCGCCGACATCCTGGCGGCGGCGCCCGGCCATCTCGCCGAGCCCGGGAGCGGCCTCCTCCTCGGCACCCAGCAGGAGGAGGTGACGCTCTCCCTCGTACCGGCGAAGCTGGTCCGCATCGAGGCGCGCGACGCCGCGACGGGGGAGCTCCTCACGCCGTCGATCCGCCGCAAGAGCGACGGGCTCGAGGAGCCGGTCGCCGTGGAGCGGGAAGAGGACGGGTCGATCTCCCTTCCCGCCGACGACCGGCGCCACACGCTCCTCTTTGCCGCCGACGGCTACGAGCCCGCGACCCTCGAGCTGCCTGACCTGCGCCGCGAGCCCCCCGCCCCCCTCCTACGCGTCCACCTCACGCCCGTCGCCGAAGAGGCGTCCGGCAGCTTCCTCATCGTCCCGGAGCCGCCCTTCTCGGGGCGCATGTCGGTGGTGGGCCTGAGCAGCGACGGGAGCAGGGCGTTCGTGCTGCACCTTCCGGGCGCCGACGGGCGCGGCCGCTGGAAGGCGGCGCCGGTCCCCCTGGGCGAGTTCGCGGTGACCGTCCTCGCTACGGGCAAGGTCCCCTTCTCCCTCCCGCGGGTGGTGGTGACCGAGACGCTCCAGGAGACGCACGCGGTGCGTTTCTCCGAGGGGGGCGGCCTGGCGCTCACCGTGCGCGACGCGGAGGGCAATCTGCTCGACCAGGTCCATCTGATGCTGGCGGATGGCGACGGGCGCCGGATCCCGATGCAGATCCTCACGCTCGTGAGCGAGGGGGGCCGGGGGTTCGTCTCCATCGACTACATCCCGTCGGCGGCGTCGGCGAAGAGCGACAGCGGGCTGGCGCCGGGCTCCTACACGCTCACGGCGGCGCGGGACGGCTACCGCGCGGCGTCCAAGCCGTTCGAGATCCGCGGGAGCGAGGTGGCGGAGGTGGACCTGACGCTCACCCGCCGGTGACGCCGCGGCTCTGCGCGATCGATCGCAGGATGCGGTCGCGCCCGTCGGCCCAGATGCGGCGCAATTCGTCGGGGAAGGGGGGCGGGGGATCGTCGAGGCGGCGGAGCTCCCTCTCCGCCGCGGACTGGTCGATGGCGGCGAGGGAACCGAGGTGGAGCAGCTCCTCGAGGAGCAGCCCGCGCGCCTCCTCCCGCGCGCGGCTCGCTGCGTGCGTGTAGGGGAAGTCCTTCACCACGTGGATGTAGGAGCGCAGGATGGTCTGCGCGGAGATGCGGCGCCCGGCCGCGAGTCCCGTGCGCGCGGCGGAGCCCGCATCGAGCAGCGCGCCGCGCCCGACCCATTCGCGGGCGAGCTGCCAGGTGAGGAGGCTCAAGACCGCGGTGAGCCCGAAAGCGAGGACGCGTCTGCGTCGCGCCAGCCCCCGGGCCCGCACGGCGCCCGACTCGATCTCCTCGATGCGCTCGCCCGCCTTCGTGCAGGCGCGGTCGATGGCCAGCGCGTTCCTGTACTGGAGCAGCGCCTCCTCGTAGGAGCCGCGCGCGTAGAAGGCGTCTGCCAGGTCGAGGAGTTCGCTGGCGGCCTTCTTGGGCTCGTGCAGCTTGACGTAGACAGCCGCCAGAGCGGCGCGCAGGGAGGCGTTTTGCGGATCCTGCTGGGTGAGCCGCTTGTAGACGGGGAGCGCCTGTTCGTACATGGCCGACTGGACGAGCGCCTCGCCCAGGCGGCGGCCCGCCTTGAGGTGCGCCGCACGGTCGCCGCGCGCGTCGTGGATCTCCGCGATCTTCTCCAGGGCGGCCGTGTCGTGGGGGATCAGCTCCGCCGCGCGGCCGTAGGCTTCGAGCGCGGCGTCGAGATCGCCCTTCTCCGACTGCGCGAAGGCGAGGCGCTTGTGCTCCCGGGCGGCGTCCTCCTTGCGGCCGGCGCGCTCGTAGAGCCGCGACAGCTCGCGCCGCGTCTCGAGATCGCCGTCCTCCCGCTCCAGCGCCGCCTCCAGGTGGCGGACGGCGCGGTGGATGTCGCCTCCGGCCTGCGCCTGGGTCGCGCAGGTGCGCAGGTGCTCGGAGGTGGCGCGCACCACGACGCCCTCGTCCAAGAGGCGCGTGAGCAGCTTCAGCACATGGAATTTTCCGTGGGGCAGCACGTCCACGAGTCCCGCGATGTCGCGCGTCCCGTCCAGGAGCTCGACGAGGGGACGCACCTCCTCGTCGAGGGCCTCCGTGGCGACGCCCTCGGCCGGGAGGAAGATCTCCTTCTCGGAGGCGATGTGGCGCGAGATGCTCGCCCACTCGTCGATGCGGCGGGCCGCCTCCATCGCCAGTCCCTGGGGATCGAGGGAGATGACGCACTCCCGCTGTTCGCGGTCGAAGACCAGCTCGTCCGGCTTGCCCTCCTCGAAGACGAAGGAGGCCTTCCTCCAGCTGAAGAGGACGATGATCTCCTCGCGAATGGCCTCGGCGACCGCCTCGTCGTAGATCTCCTCGTCGAGGCAGCCCGCCTGACGCAACGCGGAGCGGAAGGTTTTCTTGCGGCGTCGCGTCGCGAGCTCGGCGATCACGTCGGCGGGTGCGGCACCCGCCTTCGCGGCGATGCGCGGGTACTCCAGAGCCTGCCCGGGGCCGGGGCTGAACAGGCGCACGCGTCCGGCGTCGAAATGAATCGACACGCGCTGCTCGCGGCCGGTGACAGCCAGCGTGCCCGTGAGCCTGTTGAAGGCCACGTTCTGGAAGACCTCCGCGAGGCCTATGGTGCTGAGTTCGCCCGCAAAGCCCATGAATGCCCGTTTGCCCGCCTCCCGGGGGCCCGCATCGACTATCGGCATTCCCCGTCCCGCGCGAAAGTGTCCGGAAATCGCCACGTCGCAAGGGAGCAATTGCATCGGAATGGGTCGGAGCCGCTTGACGGGCCGGGAGGGACGGGGGTAGAAATGGCGCTGTACCTGTGCTTGCGGGCTTCGCCGTCCGGGAGAGTGAAGCCGCCGCTGGTTCGGGTAGGGAGAAACCCTTGAGAGGAACCAGAGTGATCGTCACCAGGCAGCCCCGCGTTCCCGCGGTCGCGCGTCTCGCCTGGATCTGCGGCGGCCTGCTGCTGTTCGTGGGAGCCGCCGTCAACGCCGGCACGGTGACGGAGCCCTCCCCTCGCGAGGAGCTCCGTCAGGGATCCGTGGAGTGGGCCGCCTGGAAGCCGGGCGCGCCGCTGCCGGACGAGTCCGCGATCCTGGAGCAGATCTCCCTGCTGCTCGGACGGGAGGGGGCGCTCACCTGGGCGGCGCTCAACGCGGACGATCCCCAGTCGGAGATGTTCATCTCCGCGCTGGCCCGCACCGCGGAAACGAGCCTCGATCTCGGCGCCCTGCAGAGCTTCGTCGACAAGCTCGTCGCCGCGCGGAAAGACGCGGTCGATTTCCTGCTCCGCGTCGGGGAGTACTTCTTCCTCGGGCGCGCGTTCCACCAGGTGAGCTCCAGTTGGTACCGCCGCGCGTGGAGCAGCGCGGACGACGCCAACAAGAGGAACAGGGGCCTGTGGCACATGCGGGGGCGCTCCCCCGGTGGAGGCGAGGTGGTGCAAGCGCCCAAGGAGTCCGTGATGATCTCGATGGTGCGGACCGTCGTAAGCTACCTGTTCGGGGCCGCCTGGATCGTCGGCGCGATCTTCTGGTTCCGGGCGCGCCGGGCGGAAACGGTCGTTTCGTAGCGCAGGGCGTCTCGCCCGCCTGTCCCCTCGTGCGGTAGGCTCACGGAGGATGAGTCACCGCATCCTCCTCCTTGCGCTTGCCTGGGCGGCGCTCCTTCCCCGCGGGCGAGCGGAGGGGGACGAGATCCACCTCGTGGGCGGGGCGCGGCTCTCCGGCGAGGTCGTTTCGGAAGACGACGCGACGGTGACGCTCCGTATGGAACGGGGGCAGATAGTCGTTCCCCGCGCCCGCATCCTCCGGATCGTCCGCGAGGAGGCGCGGGAGTATCGCGCGCGGGAGGCGCAGGAGAGCCTGAAGGCCGGGCGTCCCGCGGCGGCGGTGCGGCTCCTCGAGCGCGCTCTCCGCGAGGAGCCAGGGGACGCTTCGACGCGGAGCGCGCTTCTGCACGCGCTCCGGGCCGTCGCGGCGAAGGCGGCGGCGGAGCCCGGCGACGCGGAGGCGCGGGCGGCGGTGCGCCGGATCCTCGAACTCGAGCCGCGGGACGCCGAGGCCCTCGCGACGGCGGCGCGCCTGGAACGGTTCGACGGCGAGGCGCGCGAGTTCCTGGTGGCGGCCGAGGCGGCGTTGGCGGCGGGCCGCGTCCCGGAGGCCTTCGCCAAGCTCGAGGCGTGGCGGCTTCGCCGTCCCGCCGGCGATCCCGAGGCGTCGGCGGCGATGGCGCGCGCGCACCTGCTCGCGGGGGCCCGCGCCGCGCGGGATGGGGCGCTGCGCGCGGCCCTGGACCACTTCCGTTCGGCCCAGGCGCACGGGGCGCGCGAGGAGGCCGCGGAGATGCTCCTCCTGCTCCGCCCGGTGGCCGTGCTCGAGGCGCTCGCTGAGGAGGATCTCGAAGTTGCCCGGCGTCTCCTCGATGGGATGGGCGCCGCCTACCCCGATGCCGCCGTCCCGGCGTTCCTCGAGGCGGTGATCCTCCATGTCGCCGGGAACGTGGAGGAGGCAGTGGAAGCGTACGCCGAGGCGGAGCGCCTCGCCGAGACCTCCGGCCCCGTGGATCGAGGGATCGGCTACGAGTCCGTGCGCCTTCTGGCCACCGGCGCCCTGCGCTCCGCCCTCTCCCGTGCGCCGAAGGAGGGCGCCGCCACCTGGGCCGCGACGTTCCTCGCGCCGCTCCACCGCGACGATTCGGCGGAGCACTTCGTGGTCTACGCGCCGACCGGGTCCCTCGCGCGCGACGCGGGCCGCGCGGCGGACGAGGCTTACGCCAAGGCGGCGCGCGAGCTGCTCGGCGGGGTTCCCGGCGGCGGGAAGGCGGAACTGGTGGTGCATGGCGACCGTCGCGCCTACCTCGCCGCCGATCCGGCGCCGGAAGGGAGCCCGCTCCACGGCGTCGTCCTCGGACGCGAGATGAGCGCGGGGCTCACCCACGGCGCGCGCGATGCGTCGGGCGTCGCGGTCGTGCGCATCGAGGCCTACTCCGGTCAGCCGGGCCTGCTCGAGGATGTCGTTCCCCACGAAGCGGTCCACGTGGTCCAGCGCCGGGGCCTTCCCTGCTTCCGCAGGGGCCACTGGCTGGACGAGGGGCTCGCCACCCTCGCGGAGTCCGAAACGTCGCGAACCGCGCGCCGTCGCCGGTTCGCGGCGGCGAGCGCCCCCATCCCGCTGCGGGAACTGCTCGCGGCCACCTCCACGCCTCCCGATCGTGCGGAGCTCTTCTACGACGAAGCGCACTCCTTCACGGAGTTCTTGGGGGAGCTCGAGGGGGCCGAGGCGTTTCGTCTCTTTCTCGCGCGGTTCGCCGTGCGCTCCTTCGAGGAGGCGGCGCAGGAGGCGTTCGGCGTGGAGTCGGTCGACGAGCTCGAGCGGCGCTGGCGGCGGCGGATCGGGGGTCAGTAGAGCCAGACGGTGACGGGCCCCCCCTCGGGATGTCCCTCGAGGTCCTGCGGCACCACGACGAATCCATCCGCGCGGGTCGTGGAGGTGAGGATCGCCGCGCCGCGGATGGCCAGCGGCTCCACGCCGCCGTCGATGACGCGCACCCGGGCGTAGTCGGTCCGCCCGAGCGCCGAGGCGAGCTTGCGCAGCAGCGGCAGCGTCACCGGGCGGTAGGGCCAGTGCGGGTCGCGCCCGCCGAGGCGGCGCAGCGCGCGGCCCGCGAAGAAGTCGTAGGCGCAGAGGCAGGAGACGGGATTGCCCGGAAGGAGGAAGACCGGGATGCCCCGCAGGCGGCCCATCCCAGCGGGGCTGCTGGGGCGCATCGCCACGCCGTGGAAGTCGATGCTCCCCTCCCGCGCGAGGACGGCGGGCGCGTGGTCCTCCGAGCCGACGCTCGAGCCCCCGCTCACCAGGACGCAGTCGGCGGCCTCCACGGCATCGAGGAGCGCCTGGCGCACCGCCTCGCCGTCGTCGCGGACGTAGAGCGGCTCGAGAGGAAGGGCGCCGTCGCGCTCCGCGAGCGCGCGGAGCATGGGAGAGTTGGCGTCCGCGATGCGGTAACCCGCCGGACGCGCGCCGGGAGGGAGCAGCTCGTCGCCGGTCATCAGGAGCGCCACCCGGGGCCGGCGCACCAGAGGCAGCTCCGCGCAGCCCGCGGAGGAGAGCACCCCCACGTCCTGGGGGCGCAGGAGACGGCCGGCGCGTAGGAGGATGGTCCCCGCCCGAGCGTCTTCCCCGACCTGACCCACGTTCTTGCCGGGCGGGACGGGGGCCGCGATGCGCGCCGAGTCTCCGCGAGACTCTACCTGCTCGAAGGGCACCACGGCATCGGCTCCCTCCGGGATCGGCGCCCCGGTCATGATGCGGACGCAGTGGCCGGGGGAGACGCGCGCCGAGGCGGGCCGCGCCGGGAAGCTCTCCCCGACGACCCGCAGCGGGCGCGGATCGGCAGGCGTGGCGCCGAAGGTCTCTTCGGCGATCACGGCGTAGCCGTCCATGGCCGCGCGGGCGAAGCCCGGCACGTCGGCGGGGGCGACGACGTCGCGGGCGAGGACGCGCCCAGCCGCGCACGTTACCGCGACCCGCTCCTCGGGCAGCGGCCCCGTCGCCGCGTCCACCATTTCGACCGCCCGCGCCACCTCCGTCCGGTCCCGGAAGCCGCGCATGCGGACGTCGCCGGTCGTCATCGCGCCGCGTCGGGGAAGTGCTGCAGCACGCTCAGGACGGGGTTCAGCGCCGCCTGGCCCAAGCCGCAGATGGAGGTTTCGAGGAGCGTCTCGTGGAGCGCGGGCAGGAGCGCCAAGTCCTCCTTGTTCCGCCCCTCGATCATCGTCACCGCCTTGACCGTCCCGACGCGGCAGGGGACGCACTTGCCGCACGACTCGTTGCGGAAAAACGCGGTGATGTTGCGCGCCACGTCGAGGAGGTCGGCCCCTTCGGCCACCGCGACCACGGCGCCGGAACCGAGGGAGGAGCCGGCTTCCTGGAGAGGCTTCCAGTCCATGACGATGGCGGAGCGGGAGGCGGGAAGGAAGGAGGTGCTCGATCCGCCGGGGAGGAAGGCGAGGAGCTTCCTGCCGCCCCGCACCCCACCACACAGATCGAGCAGTTGGCGCAGCGTGGTCCCCACGGCTACCTCGTGCACGCCGGGCCGCTCCACGTCCCCGCTCACCGAGAAGAACTTCCACTGCTGCCGCCCGGTGCGGATCGCGCGGGGCGCCTGCGCGAAGGTTTCGACGTTGTTGATGAGGGTGGGCTTGCCGAAGAGCCCCACGGCGCCGGGATAGGGCGGCTTGTTGCGGGGCTCGCCGCGACGCCCTTCGAGCGCTTCGAGGAGCGCGGTCTCCTCGCCGAGGATGTAGCCGCCCGGCGAAACGAACACCTCCACGTCGAAGGCGAAGTCGGAGCCGCAGACGCGCTCGCCCAGGATGCCGGCCTTGCGCGCCTCCGCGATGGCGCGGCGGATGGCCTTGGCCTCGCGGGCGTACTCATGGCGGATGTAGACCCAGCCCTTGTGCGCGCCCACGGCGAGGGCGCCCAGCGCCAGCCCCTCGAGGACCAGATGGGGCAGCTCCTCCAGGATGACGCGGTCCTTGAAGGTGCCCGGTTCGCTCTCGTCGGCGTTGCAGACGACGTACTTGGGCAGGGCCTTCTCCTTGCGCACCAGCTCCCACTTGAGGCCGGTCGGGAATCCGGCGCCGCCCATGCCGCGCAGGCCGGAGCCCTTGAGCCGCGCGATCGCCCCGTCGAGATCGCGGCTCGCGAGCAGTTCGCGCAGGACGCCGAAGCGCTCGGACGCATTGGCGTAGGGGTCGGTCTGGAAGCGGCGAGGCGAGCTGGTCGGCTCGTCCGGCGGGAGCGCCGCGGGGTCGGCGAGAAAGCGCGCGGCATCGGCGGAGGGGAGCGGCACCTCGTTCACCGCGCAGGCGGGCGCCAGCTCGCAACGGCCCAGGCAGGAGACTTCGTGCAACTCGACGTCGGGCTTGCCCGCGCAGGCCTTCTTGAGCGCCGCGATCGCCGCGCCGCCGCCGCGCAGATGGCAGCTCAGGTCGCGACAGGCGGCCACCTGCACCCGGGGCGGCGGCGTGCGTCGGAAGTGAGGGTAGAAGCTCGCGACGGCCTGCACCTCGTAGAGCGGCGTGCCGATCCTCGCGCTCAGGGCGCGCAGATCCTCCTCGCGGAGATAGCCGTTCGCTTCCTGGATCGCGTAGAGTTCCTCGATGAGGTTCATGCGGGGACCCAAGAGTATAGGCCGCCGCGCCACCGTGGGCGAGCGGGAGGCGGCACGCCTCCTCGCCTGGTACCGCCGCCGTCGCAGGAATCTCCCCTGGCGGGGGACGAAGGACCCCTACGCGATCTGGGTGAGCGAGGTGATGCTGCAGCAGACCCGCGTCGCGGCGGCGGTTCCCTACTACGAGCGATTCCTGGACCGCTTTCCCGACGTGGGGACGCTGGCCAGGGCGCGCCTGCCCACCGTGCTCCGGCACTGGGCCGGGCTCGGCTACTACCGTCGCGCGCGCAACCTCCACGCCGCGGCCCGCGTCGTCGCGAGGAGTGGATTCCCGCGCACGGCGCAGGGCTGGCGCGCGCTCCCCGGCGTAGGCGCCTACACCTCCGCCGCCGTCGCGTCGATCGCGTTTCGGGAGCCGGTCGCCGTCGTGGACGGCAACGTCGCCCGGGTGCTCTGCCGCCTGCACGCGCTGCCGGGTGGCGCGACGCGGATCGCCGCCCTGGCGCAGACGTGGCTGCGGCGCGACGCACCGGGCGACTTCAACCAGGCGGTGATGGAGTTGGGCGCGACGATCTGCACCCCGCGCGCGCCGAGCTGCGACGCGTGCCCGCTCGCTGACGCCTGCTGCGGCCGCCACGAGCCGTCGCGCTACCCGGCCCCCCGCCCCCGACCCAGGACCTCGCTCGAGAACAGAGCGGTCGCCTTCGAGGTGCGCGGCGGGCGCGTGCTGCTTCGTCAGTACGGGAAGGGCGAGCGCCTGGAGGGCCTCTGGGACCTACCCGAAGCGGCGGGAAGCGGGCGGGTGCTCGGGACGGTGCGCCACACCATCGTCGATTGCAGGATGCTGCTCTCGATCCATGCAGGGGGGGCGCGGGGGGGCGGGACCTGGGTGACGCGCGCGCGTCTCTCCCGGCTTCCGCTCACCGCTGCCGCGCGGAAGTGTCTGGATCGGGTCGGTTTCTTCGACGATAAGTAGGCCATGGAGCCGCTCTTCCCGCCCCCTCCGGCGTTTTCGAAAAAGGCGTGGGTCCGCTCCCACGAGGAGTACCTCAAGACCTACGCGCTCTCCGTGCGCGATCCCGAGGGCTTTTGGGCGAAGGTGGCGACCCGGGTCTCCTGGCGGCGCACCTGGGATCGCGTGCTCGACTGGGACTTCCTCGACGCCAATGTGAGATGGTTCGCGGGGGCGACGCTCAACGTCTCGGAGAATTGCCTCGACCGACACGTCGCGACGGGCAACGGCGGCCGCACGGCCATTCTCTGGGAGGGCGACGATCCGAAGGAGAGCGCGACCCTCACCTATGCCGAGCTGCTGCAGGAGGTCTGCCGCTGGTCCAACGTCCTCACGCAGTTGGGCGCGCGCCGCGGGGACCGCATCTGTCTCTACTTGCCGATGATCCCCGCGCTGCCCGCCGTAATGCTGGCCTGCGCGCGCATCGGAGCCGTCCACTCGGTGGTGTTCGCCGGTTTCAGCGCGGAGTCGCTGCGCGGACGGATCCTCGATTCCCAGTGCAGCCTCCTGGTCACGGCGGACGAGGGGCTGCGCGGCGGCAAGCGGATTCCTCTCAAGAAGATCTGCGACGAGGCGCTGCGCGGCGTGGACTGCGTGCGCCATGTCGTCGTCGTGCGCCGCACCCACGCGGACGTGCCGATGACCCCGGGGCGCGACCGGGAGGCGGCGGAGCTCCTCGCCCATGCGCCGCCCAGCTATCCCGCGGAGGAGATGGGGGCGGAGGATCCCCTGTTCATCCTCTACACCTCGGGCTCCACGGGAAAGCCGAAGGGGGTGCTCCACACGTCGGGCGGCTATCTGGTCTTCGCCGCCTACACCCACGCGCTGGTCTTCGACTGGAAGCCGGACGACATCTACTGGTGCACCGCGGACATCGGGTGGGTGACGGGGCACTCCTACATCGTTTACGGGCCGCTCTGCAACGGCGCGACCACGCTCATGTTCGAAGGCGTGCCGAGCCACCCCGATTGGGGCCGGTTCTGGGACGTCGTCGACAAGCACAAGGTGACGCTTTTCTACACCGCCCCCACGGCGATCCGCGCCATCGCCCAGCACGGCGACGCGCCGGTGAAGCGGCGCAGCAGGAAGACGCTCCGACTGCTCGGCACGGTGGGCGAGCCGATCAACCCGGAGGCGTGGCTCTGGTACCACCGCGTGGTGGGCGAGGGCCGCTGCCCCATCGTGGACACCTGGTGGCAGACCGAGACGGGGGGAATCCTCATCTCGCCGCTTCCGGGCGCGACGACCCTCAAGCCCGGATCGGCGACCTATCCCCTTCCGGGGGTGCAGCCCTGCCTCGTGGACGACGAGGGCCGGGAGCTGATCGGCCTCGGCGTGACGGGCAATCTCTGCATCAAGTTCCCCTGGCCCGGGATCATGCGCACGGTCTACGGCGACCACCAGAGGTTCGTGGAGACCTACTTCCGCCGGTTCCCGGGCAAGTACTTCACCGGCGACGGATGCCGCCGGGACCAGGACGGCTACTACTGGATCACCGGCCGCGTCGACGACGTGGTGAACGTCTCCGGCCACCGGCTCGGCACGGCGGAGGTGGAGAGCGCGCTGGTCGCGCACAACGCGGTGGCCGAGGCCGCGGTGGTCGGCGTCCCCCACGCGGTGAAGGGGCAGGGCCTCTACGCCTTCGCCATCCTCAAGGACGGCATTGAGCCCTCACCCGACCTGGAGAAGGAGCTGATCCATCAGGTGCGCACCGTGATCGGGCCCTTCGCCGCGCCCGAGCGCGTGCAACTCACCCCCGGCCTCCCCAAGACGCGCAGCGGAAAGATCATGCGGCGCATCCTCCGCAAACTCGCCGCCGGCGAGACCGACAACCTGGGCGACACCTCCACCCTGGCCGACCCCACCATCGTCGAATCCCTGCTCCGCGGCCGGTGACCCTGACCCTCAGTCAGTCGGGGCGGCGCAAGTCGTTGTCGCAAAGGCAGTTGCGAGGTGTACGGTGCGGCAGTGAAGCCGCACTGCGGGCGGCCCGCGGGCTCAGTCCGCGAGGCGGATGCGGACTGCGCCGCTTCCGGTGGCGAGTTCGATCGTCGGCCCCCCGGCGCCCGCCTTCGCGTCGAAGCGGAGGCCGCGCTCGGAGCTGTGGCCCGGCAGGTCGCTCTGGATGGCGCCGTACCGCGTGGTCGCCGCGATGGCGCAGCCGAGGGCGGCCGGCAGCGTGAGCAGGAGGTCGCCGTGGTTCGAGCGGATGGTCCACGCGCCCGCCGCGCTGCTCGCCGGAGCCGCGGTCACGGTGACCGCGCCCGAACCGCTCGTGGCGGCGACGACACTCAGGACGCCCTGCACCTGGACCGCTCCGTAGGAGGAGTCCGCGGTCACCGCCCCCTCCACGCCGGTCACGCTCACGCCGCCCGACCCGCTCCGCGCCACGATGCGGGCCGCCTTCACTCCCGCCATCGTGATCCGCCCGTAGTTCGTGGCGGCGCTCACCGACTCCCCCCGCCCCCCCCGGATCTCGATGTCGCCGCTTCCGCCGCGCGCGGCGATGTCCCCCGCGACGTCGCTCAGCGCGATCCGCCCATAGCTGCTCTCGATGTCGCAACTCCCCGCCGGCCCCGCCACGATCACATCCCCCGCTCCGACCGCGGCGCGCACGGCGCACCCGGCCGGCATCTCGACGAGGATCTCGAGGGTGGGGTTGACCCGGTAGATGCTCCCCGCCTGCCGGATCTCGAGAGGCTGGGCCTCCACGTCGATCCGCACGGCGCTTGCGTCCCGCGAACAGGCGACCCGGATCGCCGCGAGCAGCGCAGCCGCCTCCTCGCGAGTGCGCGCCTTGATGCGCGCGCTCCAGCGCACGCGTGGCGACGCGGCGTCCGGCGCGGGCTGGAAGCGAACCCAGGCGAAGGGCGACCTAAGCACGATGCGGTCGCCGGCCCGCGCATCGAGGGCGACCGTCTCCTCGCGTCGCGCCTCCTCGGTGAATCCCGGGGCCCCTTCGAAGACGACCACCTCGACGGGGCGCGCCGCGCAGGCACCGAGAACCGCGAGAAGGGCGAGCGCGCCACGCATGGCGGCATTATCTCTCCGTCGCTTCGCCGACGCGGCGGCGCAGCAGCTCGACCCCGGCGCGAAACGTGGCGTCCCCGTCGCCGCGCCCCTCGAGCTCCACCTGGGGAGCGAGCCCACGCCCCTCGGTCGCGGTCCCGTCCGGCAGGGAATCGCTCCACCGGCTGAACCAGACCTCGACGCCGTTGGGCAGCGGGACGGGGGCGGGGTTCCCGCTCGCGCCGCGCGTCGCCTTCCCCGCCATCGTCACGTGGGGCATCACCGCCATCATCTTGGCGAACCCTTCCCCGCTGCTCACGCAATAGGGGCCGATGAGGCAGACCACCGGCCGCAGGAAGCCCCCCTCATCCTGGGGCGCGATCCATCGCTCCATGGGCGGTCCGAACTGGTCGTGGCGCGCCCCCGAGCGGGTGCGGGCCGTGGCGTAGAGGCGCGGCTTGTCGGCGAAGAAGGCCGCCAGCGCCGCCGCGCGCCGCTCATCCCCGCCGCCGTTGGCGCGCAGGTCGAGGAGGATCCCGCGGCACTCCCGCATGCCCGCAAGGAGTTCCCCGAGCTCCCGGAACTGCGCGTCCGTCCCCTGGAGGCTGACGATGCCGAGATAGCCGAGGCCCTCCCCGAGATCCCCGGCGAGTGCGATCTTCCCGATCCTGCGCACCTCCGCGAGGCCGCGCGTCACCGCCGCGTAGTCGACATTGCGCGCGGGCGCGTCGCCGAACGTCGGAAGGAGCGGGCCCGAGGGGCCGCGGATCGAGACGTGGAGGTCTTTGAGCTCCCGCAGCATGGGGAGAAGCGCCTGGAGGAACGCCTCCTCGCCGGCGGCCGCCAGCGCCGCCTCGCGATGGCGCGCCGCGAGCGACGCCCAGTCGATCCGCTTGGCGTGGAAGTGGCTGTAGTAGCGATCCATGTTGCGGACGAGCAGGTCGAAGCTCTCCTCCGGGGCGACCTTCTCGAGGAGGAGCGCGCGCACCTCCATCGCCCCGGTCTTGGAGAGGAAGATCGCCACCTCCGCGGTTCCCCCGCCCCCCTCCCGGAAGATCACTTCGCCGGGGGCCCACTCCGCCGCAAGCACCTGGTCCAAGCTCGGCGCGGCGTCGCCCAGACGCACCCCCACGTAGGCGTTGTCGAACTGGCGCGGCTCGCGCACCAGCCCGACCGCGCGCGCCTGGAACGAGAGCCGATAGGTCGCGCCCGCCTCGAGGGCCACGCGCTGGGTGAGCATGCGCCAGACCCCGGTCCCGGCGTCCCCCCGGAGCAGCACGCCCCCTTCTTCGCCCCGTTCCAGGATCGAGGGAGCGCCCTCGCCGCTGCGCGCGCCCACCGCGACCTGCCAGTGGCGCGGCGCCTCGCCGTCCCACTCCAGGAACGATCCATCGAGGAGGAGCCCGAGGAGGAGGAGCGCCGCCATGTCAGCCCTGCTCCGGCGGGAGCCCTCCGATCCGGTCGAGAATCGCCGATCCCACCGCGTCGCCCCAGACGTTCACGGTGGTGCGGAACCGGTCGAGGAGCCAGTCGATGCTGAGGATGAGCCCCATCCCCTCCAGCGGCAGGTTCACCGCGCTGAGCACCATGAGCATCGTGACGAGCCCCGCCTCGGGGATGCCCGCGGCTCCGATGGAGGCGAGGGTCGCGGTGAGGAAGATCAGCACCATCTGCGTGCCGTCGAGGTCGTGGCCGGTCGCCTGGGCGATGAAGATGGCCGCGACCGCCTCGTAGAGCGCGGTGCCGTCCATGTTGACAGTGGCGCCCACCGGGATGACGAGCTCCGCCGAGCGCTTCGAGACGCCGTTGCGATCCGTGGCGCAGTAGAGCGTGACCGGGAGCGTGGCGCTGGAGGAGGCGGTGGAGAAGGCGGTGAGGAGCGACGGGCCCATGCCGCGGGCGAAGGCTCGCGGCGCGCGTCGCCCGACGAACCAAAGAAGGAGCGGCAGCACGAGGAGGCCATGGATGGCGAGTCCGAAGACGACGGTGCCGGCGTAGGAGCCGATGCTTCGCACCTCCCGCCACGCGGCCGCTCCCCCTCCCGCCTCCCCCAGCCTCGCCGCGATGAGCGCGAAGATCCCGACCGGCGCCGCCCACATGAGAAGGCGCACCAGCTTCATCATCGCCTCGTTCACCCCGTCGAAGAAGGCGAGGACCGGCCGCGCCTTTTCGCCGAGGGTGGTGAGCACCGCCCCGAACGCGAGGCTGAAGACGATGAGCGGCAAGATGTCCATCTTCGCCATCGACTCGATGAGGTTGGGCGAGACGAAGGACTTGAGGATGTCGATCCAGGTCGTGGGGGTGCGCCCCGCCAGCTTCTCCGGGAGCTCGAGGCCGGCGGGCTGCATCCCCGCGCTGGGCCGGATGAGATTGACCAGAAACATGCCGAGCAGCACGGCGGCCGCGGTCGTCGCCAGGAAGTAGGCGATGGTGGTCAAGCCGAAGCGCCCCGCGCGCCGCACGTCGCCGAGGCTGCTCACCCCGATGACGAGGGAGGCCATCACCAGCGGGACGATGAGCATGCGCAAGGCGGTGAGGAAGATGTCCCCGGCCGGGCGGAAGGAGGCCATAGGCGGCCCTACGAAAATGCCGGAGAGGAATCCGCCTACCGCGCCGGTGACGATGGCCCAGAAGAGAAGGCTCCCGTCCTTGCGCACGGGCGCGATCCTACCGCGCCGGGGCCCGCCGCGGCGAGCGCGGCCGCGCGCATAGCCCCGAAAAGAACGCTGGGCTCGCGGTGCGGGGGCTCCTCGCCCTCGCCCCGGCGGAGGCTCCACTCTTCGAGAAGAGGCGCCTACGTCGGGGGACGGCCGCGGCGCACGCGACCCGCGCCGCCGCTCTGGTAGTCTGGCCGCCTTGAGCACCAGGGGAGGAAGGCTTCCGCGTCTCTTCCTGGCCGCCGCGGTCCTGGCGGTGGCCGTCGTGGCGTTGCTTCTCCTCCGCGAGGACGGGAAGCGCGATCGCGCCGTCCCCTCTGGCGCGGGCGGAGCCGCCGCCACCGCCGCGGCGGAAGGCGGCGGCGAGGCGACGGTCGACGCGCCCCGCGAACCCCTGCGCAGGGTGGAGGCGAAGGTCGGCCGTCCCGGCGCGACCCTCGCGCTCTGGCAGGGTCCCAAGCCGCTGGGCGAGGCCGTGTCGGGCCCGGACGGGATCGCGGCCCTGGCGGTTGCGGGCTCGGGAACAGCGGAGCTCGTCTTCCTCCTGCCGCAGTCCCGCGCGCGGATCTACCTCGCGACGGTGGAGCTGTCGAAGGCGAGCCAGAGCCTCGTCGTGCCGCTCCCGCCGCTGGTGGACCTGGAAGTGCGCGTGCTCCTGGATGGCGTGCCGGGGCTCCCGAAGGACTACCAGCTCTCGTTCGAGGGGCTCGTCCTCGACGCCGTCACCGAGGACCGGAAGGCGGGACGCATCGACGCGCGCGTGGCCATTCCGCGCGGCTTCGGCGAGACGCTGCGCATCACCCTCACCTCGCCGATCTTCGTCGGCGCCTCCGCCCTCGTGCAGGTGCCTCCGGTCGGCAGCCCCATCCGGCAGTCCTTCGATCTCACCGCGGGGCTGAGCCTCGCCGTCCGCTTCACCGGCGAGCGTGTTCCCGACCACCCGCTCCTGCGCCAGACGGAGCTGCAGCTGCTGGCGGGAGACCTCTGGATCACCGTCGACTCCGCCTCCTTCACCGCCGTAAAGAAGCGGAAGGAGACCGAGTACGGCTGGCTCTATCAGGGCCTCGAGCCGGGGCGCCACCGGCTGCGCGCGCTCGGGAGCGGGCTCGTGCTCGCCGAAGCGACCGTTGGAGTGGATGGGCCGCCGGCGGAGATGACGGTCGAGCTGCCACCGCTGGTCACCGTCGCGGGCGTCGTGCAGGCGCCGCGGGAGGAGGAGCTCGCCGACGCATGGATCGAGGTGACGGGGGCGGGGGTCGACCGGGGGAGCAACGAGTGGCAGCAGGAGCGCGTGATGGTGGAGCGGCGCACGGGCGCGTTCTCCGTGCGCCTGCCCCGCTGCACCGCGCTGCGCCTCACGGCGCGCCACCCCTCCCTGGCGCCGGATCCGGAGCGAGGCCATGTCGAAGTGCGGGACGCCCTTTCGGGCGCGGTCTTGCGTCTCGGGCCTAGCCCGTCGCTGCGCTTCCGACTGCGAGGCGTCGCGCCGGCGGCCCTGCCCCCGGTGCTGCAGGTGCAGCTGTTCGGCGCCGGCCCCGTCCTCAAGTCGAACGCGAGCCTGGAGGGGGGCAGCTTCGCGGTGCGCGGCATCGAGCCTGGAACCTACCGGCTCTGGTTCGACGCTCCCTGGCTCGACGGGACGGGAGCCGCCCCGTTCGAGCGCGAAGGGGTCGTGATTTCCGCCGGCGACAACGATCTCGGCGAGTTGGAGCAGCCGCCCGGCGCGCGCATCCGTTTCAAGCTTCTCGTCCCCGAGGGCACCCACCCCGCCGTCTACGAGGTCTGGGCGATCCACCGCGGGACGCCGGCCTACCAGCGGCAGGCTGCTTCCGGAGCGGATGGGGAGGCGTTGATCACGGGCCTGGGCCCCGGGCGATTCCTCCTGCGCGGGACCACCGGCTCCACGCCCCTCCCCGCGGTGGAGCGCGAACTCGCGCTCGACGGAACCGGCGAGACGGTCATCACCCTCGACCTGAGAAGGTGACCCTCAGCCCCCGGCGCGGTCCCAAGTCGTGGCTTGGCGCGGAGTTGGGAGCGTCGCCTGCGGCAGTCGTGCCGCAGTGCCTCTCATGGAATAATCCTCCTGCCATGGCGGATCCGACCCGTTTTCTCAAGCTCGGCCCCAAGGGTGAACTCCAGCTTCCCGACGAGGCGCTGCAGGCTCTCGAGCTCAAGCCGGGGGAGAGCGTCAAGCTGCGCATCGACGCGCGCCACAAGGTGCTCCATCTCGAGCGCCATGTGGACGACCCCTGGAGCGAAGCGCTCAAGGGCAAGAAGGGCCGCGAGCTCGAGGACCTGCTCACGGAACAGAAACAGCGCGACGCGGAGGCGACCCGCCTCTTCGAGCAGCGCCTGAAGGACCCCGTCAAGCCCCCCCGCCCCGAGGACCGCCCCGACCACTGGCGGTGACTGTCTCCTCTACGGGTTCGCGCAACCCGTGGTGGGGCAAGGTCTTGCGGGTGATAATGTGCGGCAGCGCTGCCGCGCTTCCATGTTCCCTTGGGCGGAGATCCACGCGCGTCAAGGCGCCGTCATCCTCGACGGCGGTCTTGCGACGGAGCTCGAGGCCCAAGGACATCGCCTCGACGATCCGCTCTGGTCGGCCCGTCTGCTGCGCGACGATCCCGCCGCCCTCCGCGGCGTCCACCGCGCCTACCTCGAGGCTGGAGCGGACTGCATCATCTCCGCCAGCTATCAGGCGACGCTTGCCGGTTTCGTGCGGGCCGGGTCGTCGCCATCGGATGCGGCAGGGCTCCTCCGCCTCGCCCCGGCGCTGGCCATCCTGGAACGCGACGCCTTCGCGCCGCGGCGCGCCCTGGTCGCTACCAGCATCGGCCCCTATGGCGCCGCTCGCGCGGACGGCGCGGAGTACACCGGGGCTTACGACCTGGATGAGGCGGGGCTCGTCGAGTGGCACCGCGAACGGTTCCACCTCCTGGCCGGGGGCGGGGGCGATCTGCTCGCCTGCGAGACGATTCCTTCGCGGACGGAGGCGCGTGCGCTGGCGCGCCTGCTGCGCGAGGCACCAGACGCGCGTGCCTGGTTCACCTTCAGCTGTCGCGACGCGAAGCGCATCGCGGATGGAACCTCCATCGCGGAGTGCGCCGCCCACCTCGATGCCATCGATCAGGTGCTGGCGATCGGAGTCAACTGCACCCCGCCCCCCTACCTGACATCGCTCATCGCGGAGATCCGGCGCGCCTCGGCCAAGCCGATCGTCGTCTACCCCAACTCCGGCGAGCGTTACGACGCCGCGACGCGCCGCTGGTCGGGCGAGCGCGAGCCCACCGGGTTCGCGGAGGCGGCCCTGCGCTGGCGCGACGCCGGAGCGTCGCTCATCGGCGGTTGCTGCCGCACGGGGCCCGATCACGTGCGCCGGATGCGCGCGGCGCTGGTGTCGCGATGAGCGCACCCCGTCTGAGGCGCAATGCTCGCGCTCGCGGGTGTGGGCTCGTGGCTCTGGGTGCGCGGCATGAGGAAGGAACGACGGCGCCGACGCAACCCATCCGAAATCCAGCGAGGAAAGAGAGTTACGGCGACCTACTCCCGAGGATCACCGCTCCTCCACGGGGCAGGGGGGGAGGGATCTGAGGAAGAGGGAGCCGTAGGGTTTGGTGCGAATTCGAGGGTCGAGGATCGCGACGGTGCCGCGATCCTCGTGGGTGCGGATGAGACGTCCGAACCCCTGGCGCAGCTTGAGCACCGCCTGCGGCAGGGAGAGCTGCCGGAAGGAGTCGCCCCCTTCGGCCTCGATGCGCTCCACCCGCGCCTGCTGCAGCGGATGGTCGGGCACGGCGAAGGGCAGGCGCGTGAGAATCACGAGACGCAGGTTGTCCCCGCGGATGTCGACGCCCTGCCAGAAGGTGTCGGTGGCGAAGAGGACGCAGTCCGACCTCGTCCGGAACGCCTCGAGAATGTCCGCCGGCTTCGCCTCCGCCCCTTGGCGCATCACCTGCAACCCCGCGTCCCTGAACTCCTCGCGCAACGCCTCGTACGCCGCCTCGAGCGCGCGATGGGATGTGAAGAGCACGAACGCGCCGCCGTCGCTCTCGGTCACCAGCGCGCGCACGCGCTCCACGACCGCCGCGTCGTAGGCGGGCTCCCGCGGGTCCGGCATCCCGGGGTAGACGAGCAGCCGGCAGTTGCGCGCATAGTCGAACGGGCTCCCAAGGGCGCACTCGAGAGGCTCCTCGATGCCGACCGTGCGATTGAAATGCTCGAACGTCCCGCCGGCCCGCAGGGTCGCGCTCGTCATCACCACGCAGGGGGTGCGCTGGAAGAGGGAACGCTTGAGGATGGGCGCCACATCCACGGGGGCGCCGCGCAGGACCGTCCGCTCCCGCCTCCCCGCCCCCTCCACCCAATAGACCAGCTCGCTGTCCACGAGCCCGTGGATGAGCTCCACCGCCTGCTGGATCTCCTCCAGCCGCGCCATGCGGGCCTTCCATTCCAGCGCGACCTCGAGATCCTGGATCTCGGCGTGCTTGCGTCGCAGCGCCCGCAAGAGCTGTCCCAGGGGCTTGGTGAGCGGATCGTCGAACTCCCCAGGCTGGCGCAGCCGCACCTCCTGGCGCCTCCCCCGCAGCCGTCCCAGCCCCGCGAAGAGCTCCTCCGCCGCGTCGCGCACCGCCGCCACCAAGGGCTTGAACGTCTCGGTCCCGCTCACGCGCCCGATGAGCCCGCCCGACTTGCGCGTGCCTACGAGCCGCGCGAGCTGGCGCGTCACCGCGTACTGGCTCACCGAGAGGCCGAAGTGCTCCGCCGCCCCCTCTTCGATCCCGTGCGCCTCGTCCAGCACCAAAGCGTCGTAGTCCGGGAGGATCTTGCCGCCCGCCTCGCGCAGCAGCAGATCCGCGAAGACGAGGGCATGGTTGGCGACGAGCAGGTTGGCGCCCGCGATCTCGCGGCGCGAGCGCTGGTAGCCGCACGCGGCGAAGAACCTGCACCGCTGATGGAGGCAGTTGCCCTGCTCCGCCTTCACCGCGTCCCAGACCTCCGGGAGCGGCCGGAACGGCAGGTCGGCGAGGCTGCCGTCGGCGCTCCGCCGCCCCCAGGCGTGGATGCGGTTCGCCTGCTGCCGCGCCTCCGCCGCGCGGAAGAGCCCGCTCCCCTCCTGGTGCGCCAGCTCGAGCCGCCGCAGGCAGACGTAGTTGCCGCGCCCCTTGGCCAGCGCCACGCGCACCTCCCGAGGGCGCATCGCCTCCAGCAGGAACGGGAGGTCCTTCTCGACGAGCTGCTCCTGGAGCGCGATCGTCCGCGTGGCCACCACCACCGGGCCCCCGCCCCCCTCCAGATGCATCAGCACCGGAACGAGGTAGGCGAAGGACTTGCCGACCCCCGTTCCCGCCTCCACGACCAGCTTGCGCCCCTCCAGGAGGGCGCGCTCCACCGCCGCGGCCATCTCCTGCTGCTCGGCGCGGGGCCGGAACCCCGGCAGGGCGGCTGCGACCGCCCCCCCGGGCGAAAGGACCGATGCGGCATCCACTGTTCGGAACTCCCCCTAGAGGTTACGATCCCTGGCCGTATGAAGAGGATGCTCCCCCTCGCGGCCCTCCTGCTCGTCGGCGCCTGCAAGAGCCCGGAGGGTTCCACGCCCTCCCATGCTGGCCCGGAACCCGAACTCGGCACGAAAGAGGCGGTCTACATCGCCATCGACGGGAAGTCGAGGACTCGATTGGCATACGTGGAGCGCTGGAACTACCGCTCGGGGATCCTCTACTGGGTGACCGACCTCGCCCGGGTCGAGCGGCTCGGCTACGTCCTCTCCAACGGCCGCGCCAGGCGCTACGCCTGGGTCATGGGGGAGAAGAGCCGCGTGATCGAGGATCTGGGGAGCGATACCCTCGAGGTGGGCGTGCGCCGCATCCTGGGGGTGAATGTGCTCGTCGAGCTCGAGGAGACGAGCGAGAAGATCCTCGCCGATGCCATGGCGGCAAAGATCCGTGCCGAGCGGGAGGCCGCCGCGGCGAAGCCTGCCGAGGGGGGCGGGGGCGCGGAAGACGGGTGCGGCTGCGGCGAGTGACTACTCCTCGCAAGCGCGCGGCCCAGCCGAAGCCCAAGCCTCCCGAGGAGGCGCGCGCGGAACTCCCCGCCGGCCAACCGAACGAGTTCGCGAGCTTCGTCGCCGGCCTGCTCGACTCGATGCGCGCCGAGGAGATCGTGCGCTTGGACGTCAGGGGGGTGACCGACCTCGCCGACGAGTTCCTCATCGCCACCGTGGCGAATTCGCGCCAGGCGGCGGCCATCGTCGAGGCGTGCGAGAAGGCGCGCAAGGCGCGCAAGCAGGAGCGCATCGGTCTGGACGCGCAGCCCTCCTCGGGCTGGGTCGTCCTCGACTACGGCGACGTGGTGATCCACCTCTTCCTGCCCGAGCACCGCGCCTACTACGGGCTCGAGCACCTCTGGAGCGACGCGAAGCGCATCGCGTAGCGCCGCGGGGCGCCTACCGGAACGCCACGCCCCGGTCCTCCCGGGCGCCGAAGCAGCGGGGGCAGAGTTCGCTCCACTCGTGCCCGACGCCCTTCACCTCGCTCATCGACTGCTTGCGGACCTGGCCGGTCCCTCCGCAAGAGGTGCAGCCCGAGGTCCGCACCGACATCATCTCGAAGATCTCGGTCAGCCTCTCCGCCGCCAGGGCGCGCAGGAAGCTCGTGCGCGTCGTGACGTCGGCGGAGCCGCGCCACCAATCGTTGGGGTCGCCGCGGATCTCTTTGGGGGAGGACTTCCCGCGCCGGGCGCGGGGATCCACCACGAAGGAGCCCGGCCCGTAGCTGGCGAAGTGGAGCGCGCCCTTCCCCCGGGTGGCGAGGAAGCGCGTGTACTCCTCGGCGGAGATCCCCATCGCGGCCCGGACGGCCTTCTCGATCTCCTCCGGCAGCTTGGAGGTGACCCAGGAGATGGCGGTGTTGACGTCCTCGGGCTTGTTGCGCTCGAGGTAGCGCCTGATGAGGTGGTCGGAGGCGCGGTGCTTCAGATGGTTGAACCGCTCCTGGTACTTCTCCTGGCGTCGCTGCTCGATGTCGCGCAGCACCCGCACGACCGAGCGCTCGCGATCGGGGTAGCGTTCGAGGTACTCGCGCATGGTCCCGAGCGCGCGGTCGAAGTCGTTGAGGATGTTGGAGAAGTACCCTGCCTTGGCGCGCGCGACCTGCATCTCGACGTCCTTGGCCAGCTCCTTCAGCTCTTCCAGCCGCCCGGCCAGCTCGGATCCCAGCGACGGATCGGCGGCCAGCGCCTGCTCGTAGTGGTCGCGCGCCTTGTCGAAGTAGCCCGACTCGAACATGTAGTCGGCGAGGTCCTTGTGCTGCCGCGCCGTCGAGGGGGGGGTCCGCGAGAGGCGTACGGTGTAGAGCTCCTGCTCGTCGTAGACCTCGTTCTCGGAGATCTTGATCTCCTCCACCCGCTCCACGCGGTCCTGCGGATAGGGGAGGACCAGCCGCTTCACCTTCAGCCAGTGGCGGCCGTCGTCGTCGATCTTGAGCAGCAGCCCTTCGTCGAACCCCCCCCCGAAGAACCAGAGCCGGTGGCCCGGGATGAGCCCCAACCGGTCGTCGTCGGTCATCTCGAGCCGGAACTCGATCCGCATCGCCCGGGCGTCCTCCTCCACGACGTCCTCCCAGCGAATCTGCGTGGTGGAGCCGCTGAAGCCGAGAGCGCGGAACTTGAACCCGTCGTCGTCGACCGCGCTCACGTAGCCGGCGATCGGGGAGAGGGGCTCCTTCTTGAGCCGGAAGCGGCGGATCGACTCCTCGTCGTCGCCCGCCCGCGCGAGGAGGGGGAGGAGGAGCAGCAGGGCGAGGATTCGTGTCATGACTGGCATCCAAGTATACGGCCGGGGCGGGGAGCGGCCCGTCCGCGCCCCGTTCTCCGGTCGTTCTCCTGTCGCAACGCACGTGCCGGGGGCCTTGCCGGGCCGGCGCCCTGCCCCCGCCCCCCTGACCCCCTCCCCCCGCGCGGCGGATGCAAACCTTTTGGGTAAGCGCGTTGCCGGGGGCGTAACGCCGGGCTACGAGAAGAGTCCCACGAAGACCAGGGCCACGATCGCCATGAGCTTGATGAGGATGTTGAGGCTGGGGCCGCTGGTGTCCTTGAAGGGGTCGCCCACGGTGTCCCCGGTGACCGCCGCCTTGTGCGCGGGGGAGCCCTTGCCGCCGTGCTCGCCGCTCTCGATGTACTTCTTGGCGTTGTCCCAGGCGCCGCCCGCGTTCGCCATGAAGATGGCCATGAGCACCGCGGTGAGGAGGGAGCCGATGAGGAGCCCGCCCACCGCGAGCTTGCCCATGAGGATGCCCACCGCGATCGGCGCGGCGATGGCGAGCAGCCCGGGCAGGATCATCTCCTGCAACGCGCCGCGGGTCGCGATGGAGACGCAGCGGGCGTAGTTGGGCTCCGCCTGCCCCTGCATCAAGCCGGTGATCTCGCGGAATTGACGCCTTACCTCATCGATCATACGGCTGGCGGCGCGGCCGACGGCCTTCATGGTCATGGCGCTGAAAAGGAAGGGCAGCATGCCGCCGATGAGGACGCCGCTGAAGGTCTTGGCGTCGAGCACGTTGATGCCCTGATCGAGGATGTGGGCCGCGTGCGCGTAGGCGAAGAAGAGCGCCAGGGCCGTGAGCGCCGCCGACCCGATCGCGAACCCCTTGCCGATGGCGGCGGTGGTGTTGCCGAGCGCGTCGAGGGCGTCGGTGCGCTTGCGCACCTCGGGCGGGCAGTGGCTCATCTCGGCGATGCCGCCCGCGTTGTCGGCCACCGGGCCGTAGGCGTCCACCGCCAGGGAGATCCCGAGGGTGGCCAGCATGCCGACGGCGCTGATGGCGATGCCGTAGAGTCCGGCGAAGTAGAACGCGCCGTAGGTCGCGGCTGCGATGAGGAGGATGGGAAGCGCCGTGGACTGCATCCCCACGGCGAGCCCATGGATGATGTTGGTCGCCGCCCCGGTCTCGCTCTGCCGCGCGATCTCGCGGGCGTGGCGCATTTTCTCGGAGGTGTAGTACTCCGTCGCCTTGCCAATGATGATCCCCAGGACCAGGCCCGAGACCAGCGCGATGTAGATGCCCCACTCGTTCGCCCAGATCTGGTCGCCGAGCCGGATCTCGTGCGCCTTCATGAGGTAGATGACCGCCGCGGCGAGGCCCGCGAAGAGGAAGCCGGCCACGTAGAGGCCGCGGAAGAGCGCGCCGGAGAGGCTATTCTCGTCTTTTGCGCGGACGGCGAACGTGCCGGCGAGGCTGGCCAGGATCCCGACCCCCGAGAGGACGACGGGCAGCGCCACGAGGACGCTGAAATCCGCCTCGGTCTTCGAGTTGAAGTCGTAGGCGATGACCATCGCGGCGATGATCGCGCCCACGTAGGACTCGAAGAGGTCGGCGCCCATTCCCGCCACGTCCCCGACGTTGTCCCCGACGTTGTCCGCGATCACGGCGGGATTGCGCGGGTCGTCCTCCGGGATCCCCGCCTCCACCTTGCCCACCAGGTCGGCGCCCACATCGGCGGCCTTGGTGTAGATGCCGCCCCCGACCCGCGCGAAGAGCGCGATCGATGAGGCGCCGAGGCTGAAGCCGAAGATCAGGTTGGGGTTGAGGCCGCGCCACTGGACGAGACCCACGATCCCGAGGAGTCCGAGGCCGACCACCGTCATGCCCATGACGCTGCCGGAGGAGAAGGCGATCTTCAGGGCTGCGCCGATGTCGTTGCGTGCCGCCTCGGTGGTTCGCACGTTGGCCTGCGTGGCGGTGCGCATCCCGAAAAAGCCGGCCAATACCGAGCAGGCCGCGCCCGCGAGGAAGCAGGCGGCCGTACCCCCGGTCCCGCCGCTGGGCAGGAGGAGCTCCCTCAACCCACCCGCCTTCTGGACCTCGAGGAACTTCGCCCATCCTCCGGCGTCCACGAAGATCGTGAGGGCGGCGATCATCGCCAGGACGAAGAAGCAGAGGATCAGATACTCGGTCCGCAGGAATGCCATCGCCCCCTGGCGGATGGCGCTGGCGATCCGCTTCATCTCCTCCGTGCCCCCCGGCTGCGCCGCGATCCGGCGCGACAGCACGAAGGCGAAGACCAGGGCCAGGACCGCGAAGGCGCCGGTGGCCAGGATGAGCGTATTGGGATCACTCTTGAGCAGGGCTAGGCAGGTCGCGATCACAGGGGTACCCCCAAATCAGGAGTCCAGCCCCTCCGCCAGGCGCCGCCAGGCTTCGGGCTGGACAGGGTCGGGGAGAGGACTCCTCCTCACGGCCGGCTGATTCGCCGACGCGGTTGGGGACGCCGCCTACCCCTACTGTCCCTAGCGCCCGCTGGCCAGGCCATGGCTTGCGCGGAAAGGCCTCAGGGATTGAAACCGGTGACAGTACAGGAGGAGGGATGGCAGTCAAGCAACCGCGAAACGCCCTTCCGTGACACCGCCTCCGTCGTATAGGTATGCGCCCCGCGGTCAATCCTCCCCCGTCCCTGGCCCTGGCTGCGCTCCTGGCGTGCATCTGCGCAGGTCTGGGGCTCGCCGGCTGGCTGCGGGGCCCGGCCCCCCCCGCGACGCTCCCGGAGGGTGGAAGCCTCCTTCCCGACCTCAACGCGGCCCCCGAAACCCAGCTTCTCCTCCTGCCGGGCATCGGCCCCTCCCGCGCCGCCGCGATCGTCCGGAACCGCGCCCTCGGCGGGCCGTTCCGATCGCTCGAAGACCTGAGCCGCGTCCCGGGGTTTGGACCGAGCACGATCGAAGGCCTGAGGGGTCGGGTCAGGGCAGGCGATCGAGAAGGTCGGCCATCCGCAAGAGAGCCTCCAGGTCAGCGTCGGGCATCTCCCGCCGGAGTCGGGCATTGATGCGCCGGTGCTGCTCCAGGAGGCGTTCGCAAAAGCGGTCCGTCCGCGTGGCCGTGGAGATGATATGGGACCGCCGGTCGGCGGGGGCGGGGCGCCGCTTCACCAGCTTGCGCCGGCAGAGTTCGCTCACCAGGCGGCTTACCGTCGACGACTCCAGACCGGTCCGCGCGGAGAGGTCCGCCGCCCGCATCTCCCCCTCGATGCGGATGCAGAGGAGGATCTGGGCATGCGCGTGGGAGACGCCCAATTCGGCATAGGCGCGGTTGAAGATGCGGTCCACGCGCCGGTAGACGGCCCCGAGCCGCAAGCCGACGCATTGCCGGAGGGGGTCGTCCACGCTTACGATTCTACTGAGAATGCCGCCGGGCGCCCCGCGCAGGCTCGCCCCACCGCGGGCGCATCCGACGCGGGGGCGCGGAACGACACAGCTCAACTGCCGCGGCGGCCGGTGAGACGTTGAACCCTGAAAAACCGTGATGCCGCCGCGGTCAGGTGTAACGGCTGGTTCGCGTTCTCGTCGGCATCCCGTTGCAGTTCACGTACACCACAGGACTTTGGAGACCTTGCTTGAAATAGTGCTGCACCGAGCGGCCGACATACTGCTTTCGAATGCTCTCTTCCGCTGGCTTACCGACAAACTCCCAGCGTCCCGGCATTGGAGTGGGGTCTTCAAAAACACGAACCTGGTACGGGGTGGTTCGTTCCGGATGCCAACTCTCGATCTCAAAGACTGCCCGCACCACCCCATGAAACACCGAAAACGCATACCGCGCGAGTGCCCTCTTGGACCCGACCTTCCAGATGCCGCGGGTAGCTTCATACAACTCAGCCTCTCCGATGCCGTACCGATAGAGCCGGTTGATGCGGATGAGCAGCGAGGGATGAACAACGTCCACGGGCGCCGCTCCGTACAACGCGACCAGTTCGATAAGCGGCATTCGGCCGACCTTACCGCTTTCCCAGCCACGAACCGCGTTAATGAGTCGTTCAGGACCGATTGCATCGATTACTGCCGCTTCAACGCGAAACGCGGCTTCCTCCGAAGGAAGGTCATGAACCAGAATGTCAATCCGCGGCTCAAGCCCCGCCGCGAGGATTTCCTTGATCCGTGCGACCTTCCGCGATTCGCTCGTGTCGGAATGGTGGGCCAGTGCGCGTTCGCCTTGCCCCTTGCCAACGTAGAACGGCTCGTTAGTGCGCGGATCGACGTACAAGTAGACGTAGTAGCCAAGCCGCTCGCCGACATAGGGTGCGAAGGAATCGAGCATCACGTCACCGCCTGCCGCCGGTCAGTGGTTTGTACGCGAACGCCCGCGTTCAGCCGCGCCGAGGGCCGGAGGCCCGAGGGAACCCGAGCCCGTAGGGCGTTCTGTTACCCAACTCCGTGTCCGATTCCGGGGTCTTCTTCCGACTCTTCGCCCCCATCCCCGTAGGTTGCCCGTAGGGCGACCGGAGGGGATGGGGGCGGCGCGCGGTAGCTTCCCGAGGTCCCCGGCGGACACGGAGGACTCGGCATGGCGGAAGGCCGGCAGTGGAAGCGTCTCACGGCGCAGCGCAAGTTCG
>JBQTIG010000001.1:0-1925 GCA_052388375.1 Planctomycetaceae bacterium | reverse complement strand
GCGAGCGCCGCCAGGAGCTCGAAGCGCTCTTGCCAGGAGAGGTCGTAGTCGAGGGCCTTCTCCAGGGCCTCCGCGCAGTCGACGAGGGTCCGCGTGGAAAAGATCGGGTCCCCCTGCTCGAAGGGCGGGGCCGTGCCCTCGGGCGCCTCGGGGTCGGCGGGAGGCTTCCGCGCCTCGCTCGCGCCCCCCTCCTGGAAGAGCGGCCCGTCGCGGCTGGAGGTCAGTGAAGGATGAAGGGAGAGGTGCTGGGAGCAGCGCACCAGGAGCTCGTCGCGCAGCGCGATCGGGTCAGCAGTGTTGCGCTCGAGACCGTGGGTGAGCGGGCGGCCCTGCAAGTCGCGGGAGGCGCTCGCGGCCGACCAGAAGCAGTCGAGGATCGCGTCGAGGGTGAGGTCGCCTTCGTTGAGGGCGGCGAAGGCCTCCGCGCAGGTCGTGCAGCGAGGGGGCGGGGGCGGGCCCTTCGGCTCCTCGAGGGTGGGCGCCGAGGAGGGAGGGCGCGCGGTGTACGGTACGGTGTCAGGCAATACTGCCGCCGTGAAGGCGTGCGGAGGGGGAGACAATTGCTCGCCCGTGCCGCACGGTCGGCCTGGCGCGCGGCGGCACAATTGCCTGGCACCGCAATTCACACGAACAACGCTCCCGAGCGCTCCGTCCGCAAGGCCGTGCTCTGGAGGAAGAACTCATTCGGGTCGGCGAGCCGTTGGGGGTCGCGCTTCGCGGAGCGGATGCTCACCGTCGCCGAGAGTCTGCGGGCGCAAGGGCGCTCGATCCTCGACTTCTTGGAGCACTGCATTCAGGCCAAGATGTCCGGGTCCCTCCGTCCGTCGCTGCTTCCCGCCATCCCCTCGTGACGTCGAAGCCAGCTATTGCGGAGGACACAGTACGTCTCGCGAGCCAGCATCAGTTCCAGGCCATACCCGCGGAGCGCCTCGCCTCAAGAAGCCGAGCCACGCCTCAATGAGCGCGATCAGCTCGCGCGTCGGGAGACGGACGGGACGGATCGACTCGTCGATGGCGAACTCGACGCTCGCTGCTGGACCCTTGGCCTGCACCGTGTAGGCGTTGCCCGTGCCGTCCACCAACGTCCCGGATTCCGCGGCTCGTCGGAGCATCCCGAGTACCTCGGTCGCGCCGTCGATGCTGTCGATGTCGCTCGTAAGTAGGCCGGAGAGCGCCTGCCAGTCCGCGTGGGACGCTCGCGCCATCGGCGCTCCGTCGGTGTCTCGGTAGAAATCGATCTTCATGGCGTCACTCCGCGTACTTCGGGAAGGCGGTCTTGATGCCCTGCGGACCATCGTAGCCTTCGATCGAAACTCCGCTCGTGGACCTGCCCTTCCAGTGCCCGGGGGCGATCTCCACCTTGTTTGTGTAGGCACTCGACACCTCGGCTTTCACGCGCTCTGCGGACCACGCGTCGGGGAAGAAGGAGCTTTCCAGCTTCTTGGGGATCTCCGCGCCTGTGACAGGGTCTTTCACGGCGACGCGCGCCTTGTAGACGCCGTTGGCATCAGGCAGCTTCGTCACCTCGACTACGCGTGCCCCAGCGGGGTCCACTCCGCCCGGACGCGAATGGAATCCCACGGCCTTCCCCTTGGCGTTGATCTCGCCCTCGAAGATGTGACCCCACTTGGCAGGCGCTTCCGGGACTCCGGGGACCCCTGAACGATTACCGCGCCGCGCCCCCCGCCTCGGCCCTTCCTCGCCAATCCCGACGCGCGGCCCGCCCTCCGGGCTCCCCTGCGGCGCCTCGCGACCCTTCGTTCCCTTCCCGCGCCCTCGTCTTCCCTTGCTGTAGCCCCTTAGCTTCATCCCCGCCGCGCCCGTCCCCGACAAGAGCGCGAGCTCCGTCATCGCCTCCGTATCGCCTCGGGCGACGCGGCAGAGCAGGCTCAAGAACTCCCACGGCGAAAGGAGGACCCCCTCGC